>NZ_JAIQZA010000042.1 GCF_020164485.1 Salegentibacter tibetensis
ATTTTGAGTATTAGCCTCTTTGAGAAAGTAACTATAAATCAACTACTTAACAATAAAGAATACAGAAAGAATATTAATGACGATTATAACCAACTGAAAATGTTTAATTTATAACCGGACACTAGTGTTATTAAGTAAACTTTTTACAAGCTCGAGCTGATTCTGTAATTGTGGCACCTTGTTTCGGATTATCTTCTTCCTGCCATTTTTCAATTCGTAATGATTACCAATTACCATATCTGCCTTGGTTTCTATCATTTTACTAACAAGAAGTTTAAGAGCATCAGGTTCCAGAAAATCATCTGCATCTGCATTAAATATAACATCACCGGTTGATTTCTGAAGTCCTTCTTTTCTACTGAGGTAAGTTCCTGTATCATTCTGTCATCAATTTTTGCAAAGTCATTAAGAATATTCATGGTACCATCTACTGCCGTCATTTAAAACTATTATTTCCAGGTTTTTATAGGTTTGCTTGATAATGCTTTGAACGCATCTTTCAATCCATTTTTCTGCATTATAAGCAGGAATAATTACAGATACTTTCATAGGTAAATACTATTGTTTTTATTGGTCTCTTTCGCATATATCCGTGCGCTAGCGGGCGGGTTCATTAGAGTTTGTATTGGGTTTCCGTTATGCTCATTACATATGGTTATAATATTCTTTTAGCACACTCTTCCGTGGCAATCTGGAGTAGCATCCATATAAGCACCTTCCTGCTTAAGAGATATTATCCACATGATGTTTCATTTAAAACTAAGTTCAACTACAAAGAACATTCTTATAAAACTCAAACATTTCTTTTGCCACCACTTTGTTGTCATACTTTTCTTCCACCAACTTCCTTCCCCGTTGACCCATACAAATTAATTCTTCCCGGGATGTATAAATAGCTTGATGAAGCGCAGTTGAAAGATTTTCCACGCTTAGGTCAATCCACCATCCACAGTCGTAAGTCTCCAGCTCCTTCCAGGGAGTGCCTTTTGTGGTTATTACCGGCACTCCTGCTGCAAGTGCTTCGATTATAACGATACCAAAATTTTCGCTATAAGTAGGAAGAACAAATAAATTTGCCTTTTTATAGAGCTCCCACTTATCCTGGCCGTAAACCCCACCAAGAAATCTTATTTTATGATACACTTCTTTTGCAATAGATAGTTTTATAAGATTTTGAATATAATTCTGATCTCCCTCACCCGCGATTATTACATTGAATTTTTCGTTTTTAAGCTGACTTACAGCATCAATTAACAATTCAATCCCTTTTTTAGGGTGAATGCGGGAAAGGAAAAGAATATTTAAATATGGACTCTTTGACAAAGCTGATTCCTTCTTTTTTATTTCTGAAATATCCAGACCATTGGCAATAATTTTTGCTGGCTTTTTAAATCCCATGTTTCTTATATTAGAAAGCTCTGCTGAAGCTGTGGCATGTAAATAATCTACAGATTGTATAGCTTTTTTTTGATATAGCCCCAGGGCCAGTCTCTTCTTCAAAAAATTTCTTTTTAGAATGTATGGCTCCAGCATCCCGTGAGGAGATAAAAGAACCTTAATTTTTTGTTTAATACATACCTGCTGAAATAGCCAGTTTTGGGGATCCCATATTCCATTAATATGCACCATATCTGGATTCTCACTTTTTAAAATTTTTTCAAATTCTTTTTTAAGTGACCACCATCTTGACAAACCTAAATCCAGTTCATACACTTTAACCCCTTTTAATTCCAAAGGATTTGAAGTTCTGGATGTAACAACTACCAGATCTGTATATCTTATTAACTCTGCAGACAGTAGCTGAATATAGGTAGCAGTTCCACCGGAATTTTTGTCAATAGAACCAATAAAATGAAGAATTTTCATATCCAATTATTTCTAGATTTTTCCATCCAACCAAGTGCCAGCGACATTTATAATGTCAAACTGGGGTATTAGCTTTCCTGCAAATGATTTTGTAAAACACCCTTATATAAAGTTTCAATTCTATCCAGTGTGTTATTTGTATTGAATCTTGAGGAATATTTCAAACCTGCGCGTTTCAGTTCAGAAAGCTCCTTTTCAGAAAGATTTAAAACTATCTCAAGTTTCTCGGCTGCCAGATAAGCCCATTCTTCCTGGGATTGTTTTTCTTCAGGATACGATGGAATATAAGTACAACAATTTCCACCTACTTCTGTCATTGGAGCTTTGTTGGTAGTAATTACCGGGCAACCGCTAGCCAACGCTTCAGCTATAGGCCATCCAAAGCCCTCATTTAAGGAAGGAAACAAGAGAATACTTGCCGCCTGGTAACACATTTTTAAAATATTATCTGAGGCATTTTCAATGAAATGAATATCATCTGCGAAAGGAGAATCTTTCCATATTGTTTTCAGAGTATCATCGGGGGGAGCTCCTACCATGATTAAAGGCAGGTGTTTTTCAGTAACACGCCTCCAACTATTATAGATTTCCACCACTCCTTTCCTGTTTTTATAAAATTGGTTGCCTCCTACATGAAGAATGAAGCCATTTTTTAATCCTATACCCAACTCTCTACTTAATATCATTGGAATATTTTTATTATCTACCGGCTTAAATTCCTGGTTAAAACCGTTATAAACAACCTCGGATAAGGTGGGTTGACCATTCAAAAATTTATGCAAATCTTGTTGAGTATTATTAGATATTGAAATAAAATTTTTCCCTTGTCGATATCCCATTCTAATAAAATACTGGTATAGTTTTCCGGTGATTCCAACCTTATTGTTAGAAATTTGTCCCAGAGCCGATCTTTGAGCCATAAAATCATGACAATGTATTATATGGGGTCGATTACCAATAAGAGGGATCCAAAGTCCTAAAGCCTGATCAGCAAATACAAATAAGGTTTTAGGAGAATATGATTTTTTATTTCTTTTAAATTGAAGTGGAAATATCAGGTATTGATCCAGATATGCAAGCCATTTATCAATACTTTTTGGATGAGGTAAACGGCTAAAATAATTTTTTGATGTAATAATTCTCACCTTATGCTTTCTTTGCTTCATACCTGTAGCAAGCATCTTAGTGTAACGTCCTATACTCTGGAAATTGCGAATAGCCGGATGGGTAAAGATTACAATATTCATTAGTACATTATTATTTATTTCTTAGTGAAGCCAGAATCAATCCTCCTATTAAAACGCTAAATCCTAAAGTTGTAGGTTGCGCCCACTGCCCTTGCAGGATAATAAACATGCCAAAGCTCAAAAGCATCCATGGTAGTTTATTTCCTGTACTTAATACTTTCCAGGATTTTTTAAAAAACAGAATAATAAGACTTACCCTTAATGCAATAAATGTGAAACCCAGAATTACGCCCATTTCTCCAATTACCCGCCCCCATTCTGCTTCAGAGATTAAAAAGACACCATCTCCTCTTTTTCCGGTGAGAATCTTAGCGCCGGCATTTGTTCCCATTCCTAAGCCCATTCCCCAGAAAGGGAAAGACTCATCTTTAATTGCTCCATACATCCCCCCCAGGAATCTATCTACAACAACGCCCTCCATGCCTCCTTCGATTTCATTAGCTGTTGTTAAACGCTCAGTAAAAGCTTTATTAGCTGTTTTAAAGAAGGATATGTCCTTCATAGTAGATAGTAGTAAGCCTACAGCCACTATGGCAATAGTTAATCTGGGAAGCATTTTAATATTTCTTCCAGAAATTACAAGTAGGAAAATAATTGTAATTATAATCTGAAACAATACCGTCCTGCTAATACTTAATGGAATCGCAGCTAATAGCGCTATAGTAGAAATAAGTAAAAGAATACGGAAGCCTTTTCCGCCATATTTGGATACCCAAAAATAAAAAATATAAGCTGCAGCCAATCCATAAAAAAAGGCGAGTCCATTGGTAAATGAAAAAGTTCCCGGAACTCTAAAAAACCCGGCAGCACCACCAAAACCAGAACCTTCCAGATCTCCTCCAACTCCCCTGTTAATAAATGCACTTTGGGGACTAAAAAATTGAAAAGCAACCAGGAGTGTCATTCCAATATTCATCCAGAGTAAAACCTCTCCTAATTGTAAAACATCTTTTTTAGTAAAAACAGAACCTATTAAAAATATGATTGGAAATTGTATTAAGGTAATACGAATTCCAAAAATTGCGACCATTATATTACCGTGACCCAGGACCAAAGCAAGAGAAAATGCCAATATTGAAACCCCCCATATGATAAGCACGTAAACATTTGGCTTCCACACACCCTGCTGATAAGCTTTAAAAAGTAGCCATAGAGCCAATGGATCCCTAATAAGCAATAGAGGTTCCGACAAACCGGGTAATACCCATTTCCTTAAAGCTCCTTCGAAAATTAAAAGAAAAAAATAGATCCAGACCCCACGCTTTAATTTTTTTAAAACTTTTTCATCCAACATCCGGTTCTATTTTAGAATCTCATTTATAATTTCCACCATTTTCTTCCCATATAAAGAAAAGGGAGATTCTGCAGCTGTATCAATAGCTGCTTTTCCAACCTGAGGTACAATTTCAGGATAAGCTAAAATATGTTCTATTATTTTTACTAACTCTTGGGTATCCCCCGGTTCTATCAACCAACCGTTTTCACCATTTTTAATAAAATCGATCCCACAAGTTCTGGTTGTAGTAATTACCGGTGTGCCCTGGGACATTGCTTCTGCTATTACAAGTCCATATCCTTCAAATAAAGAAGGAAAGACAAAAACATCCTGGGTTCGCATTAAACTCAAAATTTGATCGTTTGGCAGGGAAGGTATCCAGTTGTGCTTTTTTAGTTCCTTTTCAAGAGGAATACATCCCTGGACTACTTTACGACCCACAATCGTTAACTCTATGCGATCGCCCAAATAATTCACCGCTTCAAAGAGATTGGCTATCCCTTTTGATTGAGATAAACCTCCTACAAATAATAATTTTAATTTCCGATTTGCTATATCTTCATATTTCCTATTCCTATAAACTTCTGGAAATCCATAGGGAACAATGTGAATTGGAGCCAACTGGCCCGGGAATAACTCCAGGGTTTTTTTCGTAAAGTTGCTGGCTACAAAAATTGCATCAGCCATGCTCAATTCTTTATCTTTTCTTTTAAGTTTAAAATCTGAATCCTTAAAAGATGTAAACGTCGTTGCCCATTCCGGGCGTTCTATTCTTTCCTTTTCCAGGAATTTGGTGTGTGCCCTCCAATATCCGGTAGGCAAATCATATAAACATATTATTCCATTGGATCTTGCCCTTTTAAAACTTTCAAATGCACCATCTTCATATGCATATACAGCGCTGTTATTCTTTAATTTTTTAGAAACACCTGAATCCAGATCAATATAAATCTTATCGATACAAAACATTCCTTTCTCATGCTTCAATGCGTTTTGATACCCTAATTTTTGGGAAGCCATTCTGCCCAACTCCAGAAAAGGTCTTGTACAGGTAAATGGTTTTAACTTTGAAGGAAAAGATCTTCTGCGAAATTCCTTTAAAGGACCATATTTCGATAGTAAATAGAGGAAAGTGTTTTGAAATACTGCAATACAGGTATAAAATTTTTCGAGAATCCCAGCTATTGCCAGGGCGTCTGCAACTTCCCGAACATTGACATTCCCTGTTGGATGTGAAATAATTACAGTCTTTTTTTTCATTTCTCAGAATAATTATCCAACTAACCAGGCCCTGTTTCCCGCTAAAAATTTGCAGGGATTGTATTTTAAAATGGCATCCCTCTTCTTAGAAAGCGGTTTCGCCGGATTACCAACCATAATTGAAAATGGTTCAACATTCCTACTAACAACAGCACCTGCACCAATCACTGCTCCTTTTCCAATAGAAACACCTGGTAAAATAATGGCATTTGTGGCTATCCAAACATAATCATCAATAAATATTGGCTTTTTAATAAGTCCCCAAACAGGATCATTGATGTTGTGTGAACCACTTAATAATTTTACCCCGTCATTAATGCACACATTTTTTCCTATTTTTATTTGATCGTGCAAAGCCAGTTCAACCCTTCCTAAAATTGAATTTGCTTCTATTACTAAATTACCTTTGTTCCCATCGGTTTTAATCACTCCAATTTCTGATGTTTCATCGATGACTGCCCCACTTCTTATCAATTTTGTCCTTCTGGAATTTCTTTCCACAACTTCCTGGAAAGTTAAAATTCTCTTGGCCCATGCCCTATAAAAATCAATACCCCAAACATGGAATTTAGCCCTATTCTTCCATAAATAACCAACAGATGCCATGCCTTAAACTTGTTTGGTTTTCAATCTATTAATAAAATTTTCAGCAATTACCTCTATATTATTTTCTGATTTGTATCTCTTACACTTTATGAATGATTCCATATCAAGAGTGGTTTTCCACTTAATTATAGCATCATTAGCTAAAACTTCAACCTTTATATCTCTGGGGTTCCATTTACGGGCTATACAAAAAACAATTAAATTATGTTCTAACATTGCTGCGGTAGAACCACTTTTTTCGCTTAAATAATAGGGCGTACTGGTAACTCCCCATTGACATTTGGATAATATCTTAGAAATTTCCTCAATCCCTAACCACCCATGTAACTGATAATCCACATTATTTTTGGTTAATGTTGCTACCCAATTCCCCTGCTCCGGCCCATTACTGCCAATGAAATGAAATTTGTATTTGTTGGCTTTTGGAACTTCATTAATAAATTTCTTTAATTTAGCTCCCGGATGAATTCCTCCAAAAACAGCTATATTAATAATCCCATTCCTTTTCTCTTCCGATTGAAATAAAATTGGAATATTACCAAACAAGGGTAAAAGATCCGATTTACACCCCATTTTATCCAGTTTTGACAGATAAAGCCGAGTATGAGTATTAATTATTTCTGGTACCAATATGTCAATGGTTTTTTTCACGATGTGTTTCTGTAAGCTGCCTAATAATTTAAGCTTAAATGAATCTTTATTATCCATACCAACCCATAATTCATGAAACATAATATGCCAACGCCTACCTTTACCAAGTTTATTCAGTTGACTTGCAAGTTTTATTGGCAATCCTTTTTTGTGAAAGGAAAATGGCACAAACTGTAAGCTTAACCACTCCGGATCCCATTCTTCTATATACCTTTTTACCTTAGATAAAATCTGGATCTGTTTATTTCCTAATCGAACTCTAATGACAGGTATAAGATTTTGCTCCAGTACTTCAAATGAATTTTTTGGTAGGAAATGGTCATTTAAGGATACTATACTAACCTTATGACCATTTTTTATTAATTCCATGGCCAATCTAAGAGTATAATCTCCCACTCCATCCCTGCCGGGTTCAAGACAACCGCATAGAAAGGTAATTTTCACGCCAATAATTATTTTTGCTGCCTGGATAGGTTTTTGAATGTAAATATTGCATAATCGAGGCTTTGGAAGTAACATTTCATTAACCAGAGAAATAGTGGCGAGGGTTTACGGATGGGTTTAATGGATTTATCCAGTAAGTTTTCTTCTATTCCATACCGCCGAAAATTTTCCCAATCAAAATTCCAAATATCATCCCACCAAAATCTATAGGTGCCATATTGATCTAATAGGTTTACTACCTCAAAATCATACCAGTAATATTTTGATGTTTTAACGGTGTGCATGTCTATTCCTTTCTCTTCCCATCCCTTAAACCACCTCATTTTGGAGTTTTCACGCCGGTCTCCTTCCCGACTAAAATCCAGATTTGAATTATAGACACGTCTTCTAAATCTTAATTTTTTTGTTTTTTTTATATTTTCCAAAACGCTATACATCCTCTGTTTTGAAGCCTGGGCATCTAAACGTACTAAAGCATAATGCAGAAATTTTATTTCATCTAAATATAATTTTTCAGCATTCTTAGGAGTAGGTATCCTAACACTGTGAATTACTGAAGGAAGGTGTGCAGCTCCATCATCCACATATCCTAAAGGCCACCCACCCCCATCATACCTAATTACACATTGAGTGTTTTTATAAAGAGTGGGTTTCTCGAAATAAAGGATAGTACCAGGTTTCGCCCTCATCATTCGCTTCCAATCCATTGTTTCCATAGCATTTGCCGCTAAAATCTCGTCGGCATCAATAGCTAAAAGAATATTTCCAGTTCCAAATAATTTTCTGGCAGTAGTTATCAGAAGCAACTGTCTGTCACTTTCGTTGTATTTCGAATTCTTATTATTGATTAAAATAACTTTGGGATACCTGGAATAGATCTCCAGAGAACCATCGGTAGAATTTTGATCCGCGATTATTATATGATCAGCAAAAATACTTGTAACCTGCAAAAATCTTTCTAAGATCCAGGCTTCATTTTTCACCGGAGTTAGAACGATTATTTTTTTATCTCTAATTGTTGACATTGCTTTCCTCCTTATTAGCTGGTTTATAAAAAAAACTCCTGTAAATACTACCTATTCGCTTTTTATACTCAAAACTGGTCTGCTCCCTGGTGATGAAATGATAAATTTTTCTATTGTTTCCCCTGAACATCCTGGATCTTTTATATTTAGTCTCCTCCCTTACTTTCGGCACGATTTCAAATAATAAATTCTTCCATTTTTCAGCAATTTTATTTGTTGAAAATTCCTGTGATCGCATAATACCATTATCAACCATATTTTGGTAAAGTTGTCTATCTGCAATGAGGAGATCAATGGCTTCAACAGCTTGTTTTAAAGTATTGACTTCCAAATAATCCAGATTGGATTTTCTTAACTCCTTAAATGGGTATTCCTCTCCTAAAATTGCCGGAACCTTTGCAAACCAACTATTCACTAATTTTGAAGCTGGTTTATCTGAACGTTTATATTTATCACCAAACTGGGGCCTTACGGCTAATGTCAAATCAGCTTCATAGTAATTTGCCCAATCGGTTAAAGTATGCTCTGTATTACAAATAAAATTTAAATTTCTTTTCTTTATTTCGTGATCCCATCTCTCTGAATAAAATATGCTGTCAAGGCTACCTTTCCCTCCTTTAAAAACGATATTTTTAATTTCCTGTTTTCTATTGGGATCCCTTTTTATAATACCAGGCTGAGGCCAATGAGGTATAAAAAAGCAGTCTTTATCATTTGCAAATAAACCATTCTGAACTATTTCAATATCTGTATAAAATGGCCTCCATTGAATTTCATCTGCTCTTATGGTAATAATATTCACCTGTTTGTTAATTTTTGAAAAATTAGCCTTTAAACTTCCCATTGATTCTTTATCTGATAATAAAACTACAGTCCCTTCCTCCGGCCAGCTTTCAGAAATATGAACGTTGAGATTTAACTCTTTTAATCTTAAATAGGTTTGTATGATCCAGGTTCTAAGTGTAAGGTGTTTCCAGGATGAAAAGAATTGATGATCTTCCAAATTCAGTTCTTCAATAGTGTAGTAGGTAGAAAAACGCGGGAAAAAAAATGTAACTTTTTCATTACTCATTCTAATAATATTTAAATTGTTTTACCTGGAATATTAAACCTTTTCATTAAAGAGAGGCTCTGAATCCACAAAATGTGTTTAATATTTAAGTCTAAAAACCGGAATATTCCAGTTCTTATTAATCTTACGATACTATTTTTGAATTAGGTAATTTTAAAATACTGCTAATTCCAAAAATCACGTAAAACAGAAATATCACAAAGGCAGAAAATAACTTGAACAATAAGATCCCGTTCAGGGTAGAAATGTCAAAAAGCACAATTCCCATGGAGATACTGGAAATTCCTACCAAAATGTTTATATAGGGATTAACGAGCCATCCCTTATTGGAATTTAAAACAAAGCAAATACCCACAATCAATTCCAAACAGCTAGCACCAAGGAACAATACAAGTTCTCTTTCAAGTCCCTCATAAGTGCTACCCAATATTTCTAAAGCTTGAGTTGAAAATATCCAGAATAAAAGAAGGATACCTATTGAGAGAAATATAAGTGCCAGAATGATCATCAAATACTTTTTTAAGAGTTGATTTTTTTTATTTTTCAGTTTGATAAAACGAGGTGTTATTACAGTATGAAAGACACTAGAAACAATTGTAAGAATCATAGCTAAACGACCTAATGCTCCAATTTCTGCGATTGTATTTGTTGCACCAAACACAGAAATTAGCCAAACGGTTATCTGTCCGGAAACACAGTAATAAATAGCTCCTGGCATCAGCTTTTTAACAAACCCAAGCATTTCCTTTTTCATTAAAGGATCTGGATCCTGAGCCCAGTTAATTCGTTTACCAGCTAATTTTTTCAGGCCTAAATTTCCTGCGAATTGGGCGATTCCACCAGCCAATATTGCCATAAAGGCCCACGGAAAAATAAAAACTGTGGCAAAAAGAAGAATCAGTCTCCCAACATTTACCTTGAGGTGATTCTTTTGTAGAGGAACAATCTCCTGATGAAAAAGAAGGGGTATTTCATAAATGGTGGCTGAAAGGGAACTGAGAAAAGCAGGAATTAATGAAAGAACCATTAATGTTGCAAGAAGCCAGGATGCATTGTGATGTCTAAGCAGGAAAAATAAAACAGGAATACCTACTATTAAACTTATTACAGCAAATTTCTTTCTAAGTTCGAGACCCGAAATTACCACACGACCTGCTTCTTTTTTTGTTTTCCATACCCTACCATATATGGCTGTCACTCCTGTAGCAATCCCTCCATCTGCCAAAACTACCATAGTACCAAGGATAGTGTTGCCTAATGTATAAAAAGCATACTCCTCTACCGGCAAGAGACGAATTATTAAGATCCCACTGATAAAACCAAGAGCTTGAATTAACAGCTGTGCTCCTGCAGTAATACTTATTAACTTACTCCATTGAATGATTTTGGAAAGAACAGGGTTCTCACGGTAAGTTTTCTTCTCTTCTTCATTAGTTTTTTTAAACCTTTCTGTAATTGAATTATTTTTAAACATGTCATTGAAGAATCCTTATAAATAACAGAAGATTATATAGTGATTTTTGAAACTAACACCTATAGGTCATCTAATTACAGAACGATTTATACTGGATTTATACCACCTGTATAATCTGTTTACCCCTTCATCAAGTTCTACCTCATACTTCCAACCTAAAGCTTTTAGTTTTGAAACATCGGTAAGTTTACGTGCTGTGCCTTCAGGTTTATCCGTGTTAAAGAAAAGTTCTCCCTTAAATTTTAAAATAATTTTTACTATTTCTGCCAGATGGGCAATAGTGATCTCTCTTCCCGTACCAATATTGATTTGAGTATTCCTGATTTCATCTTTTGTTTGATCCAGGGGAATTAAATCGGAAAAATTAACATTTTCCATTAAAAAAACACAGGCTTCGGCCATATCGTCACTCCACAAAAACTCTCTGATCTGCTTTCCGCTGCCCCAAATTTCTACTTCAACCTGATAAAAATACTCTTCATTATTGGACAAGGCTTTTATTCCGTATTTTCTTAAAACCTCAAGCATTTCACTTCTTCCCTGGCTACCATCAATGCCTTCTATGGGTCTTCTGTTAAAATCATCGGAAATTGTTTCCCAATCATTTTCTTCCAAAGCCTTTCCTAAATGAATTTTTCTGATCAAAGCAGGCAAAACGTGTGAAGTTTCTAAATCAAAATTATCTCCCGGGCCATAAAGATTGGTAGGCATCACAGAGATAAAATTGGTCCCGTATTGTAAATTATAACTTTCACACATTTTTATACCCGCAATTTTGGCTATAGCATAAGGCTCGTTGGTGTATTCCAGGATGTCTGTTAAAAGATATTCCTCTTTTATTGGCTGAGGACTATCCCTGGGATAAATGCAGGTACTACCCAGAAACAATAGCTTTTTGATTCCATGACGGAAAGCCTGGTGAATAACATTGCTCTGAATCATTAAATTTTCATAAATAAACTCTGCACGATAAGTGTTATTGGCTACAATCCCTCCAACTTTAGCTGCTGCAAGAAAGACAAATTCGGGCTTCTCAGACTCAAAGAATTCCTCCACTGCATGGCAATCTATTAGATCCAGCTCTTTATGAGTTCTTGTAATGAGCCGGGAGTAACCTTTTTTCTTTAGGTTCGAATAAATTGCAGATCCTACCAATCCCTGATGTCCTGCTACATATATTTTGGCATTTTTTTTCATCTATTCACTAAATTTCTCAATAATTTCTACTCGTAATAATTCATCACAGGAAAACCAACCTCCCTTAAGTATTGTTCTTTCTTCATTAACATGAGATCGCTTTCTACCATTTCTTTTATAAGGTCCTGTAATTCAAATTCCGGCACCCAGCCTAATTTATTTTTTGCTTTTGAAGCATCCCCAATAAGCAATTGCACCTCGGTAGGCCTAAAATACCTGGGGTCTACAGCAAGAATTTCGGTTCCTGATACTATTTGAAAATCTGGATTTTTACAGTAAGCTACATAGCCTTTTTCGTTTATACCAATCCCTTTAAATGCCACTTCTATTCCTACTTCAGCAAAGGCCATTCTTACAAATTCTCGAACACTGGTGGTCTTTCCGGTAGCTATCACCCAATCTTCGGGCTCATCGGCCTGTAAGATCATCCACATCATTCTCACATAATCTTTAGCGTGGCCCCAATCCCGTTGTGCATCTAAATTTCCAAGAAAAATTTTATCCTGCAGACCTAAAGCAATTCTGGCAACGGCACGGGTTATTTTACGGGTAACAAAGGTTTCGCCCCTAATAGGGGATTCATGATTAAATAAGATCCCATTACACGCAAACATATTATAGGCTTCCCGATAATTTACCGTCATCCAATAGGCATATAATTTAGCAACCGCATAGGGGCTACGCGGATAAAAAGGTGTGGTTTCAGACTGCGGAACTTCCTGTACTTTTCCATATAGTTCTGATGTTGAAGCCTGGTAAATTCGCGTCTTCTTTTCCAAACCTAACAACCTAACGGCGTCGAGTATTCTAAGGGTTCCTATCCCATCGGTATTAGCTGTATATTCCGGAATTTCAAAAGAAACCTTTACGTGGCTCATTGCCGCTAGATTATAGATTTCATCTGGTTGAATCAACTGAATAAGGCTTATCAAATTGGTGCTATCGGTCATATCGCCATAGTGCAGGATAAAATTGCGATGAGTTTCATGAGGATCCTGATATAAATGATCTATTCTATCAGTATTAAACTGAGATGCCCTTCTTTTGATACCATGTACCAAATATCCCTTATTAAGCAAAAATTCACTTAAATATGCCCCGTCCTGGCCGGTAATCCCGGTGATTAAAGCTTTCTTCATTGGTCTTATTTTAAACTGTGATTATGATACCCCAGCTATATTTTAAGCTGAAGTATTTGGTTTAAACATGGCTTCGCCGCCGTAACTCACATTAATGGAATTACTTAATATTTATAAAGTTTGACTGGGGGATTTAAATAATATAGAAGAGGGGACTTCAAGATTCTTATTTTAAATATTTCAAATAATAATGGCATTACGAAATCAACATTTGGGGATTTTTCGCTTAAGGATTTAATTATAATAGAAATAAGGTGGGGGGGAGATAATTAGACGGTAGAGGCATCTAATCTTTAAGTAAAACTACAGATAAAAGTTTTACTTAAAATTGATTTTCGATATAATACCAAATATTTTGTTAACGTGCATACTTATAAATAGCTGATTTTGTGCCTGTTATTTAATATTATTGTAATTACCTATAAGGGAAATCCTTCTATTTTAATCTGAAAAATGAATATATCTTGAAGAAATAAGAAGGCATCTTAATCATGAAAGGCTGTCTTTTTAAATCTAAAAGTTCTGGATTAACATATAGAAGTAGAGAAATTTCCTACAGTACCAATCTGGGGGAGATTCAAAAACTTCGGGGCAAGCTTACGAGGAATTGATTGGGAAATACTTTAAAAAAATTCGAGGCAATCCCGCCTGAATGATTCGGGCAGGCCACGGGGAACCTGCTCGAAATAAATTCCATTCAGACGGGTTAAACCCTCAACGAGGGATTAATTCAACTCAAAATTTTGTTTAGGGTGACGAAGTAAATGTTCCAGGCCAAGAAGACGCAATACAAAAATACCTATAAGAATGGTGAGGGCTATTTTAAAATAATATAACAGAGAAGTAAGTCCGGTGCTGGATTTATAATGAGCCATTAGCTGCTCTCCAACTTCTGGCTGAATACTGGCGATGTTATGAAGATCGAGATTTAAGATTTTGAAATAATCGTCTGCATTTTTATTAATTAGATAGATCGCAGGGCTTAGATCTTTTTCTTTTAAATTCTTAAAAATGGTTTTTTCTAAAATCAAATATTCTTCATAATGTTTTTTAAAATCCTCAAAATAAACCTCTTCCCGGGCTACTAAATAAGTTTGCCCATAATCTTTAAGCACCTGATCGATTTGGGAATTGTAGGCTTTAATTTCCTCTAAATTTACATCGGCTACCAAATTACCATCGTCCTTTATATCTTCAAATAACATCCTTTTTTCGTGCAACAACTCCGAGAGCTTATAAATTTGTGATGCAGGTAACAATCTATCCTGGTAAAGAGAAGAAAAATCTTTATCTATACTTTTTAAACTCCTTCTTTCTATTAATTCTGTAATTAGCAAAAGCGCAAAAAAAGCGCTCAGTATTAAAATAAGGCGTTTACGTTTTTCAGGCTTTATGGAATAAAGATCTTTCATTTCAGTAAGATTTAACCAGGTAAATACATCTATCAATTTAATGATTTTAAGCCACTTATTTTAATAATTTCGCAAATAAAAAAACCTTAATTGAAAAATCATCAACTAAGGCTCTTTAATTTTCTTAAAATAATTTTCTGCTAGAAATAGCAACCTCTTCCTCTCCTGCGTCCTGTATTAGATTCACTGTCGCCTATTTTAAAGCTAAGGCTGACTAAGACCTGGTGAAGTCTCATATCATTAAAAGGAGCTCTGTTTATACCGTATTGGCCGTTAACAATATCTAAAGTAGGGTCAGTTTCTTCAGAAGCCAGGGAACGATCATATCTTATACCCAGTTCGAATCTACCTATTCTTGCTTTAACCCCGGCCTGAGCTGCCAAAGGTGTATTTTGAACTACGATAGTCTTGGTTTGAGGTTCTGTTCCCTCTAAACTCGCATTAAGAATATTTTGATAGGCAGGACCGGCATAAACATCTATGGGTCCCCAGACATTATATCCAAAAAGTAAAGGGATACTCAATTTTTCTACTGCATAAATTGAGGCTTCACGAGGAAAAGCGAATTCTGTTTCGATAGAATTATACATTACTTCTGGCCTTACAAAGAATTTCCCAAAACGAAGTTCAAAAAATGCACCGGCGTGAAAACCAATTTTAGATTCGGCCTCCACAGTTCCATCAAAGAAACCTGCTCCTGAACTTTCCCCGGTAATTGTCCCGGCAGTAGTCGCATAATTAGCTCCTCCTTTTACTCCGAAACTGTATTCCTGGGCCTGAGTGATAGACACGCAGAAAATGCTTATAAAAATTAGTAGAAAATATCTGTTCATAAAAATAGATTTAGTAGGTCTGTTCTTTGCGGGTAAATATATCAATAATCTAAAATAATCATAGAGTTCCCGGTTTCTTTTTAACGCATAAATATTTAATTGCGTATATAAGTTCCTGGTAATTTTGAGTTTCATAATATTCCGCATAAAAAAAGCGCCCTTTTTAGGACGCTTTGCAACTAAACAAATTAAACACTCAAATTAGGAAATGTCTATCATTCTTTTAGCCTGCACTTTAGCTTCTTCCCGCTTTGGAAGTAGAATTTCCAAAACTCCGTCATTATAAGCAGCAGAGATCTTTTCGCTATCTACAGAATCGGGCAAACTAAAAGCTCTTTTAAAGTTGCTGTAGCTATATTCTTTCCTGGTGTATCTTCCATTTTTCTCTGTAGTTTCTTTTTCTTTTTTGTCTTCAGAAGAAATGGTTAATACATCGTTATCCAGCTCAATGTTGAACATATCTTTCGCCATTCCCGGTGCGGCAACTTCAACACTAAAATTATCCTCGGTTTCCTGAATGTTGACCGCCGGAATACTGGTTCCAATGCTGTTTACATTTGTAGTTCCCCCTAACCAATCGGTTTTAAACATATCGTCGAAAACCGAAGGCAGCCAATTGGCTTCGTTTCTTTTAATTAAACTCATGACTTTTATTTTTTAAGGTTATACTTTATTGTTTTCTGAAAAAATATTAGCAATTTAAATTCCAATTAGAATTTTACGCCTTTTTGGCATTTTAATTCGGAATTATCGTGTCATTATGTCAATTTTATTAATTAAGTCCATTTCCAAAGAGATTTGAGTAACTTTCCAGTAAAAACTAATGAAACATTTTTTTAACCGTATCTATATTCTATTTTCCAATCTTCAGAACAAAATTGCATTTTATCCCAGTGTTTTTGCAATTTTCGGTTTTCTTATAGCTTTTTTACTTATTTACATCGAAAATCAGGGCGCTTCCAGATATCTCTTAGAGCATATCCCAATGTTAGTAGTAGACAATGGTAATACCGCTCTTAGCATTCTATCTGTTTGTATTACCGGCCTCATTTCTATGATGGTTTTCAGCTTTTCTATGGTGATGGTTCTTTTAAATCAGGCTGCGAGTAATTACTCCCCAAGATTGCTACCAGGATTAATTTCTGATAAAAATCATCAGGTTATATTGGGGACATATTTGGCAACAATTATATATTGTATTTTCGTAGCGGTTTCCATTCAGCCAGAAGAAGGATCATATCAAACACCCGGGTTTTCGGTGTTGTTGGGGATTTTATTTACGGTGGTTTGTATTGCAGCTTTTATATATTTTATTCATAATATTTCCCAAAGCATTCAGATTAACAATATCCTGGACCGCATCTATAATCAGGCTAAAACGCGTTTAAATTTTTTGCTAAAAAATCAAGAAAACGAGCAACAGGATTTCCCTGATACAGATGACTGGTATAATTATCATTCAGAAAAAAGTGGTTATTTTCAGGATTTATCTTCCAATAACCTCCTGGATATATGCCGGGAAAATGAAACCCAGATAGAAATCTTACCGGTAAAGGGAATTTTTATTTTAAGCGGAATCCCACTCTTTAAATCGAAAAAGGAACTTGATGAAGAGACCGTAAATAAAATACTTTCAAATTTTAATCTTGCCCGGGGCGAGATGGTAAATACCAGCTATGTTCTGGCTTTTAAACAAATTGCAGAAGTTATAGTAAAAGCAATGTCTCCTGGAGTTAACGATCCCGGAACCGCTTTAAATGCCCTGGATTATTTAACCGAATTACTGGCTTTGAGAATGCAAAAGGTTGATAAACAAATTCTAAAGTCAGATGATCAAATTTTAGTAAAAATGCGAAGCGTAAGTTTTGACGAACTTTTATACCAGGTTATGGCCTCTATACGGACTTATTGCAAACATGATATTATCATTGTTCAGAAACTTGGAATGATGTTTTACTATCTAGAATCTCAAAAAGCGATTAATGAAAAGTATTATGAAGCCCTGAAAACCGAAGCTAAAAACCTTATCTCTGATGCTAAATCGGCTATGAAGAATGAAGCAGATATCAAAAAAATAAAGGCTATTGAAAAGCAATTAAACCTGGAAAATTAAAAGCAGTACTTCAGAAAAAACCTAAATTTGCGCTATGGGATTAACAAACAACGATATTTTCAAAAAGTTAAGAGTCGCTCACAAATTGCGGGACGACGATATTGTAAAGATTTGCTCTTTGGTAGATTTTAAAGTTACCAAAAGTGAAATTGGTGCTATTTTTAGAGCAGAAGATCATCCGAAATATGTAGAATGCGGCGATCAATTTCTTCGGAATTTTCTAAACGGACTCATTATCCATCTCCGCGGTCCTATGCCGCCAAAAAAGGAAAAGAAATCAGAGAAAGAATAATCTTTCTTACAGTTCCAAATAAAAAGACCTCACAGGTTTTGAAAACCTGTGAGGTCCAATAATTTTTACGTCATTCTGTCCCGAAAGCTTTCGGGATTGTTTCAGAATCTAAGTTCTTAATAATTAAATCATGTTAGACCCCCGATAAAAATCGGGGCAGGCTCTGAAATAAATTCAGGGTGACGCTAGCTTATCGCACCAATTTCTTATACTTAATACGTTTCGGCATAATATCGCCACCAAGACGCTTTTTCTTATTTTCTTCGTAATCTGAGAAGCTTCCTTCAAAGAAATATACTTGCGAATCTCCTTCAAAAGCTAGAATATGTGTACAAATCCTATCCAGGAACCAACGGTCGTGAGAAATAACTACAGCACATCCCGCAAAGTTTTCCAAACCTTCTTCCAGCGCTCTAAGGGTGTTTACATCTAGATCGTTGGTAGGCTCATCCAGTAGCAACACGTTTCCTTCTTCTTTTAAGGTCATCGCTAAATGAAGTCGGTTTCGCTCACCACCAGAAAGCATATTCACTTTCTTGTTTTGTTCGCTTCCGCTAAAGTTAAATCGGCTTAAATAAGCTCTTGAATTCACCTGGCGACCACCCATCATGATCAATTCCTGTTCGTCGCTAAAGTTCTGCCAAATAGTTTTTTCAGGATTAATATTAGAATGAGCCTGATCTACATAAGCGATTTTCGCGGTTTCCCCAACTTCAAAACTTCCTTTATCGGGTCGTTCTTCCCCCATAATCATTTTAAAGATGGTGGTTTTACCTGCACCGTTTGGTCCAATTACACCTACAATTCCTGCCTGCGGAAGTTTAAAATTCAAATCTTCATACAGCAGTTTATCATCAAAAGCTTTACTAACACCATTCGCTTCAATCACATTGGTACCAAGTCTTGGCCCATTTGGAATATAAATTTCCAGTTGCTCGTCCATTTTCTTTTCATCCTGGCTTAACAACTTATCGTAATTATTTAAACGGGCTTTCTGTTTAGCCTGTCTTCCTTTAGGATTCATTTTAGACCATTCCAGTTCTCGCTCTAAAGTTTTTTGACGTTTGCTGGCTTGCTTTTGTTCCTGCGCCATACGTTTAGACTTTTGGTCTAACCAGGAAGAATAATTTCCTTTCCACGGGATACCTTCTCCCCTGTCCAGTTCTAAAATCCATCCGGCAACATTATCAAGGAAATAACGGTCGTGCGTTACCGCGATCACAGTCCCTTTATACTGCGCCAGGTGATGCTCCAACCAGTGTACCGATTCGGCATCAAGGTGGTTTGTAGGCTCATCTAAAAGTAAAATATCAGGTTCCTGAAGCAACAAGCGACAAAGTGCCACTCTTCTTCTTTCCCCTCCTGAAAGTACCGAAATCTTTTTATCGGCTTCAGGAGTTCGCAAAGCATCCATCGCTATCTCCAGCTTGGTATCCAACTCCCACGCGTTTGAAGCATCTATTTTATCCTGAAGTGCAGCCTGCTTATCCATAAGCTTCTGCATCTTATCGGCATCTTCATAAACCTCGGGTAACCCAAACTGATCGTTAATTTTATTGTATTCATCGAGAATAGCCACTGTTTCGGCAACTCCTTCTTTTACAACTTCAAGAACGGTTTTATCTTCATCTACCTTTGGTTCCTGTTCAAGGTATCCAATGGTATAACCCGGGGAGAAAACCACATCTCCCTGGTAGTTTTTATCTTCGCCGGCAATAATTCTAAGTAAAGTAGATTTACCTGAACCGTTTAAACCGAGGATCCCGATTTTTGCACCATAGAAAAAACTAAGGTATATATTTTTCAAAACCGGGGTATTCGCATTTTTAAAAGTCTTGGTCACCCCAGACATTGAAAAAATCACTTTTTTATCGTCTGCCATATATTGTAATTTTTATGCTATTTTAGGAATGCAAATATCTGAAAATAAAGTCAGAATTAGAATCAATTATTTATAAAGCCCCAGTAAGCGCAAGATGATTAGCATTTGCCCAGTGTGGTAGGCCGTATGCTCTACAACCAGTAAAATTTCACGCAGTAAAGTATGCTCTTCGGAATTTTTAACCGGATGATTTAAATCGTTGTCAACATCTAAAATGAAGTTTTTTAAAGTGTCCCGGTCATCAAAATAATTCTTTTTCAGCTTTTCCCAGGCTTCTTCTGTTTGGGGAGCCGACTCCTTAGGCCAGTAGTCATCGGGCCATTTTGAGGTTTTATAATCTTCGTAAATAGAAAATTCCAAAATATCTTTTTGGGCAAAAACAATATGATAAGAAAGTTCGTAAAAGGAATACGGCAGGTTTTGCGGCCGTTCGCCTAATTTTTCGAAAGGAATATCATCTATAAAATGCTCTAAAGGCATAAAAGCCTCGCCACCTTTTAAATGTTTTATTAATTGTTCTCTCTGTGCTGAATTTGACATTCTACCTATTTTAAATTCTCCCTTTTAATGCGTTAAATGCCCAGGAAATAGCGAAAAAACCAATTCCCACTACTGAAAAGCCAATGGCGTATTCCCTGTATTTTAGGACACCCAGTAAAATTATAGCGGCACCAATTATAAACAAGGCAAAAGATGCCCAGGCGAAAATGGTATTTTTATTCATTCCCATATTTAAGGTTTTAAACAAATATCGGGTATTTTACATTCCTAAACCATAAGTAGAATTCACTCTATTTTGTATTTTAGCCAAAAGACAGCTTTAAATTTAAAAATTACTGAAATTTTGATAATATTTCTACCTATTTAAAAGATATTTCTAATTTCAGAATTTAAAAAATAAAAATATATGAATATGAAATTCAATAAAAATGAAGACCATAATAAACTTTTGGTTTCTTCATTAAATCATAAACTTAAACGCGTAAAACTTGGGGGTGGTGAAAAGCGCATCGAAAAACACCACGCCAAAGGAAAAATGACCGCACGTGAACGTATTGATTTTTTGCTCGACGATAAATCAAATTCCATTGAAATAGGTGCTTTCGCCGGGGAAGGAATGTACGAAGAACACGGCGGCTGCCCTTCAGGTGGCGTGGTCGTTAAAATGGGCTATGTATCCGGGAAACAATGTATAGTTGTAGCTAATGATGCTACCGTAAAAGCGGGAGCCTGGTTTCCTATTACCGGAAAGAAAAACCTTCGAGCCCAGGAAATAGCGATTGAAAACCGACTTCCTATAATTTATTTAGTGGACAGCGCCGGGGTTTATCTACCGATGCAGGATGAAATTTTCCCGGATAAAGAACACTTCGGAAGGATTTTTAGAAATAATGCCGTGATGAGTAGTATGGGAATTACCCAAATTGCAGCGGTTATGGGAAGTTGTGTTGCTGGTGGTGCTTACTTGCCAATTATGAGCGATGAAGCCTTAATCGTTGAAAAAACCGGAAGTATTTTTCTTGCCGGAAGCTACCTCGTAAAAGCCGCCATTGGCGAAACTGTAGATAACGAAACCCTGGGTGGGGCTACCACGCATAGCGAAATTAGTGGGGTTACCGATTATAAAGCGAAAGACGATAAAGACGCGCTTACCCGAATTCAGAATATCATGGATAAAATGGGCGATTTCGACAAAGCCGGATTTAGCCATAAAAAAGCCGTAAAACCGAAAGAAAACCCGGAAGATATCTACGGAATTTTACCCAAAAAACGTAGCGACCAGTATGATGTTAGGGAAATTATTTCCCGTCTGGTAGACGGTTCAGAATTTGAAGAATATAAAGAAGGCTACGGGCAAACCATTATTACCGGCTATGCCAGGATTGATGGCTGGGCCGTGGGAATCGTTGCCAATCAACGAAAAATCGTAAAAACCAAAAAAGGAGAAATGCAATTTGGCGGGGTAATTTATTCTGATTCGGCTGATAAAGCCACCCGTTTTATCGCAAACTGTAACCAGAAAAAAATCCCGCTGGTTTTTCTTCAGGATGTAACAGGATTTATGGTTGGCAGCAAAAGCGAGCACGGTGGTATTATTAAAGACGGTGCTAAAATGGTAAGTGCGGTAAGTAACTCGGTAGTACCAAAATTCACCATTATTATGGGGAATTCTTATGGTGCCGGAAATTACGCTATGTGCGGAAAAGCATACGACCCAAGACTAATCGCTGCCTGGCCAAGTGCAGAACTCGCTGTAATGGGCGGTACACAAGCCGCCAAGGTTTTAGCACAAATTGAAACGGCATCGATGGAGAAAAAAGGCGAAAAAGTTGACGAAGAAAAAGAAAAAGAAGTTTTTGAAGCTATTAAAGCACGCTATGACGAACAAACTTCGCCTTATTATGCAGCAGCTCGTTTATGGACAGACGCAGTGATAGATCCTTTAGACACCAGAAAATGGATTTCTATGGGGATTGAAGCCGCCAACCACGCGCCAATCGAAAAAGATTTTAATTTAGGGGTGATTCAAACGTAATCTTCAAAATGAATATGAAAAAAATAATTTTAATTCTTGCTGTTTTTATTGCAGCTTCCAATATTTCCTATGCCCAGGTTTTAAGTAACAAGGAAGGTAATTATACCGAAGCCGATTCACTTAGAGGCTCGCTAAGGGCAGAGCGCGCCTTTGATGTTCAGAAATATCATTTAAAACTTAAAGTAGAACCTGAAAAACAATTTATTTCCGGTTTTAATACTATTAGTTTTATTGCTGAAGATGACCTTTCTACAATTCAAATAGATCTATTCGAAAATATGGAAGTAGATTCTATTCTTCAGAATGGCGAAGTTTTAACTTATGAACGTAAACATAATGCGGTTTTTATCGATTTAGATGAGTCGGTACAAGCTGATGAGCAAGGAGAAATTCAGTTTTATTATTCCGGAAAACCTATCGTAGCAAGAAATGCGCCCTGGGATGGCGGATTTGTCTGGGACGAAGATGATAATGGAGACCCTTGGGTAGGCGTTGCTGTGCAGGGAACCGGGGCCAGCCTTTGGTATCCCAATAAAGATCATCAAAGTGACGAACCCGAAGAAGTTCAGCTGGATATCGCAGTTCCAAACGGATTAATGAATGTCTCTAATGGGCAATTCTTAGGCGAGAAAGATTTAGGAAACGGATTTACCCAATGGAGTTGGAAAACCGTTAACCCAATCAATAATTACAACGTGATGATCAACATCGCGAATTATGAGCATTTCTCTGATTCTTACGGAGATCTTGACCTGGATTACTATGTACTGCCTTACAACCTTGAAAAAGCTAAAGAGCAGTTTAAAGAAGTAAAACCAATGATGGATTGCTTTTATGAGAAATTTGGAGAGTATCCTTTTGTGGAAGACGGCTTTAAATTGATTGAAACTCCCTATCTGGGTATGGAACACCAAAGTGCTGTAGCCTATGGAAATGAATATAAAATGGGCTATCTTGGAAATGACCTTTCCGGCACCGGAATTGGCTTAAAATGGGATTATATCATTATCCACGAGTCCGGGCACGAGTGGTACGGCAATAGCATTACCGCAAAAGATATCGCCGATATGTGGATTCACGAAGGCTTTACCTCCTATTCTGAAGCTGTTTACGTGGAGTGTCGTTGGGGCAAAGAAGAAGCTTTGGAATATCTAAAAGGAACCCGCCGCGGCCTAAGTAACACAGCTACTATTATTGGAGATTACGGGGTAAATAGTGAAGGTTCTGGAGATATGTATTTTAAAGGCGCTAATTTGCTAAATACTATTCGCAGTATTTATGACGATGATGAATTATGGTGGAAAACTTTAAAGGATTATACTGAAACCTATAAGCATCAAATTATCGATACAGAAACTACCGAATCTTTTTTCGATGAGGCTATCGATATAGACCTGAAACCGGTTTTCGAACAATACCTGAGAAATGCTGCCCTACCTCAACTTCAGCTAAAGAAAAAAGCCGACAAAATTTCCTATCGCTGGAAAGCCGATATAAAAGATTTCACAATGCCTGTAGATATCTTCATTAAAGGGAAGGAAATTCGACTTAATCCAACTACAAATTGGAAAACCTTAACTCAGGAGGTGAAAAACAAAGATGATATTGCCTTAAATGACATGGAGTTCTACGTTGACTTCAAATTTTTGGAATAAACTAAATCAAAATATAAGAATAAACCTGCAGGATTAAAGATTCTGCAGGTTTTTTTGTTTTTAATTCCCCAAAATTTTCCTCGAATGGAATTCCTAGCCCATTCCTTATTCTCAACTAAAATCCCGTAAAAATAATTTTAATCCTGCCCATTCAGGTATCTGTTTTACAAATTATAATTAACTTAAGGCAGCGCTAATTCAGAATTCCTTATTAAAAATGGTAAAAGAGAAAAAATCACAAATTATTGATAATGCTTACCGTAAAACAGAGAAGGAAGTCATAAATGAACTTTCTACGGATCCTAAAAATGGCCTTTCGGATAAGGAAGTCAAAAAGAGGAAAAAAGAATATGGTGCAAACGTTCTGGAAGAACAAAAAGAACGCAGCATCTGGCAAATAATTCTTGCTCAGTTAAACAACCCTATTGTATATCTCTTAACCGCAGCGGCAATTCTGGCATTGCTATTTGGTGATTATGCTGAGGGTATAGCCATATTTATCGTACTCATCATAAATACGCTTATAGGTTTTTGGATGGAATTTAAAGCCCAAAAGTCTATGGAAGCCCTGAAAAAGATGGATAAAATAGAGGCAAGACTGTTACGAAATGGGGAGATAGTAAAAATTAATGCCGAAGAAATTGTTCCCGGGGATATTTTGCTGGTTGAAGCCGGTGATTTAATTTCTGCCGATGCCCGAATTCTGGAAGCAACCGAATTAGCTATAGATGAATCCCCGCTAACCGGGGAATCTGTTCCTATTACAAAATCTGCTGAACCTATTGAAGAAGAAAAACAAGTTGCTGACAGAATAAATATTCTCTATAAGGGGACTGCGGTCACAGGAGGAACGGCTAAAGCTGTGGTATATAGCACCGGTATGGATACCGAACTCGGAAGTATTTCGGCCATGGTTGGCGAAGAAAAGAAGGATGAGATCCCGTTAAACCAAAAGCTCAATAAACTTACCAGGCACTTAATTTTTGTGACAATTGGCCTGGCTGTTGCTTTCCTGATTTTTGGTTATCTCTCGGGCAAAGAACTTTATATTTTAATTCAAACTTCTATTGCCTGGACTATTGCTGCGATCCCTGAGGGACTTCCAATCGTAGCCAGTATTGCCCTTGCCCGGGGAATGCTTAGGCTGGCAAAAAAGAACGTTATCGTCAAAAAACTCGAGGCAGTAGAAACGCTTGGGGAAACCACCGTAATTTTTACCGATAAAACCGGAACGCTCACAAAAAACCAACTCACCGTAGACACCTTTTATTTTCCGGGGGATATAAGGATGAGTGTAGACTGGCACTCTGGCAAGCAGCCGGAAATGAAAGAAGAAAAGGAACCAGAGGAAAACACTAATTTTAAGCACATCTTTAAAATTTCGATGCTCGCTAATGATGCTACGCTAGAAGGAGAAGAAGAAATTCAGGACAAAGACGAGCAATCTTTTGAAGATAATAATGATGAAGAACAGCAGGAAGCTTCAGAAAATGCTAAAAAAGAGGAGTCAGCAGTCACTGCTGAATCAGAAGACAAATCTACATCAAAAGAAGACTCTGACAGGGCTTCTTCATCACAACCTATTTCATCTAAAAAACAAAAAGAAGAGATAAATCAGGACTTTACCGAGGAGGAAGAAAACGGTGATGAATATGGGGAAAATGAAAGCGGTAAAGGAGAAGGAGATCCGTTGGAAATTGCCCTACTAAATTACACCAGTAAATTCAACAAAGACCGGTATAAAAAATACCGCAATCTGGAAAGAAAACTTCATGATCCCTTCGATTCTGAATCTATGGTAATGGGATCGGTTAATAAGGATGAAGACGGAAAGGGATTTTATGTTGCCGGAAAAGGAGCTGCCCATGCCATTTTGGAGCGATCAGCAAAAATTCTTGAAAATGGTGAGGAAAAAGAGCTTTCAGAAAAAGATAAAGAGTTCTGGAATAACAAAAATGATGAACTTTCTGATGAAGGATTACGGGTTTTAGGTTTTGCTTTCAAAAAAACCGATTCTCTCCCTGAAGATGAGGAATTTCTTCAGGATCTAACATTTGCCGGCCTAATCGGTTTTCTGGACCCGCCAAGAAAAGAGGTAGCAGAGGCTATTACTACCTGTAGAGAAGCCGGGATTAAAGTAATTATGGTAACCGGCGATCATCCCGGAACCGCCCGAAATGTTGGGGAACAGGTGAAAATTTATGAAGATAAAGGAGGTGAAAATTCGGGAATAATTAAGGGAATAGACCTCAATGAAAAACTGGAAAATGAAAAAGATTCCGGTATTACCGAAACTGCAATCTTTTCGCGTGTAGATCCATCCCAGAAATTGAGCTTAATAAAATATTTCCAGGAAAAAGGAGAAATTGTTGGCATGACGGGTGATGGTATTAATGACGCCCCAGCCTTAAAAAGGGCCAACATAGGAATAGCCATGGGAAAACGCGGTACCCAGGTTGCCCAGGAGGTATCAGATATGGTTTTAAAAGATGATACCTTTAGTTCTATTGTTCAAGCCATCGAGCAGGGACGGATCATCTTTGGAAATATCCGGAAATTCATAATTTATCAGTTATCCTATCACTTAAGCGAGATTTTGATTATTGCCTCTATAAGTTTTGGATTACTGGCCTTACCCCTGCTCCCTCTTCAATTGCTTTTTCTTAACCTGCTTTCAGATGTGTTTCCGGCACTCGCACTTGGTGTGGGAGAAGGGAACCCCGGTATCATGAAAAAACCACCCAAAGACCCGGCAGAACCCATAATAACCAGAAAAAACTGGATGCAGGTAGCGTTATATGGCGTAATTCTTACAATTTGCATAACCGGCGCCTATTTATATGCTCATTTTGTATGGGAAGAATCTGAAGAAATCACCAATAATGTAGCTTTTTTCAGCCTTGCTTTTGCCCAGTTGCTTCATGTTTTCAATATGCGTGACGCCACAGAGAATCTTTTTAACAACCAGGTTACCCGTAATAAATTTATCTGGTATGCCCTTGCTTTCTGTGCTGCGGCACTAGTAGCAGCTTACCATATTCCTGCTATTTCTGAGGTTCTTTCTTTCCAGGAACTTGAAATGCGCATCTGGGGATTAATATTAATAACCAGCATAATACCTTTAATTATTATACAGTTAATCAAACTAATTAGAAAAGACTTTTAAGATGAAGATTGTAACCCTAACCCTAAACCCGGCTCTCGACAAAAGCACTTATATTGAAAAGCTGAAGCCAGAAAAAAAATTACGATGTGAAGAACCCACTTATGAACCCGGCGGAGGGGGCATAAATGTTTCCCGGGCGATAAATATTCTGGGAGGTGAATCTCTTGCTATATACACTGCAGGAGGCCCTACCGGAGAGAAAATTCAAAATCTTTTAAAGAAAGAGAGCATTAATCAACAGCTAATTTTCATAGAAAATGAAAGAAGGGAAAATCTGGTGGTATTGGACCGATCTACAAATAACCAGTACCGTTTTGGAATGCCAGGAAGTAAAATAAGCAAAGAAGATTTGCAGAAATGCCTTGATGCCTTGAAGGAATTACCCGATGATGTAGAATACCTTGTGGCCAGTGGAAGCCTTCCACCTGGTGCTCCCGATAATTTTTACGGAGAGATTGCCAGAATTGCAAAAGAACGAAATATTAAATGTGTAATAGATACTTCGGGTAAAGCTTTAACAAAAGCCGCCGAAGCCGGAGTTTGCATAATGAAACCTAACCTTGGTGAATTGAGCAGTCTTGCAGGAAAAGAAAAAATTTCAGGATTGGAACAGGAAGAAATCGCCAAAAAAGTAATTTCTGAAGGAAAAGCTGAAACTCTCATCGTTTCGCTGGGTGCAAGAGGAGCCATGTTAGCCACAAAGGATAAAATAGCATATGTGGTGCCGCCAACTGTAAAACAAGAAAGTACTGTAGGTGCGGGAGACTCCATGGTGGCCGGTATAATCCTGTCCCTTTCCAGAGGTGATAAATTAATGGATGCCGTTTATTGGGGAGTAGCTGCAGGTACAGCCGCAACATTGACCCCGGGGTCTGAACTTTGCCGAAAAAAGGATGTAGAAACTATTTTTAAATGGCTTAAAGAAAAAGAATGATCTCCTAAAACCTGTTTTTCACAGGGCTTCACTCTATTTTACATCACTCTGGCTTTTTAGGCAATTTAATTAGGCATATTTATTTTTAACAAAAACAAAATATTTTTATAATTATTTAAAAATCAGTAAATTAATATAAAAATAGAGAGATATGTTAAGTATTAAATCATTAAATAAGTGGGCCAATGCGCATACTTATTATTTTATCGACATTTTGAGAGTAGCTCTTGGTGTTTTCCTTTTTATAAAAGGCATCAACTTTATTGCTCAAACCGAAACACTCATCGAACTCATAAAACCACTTCAGGGTTTTGCAGGTACGATGATTACTGTACATTATGTAGCCTTTGCCCATTTAATTGGAGGTATACTTATAGCTGTTGGATTACTTACCCGTTGGGCTGTGCTTGTACAGCTTCCCATCATTTTTGGTGCAATTTTAATCAACTTTGTAGGAGTTATGCAACCCGGCAGGTTACTGGAAGCAAGTATTGTATTGATTTTAAGTTTGTTTTTCCTGTTTTATGGATCTGGAAAACATTCTACCGATTATATTATGAAGATGAACCAGTAACATAAATTTCATTTAGAACTTTATTTCGCCGAAATCACCAGGAGTTCGGTTTGGCGGGTATTGACGTATTCGAAACCATCCTCTCCCCAAAACCCCGCTTCCTCCAGCATAATTCTCACGTCCTGGTCCCACTCTTCCAAAAATACGCTGGTATTGAGTTCTATCGCATAAACCGTATTTTCATTTAATGGATATTCTCCACTTCCGGGCACGCCTTCCTGTGAATCCCACATCCCGATAGTGGTCCCGGCAGAATGCCCGTATAAACCCAGAGGATGAGTATAGATCATCGGTCTTAAACCTTCTTCTTTGGCCTGATTTAAACTTCCCAAAAGAATTTGATTTCCGGTTCTTCCGGTTTCGAAATTTCCGGTTAAAATATCCTGAAGCCTATTTCCCTTTTCAAATGCTTTTTTAAGATAATCAGGAGCTTCGGTTTCCCCAGGTTTTAAAACATACGCCATTTGCTGACAATCGGTATTCAGTCTTAAATACGTGATCCCAAAATCACATTGTAGCAAATCTCCCGGGTAAATGAGCTTTCTTTCCTTATTCGAGGAAAAAGCCGAAATATGATCTTCCAGGGCTTCTTCATCCCGCTGAATAGAAACAGTTGGATGAAACCAGGTTTCCAGCCCCAGGTCAGTAACTTTTTGGCGCATCCACCATACCACATCTTCGGTGGTGGTTTCGCCGGGAGTAATCACCCTTTCGCTGAAAGCCTCTCTAATAATTTCTTTGGTAATTTTTACCAATTCAGGATATATCTCCATTTCCATTTCGCTTCTGGTTTCAATCCACCCTATAGCCAAATCTTCAGCCGAAACGAGTCGGTCTTTATAAACAGCCGGTAAATGATCTATAAATTCTTCAGAATCGGTTTTCACAAGGCCATCGGCCAGACCATAATCCTTAGAAAAGTTCAATGCAATTCTTTGTGGGTCTCGTTTTTCAATAATGTCGATAAGCGCTTCCCACTGCTCAGGTTGTTCCTCAGGATTCCAGGCGCCTTCAATGCTTTCTCCCACTTCATAGCGGGCAACAGCAAGTCTTTCAAGACTATTTGCTTCTTTGTTTCTGTAAAATACCAGAATGGTACGTCGGCGGGCATTCAGCCAGGTGGCAGGAAGCATTGTACGCAGCACGGGATCTTCATTATATTCCCGGGAAATCACCACCCACATGTCTACTTCTTTCCTGTCCATTATACCGGGCAGAAGATTTTCAAATTTATCCTTCAGAATTTCATTTACAAGTGTTGCTCTATCCTGCTCTGGAAGAATCTGAGCTGTTGTTTTTAAAACACTTAGCAGTCCAATTAATAAGAAAATTTTATACATATATAGAATCAGTTCACCTTGCTCTTAACGGTATTGTCTCTATGGATTTTCCCTGTGTGGGTTTCCTCAAATTTTTCAATAAAATAGATTTTTTTAGGCCGTTCGTATTTTTCCAGGCTTTTTAATTCCCTAATCTCCTGCTCTAATTTGTGAAGAAGATCTTCTGAAAATTCATTTTCTACAAACAGCACCAGTTTTTCGCCAAGGGAATCATCTGGCATTGAAGTTACAAATAAGCGCTGATCTATAATTTTGGAAAGCTTTTTTTCTATTTGTTCGGGATGAAGTTTTATTCCCCCGGAATTAATCACGTTATCTAACCTTCCTTTCCAAATAAATTTCTTGTAAGTAAGAATTTCAACCACATCATTAGTGGTAATAACTTCATCTGAAAGTCTTGGAGCTTTAATAACCAAACAGCCACGTTTATCCTGCGAAATATTGATGTTTGGCAGCACTTTAAATGGTCGGTTTTTTTTCTTATTCTTTGAAGGATTTAATCTTTTTGCAGCAATATGGGTAACGGTTTCGGTCATCCCATAAGTTTCATAAACTTTGGTACTTACTTCCTTTACCATCTTTTGAAGCCTTGGAGAAACAGCCCCACCGCCAACAATAAGTTTTTTTACAAGGTGTAAACGCCCAACCGAATTATCCAGCTGAAACGGCGTCATCGCACAAAAATCATAACGTTTAAAAACCTGGTCTAATGGGTTAGAAGAAGGAGGAACCATATCTAATTGCCAGCCCAATACCATAGCGCGAACCAACATCATTTTTCCGGCAATATAGGTTGCAGGTAAACATAACAGTGCGGTAGTTTTTTCGGGTAAGTCAAAGAAGCGGGAAGTTGCAATGGCAGAATTGATCATATGCTCCTTTTTGATCCTAATAATTTTTGGCTTTCCGGTTGAGCCCGATGTTTTCACCTCAATATACTTAGAGGGCTTAATCCAGTCTAATAGGAATCCTCCTACTTTTTCTTCAAAAGCTTCTCCTTCCTTTATAAAACTATAAGCCACTAAATGCAATTCGGCATTTGTGAAATGTCGTTTATTCAGCCTAAAATCGGGATGGGTTTCCGGTACTTTATACTTATCTGCCATATTTAAAACCAAATATGTTACATTTCTCTATAAGGAAAGTTAGCAAATTGTAATGATAAATTTAACCTTCTTCTGAAAGTTTTAAGGTTTCGGGCTTTTCTACTTTTCCGAAGAGTTTATTCTTCCAATCACTCCAACCATATTTTTTAGCCATTATAAATAGGAAAAGTGGGTAAATTATGAATACTGGCACCAAAACATCCAGGCCGGCAGTAGGGTCTGAAAGATCCTTAAAAATAGATTCGGTTTGGAAAGCTGTCCAGTCGGCAGTGATTAGCAATGCCGCTACAAGATTGTTTCCTGCGTGAAAACCCAGTGCCAATTCCATTCCTTCATCCATTAGGGTTATTATTCCTAATAAGAATCCTGTACCTATATAATAGATCATAACTAAATTTCCCATTTGGGTAACTTCAGGATTAAAGAAATGCAATCCTCCAAAACATACCGAAGTCACAATCAATGGAAGCCACCGATTTTTCACCAGTGTTCCAAGCCCCTGCATAAAATATCCTCTAAATAAATATTCTTCAAAACTCGTCTGTAATGGAATCATTATAATTGCGATCACCAGCAATATTGCAAACGGAACCGGTTGAAAATTTATCAGGAAATCTTCAGGATTCACTGCGTATTCTACCAAAGTAACTATAACGGTAAAGGCAGCTACAAGACCAAAACCAAACCAAACACGACCCCAATCTACTTTTTTACGGCTGGTGGTAAGTGATCTTATAGGCTGATTATGTAATAATTTTACAACAAGCAACAACACGCCAAGACCGGCGGCAAAAGTGAGCAGAATTAAAAAAAAAGTAAGGTTAGAATCCAAAACCTGCATAATTTCGGTTTCAGTCATTTCTGCTATCTCCATTCCGCGCTCCAGGAAAACAGCTACGCCTAAAGGGATTTGACCTATAATTACACCCCCGACTACTAAAATGGTTCCAATAATATACCTCCAGAAATCATGGCGGTATTTAAAAGCTTCTGCTATATACATTTACTAAAAATTAAATTCCCAACTCTTAGCTGGATTATATTGAATATTTCCCTTTTCTACTTTCAAAGGACTTTCTATATTATTGGTGTATAAACTTCCGGTACCCAAGCCCTGCGGCATTTTATTATTTTTGGCATAGGTGAATTGCGAAATTGCATTTAGCCCCACATTACTTTCTAATGCACTGGTAATCCACCAGCCAATATTGTTTTCTTCGGCTAAATCAATCCACTCTTGTGTACCTTTAAAACCACCAATCAAACTTGGCTTTAAAATAATATATTGAGGTTTAATTGTTTGTAACAATTCTTGCTTTTTCGTTACATCAAAAACCCCAATCAATTCTTCATCTAAAGCAATTGAAAGCGGGGTTTTCCGGCATAAATCTGCCATCACTTTCCATTGCCCCTGTTTTATGGGTTGTTCTATACTATGCAATTGAAATTCGCTTAAACGCTTCAGCTTTTTCAAAGCTTCTTCAGGTTTAAAAGCCCCGTTGGCATCTACGCGCAATTCTATTTCTTCGGAAGAAAACTCAGAGCGTATATATTTTAAAAGCTCCAGTTCGGTTTCAAAATCTATGGCACCAATTTTCATTTTAATACAGTCAAAACCGGCTTCAATCTTTTCCTGAATCTGGGATTTCATATATTCCTTTTCTCCCATCCAGATAAGTCCGTTGATTGGAATTGAAGCTTTTCCTTTAGTAAATTCAGAAGGAAATATTTCAAAAGGATTTCCGGAAATTAAAGACTTAAAAGCCATTTCTACACCAATTTGAATACTGGGAAATTCCTTTAATTCCTCCCAGAGCATAGTTTCGCCTAAATTAATATTGTTGCAAACCCATTGTAACTTTTCTTCATAATCTGGCCGGTCATCTATGCTAAGACTTCTAAGAATCCCACATTCACCATAACCGATTTTATCACCATCGGTTATTTTTAGAAACCAGGTTTCTTTTGTAGTAAGAACGCCCCGCGAAGTTCCGCTGGGGCGTTTAAAATTTAAGATATACCTTTTGTAATCTGCCTGCATATATTTTTATTGCGGAGCAAGCCTAAACTATAGCTCCAGGCTCCCTCCTATTTCCAGAAGCATAAGATCTTTGCCTTCGTCAAAAAACTTTCTTTTTGCTTCTTCATGGTCTATTTCAATGTAGCCAAAAGTATCATAATGACAACCCAAAACCTTGTCACATTCCACAAAATCACTGGCTACGATGGCATCTTCAACTCCCATAGTAAAATTATCACCGATTGGTAGAATTGCAAGATCTAAAGTAGTACGCTGGGGGATCAATTTCATATCCATAGTGAGCGCAGTATCGCCGGCAATATAAATATTTTTATGTTCTCCTTCAATCACAAATCCGCCGGGTTGGCCGCCATATTTGCCATCAGGGAAAGAACTGGAATGGATCGCGTTCACGTATTTCACTTTCCCGAATTCAAAATCCCAGCTTCCGCCGTGGTTCATAGGATGCACTTCAATGCCCTTTTCTTCATAATGCCCGGCAATTTCAAAATTACTCACAATTACCGCCCCCGTATTTTTAGCGATTTCTTCAGCATCTAAGGTATGGTCCTGGTGCGCGTGAGTCAGCAGAATATAATCAGCTTTAATATCTTTAATATTAATCTTATCTTTTGCGAGATCATTTCCGGTGATAAATGGATCTACCAAGACGTTAATATCAGCTATTTTAATTCCGAAACAACTCTGTCCGTAAAACGTGATTTTCATATGTGTTTTATTTTATTTTTAATCAATTAGGGCCAAAACTCTCCCGTAGGGCTTACTGCTCTATGACCGGTTTTCACTATTTACAGTGTGCTATAGGCCCAATTTTAATGGTGATCTATA
>NZ_JAIQZA010000043.1 GCF_020164485.1 Salegentibacter tibetensis
ATATTTATGAACTCAAATGGGTTGTAAGAAAATCACATACCGGAATTTTACTTTTTTGGAGGTCATCCACCGAAAAAATGCGACCGAAAATTTTATTTTGGGCTTAAACAGAGTACACTTAGGGAACATTAGACTGTCCTACTCTGATGCTGATAATAATGGTTCTGTAAATAGTTCTGAAATCCTCGATGAGAAGAATTATTACCCTTTTGGTGGGGAACACGCTGGATATAATACTGCCGTCAAAGGAACTTATCACCCCTATGGATTTGGAGGTAAGGAAGAAAATGATGAACTCGGTTTACAATGGATGGACTTTGGAGCGAGGAACTATGACAAATGGCTTGGACGCTGGATGAATCTCGATCCATTGGCAGAGCAGATGAGAAGGCACTCGCCTTACAACTATGCTTTTGATAACCCTATAAAGTTTATTGACCCTGATGGGATGGCACCATATAGTAGTGGTTGTTGTGGGCCACCAGGAGGAATACAGATTGCAGGATTAGGTAATATGCTTAATACCATTAAGAGGTTTGGAGATAATTTAAGTAATGGAGATGGCTTAGTTACTGCATATGCAAAAGCGGTACGAGATGACCCTGTTTTAGAAATGGTAGCAGATGAGCTTCCAGGAGCAGGAGAAGCTTTAGATATTTCTAAAGGTAATTATGGAAGTGCTGCGTTGGGAATTATACCTTTTGCGAAAAAAATAAAGAAAGGTGTAGAAATAGCTGTAGACCTAAAGAACACATCAAAGAAAGCAGAAAAAACTTATCAGACTTATACTAAAAAAGCAAAGGACCCTTCGAAAAACGGAGATTATTCAGGGAGGACGAGTGGAACAGATACGCCAAGAAAGAACATTGAGAACAGAGATAAAAGCCATCATATGAATGATACTCACGGTCCTGCAACACTTGACAAATCATCAGCGAACAAAGATGCTATTAGAGGTCGCGAGCATCAAAACATACAAAATAATGGTGGCGCCCAATCAAAAGGCGGAACATCTGGAAACAGAATAGAAGGAGTTAGTGATAAGAATCCTAAAAAACAGCAGTATATAGATGCTGCTAAAAAAGAATTTGACAACTAAAATGAAAAGGCAAAGAAGAACAACGGGTTCAATAGTCGAAATTGATTTAAAAGATGGAAACTACTGTTATGCTCAAATATTAGAGGAGGGATTAGTCTTTTTTGATTTAAGAACAAAGGGACATTTAAGTGATTTTGAAGTTTTATCAGATTGTTCTGTTTTGTTCTTCTTATCAGTATATCGTGACGTAATATCACAAGGAAAATGGTTGAAAGTAGGCAAACTGCCTATCCGTAAGGAGTTCGAAGTATTGCCGATGCAATTTATTCAAGATAATCTTAATCCAGATAGATTTGAACTTTACGATCCAAACACTGGTGAGATCACAAAGACTACAAAAGAAAAAGTTATTGGATTGGAGCCAGCAGCAGTATGGGAAGCTAATCACGTAGAAGATAGATTGAGAGATCATTATGATGACCAACCAAATATATGGTTAGAACAATTGAAGCCTCAAGTATAAAAAAAGGAGCTACTCGAAATTGAGTGGCTCTTTTTTTAAATATTTTCTTTACAACTTTCTAAATACCATTTAGGATATTCCCATTCTTCGTCAAAGCTAATATTATAATCAAATTCTAAAGGATATTCTTCGTTATGAATTATATTTTTTAAAAATTGACTTACTGGATCTGGGTCATAAATCCTCCATAATAGCTGTCTTGTTGCATTCCAAGTTATTCTGCCCAAGAAAAGAGCATTTGGTTTTTCCTTGTTTTTTCCTTTTATTTTGTCATCTAAAAAATCTTCAAATTTATCAGCTTTTAGTACTTGCTCTTTTGTCGGCATACCATTTTCAATTAAATCATCAAAATTTAATATTAATGAACAATGCCAAGAAAAAACCTCTTTAGGCTCAAAATTAATTAAACTAATATTAATAACACCAATAGCTGGTAAATCTTCTTTTTTGAAATTAATAATTTGATAGTGTTCTTTTGGAATTACAACTTTATTTTCTTCCATTTAGATTTAGTTTTTATGCGTAAGTATTACGAGCCTTGGCATCACGCACAAGTGCATTAATCGTAGTAAAAATATGCTCTCTATCTTCGGTATTCAGTTTTTGTAAACTCGTAACAATATCCACGATACCTTTATCAAGTTCCAAGTCAGATAAGCCCGTTAAATAATCTAAAGATACTTCCAAAGCTTTAGCAATTTTAAAAGTAGTTTCAATAGAGGGTTTTACTTCATCACGTTCATAGCGTCCAATCACAGGAGCGTGAGCACCAATCTGTTTAGCAAGTTCATCTTGCGAAATCTTCTTCTTTTTACGAGTGCTTAATAAACGTTCGCTAAACAACATAAGTTCTAAATATACCAGTTAAGTAAAGTAATGCACAAATATATAAAACAAAAATTATCTATCTAGTGATTATATTGTTTGATTAGTAAGAACATATTTTATATTTAATATATGTTCTAAAAATATTTTTCAACAATGTTAGATACTACCAATCCAAATAGCTACCAATACCATACGAAACATTTACAAATCAATATCCTTGGCGGTGTTAAGACCAATAAAATGGAAAGTATGCGTATCACGATGAGCATCCAAAAACCAGAAGGTTATAATGTATTGCGCCACAGCCTGGACTTGTATAATGACAACCAGGTAGAAAAGTTCACGAGAAAAATAGCGGAGCGGTTGGAGATAGGAACGAGTGTAGCAAGAAAGACCTTACAGGAACTCACCAAAGAACTGGAAAACCACCGTTTTTTACTTGTTGAAAAGGAGCAGCAGGCTGCTGCACCTTATTACAAAGAACTTGCGGCAACAGAACAGAAAGCCGCAGAGGCATTTTTAAAAAAGGACAATTTACTAAAGCGTACCAATGAACTTATTGGAAAGTCGGGTGTGATCGGCGAGGAAAGCAATAGGCTTACGATGTTTTTGATCTTCACCAGCAGAAAGACCCCCAACCCTTTGCATTGCATTAGCCTGGGCAGTTCCGGGGTCGGTAAAACGCATAGAAGATCTTGACGGGGCAGAAAGCGTGCTCTATCCACTCCGGGAACTACAATCCAAAAAGCGCATTACCAAAACGGTCGTACATAAAGATGCCAAAGGCGACACCAAAACCATCCACCTAACTGTTGAAGGCCCTGTAAGTGTTGCTGGCTGTACAACGCAGGAAAGTATTTACGAGGACAACAGCAACCGCTCCTTCTTACTCTATATTGACGAAAGTGAGCAGCAGGATAAAAAAATAATGCAATACCAGCGCAGGGCTTCCGCAGGAAAGATAAATGATGAGGAAGAAATACAAGCAAAGGAATTATTAAAGAACGTACAGCGTTTACTCAAACCTGTAAAAGTCATAAATCCCTATGCTGAATTTTTAGAACTCCCACAATTTGTATTTAAACCGAGAAGGACGAACAGCCATTACCTGCAATTTATTGAAGCCATCACTTTTTATTGCCAGTGGCAAAGACAAAAAAAATATGACGAGCAAACTGGTGAGGAGTACATCGAAACCACCATCGATGACATACAGGAAGCCAATGAACTTATCATTGATGTTTTGTTGCGCAAAAGCGATACGCTCACCGGAGCCTGTAGAAACCATTTGGAAAGCTTGAAAGATTATCTGATTAGGAACAACCAGACCACGTTTACCAATGCCGAAATACGCAGGAACCTACGCATAAAAGAAAGTACGCTGCGCTGGTACCACAAACATCTATTGGCAGAAAACTATATCCAAAGAATTAAGAAAGCAATGACCAAAAGTTACTGTTTTGAAATCGTTGACCTGGGCGAATATACCAACCTCAAAAAGCAAATAAACAAAGCCTTACAAGACTGCATTGATAGGATAAAAGGTGCAAAGTAACCAGCAAAGTCGCAACCAACTCGCAAATACCCTGTTTGCGAGGTTAATTATATAACTATCAATTAATTAACCACAACTCGCAATACAACCAAAAAAATGCAACCGACCTATGAAAAAATCCATACTCAAAAACCCAAGTTACAAAGCAATCCTAATCGACTTTACGTCGTGGCTGGACGTGTTGGGATATAGTGAGGGAATGCGGAAGAACTATCCACACCACCTGTGCGAATTCTTTTATTGGTTGGAGCAACACCAGATAAACCTAATCGATCACATCCAAAAAGAGCATTTAAAAGATTACTATAATAACCTGAAACAACGGCCCAACAAAACAAGGCAGGGCGCACTATCTTCCAGCTCACTCAACCATCATCAACAGGCAATACACAAGTTCAGGGATTATTTGGTAAAGCATCACAAAAAGCCTTTTAACATCTATATCAAGCGGGAGAAAGTAAGTGAAGAACGATTAAAATACTGTACCCAAAAGGAAGTCAGGCAATTATTTAAAGCCACCAAACACAGCCACGAGCTGCACCGGTTCAGGGCAAGGCATAAAGCAATGTTGGTCTGTATGTACAGCCTTGGAATGCGCAGGAACGAAGTGATCAACCTAATGCTCAATGATATTTTATGGGACAGGCAGCGGGTATTTGTTCGAAAGGGAAAGAACTACAAAGAGCGTTTTATACCTATCAATAGGTACAATCTAAAGATCCTCGAAGATTATGTTTTTGATGCCCGGATAGATTTTAAATACGCATCACAGAGCGACTATGTTTTTGTATCCAGGCGGGCTGAACAGTTAAGCGGTGCAGGTCTGGAATGGAACCTGAGGCAAATCGTTAAAGCTACCAATAGCGAAGATCTGCAACACAAGAAAATTACCCCGCATATGTTGCGCCATTCCATAGCCACCCATTTTTTACAGGCAGGAATGAAAATAGAGGACATACAACAGTTTTTGGGACACGCATCCTTAGAAAGCACTCAAATCTATACCCATATTTTAAAGGAAGAATAGTTATGGACTACCAGGAATATTTAGAGCAGAATAATTATAGCAGGACAACAATAGCACATTATGTTGAGCGTCTGGTTGAGTTCCAAAAATGGTTAAAAAGCAGAAGGTTTAAAGCAACGGAAATCGATTATAAAACCAATCTTGGGTACATAAAACATCTAAAACAAAAAGGGCTGCAGGTACAGACCATAAACAACCATATTGTAACGCTGCGCAACTATTTTGATTACCTGATCGAAATTAATGAAAGAGCGGAAAACCCACTCGATGAAGTGTCAGTAAAAGGAACGATAAAAAGGGTATTGCACAACCTGTTGGGTCCTGACGAACTGGAAGATCTATACTACTCCTACGAAACCGAGAACTTTAGCAAGTTTACGAATTATAAAATCCAATTGACTGCAAAACGCAACAAAGTAATAACAGGCTTAATTGTCTATCAAGGTTTAAATACAACCAATCTCAAAAGTTTATTATTGGAACATCTGGAACTCTACAAAGGCAAAATCTATGTGCCGAGCACCAGAAGGAACAACAGCCGAACAATGGAACTCAAATCCTGGCAGGTACTTGACCTTTTAGAATACGTCAACGGAATAAGGCCACAGCTGGCTCAAAGCAATAACCTACACAACGATCACTTGTTCATCCCTCAAACCCACTTCAATGACCTGGTACAAAGAGGAATTATAAAACGGTTGAAAGAGATCAACTACAAAGCTGGAAATGTAAACCATTTACGGGCGTCCGTAATCGTGAATTGGCTGAGTCAATTTAATATTAGAAAGGTTCAATACCTGGCCGGACACAAGTATATATCCTCGACGGAAAGTTACCGACAGAATAATCTTGAGAGTTTACAGGAAGCCATAAACCAGTTCCATCCCCTAAACTGAAAAAGCCAACGCGCGCCAACCCTTCTGCGGTTTTTACATCACGATTTTTGTAGCCGACCCTCACGCGGCACATTGCTTGTTTTGTTCAAAATTGTCTATTGATAAAGAGCGGTTCCACAAAAAAGCAAAGAGCCGCTACCCGAGCGCAGGACAAAAATCCCGCCGTAAAAACCGCCCCAAGCTATGTTTACATAACGGTCTGTTATAGGCGCGGGAGACAAATCCGGAACTCTGAAAGAAGCCCCGTACCGGCCCATAACGCCATTATGTAAAATAGTCGACACCACCAGCCGCACAGATCCGAACTGAAATTATAGCTCTGTACTGCATACCATTATTTTATGGGAGCAATTAAAAGGATTATCATCAATAGGAAAAGGCTCGCACAAAACTTCAAAACTTCCTTCCGGCACATTTTTAAGATGATTATTGTTATGGGCAAACTCAGGAACTATGTCGAGATGTTCGATAATATCTCCTTTTTTAGGAAGCTTGCTAAACTGCATATAAGTTCCGCCATAGCAAGGGGCAGACCAGTCATTGGTTCTTGTTTTATAGATGTCAATATAGACGTTCATAAAAATGATTTTTAGTGAATTACAAAAATACCACTATCCCTTAAGTGCTACAAAAACATAAACTCAGAATTGATTTTGAAAGAGCAAAGGACTGAAAATCCTTGTGCCTTACTCAAACCCCGGCACTCAATCGGCGTTTGCCTATCATTTTTAAAAGCCGAAGACCTCCACGCTTAGGCCTGCCCAGATCTTCATCTTTTAAAAACGTAACCGACCTCCTGAACCACAATCAGGAGGTCATTTTTATAGGCTCCAAAAAGGGTGTTTTACGTTGTCCTTTTTTTGAATCTCGGCTTCAGGTATCTTAGAAAAATTAATGTCACACCTTATTCGAATGCTTGGTTATACCTTCGTTCATAAGGGTTTAGGAGTTGTTTGAAAAATTTGAGGTTCAAAAAACTTGACATTGTTCAATTGATGAGTAAAGTAAGATATAACCACAGGCAAGCCTAAAATAAAAAACAGGTCCTTTAAACAGGTTGAAAGCCTTGTGGATGAATTTAAAACCTATAAAAATGGAAATTTTATGTTTAACCATCTTAGCGATAATAATTATCTACTGGATAATGCCAACTAAGAAAATGCGGGCTGTCAATAAGGAATTGAAATCCTTATTACAGGTCTTCCCTGTCACGGGTGTGATAAATGCTGTAATGCAGAATAAAAGGAAGTCCGATGATACTTCAAAAGAGGAATAGCGGAGGGCTGAAGTGTTGGGGCTGCTCCGCTTTTGAAGTACTAGCCCCAGTGGCGATTGAACGTCCCGCAAGAGTGAGTAGGGCAAAGGCAAAGTCGGCTATTTTACATAGTTTTATTATGGCTCAGGAAGTCAGAGGGAATGCTGCCATAATGCCCAATTATGTAAACATAGCTTGGGAAAAATGCTTTTGCCCGTTCCCGTTTAGCAACTTTTTTTGGATCTTTCTGTCAGTCTTAAATACTTTAAAAAGTGTTGCCGGGAACTATCAGAGAGCTGAAGCCCGGAAGTGGATAGGGAAAATGGAACTGCGAACCTTGCTGGAAAAGCATCAGAAAATAAAAATCAAAAAAACTTTTTTAGCCATAAACGCAGTGTTTATAGGGCTTAATGAAAAGTTGAAAAGTGATGTCCTTTTTTTTGATGAGCATACTATTCACTTTTACAGGAATCATGATTAAAGTATAAAACAGAATAATTAAAAAAAATAAAAACCCAAATATTATGGTAGCAGTTATAATAATAGCGATGGTATTAGCCTACATGCTAATAAATAGAATTCTTGTCTGGATGATGCCAGTAAATAAAGTAGAACTAACTATAAAGGATAATAAAACTTTTATGCAATCATTATCCTTTAGGAAAGTAGCCGAAGCAATTATAGAATATTTTAAATCGCTCACTAAAAAAGGTGGCTAACTCCTGCAAAGTATTTATATTTAAACTCGTTCTTTGAATTAACTAAGAGTGTTTCTGGCGGTAAGTGCTGAAAAATTTGACCGGTTAGTGAATTTTTTGCGGTAAGTATGACACCAATGGCAATATGACCAGGGATGACAACAAAGGAATTACAGATATTACCTACAACCATCTTAATTTACCAACGAGTGTTAGCATAGGTGGCGGAACAATTTCTTATATTTACGATGCAACCGGGGTAAAACAGCGAAAAGTGGCAGTAGGTACAACAACAGATTACGCAGGGAACTATATTTATCAGGGAACTACGCTGCAGTTTTTTAATCATCCTGAAGGCTATGTAGAGAATAACTCGGGAACTTATAAGTATCATTATCAATACAATGACCACCTCGGAAATGTACGGTTAAGCTACACTGATGGCAATGGTGATGGTTCTATAGATCCTGCCACGGAAATTATCCTGGAGAAAAACTACTATCCTTTTGGACTGACCCACCAAGGCTATAATGGTGGAGGCAGCAGTTATGGTAACGATGCTGCGAAACGATATGGTTTCGGGGGGAAGGAACTCCAGGATGAAACCTTCTCAGGAAATACCTTGGACTGGTATGACATCTCGGCACGAAACTACGATCCGGCTCTAGGAAGGTGGAATAATATTGATCCATTGGCAGAGCAGATGAGAAGACATTCTCCATATAATTATGCGTTTGATAATCCTATTTACTTTATTGATCCCGATGGAATGGCACCGTTTGGGTTTGACGGAATTATATAGATAAGGACGGAAATAAGATTGGGGAAGATTCAAAAGGAGAATCAGATGGAAGAGTGTATGTGGTTAAGGGAAGTGCTGAAAGGAAAGTTAATGAAAGTACAGAAGGTGGTAATACGATTGAAACTTCTGAATTAAAAGATTCTAAGGTGTTTGAATTAGCTACTAATGAGGATAGGCAATCTCAAAAAAATGGAATTTATAAAGAATCTTCAGGAGTAGACGATCAGGAGTTTGCACAAGTAAATATGAAAGTTGGAGGTGTCGAAGGTACTGTGGCAGAAATTGTGCAAGGTGAAAAAGTAGTAAAAGGAGACAAAAAAAGCTTCTGTTACTCCTAATCCTTATCTCGCTAAGGCTCATGCAAGCTACAATAATAAAACGATGGATGTCGAGGTTACGTCAGTTACACATACTCATAATGTTGACTTTGGAAAAATTAATAATAATTCCAATATGTCTGGTGCTGGCACCCCGAGTCCAAAAGATAAAAAATTCGCAAAAAATAACCCTTCAATGAATACTTCAGTAATAAATACTAGAGATAATAATGTTCATGTTTTAAATGCTAAAGGTAAATACATAACCATTAGTACGAGTACCTATTTTAAAAAAATATTAAAGAGCTGTGATGATTCGTAAATATTCAATATTGGCATTATTTTTTTTAATTTCTCTTAGTGTGTTCTCCCAAAATATCCAGCGTAGTTATACTTCAAGTTTTGCAAAATTACAGGATAGTCTAGAAAAAGAAATGGGAAGGGAATCTATGCGTACTTTTCAACTCAAAGAAATTTCTGAACATAAAAACTCTATATCCTTGCAGGTGATAGGAGATGATGAGTATAGAGAATTTGTGAGGAAGCGTGATGCTTTTACGAAGGTTCGAATTTTATATTTAAACAATATAAACTTCGAAAATTTTAAAAATTATCCATTCGATGCATTCCCCAATCTACTTGCAGTTAAAATAGGCAATTGTAAAAATATAAATTTTGATAATTTTATTTCAAGTTTAGCTAATAACGGATCGATTAAACAATTGCATTTTAAAGATTTAGATTTCGATGAATGGAATTTAGATATAAACGCTTTAAAGAGTCTAAGAGTAATTACGATTGATAACTGTAAATTTCAACAAATCACTCGTATATCCTTGAATTTAGATGAATTTACAGTTAATAACTTTGACGGTGGTAGAATGGATACCGATATGTTGCTACTGGATAAAGTAAGAATAGTCAAAATCAATAATAGTTTATTGAAAACATTTCCCTATAGTTTATCAAATACTGTAAAATTAAGCCATTTGGATTTATCAGGGAGTAAGATTAGAAAGGTTGTTTGTGGAAATATACTGGGTTTTGAAGACTTATTATACTTAGACTTAACAGAGTCAAAAATAAATTTTGATAATGTTCAATTCCCGGGTATTGATGAAAAGCTTTATTTAATAAAAAATTCTGATTTAGAAATAATCGAGAATTCAAAAATTAATATACATCAATAACTTGAATAGTGTCAAGAAAAGAGAATTACAGTTTTTATTTATCCATTAACTTCTCTAAATACGAAACCCTTGTCCTTCTCTGCCTGGACCAGTCGCTCGTAAAGCTCTACGACTTTATTAATGGGATTAAAGGTGCAGTGGTAGTTAAACGTTCGTTCGCTATTGTCTTGGAAGTTGTTGAAGTAATTAATTACTGCCTCTAGGGAAAAACGTTTAATACCTTAAGGAGATACCCCCTCCTTTCGAAACTCTTTGTAGTAATTCTTCCTCAATAGTTTCACTCTGCTCGATATGTGAAACACTCTGTTGGGGAATTCCCAGATCTTCTGCAGGGGTATCCTGTTTCATACCACACAGTTCAGGAATGCGGGTAATTTTAGTGCCTATTTGGTTTGGTTTATTGGTGTTCTCCATAGTAATATAGTTTGGTTGGTTAAGGTATTGATTTAGTTTTATAGCTTTAATCAGGTTGTCTATTACATAGAACAGATGCTCTTTATCTTCTTTCGGCAGGTGCTTTATACCATTGATGCGTTAAAGCAATTCTCTGTCGTATTTGGAGAGTTCCCCTTCGCCTACGACGTGATCTATCCAAACTTAGAGTGAGTTCAGAACTTTTAAAAACAAAACCGTAAAAACTTGAGGGTTTCTAACTCTGGTTTTTAAATTTTCCGTGCTAGGTTTGTGTCAATTAAAGAAGGCTTTATTATTTAAAAATTTACGATGAACAATAGACAAAAATTCTTCCTCGTTGTTTTTTCTTTTTTTACTATTGGAATGGTTTTCTCCCAGGAGACTCTCCAAACCGTAACGGAAAGAGGGAACACGACCACTCAGCGACTAGGTCTCTATTTAGGTGGGGTGATTGCAAATCATAATTTACTAATTGATGGACCCACTATGGACTACCGGGACCCAGTCTTTATTAATGGTAATTTGGATTACTTAGGAATCGCGTTAAAGGATGCTGCTATCAGGTTTGATACCCCTCTGGATGCGATTGACAATGCCCCTTCATCTCTAATTTTTGCCTATCCAAATTCGGGGATACCTTATGTAAGGAGGTTCGGTCAGGATCATACAATCTTCAAAATATGGAGCCCCAGGAACTCCAATAATGCATATGAATCCACCCTGGCCTTGGTTAATGGTGATGGTGAGGAGGAATTCCTGGACTTGTATAACATGAATTATCCTACTAATAGAACATTCGGCATTAGGATGCAAAAGAGGGGAACTGGGCAATACAAACCTTTCCATTTTGAATATAGCGACGGATCAGAAACTTATCCCGTTTTTACTTTAAAATCAGATAAAAGTTCTTATTTCTATGGGAATATGAGTATTGGTGCTTTAGATTCAAAAGGTTATATGTTGGCTGTTGCAGGAGACTTTATCGCTGAATCAGCTACGGTTAAGCTTGAAGCAGACTGGCCAGATTATGTTTTCTCTGAAGAATATTCTTTGATGTCACTTTCCGAACTGGAGAAATATATTCAAATCAATAAAAGGTTGCCAAACTTACCCTCAGCTGATGAGGTGAAAGAGGATGGGATCGATCTTGGAGAGATGAACAGGAAATTTTTAGAGAAAATAGAGGAAATAACACTCCATATAATTAAGATGAACAAGGACTACAAGGATCTGCGGGAAGAGAATTCTCTTCTGAGAGGAGAGTTGGAAAAATTAAAGAAGGGATAGAATGAAGAGAGTTTTATTAATCATGTTTTATGTTTTGTTTATAAACAATACGTTTTCCCAAATTTATCCCGAAAACAAAAAAGATTCGGTTATAAAAGTGACTCCTGGGAAATTCCCGGTTCAGCCGGGGCAGTTTGTAGGAGTCGCGCCAAAAAATCATCAAAAAGGTAAGAGATCCCTTCTCAAAACTCCAATGGGACATCAGCCGGTTAAGCCGACAGTTGAAAATGGAAGTTTTATTGGAGTGGGAATCAATCCTTTACCAAAAACCGTCTTCTTGGAAAGAATAAAGAAGGGGCAAAACCTCCTTAGAAGACAGAAAACACAAGAAATTTTTGACGACACTATTACTCCCAGGAGAGAGGTAAAGGTTTTTCAAGGCTCATTTGTAGGAGTTAAGCCTAAAGAGAATTGAGGTGAATTGATTTCTATTTTTTATCATTACCCTCATCTCTCGTAATAAATGAACAGATTTTTCAACTAGAGCGAGTGCAACTGCCGAATGCTGTTCAACACTCACCAGTGGCTGTATTTCTTGTAGAATTGTTGCCTTACTCTATTTCCCAGGATGACCGTGCAGCCTTTACCCACCGTGGCTTTCTCAGGTGGATATCGCAATTTACGAAAATCTAATTTTCAATTTAAAGGATTAATTTTAAACAGGTAGGATGAAAAAAATATATCTATTAATAGTTATAATTAGTCTTTTAAAAACCAGTATCTATTCTCAGGAAGATTACCTTTCAGATGAAAATTTTGTCTTTACCCGGGTATATCAAAAACCTTCTTCATCGACTGAAGGTGCAATAGAAAGTATCACCTATTTTGATGGATTAGGACGTCCCATGCAGCAGATTGCTATTCGTGCCGGTGAAGCGGCACATTCTAGTATAACCGGGATGCACTCCTGGGAGTTGGGTAGTGGTTCACTTCCTTTTTACAACCATATAGGAAATACATTAGAGAATAATCGAATTATGGGGTATGATCCCTTTGGATATCAGGAGATTTTGTGGGAATGTGGTAATGATGTTGAAAGCGATGCTGACGGCGGCTGGAATACAGATTATTTTTCAATTGATAACAATGCCTCTTATCGCTATTCGGTCTGGGTGAAACGAGAGGGGTCGCAGGATGGAACCACCTTTTTGGGTACCAAGAATGTAAATGATCTAAATGATGTAGAAAATAGTAACCCCTACTTCTGGGTGGGGGATTTGCCTAATGTAGGAGAGTGGTACTTGCTTGTAGGGGTGATACATCCATATACCTACGGGGGAAGCAACTCCGGGATCAGCGGGGTGTATGACCGCAATGGTAATATGGTCGACACCGGCAATGACTTTAAATGGCGCAGTACTACAACCACTACCCAATTGCGTAATTATTTATATTACGCTACCGATCCTGGTACCAGGCAATATTTCTGGAAGCCTGTATTCCAGAAGATTGACGGAACAGAATCTTCAATATCTGAATTACTTCAAAAAGCTGTTGGAGCTGATATTGTTACTCATATACCTTATGACGAATATGGTCGTCAGGTGAAAAGCTACCTGCCGCTCCCTATGGAAGATAATAGGTTTGGAAGCTATCGTACGGTAGATATGCAAGCAGCTACAGCTTCTTATTACCTAGATAAGTATCCTGAAGATTTCCCGGGCATGACCAAGACAACAGCAAACCCTTATGGCGAAAAACTTATTGAGCTTACTCCACTTAACAGGGTTGAGGCGCAAGCGGCAGCCGGGTATGACTGGCGATTAGGCGGTGGCCACGAAATAAAGTTTGACAGGTATACCAACGATAGCTTAGAGGTACGTTTATTTAAGATTGAACTGGATTCCTCATATACACCTACTCTTTTACAACATCCAGACAGGTATTTTTTTCCCGGGCAGCTATATAAGACTGTAACTAAAGATGAAAACTGGACTTCCGGTTTAAACCACACTACAGAAGAATTTAAAGATAAGGAGGGGAGGGTGGTTTTAAAAAGAACCTATGCAGACGCAGGTTCTCAGAGCCAGGTACCTCACGATACGTATTACGTTTATGACGATTATGGAAATCTCTCCTATGTAATCCCGCCAAAAGTGGAAACCCCAGATGGGGTTTCACAGACAGAACTAGACGGGCTGTGTTATCAATATAAATATGATCACCGCAACCGGCTAGTAGAGAAAAAGATTCCTGATAAGGGAGATGCCAATAATTGGGAGTCTATCGTTTATAATACACTGGATCAACCCATCCTTACCCAAGATCCGAATCTTCAGGAAAGGGGGGAGTGGTTGTTTACTAAATATGATGGTTTTGGACGTGTGGCCTATACCGGCATTGTGGCCAGTACTTCGAATCGTGTTACGCTACAGGGAGAGGCTGATGCTCATACCGCACAATATGAAGAAAGATCGGGCGGAATAGATATTGTAGGAACTACTATCTACTATACTAATAATGCGTATCCCACTAATGCCTACGCAAGTTTGAGTATTACAGATATTCACACCGAGAATTACTACGACACTTATCTGGATACTTCAAATCAGCAAGCTGGGATAAGCGTACCCTCAGCCAATAGTTTAGGGAAGCCAATTAGCACCCGAACCAAGACCTTACCAACAGTAAGTAAAGTACTCGTTCTGGATACGGGCGAGAGGATCACCACTGTATCGGCTTATGATGATAAGGGAAGAACGGTTTGGTCTAAATCTACAAACCCATACCTTGAAACTACAGACCTGGTGGAAAGTGACCTAGACTTTACGGGGAAGGTGTTAAAGGATAAGACCACTCACCAGCGTGGGGAAAATGCCCCGGTTGTATTCACAAATGCTTATATGTATGACCATATGGGCCGATTATTAAAGCATATTCATTGTCTGGAAGGAGATTGTGTAATAGATGATAACCTGGTAATGGACCAGGAGGTTACCCAAACCAGCAATGTCAACGCAAGATATTCTATAAGACTGGAGCCTGGATTCAGAGTTTCTGCTGCCAATGGAATAAATTTTTCGGCCGGTATAGGTAACACTCAAGGAGAAGTGATTGCTGCGAATACCTATGATGAATTGGGGAACCTTGTTAAGAAAAGTGTAGGTGGTAAAGATTCTTTGGCTTTGCAAACATTAAATTACACTTATAATGTCCGGGGCTGGTTAAAAAAGATCAATGATCCTAATCAGCTAGGGGATAATTTGTTTGGGTTCGAAATAAATTATAATGATCCAAAAGCGGGGGGGCGTGCCTTATTCAACGGGAATATCTCAGAAGCGCACTGGAACAGTCAAAATCAAAATTATACTGGTAACCCGGTGAGCAGTAGTTATAGTTATAATTATGATGCACTCAACAGGATCAAAGGGGCCACAGATAATACCGGGAATTATAATCTTGGTCACGTTTCCTATGATAAAATGGGAAATATTTTATCTTTACAAAGGCAGGGGCATATAAATGCCGATGCTTCGCTCTTTGGAACTATGGATAACCTGGACTATGATTATGATGGCAATAGGCTCAAAACAGTAACAGATTTCGGGAATACCACCTATGGGTTTAAGGATGGCAATACTACAGGTGATGATTATGGGTATGATGTCAATGGCAACTTAACATCCGATGCCAATAAAGGGATAACCGCAGGCGGTATTGAGTATAATCATTTGAACATGCCTACAAAGATTACGGTAAGTAATGCGGGTAGCAACAATGGGGTTATCGATTATGTTTACACTGCCGACGGTATAAAACTCCAAAAGAAAAAGACACAGGGAGGAGTAATGACCACCACCGATTATGCCGGGGACTTTGTTTACGAAAACAATTCGTTAAAACAGTTTTACCAGCCTGAGGGTTACGTAGAATTAGATGGAAGCGACTGGCAGTATGTATACCAGTACAAGGATATCTGGGGGAACACCCGAATCACCTATGCCGATGATGATAACAGCGGTAGTGTAACTAGTTCTGAAATACGAAGGGAGCAAAACTACTATCCATTTGGATTGGAACACCAAGGTTATAATATTGCCTCTTATGGAGCCAAGAATAATCTAAAAACTTACCAGGGGCAGGAGTTTAATGAGGACCTTGAACTTAACGTACATGAATTTAGGTTTAGGGTTTATGATCCCGCAATTGGCAGGTTTTGGCAGGTAGATCCTTTGGCGGAGGATTATACTTACAATTCTACATATGCTTTTCAGGAAAATAAGCTGGGGCTGGGAGTTGAATTAGAAGGTCTTGAGTTAGGCCCTTCCAATAGTGCGGCTTTACATCAAGCGCGTCTAAAGGCTGCCGACAAGTTGGAAGCTCGCGGTAAAACTAATGAAGCAAATGCATTACGTAAAGCATCTAATAAACAACAGGAGTATAATACTGCGGCAGCAACTCTTGTAGTCCCTGGGCCTGAAGATGTAGTAATGGCAGGATTGTTAGCTACTAAAATAGGTGGGGCTGGTTTAAAATTTATAAGTAAGTATGCTGATGAAGCTGGAAGCTTATTAAAAAATATTTTGACTAAAGGAGACAACGTTGTTAAATCCTTTGATGATTTAGCAGATGCTGGAAAAATTAATGCTTCTGAAGTTAAGTTTAGCCAAAATAGTATAAGCGGTAATTTCAAAGATGGAAATAGTGTTGAAAGTTTAACAAAAGGTCTAAAAGATGGAAGTATAGATCCTAGTAGTATACCTGCAGTAAGAATAACCAATAAAGATGGTAAAATATATACTTTAGATAATCGAAGATTAAAAGCTTTTCAAGATGCTGGAATAGAGGTTAATTATCAAAAGGTCGATTATAGTAGTCTTCCGAAAAGTGAACTCAGAAAATTCACCACAACTAATGGAGGGGAAAGTATTAAAATTAGAGGGCAATAATATGGATATAGATTTTTTAGCTGAAAAAATAGAAAACAAAGAAGACTTTGATTTATTTTTAAAATCTTTAAAGGAAGATTATGATGTAAATAAAGCAGAATGGGGAAATGTTACCTTAGCTGATTTTTTAGAAGCTTTAGGTGTTTACTCAAAGGAAATTGAGGGGTACTATAAGAACATGAATATCCCCTTTAACAAAAAGAATCCTTCTTGGAAGGTTTTTGCTGATATTTTATTAGGAGCAAGAATTTATGAATAAATAAAAACTACCTTATTTAGACCAACCTCTTAAATGAGGTAGTTTTTATTTCTCTATTAGCTTCTCTAGATAAGAAACTTTATCCTTCTCGGCCTGTACGAGGCGTTCATAAAGTTTTTTGTTTTCTTCGTAGGCTGCAACTAGCTTGTCCAGAGGATTAAAAGTACATTGATGATTAACCGTAGGGCCAGCATTGATAGTTGATCCTTCGTAGTTATTCTGGATATTATTGAATATTGCTTCTTCAGAAAAATGCTCTATAGCTTCTTTGGAGACACCAAGGGCTTTAGCTACTCGTTCCAGCTTATCTTCCAAAGTCTTGCTCTGCTCGATATGGGATACGCTTTGCTGGGAAATCCCCAGCTTTTTGGGTGCATTTCCTACTTAATGTAACGCTGTTCGGGAAGGCGGTCAATTTTACAGCCATTAAGTTAGACTTTTGGAGTTAATATCTCACAAAACCCTACAATTTCTACGGTTTCCCATAACACCCTTTATCTGGTATTCGAATACCTTTAAAGCCATTTGTAATGACTTCTGAAAAAGGTCTAAATAATTGAGTGTGAGGATCCATTTCTATTTCATTTTATTTTTTTTCTGCTTGAGCTCCTGTAAAGTCGTAGACTTTGGCGGTAATAGTTTAAAGCCGCTAGCTTCACAGCCGCTTCCTGGCACAATCGGTGTCTTACAGTCTGCGGAATTCATTGAAGCCGGGGTGCCAAAGTTGGAAGAGAAGATCAGGCTTTCTTTTCAAAAGAAACTCTATAAAAAAAGAAGCCTCAGGAAACATAATAAAAAGGAACTGCAAAAAGACCAGAGGCTGAAGATCATTGATTCCCTGGATTTAAGACCTTATTATTACAAAATCGAAATAGCTGATAAAATTGGCTTAATTGCCACATTAAATGAATCCGAAAATAAAAATTTAAAAACCTTTTTGGAGGCAACGCAGAGGAACGTGATAATTACCAGTATGGAAATCTACTTCCCTTCTGAAGTTGCTGGTCTTATAGACCAGGCTTCAGAAATTTACCTGGTGAACAATAAAACAAGCTCCTATTCCCTGGAGTTGTTGAATAAAGACAGGTCGAGAAATATTATTGATTTTAACGAGGGAACCTCATTTGGCTATGGTTTTTCTGCCTTCTGTTGGCGAGAAAATAACAGGCGTCAACCGGAAATTGCGGCCTTTAGAAAAAAAGGCAGATCCTGTCCCGGGGTTACAGAAACGAACCCAGAGAAACTGAAAAGTGAAGATATATTTGAAAAATTGTAGCATGAAAAAATTTATTTCTCTTTCTCTAATCTCGCTGTCATTAATGTTTTATTCCTGTGAAAAGATCTTACTGGAACAGGATATATCAATATCAAACGTAGAAATGCTCGCACCGGGTCAAGGTGTTACAGTCCAGACTTCAACTATTAGTTTTCGCTGGACAGCGGTGGAGGGCGCTTCTACCTATCATTTCCAAATCGCTACTCCGGGTTTTTTAGCTCCACAGCAGATCATTACAGATAGCACTACAGAAGATAACTTTTATTTAGAAGAACTGCCGGAAGGTGATTATGAATGGCGGGTTAAAGCCATCAATTCAGGCTACAGTACTTCTTTTTCTTCTGCATCATTTAGAGTAGAAATAAACGAGGAATTTTCAGATCAACGGGTAAACCTTTTTTCGCCTTCAGATAACTATTTATCTAATGAAAATAACATGACCCTTGACTGGGGAGAAATTGAACAAGCTTCAGTCTATCGGGTGCAGATAATTCAAAACGGGCAGGTGGTCACAGAAACAACAATTACAGGGACTAATTTAACTATTGGGTTTCCTGAGGGACCGACAACCTGGAGAGTAAGAGCTGAAAACGATAGTCAAAATACAGCATATTCTGAACGATCAATTTTTGTAGATACTGTTGAGCCGGAGACCCCTCGACTTATTAGCCCAGCAGATGAAGCAGATATTTCAGTTCCTGAGGTTACTTTTGAATGGGAAAGGAATAATATCCAGGGTTCAGAAGAAATAGACAGCATCTTTGTCTTCAAAGATCTGGAGCTCTCTGAGTTGGTGGTAAAAGAAAGGGTGACCACCTCTTATAACAAAACCCTCGATCGTGATGAAACCTTCTACTGGTTTATTAGGTCTTATGACGCCGCAGGAAACTGGGGAGGAAGGAGCGAGGTCTATTCTTTTACCATTAACTAAAAGCTTTCAGGATGCTAAAAAATAAAGCCAGTCTTTATCTGTTATTGCCCTTGGTGGTTATTATCTGGGGAATAGTGATTTACAAAGTAGTGGGTGCTTTTGGAGATGAAACCGTAGTCATGAGTGAGGCTCCAGGAGTGGTTGGGAAGGAAATAATAAGGGTTAAAAAAGATACTTTTTCCTTGCTTCCTATTGATAGGGATCCTTTCCTGGGACACTACTACAAAAAACCTGATCAATCAAAATCTAAGCCTGTATTTCCTGTGGAAAAAGTGGAATGGCCTGAAGTTTCCTATCTCGGGCTTATCTCTGATACAGGAGAATCTTCTAAAGTTCATATTCTTCAGATAAACGGTAGACAATTCCTAATTGAAAAAGGTGGAACTGCTGAAGAAATAAAAATCATAGCTTCCGGGCCAGAAAAGGTAACGCTCCTTTTCCGTGGAGATAGAAAAACCTTTTCAAAGAACAATTGAACATGAGAGGTGGGAACAAAATAAAAGCTTCAGCCCTGCAGTTCGCTATCCTTGTCTCGGTCATCGTTGCGTTATTGCTCAGTTCATTTCTTCTATTCACCTACACTTACAGTAATTTTTCCCTTCGTACCGATAAGGTCTTGCATAACATAGAGGCTTCTCAAAAGGGAATAGACTATCTGGTTAATTCTGATGATCATTTAACAGATTCTCTGGAAATTGCAATTGAGGACGTGCCGGTGGTGCTGAAGAACAACTTTTGGGGAGGTTTTCAACTGGTGCATTCCCGCGGAGGAGCGGGAAGTACTTCTTTTGAAAAAGTCGCGCTGTTAGGTACAGCAGGTCCCGGAATAGGTAGTTTATCTATCTTCTTAGAAAATAATCAGCTTCCCCTGGTGCTGGTGGGAGATACCAGGATTGAAGGAGATATTTATACCCCCGAAAATATTATTAAGCCCGGGAGCATTGCAGGTCATTATTATGCCGGAGATAAACTGGTTTACGGAAGGAGGTATCATAGCGCCCAAAATTTGCCTGAATTAGATGCCAGGTGGCGATTTTATGCACAAAACATGTTAAATTTTATTCCGGATGGAGGCGAGGCGGTAATAAGATTAGAGAATTCCACTAATTCGTTTTTTGGGAATAGACAGGTAATATATCAGGTTGATAAGATCTTCCTGAATGAATCACTCTCCGGAAATATTGTAGTGGTAAGTCGTAAGGAAATCGAAGTTTCCCCTTTTGCAAAACTTGACCAGGTTCTCCTGGTGGCACCTAAGGTTATTGTCAGGACCGGATTTGAAGGTAATGCCCACGTAATTTCTGAAGAAGCTGTAATTGAGGACAAAGTCCGGTTTCACTATCCTTCTTCTATAGTTGTCTTTGCAAAAGAAGGGGAGAATAGAAAACCCGAAAATTCTTACAAACCAACAATACAGATAGGGGAGCATACCTTATTTGAAGGGAATATTCTTTACCTGAATGCTTCAGAACAGGAAGGCCGTAAAAATGATTTGCTGTTGGCGAAGAATTCTTTTATAGAAGGAAATGTGTATTGCGAAGGGTACACAGAATTAGAAGGAACCGTTAAGGGAAGTCTTTACACCAAATATTTTGTAGCAAACCATAGGGGCTCCCTTTATATCAACCATATCTATGATGGTAAAGTCTTGACGGGCAATGTGAAACCGGAAATGGGCGGATTGGTACTGGAAGGAACGGAAAAAAAAGTAGCAGCATGGCTCTATTGAAAAAGTTAAAAGGGGCGAGCCTGGTGGAGACCTTGACCGCATCAGTAATAATTGTGGTGGTATTTATGATTGCCAGCCTCAGCTTTAATAATATCTTTCTGAACTCGGTCAAGGCAGATAATAATTTACTGCAGAACAGGGTGCAGGAATTAAAATACCTTTCAGAATATGGTAAGCTCCCTCTCCCGTTTTATGAGGAAGGTCCATATTGGATTATATCTGCTGAAGAGGTTGGACCAAAGCAAGAAATTAATGTTCAGAATTTAAGGAATGGCCAGGAATATCAAATACAGCTATTTGTAAATTGAGAAACAAGAACAAAATACCGGCCTTTACTCTTAACGAGATCTTAGTGGTCTTGGTAATTAGCGCGATAGTGGTTGGTATGGCATTTTCAGTCCTTGACCTGGTGCAAAGCAATTTAAGGTCTATTAAAAACAATTATTCCACTACAACTGAAGTGCAACATATAAAACAGCAATTGACGATTGATTTTAACAAATACCACGATATTCGTTTCAATGGAAGGTCAGAGAAATTACATCTGAGGAATCCACGCGACTCAGTAAGTTATACTTTTCCAGAACATTTGTTCCTTCGAGACCTTGACACTGTCCCGGTTTCTGTTCAGGAAGTTCAATTTTTTTTTCTTGGTAACATTATTTCCGAGGGCAAGGTAGATGCAGTCAAAATTTTGCTGGGGAAACCTTCAGGGAGCTTTATTTTTATCTCGAAAAAAAATGACGCTAAAACCTACTTTGACTAATGGGGATTAAGATCGAACAGGTCCAATCTGGTAAAAAAGCCGAAACAACAGCCTCTTTGGATACTTTACTAAAGAAAGAGATCAGGCTATTCGGAAAGTCCTTTTCAGATAAGAAAAAGGAGCAGTTTTATTCCGAAATTTCTGTACTACTAAAGTCCGGGGTTAATTTAAAAATGGCACTGGACCTTATTGAAGAATCCCAAAAGGAAAAAGACAGAAAAATTATTAAGGAGCTTAATGAGCAGATCATTAAAGGTAGTACTCTTGCGGCTGCCATGGAAAAAGACAGCAATTTTACACCTTATGAATACCGGGCGATAAAAATAGGTGAGCAAACCGGGCAGCTTAATTTTGTGACTAATGACCTGGCAGAATATTACCAGCGTAAAAATGAACAGAGAAGACAGGTAATTTCTTCATTAACATATCCACTAATCGTTTTATTTACTGCATTTATCGTAGTTTTCTTTATGCTGAAATATGTGGTACCGATGTTCGAAGACATTTTTGAACAGAATCAGGTGGAACTGCCCTTTTTGACTCAGATGATTGTAAAAGCTTCCCATCTCCTTGAGGTAAATGGGATTTATATGCTGCTTGGAACGGTAGCTGTAACTATTGGGCTGAGGACCAGTAGAAAAAAGGAATGGTTTAGAAGGTACAGCGGTCGAATTTCTCTTAAGATCCCAGTAATTGGAGAGTACGTGAGAAAAATTTATATCACCCGCTTCACTCATACCATGATGCTCCTCACAAATTCAAAGATTCCGGTAGTTAATGGGCTGGCCATGGTGCGGGAAATGGTAAATTTTCATCCGCTTCAAAAGAGCCTGCAATCCATCGAAGCCGATATTCTCCAAGGCCAGCGAATGAGCGATAGCTTTAAAAAGCACTCTCTTTTTGATAAAAAGATGATCGCCCTACTCACGGTGGCCGAAGAGACTAACCAAACGGAATATGTCTTTAAAAAACTCTACGCTCAATACTCCCGGGAAGTAGAGCATCAGTCAAAAACAATTACCAATATTCTTAATCCCATTCTTACGCTTATGGTCGGTTTGATCGTCGGTGTAATCCTAATTGCCATGTATTTGCCTATGTTCAGGTTGAGTAGTGTGATTGGGTGAAAGTTGAAGGAAAGCAAAAAGGCTGCCTTTACAAATTATCAGTCCAAATCCTTATCTCCAGGCCTATAGGTTCATGTTTGGTAGCGGAATATTGCCAGCACTTTAATTTCAGAGGATTTGTGCCTACTATTAAAAATACCGGCTCGTCTGTACCTGAAGGTTTGTGGGTGGCGATTCTTTGCAAAGTATCTAGGTCTATGTCACTCAGAAATGGCCTTTTATAAGGATGAGAATGCCAATCTCCCAAATAGGTCTCCTCGCCTTCCGTTTCTTGGAATACCTTGTCAATTTCCTTTTGCTGAAAAGATCCATCAGGAAGAAAGTAATCTTTCCTATGGACCGCCTCTGGCCCCGGATCCACAATTTTTGTCACAACCAAATTTTCCTGAACATCAACGTAGCCAAGAAGAATACCTCCTGTCTCGTAGGGTAGAAAAGTTTTAACTGCTCCTATGATATCTTCATAGAGATCACTCCTTATCCAGATCACGTTCATGACAATAAGGACAGTTTGGATGAATATTTAACTCATAGGAGTCCCATTTGGGAAGAATAGGATTTTCGTTTTCATCAACCATAGACAAAACTCCCACGTCATAACCTGCTTTTACTCCTTTTAAGGTCTGGGCTAGCAGTTTGACGCCGGCTAAACTAATATTATACATGTCAAAACTTGATCCTGTAAAGGTAATATCACCACAACCTTTCGCTTGGATTCCTCCTTTGCTATCGTCTGGGGGAGGAGTAATGGTCTTATCAAATAAAGCATGCTGTAAGCACATCCAGCATCCCTTTTTACCCACTGGGAGAACTCTGGCAATCACACCTCCCCAGCCACCCCGGCGCCCTTCAATGACAAAATATGGGACGCCTTTTTTTCTACAAAGATGTGAAAGAAAATGATTCACACCTTCTTCGGCAGAAGAATCATAAATCAAATCGGTGTTCAAAAACTTTTCTATTTTTTGATTTTCATTTCTGAAAGCATCCTGGAGACTTCCTATCCGATGGATCAGAATTTCTACTTCCACCTTAGGAAAATTTTTGTTGATGAAATTTTTCAAAGCAACTGTCTTTTGTTGCCCTACATATTCATATCCTAAAGGCCATCGCACATTGGAGGTTGTATCCACGTTATCAAAATCCATAAGTATTAATTTTTTCACTCCATTTTTAGCCATTTCTAGGGCAGATAAAGCGCCGAGAGTTCCGAGGCCGACTACCGAAATAGTTTTTTCCTGAAAACCGGAAGATTCGGGAATTCTGAGTTGTACATCTTCTTTGGCTATACTTTGAATGGGTATGTTTAACTGGATCTGCTGTAAACTGGATCTGCCATTGCTTTTTAATTTACCCTGGCTGAGAAACATCCAACCCCATCCCATTTCACCTTTTGCAATTTCCTCAGGAAAGATGAGACAAGTTAGATATTCTAATTCAATATCCTTCGTTTTTATCTTGAGGTTCTTGGGAAGGGGAATATCCTTATTCTTCAATTCTGCGTAGAATTCTTTAAAACCACTTCTGTCATCGATAAAAGATGGAAACCGGTTTAGAAGGTACCATTTGGTTTTTTTCGTGTGGTGATTCTTATGCTGAAAGGGAAAGGCTCCATCAATAAGGACTGATTCACTATCCAACCACCTTTTTGCAATAAAACTTAAATTCTTCTCCAAACTTTCTTCCAGCTTTTCAGGATCTATAAGAAGATCAATGGTGTTTGAGTTATCTGGATACGAGAGATCCACGAAACCATGCTTTAATACCTCCAGACCTTCTTGCTCTTCCGGTAAGGGGTACGAGAAAAAGGAGGGTCTGTCGCTAATTACCGACAGCTTAGGTTGATTGATATAATTTTCTGATATAGGTTCTGCTTGTTCCTCTGGATCTAAGGCTATTTCCGTTTGATCTTTAATTTCTCCTTTAGCTAATACCAGTGGAAGGCGAGTCTCCAGAAATTCTCCAATAGAAACTACTTGCCAATATTGGGTGGGCCGGGGGATTAAGCACAGGTTTTTTCCTGACGGGTGTTGATGTCTAGGGAGAGAATAGTTTTTTAAAATAACTTCTGGCCGAAAATACGGGTAATTGTTTGGGAATTCAATTTCAATAAGCAAATCTTCTCCGACGTCTATGTCGAAAGTTCCTCTCGGGATTATGCAGTTCAGAATTAATATAGAGTCCTTTAAGGATCGCTTCTCTTCCCCAAGCCGAATACCCCGGGAAGTAAGACTTTCCAGCTCTTCCCGAAGTATGTGAGGCTTTTCTTCATGCCATACTGCCATTATCCTACCGGTCTTGTTCCAGGTGGTTTTGGAGGATTATGAGGTTTGGGTTCCGGCTTCACCGGCTTGTCGGGTCTTCCTGGTTGATTTGGCTTCCCTGGTTGATCAGGCTTGCCTGGGGTCTCTGGTTTGGACATAATAACTTGATTTTAGTTAAAAATTAATATTTACCTTTATTCAATATACTGAACTAAAATGCTACACTGCAAAAAAATTTTATTTAGTTTGTAATCTTTTTTCTTTTCAAAACCTATATGAGAAACTGAACCAAAGCTATGATCGTTTTCCAGCTTGTACAGTATCTTTTCGATGTTTTTGTATTCTCCTTCAAGTATAAAACGGAAAGAAGTTATCACCCCCTGCTTATCGTCTAAATCCTGGACGTGAGGCTCTTTAAAATCTATGATCTTATAGTCGTACTCCCCTGAATGCCTATTGAGTACTTCCAATAAATTGTTTTGCAGGGAGTGGCTTTCGGCCCTATTGGCCTTTATGATGGAATCAAAATAAATTTCTTTTAGTCTTAAGCCTTTTGAATCCTTTATTGTGGCTGCCGTTTGCTCTATTTGTTGCTCCACATCTTCAAGGTCCATTTTAACTTTCAAGGTTCGGGAGAAGGAGTATTGGTAGGATATTACAAGAACCAATACGAAGCCCCCAACTAATAAGTTATTTTTAGTCTTTTGTTTCATGAGGTTTCAATTTCAAAATAAGAACGAAATCAGAATTTCCTGTACTGCTGTAACCAAAGCCTGAAATTTTGGTTTCTGCGATCCATGGAATTTTTTCCAGATCTCTCGTCCAGTTTGAAAATTCGTTTTCATTTGTACTTTCCCCACCTATCCTTATTGTACCCAGCTCTAGGGAAATTGGTTGGTTTTCTTTCACCGGTTTCTGAAAAGGTTGATAGATAAACTCAATAAAACTTACTGAAGCAGGTTTATCGGCAGTCAGCCTGTTGAGATAGAATGTGCTGCGGGAATTACTGTTATTTAAGATGTTCTTTACCACTTCTTCCTTCTGAAGGATTTCTGCCAGTTTTTGATTGTAGGATTCTTTTTCTGATAGTTCCGTCTGATATTGGAAAGTTAATTCCTGAAATCTATTATAGTAGTTTGAGAACAAAAGGAAATTAATAAGGAGTAACAATAACAGGGCAGAAACAGCAGTAGCCATTGCTTTCCGGAAGAAGACTTTCTGGGAATGCTCTTTTCGTAATTCGTTGTTCCTGCTATCAGTGTTGGAGATATTATGAACACTGTTTCCTGAATAGTTAAAAAGTCCTGCCAGGGTTAGTAAGAATTTTGAACTGACTTTAGTGTCGCTAATTTGATAAACAGTATCGTCCGACATTTTTTCCGTTTTTTCATAAGACAAAACGGATTTGTCGTCAGCACTAATGCAATAGGAGGAAGCAATAAATTCTCTTTCTCCAATTGCTCTTAGCAAATGTTGGACAGAAAAAAATCCCAGAGAGAAACCAATGATTTTTACACCTTGTAGTTCAAGTGTGGCTATTATCTTATTTACATGATCTTTTCGGCAAAGGGCAATTATACTTCCCACAGGGGTATTGAGAATCTCAAAATAAAAGTCATCGAGATCAATATTAGGGAAAGCAGATGAAACGATTTTTGCAACCGGTCCCTTATTGGGTATAGATTTTAAAAGAACCTGATTACTCGTAATACAAAGAAAAGCATGTTGATATTTGGAAATATTTTCAGCAAATTCAGAAAATTCTTTAGCCTCGAATGTATTTGTGATATCAAATTCCCCCATTCTTTTCAAGGCTGTTATACCACGAATTACAGTGCTTCCATCGGTATTACTGCTATATTCAAGCCCACAATATGTGCTGCCATAGTTCCAGTATGTCGTGAATCGGGAACTCATCAGTAAATAACAGTTGGTTTAATTAAAATATTTAGTTTTTTCTTGGAGTCCTCTCGTCTTCTTTCACTAAACAACCATTTGATTATGGGTACCCGGGCGAGCAAAGGAACTCCTGAGCCAGAGTCGTCTTTTGTACGTTCCTCAATTCCTCCAAGGATGGCAACGTCCTGGTCCCTCATTCTGATAATGGAGGAAAATTCCCTGCTATTCATTCCAGGAGGAGCATCCTGGGCTATTCGTTCTCCATTAAAGTTTGATTGAACAACATTTATATCTAATGTGATTTCTCCATCTCCCGAAACAAAAGGCATTATTTCTAAAGCGAGTTCGGCATCAATAGGATAGTAATTAGTTACTTCTGATGTCTGGGGTATTTGTGAGCCAAAGAAGCTTTGACTAGTAACGGCATAATAGGTTGTTTCTCCACTGGAAAGGTGAGCTTTGTGTCCGTTAAGTGTACTTAGTTTAGGTGTAGAAAGAATCTTAAGGTTTCCATTGGTTTCCATTGCCTTTATGTTCATATAGAATTCCGGAAGGACCTTTCCCATATTAAGTGCTCCAAAACCATTAAAGCCTCCTATCACCCGATTTATGGTTTGAGCTCCTATTTGCATATCAGCAGATGGGAATGCACGGCCTTTAGTTTGAACTGCTTCATCTCCAATACCGAAAGAGACACCGGTTTCCACTATTGCAGTTCTATTTACTTCTAAAATCATTACCTCAATAAGTATTACCGGTACAGGTTTGTCAATGTATTGCACGAATTTCTTAAAACGTTCAATTCTTGCAGCTGGTCCACTCACAACGAAGCTGTTTAATTCAGAATCTATTTTTAAATCTATTCCTTTCAGAAGTTCATCAGGAATGATTTTTTGTATGGCTTCGGTGGAGGTTTCAGTTGTACTTACTGAATTTCTAAGATTATTGTTGGTAGGTTGGAGGTTTCCGCTGTCAAAATTTTGATTATTGTTATTTCCCGGAAAATAATTGGCGTTTGGAGCCCTAAAATTATTTCTATCAGTGCGTCTGCTTTGATTGTTTCTGGAAGGATTACTTAGCAATTCAATGGATCGGTGCATCATTTGAACAACTTCTACTTTTTTAAGAGACAATTGATCCTCAGTACCAAAGAAATAAATATCACCCTCTTTTTTAAAAGTAAATCTTTTTTCGGTTTCTCTGGTATTATTTGTTAAATTTCGTTGAAGGGATTGCTCTACTGCTTTATTGTTTTGTGATAATTCTCCTGTGCCACTAGAATTAATACTTTCAAAAATTTTATTTAAAAGGGTATCATAGAAAATTTCCTCAGCCTTAACAGTAACATTTCCTATTCCGGCCAACGAAGAGGCAGTGAATGTATCGAGATTAAGATCTTCTCCAAGGGTATAAATAATGTCTGATGCCGGAACATTCTTGAAGTCTACTTCAAGAAGTTTTCGGTCAGGATCTAAAATGCTATAATAAAAATTGTCTGCCTTGCTGATGGCTCTATTGACACCAGATTTGTTATTTTCGGTTTCACTACTGTTAAAAATAAAGAAGCCATCCCTGGACTGGATTACCTCAAGATTGTTGGAGATCGCGAGTTTTTCCATTGCAATATCGAAAGGAACACGGCTAAGGTATACTGAAAGGGAATGCTTTTCCATTCCTGGAGCAAATACCATGTTTTTGCCTGAAACATCTGTGATTTTTCTGAAAACCTTGTTAAGGGGATCATTCTGTAGATCCAGGCTTATAAGATTTAATGATGGATCGTATGTTGCTGCAATCTCTTTTTCTATAGGAGCTTTTGCCGGTGGTTCAAACTTAGATATAGAAATGATGCTTCCTGTAAACTGGATATCAAGGTTATATTCTTTTACAAGGAAAATGAGTAAATCTGCAATACTAACATTCGAGAAATTATTGATTATTTCGATTTCCTCAAGCTGTGGAGAAACATTAAGGTTGATCCCGTGAACCTTGGAAATAGCCAAAAGAAGATTCGATAAGGTAGTATGGCTAATATTAACATTTACCGTTTCTTCAAATTCAGGGTGTTCAACTTTGAGGAGTTCAATATGATTTTCAATAGAATATAATCGGCTTTCTGCTTGAGCAAAAGCTTTAACACCAAGTATGAATAAAAGTATAAAAATGTATTTCTTGTAGGGCATCAATGTTCGCTGTTTAATAGGGAATAGACTTCTTCGATGGATGTTTCTCCGGCAATAATCATTCGCTCAGCATTTATTTTAAGAGTTGAAAGATTCTTTTCTTTGAGAAAATTATCTATTTGAAATTCATTTTCTTTAATTAAAAACTCCAGGCTTTTGGTAACAGGAATTATTTCATAAATAGCTTTTCTTCCGCGATAACCTGTATGGAAACATTTGGGACATCCCGTGGGGAGAAAATGCTGGATCATTTTAGAAGGTACTTTAAATCCCGGAGGCAAAATTGCTTTTTCAATACCTGCCGGTTGTTTGCAGTCATCACATAATTTCCTTACCAGACGCTGAGCCACGCTGGTATTTAGGGTGCTGGAGATAAGATAAGGGGGTATTCCCATATCGATTAACCTTGAAACTGTAGACCAGGCAGAGTTTGTGTGGATCGTTGAGAGTACCAGATGTCCAGTTAAAGCGGCTTTTATTGCCATGGTGGCCGTTTTCTCGTCCCTTATTTCCCCAACCATGATAATATCCGGATCCTGGCGCAGGAACGTGCGTAAAGCTGCTGGAAAATCAAAGCCTATATCTTCCTTGAGCTGTACTTGATTAATACCCGCCAAAGTGTATTCTATAGGATCTTCAATAGTAAGAATGTTGGTACTTTCCTGGTTTAACAATTTTAGGGTTCCATATAAGGTAGTGGTTTTGCCAGAACCGGTTGGGCCTGAGATGAGAACAATACCATTTGGTTTTTTAATTCCCTCCAGGTAAAGGGAAAGTTCTTTTTTAGTAAAACCTAAATCAGTCAAACTGACTTCTTCGGCATCTCGTTTAAGGATACGAAGTACTATTTTTTCTCCGTGGAGGGTAGGTAAGGTAGAAACCCTTATATCAAAATCCTGATTGGAAGATTTAACGGTTATTCGTCCATCTTGCGAAAGGCGCTTCTGTGAAATATCTAATCCCGCCTGAATTTTAATTTGATTTATGATCTGGGGATATTCGATAGAGGCAATAGAAAACTGTTCTTTCAGTTTTCCGTCCAGTCTAAAACGTACCCTGCACCTATCTTCGTATGGTTCTAGATGTATATCACTACTCCCATAATCTTTCGCTGTCTGAAGCAATTGTTGCAGAAAATTATTTTTGAAGTTAAGCTCTTGAGTTTCAGTAGTGGTAGTTTGCCTGTAATTCAGGGAAAGGTAGGACTGCAGAGTAGTGGAAGTTTCTTGTTCTAATTTTAAGCCATATCCAAATAATACTTGAAGTTCCTGTTCCAGCTCATGTAGGTTTTCCGAGTCAGTTTTAAAAACTATTTTATCTTCAGACTTTTCGACAGGTACTATTCTGTGATGAAATGCTTGATTTGCTGTTATCAGCTGCTTTAAGGCTACAGGGATGTTAAACAGGTTATCCATTAAAATAAAGGTTTTTGTAAATGCCAAACCAGTTGGATAGATATATGCAAATAAGAAATAAAGAAGCATATCCGGCCAATGGAACCGTACTATTTTGTTTTCTGGAAATAAAAGTATGCAGACCTAGTGAGAAAATCATACTGAAAACTAGGATTACAACATAAGTAGCCGTTGGAAAAGCTAGTGCAAGGGCTAAGAAAAACAAGATGTCTCCGATCCCGATAGCCTCTCTAAAAAAATTAACCTTCATTTTTATCCGGGCGTAAAAAAAAGAGAACAGGAAGATAAATCCAGTAGCCAATATGTTGATAATAATATTTCGAAAGAAAAGAACAGAAAGACTTTCATTATAATGAAGGTATCCTGCAATTGCGCCAAATACAGGAAAAAGGAACCACCATACAGCTCTCTCCTTAACATCCTGATAAAGAATAAAGGAAAGACCTATTAGGAGAAAAATCCTTAGTGCAAGTATTGCTATCAATCTTTAATTATTTGTTTTGGATTTCCTTCATTATCTATTTCCCAAACATTGAAAATACCGTCTCCATCAAAATCCACCACTGCGGTTGCTCTTACCTTAAAATTGTTTAAAGAGGCCTCTATTACCTCGTACTGATAATTAGCACTTCCATTCTCCAACACCGTTCGCGGTGCTTCATAATTTATTTCATTAAAATCTGCTGAATACTTCGAGTGAAGGTATTGGTGTTGTTTTTGAAGATTAGAGATGTATTTTAGCTGAATCTGAGCCTCCTGCGCCTTCGTTTTACTTATTAAAGGCATAAAGTTAGGCAAGGCTATTAATAGCAAAATACCCAGGATAGCCAAAACGATAAGCATTTCCTGAAGGTTGAACGAAGGTAATTTTTTGATTCTCATAGTATAGCAATAGTAAGTAATAAAGGCAGAATGGTTATTCCGGTAAACCGTAAAATATTTACGGTTTTCTTAGTTATTTGACTTATTCAGGTAATAATTTTATTAGCAGAACATGGATTACTATCTCTAGAAGAACTTTCCTGTGGATGGGACGCAATAAAAGGTCAAGCAAACCGCTATGCTTTTTGTGTGAGATAAATCCATCAACAGGTGTAAAGTGAGCACCAAAAAAACAAATAATAGAATTCTATAAAATATTTATAGAGCGTTTATGAAGAAGAGAAAATGATTAACTAATCAGCCAGCTTTTTAATCTATTGATCCTGAGGTTTCACATGCTATTGAATTATAAGCCAGACCTTGAAGGATAAGGACATCGATGAGAAAGTTAAACAAAAGCTCAATGCGAAAATGGAAAAGTTGCAGCCAAAACAGATCCTGATGCAACCCGTTTTGGTGTTCTTATCTATAGTTTCATTTTTCTTAATTTGCAAGAAGCTTAATTAAGAAAACCCCAGTTCTTTACTGAGATTTAATTGCTTCATAGCACTCTTTTTAACCAGAGCTGGTGAAAGTAACCGATTACTCTTTTTATTTAGCGAGATTTTCTTTTCATTTAAATAAAGCTAATGGAAATCTTCAGTTAATGCCTAATATGTTTATTAGCTATTAAAATGTATAAAAGAATATCTAAACCATAATTATTATATGGTTTTCCATACCTCCGTCAATTTTTTAAACATTTAATTTTATATCAATTGTCACTAGTGTCCGGTTATAAATTAAACATTTTCAGTTGGTTATAATCGTCATTAATATTCTTTCTGTATTCTTTATTGTTAAGTAGTTGATTTATAGTTACTTTCTCAAAGAGGCTAATACTCAAAA
>NZ_JAIQZA010000044.1 GCF_020164485.1 Salegentibacter tibetensis
ATTTCATAGACATTTTTTTAGCAATATATTTTTTGAAATTGTTTAAAATAGGAAAGTCAATTTGTTGACTTTCCTATTAATTTAAAACTTACTACAACTTATTCCCGGCAAAAGCTTCGTCAACTTCGGTATGGAAAATATGGTTGGAATAATTACTTATAGTTTTTACAGCCTGTGCCAGAATAATAGCAAGGATCTGTTTTTCTGAATATCCGGCATCCAGGAACTTTTTAGCCTCTTCTGGAGTTGGATTCCCTCTGCTTTCATTCATCACTTTAGTGAATTCGTGCAGGGCTCGTAATTTATCATCTTCAATTTTATTGCCCTGTCTAATGGCTTCAATAACATCTTTTGGTGTTTTTGAAACATTTTCAGCTAAATAGCTATGGGCTGCGGTGCAATATCCACAGGAATTTGCAATACTGATGGTTAGTAATACCACTTCCTGTTCAGCAGGTGTAAATTCGCTGTCTTGTCTAAACTGATGATATCCGGTATCATAAGTGTTCTGCAAGGCCGGTAAATTCACCATATTATTGTACATGTTAGGAATCATCCCGTTTGCTTTTTTTGCCTTTTCAAGGATTTCCTTTTGTTGCTCGTTAGCATCTTCTAGTTTTACCGGTTCTAAACCGATTTTGTACGTTTGGTTTGACATAATTTAAATTTTTAAGATTAAACATTAATTAAAAAAGCGCTATACATATGGCCTTAAGCCTTAAAATTCAAATAGCGCCATTTGATAATAGATTACATATACTCCTGCAATAATGAGCAGTACAGCGGTAACTTTTTCCATATATGGAAGTATTTTTCTCAGGTTTTTCAGGAGAAAATTCTTGGCAAAAATGGCCAGGAGAATAGTTAGGATCATCATTCCGCTGATTCCGGAAAAATAGGCCAGGATATACGAACCACCTTCCCAAACTGTTTCTGCGGCTATCGCCTGGGTGGCTACAATTAGAAACAAGGGGAACAGGCATCCCAGCGCACCAATAGCATAACCAATTCCAAATATAAAAGCCTCAATAGCTTCTGTTCTGGGGTTTGAATTCTGGATATTAAAAGAAAATGAAATGCTCTTACCTATCAACATTAGAATTCCAAGAATAATTAAAATGGCTCCCATTCCAATAGTGATCCATTTCATGTAATCTTTTAAAACCTGGCCTGCCAGTACAATCATTGCCCCGGCAAGACTATAGATTATCAGGATTCCCAGTATGCTAAGCGATGCTAATTTAAAGCCCCTGCCTAAACGTGCAGAGATGTTCGAACCGCTATCTGGATTTCTTGAAATAAAGGCGAGAATATATCCGGGCAACAAAGCCACGGCACAGGGAGCTAAAAACGCCAATACGCCCTGTAAAAATGAAAATCCAATAAAATCCATTTAGTTTAGCAATTGCTCAAATAGATCTCGGTACTCCTCAGTTGTAAGTACTGTTTTATCTTTCTGGAATTCTACATAACCTTTTTCATTAATACCAACAGTAGTAGCCTGGCTATCTACTCCAAAATCTATCATCACCTGAGGGGTACCTTTTACTAGAGGGAAATCAAGATTCTTTTCTTCCGCGAGTTTTGTCATTACCTTCTTATCATCCGTAGGGTCTATGCTTATTGTTACAAAATTTATTCTATCCTTATACTCCGGATAAACCTCTGAAATAGCGGGCCAGTTTTTAGCGCACATGGGGCACCAGGATGCCGTGAAATAGATCATCATAGGTTTATTATCAGCCAGGGATTGCTCCAGGCTTATTTCTTGATCATCTATAGTAGTGACCTCAAATTGCGGTGCTTTTCTTAAATTGTTACTTTCATCTTCTTTTACTTGTTTTACAATTTCTTCCTGTTTTTCTGAAGATTCGGAATTACCGAAATTACAGGCTGAAAAAAGGAATAAAGCCATTAATGAAAGAGTGCTTATTTTGATGATTTTGAACATAATATTTAATTTTAAGTATATAGTCTGCGAGAATCTATTTCTCTATTGCAATAAATTTTTCTAAAAATCATTACCTATAACTAACCTGCTTTGGTTTTATAGTTGGTTAATGTATTCTTCCAGTGCTGCCCTATAAGCATTCCAATTTAGATCATTACTGTATAGTTTACGAATACCGCGCATCCCTTCAAAAGAACTTACCAGGTAAATGGCTGCTTGCTGTGCATTGGTTTCCGGCTTAATTGAACCGTCTTTATGACCTCTTTCAATAATTTTAACCACAGCTTGCACCCAGGTGTCTATAAGATCTTTTAGAGCTTCATTTAGCAAATTCTGTGATCCGCCTATTTCATTGATTAAATTATTGACCGGGCAACCCATTAGTTTTTCATCACTTGTAAAGGCCTGGAACTTATTAAGAAATGTGGTCCTTAAGATAGTTTTAGCTTCACCTTCAGCATATAAAGGAGAAATCATTGCATTGTAGATTCTCGTGTTCAATTCTTCTTTCACCACCAAGACACCTAATTCATCCTTATTTTTAAAATTGTGATAGAATGCACCTTTAGACAATCCGGTAGCTTTCATAATTTCATTAACGCTGGTGGACTTGAATCCATTCTTATAAAAATGCTGAAAGGCCTTTTCCGTTATTAATTTCCGTGTGGCTTCTGTTTTTAATTCTTGTTCCATACTGCAAAGCTAATTAAAAACATTCTATATAGAATGTTTTTAGGTTGGCTTTAACAATAAAGTGGCGTGAGCTTGTCTGCGGCACTTTATTTTACATTAATAATTAACCGAGCAGAAGTTCGATTAATTAAAATTAGGGTAGATTAATTTTTTCGGTTTAGCTCCATGTTAATGGTGACTTCAGCAGTATCTCCTACTACCATATCAGAGGCCCAGTTGCCTACACCTACATTATAGTTAGAGCGATCAATTTCAGTTTCAGACTGCTTTATCACACTAGAGAAAAGGATTGATACATGGCTTTAAGGAAGCAAGAAACAATTATATGGATTCCTAATAGAGACTGCATTATTTCATCACAAATAAATGATTCTTTTTTGACCCTAAAAATAGTTAAGAAAACAGGTATTTATTCATATCTTTAGCTGGTGCAGGTGAAACTTCAAATAAAGGCTTTTGTTCTTTTGGGATTATTTTCTCTGATGCTCTTACATCAGATAATACCCCATTTGCATCATGAACACCAAGAGACACAAGATCATGACATAACGGAACACACCCATACCCAGGAACATCAGGACGAAAAGAAATCTAAAAACTCTAAAGATCTTTTTTCTATCCTGCTGGCTATGCACTCACATGGAGGGAGTAGTTCTGAAGTTCTCGTTGTCAAAATTTCAACTGAGCTTATTACCCCTAAAAAGGTAAAAGCCGAAAAGCCTATTCTTCAGGTTTTCTTGCAACAGCCTGTATTATCAGAAGACCCGCTTGCTGATCTTATTGGAAATTATCAGCCACCACCAAAATATTTTAATCCTTACTTATCGTATCTATCCCTCCGGGGACCTCCCCAATTTGTTTGATCGCCAAGTCAGGCCACTGTTTGAGGACAGAGGGCCGACCTTATCATATAGATTAAACTAAAATCAAATATTATGTACAGATATATAGTTTCCGCTGTCTGCGGATTCCTTATCTCTATTGGTTCATTTGCTCAGAATATCGGAATGGAAGACATTCTGAAGGAGATAAGCCAGAATAACAGGCAGCTCAAAGCATATCAGTCTTTTATTGCCGGTAAAAACCTTGGCAACAAGACAGAGAATAACCTGCAGGATCCGCAGGTCTCAGCCTTTTATCTTCCGTTTGGAGAACACCAAACCGATGATTATTATGAGTACCAGATCTCTCAGCGATTTGAATTTCCTACAGTTTACAGTTCCCGAAGCAAACGCATCCATAAACAGAAGGAGTTACTCGAAATGGAATACAAAATGATGCGCCAGGAAGTTCTTCTAAAGGCGAAAAAGCAGCTTTTAGAACTACAAAATCTTCAGAAGCGAAAAGAGTTAGAGGAGAAAAGGGTCCAACAGGCAGAAGAGGTATACAACCAGATTCAGCGATTATTTAATGCGGAACAGATTGGCATTCTGGAACTAAACAAGGCAAAGCTTGCCTGGTTGCAGGATCAGTTTGAAGAGGATCAAATAGAGATACGTATCAAAAATACGCTGATGGACATTCAAAAACTGAATGGTGGAAACCCGATTCAAACAGATCAATTCCAGTTTTTTGAAGACTCAGCAGTGGCCGAAATGCAGACACTTTGGGATGAAAAACTTTCCGCAGGCACCGAGCTTCAGATGCTAAATGCCCGGGAATCCCTTGCTGAACAACAAGTGAAGCTGGAAAAGAATAAGATCCTTCCAGATCTTACCATTGGCTATAATTACCAGGGGGTAAATTCCAGTAATTATTCCGGTTTTTTAGGCGGACTTTCCATTCCCCTTTGGAACAACAATAATAAGGTAAAAGCAGCCAAATTTAATCTGGAGTATACCCTAGCTAATACAGCCGCAGAAACTGCCGAACTTTATACAATGTTTCAGGAAAATTATCGGCAATACCAGTTATTAAGGAGTAAATACGAGGAATATCAAGAAACCTTTAAGAACCTGAATTCCGAAGAACTTTTATTTAAAGCCTATAAACTGGAGGAATTGTCTTTTCTTGATTATTACAGGGAAGTCGAATTCTACCGTCAGGGGTATAATAAAATGCTGGAAATGCAAAAAGAGCTTTTTCAGCTAAAAGCAGAACTTTTAAAACATCAATTATAATTTAAAATCAAACATTATGAATTTCAAGAATTTATTTTTTGCAGCAATATTAATTTTCAGTTTTTCAGCTTGTAGAGAAACAGCTAATGATGACCACGGGCATCGGCATGATGAGGATGGCGGTCATATAAACGAGGAGCATTCCGAACAGGAAGAGTTTAAGCTTGGTGAGGATTCTTTAGACCATCACCAGGAATCAGACGAGCATACCCACGAGGATGGAACTGAGCATCACGACCACTAAAATTGATATTAAATAAGATATGAGATATATTATTATAGTATGCATCTCCCTTTTGCTGTTTTCCTGCGGGAATAACGAGGAGGAAGATCACGCTCACGATCCAGAAGGGAATCACCTGAGCACGGGAGTTCCTGCGATAAGTAAAACCGTCTGGACAGACCAGACGGAACTATTCGTGGAATTTCCAGCTCTGGTGGAGGGGAAAACCAGCAAATTTGCGACCCATTTCACTGTTCTGGACAAACATCAGCCGGTTCGGGAAGGCTCCCTAACCGTTAGTCTAATTAAAGGAGAAAGCGGAATACGTCACACGGCAGAAGCGCCATCCTCTCCTGGTATTTTTTCTCCAGCCTTACAGCCGAAAGAACCTGGTACTTACGACTTGGTATTTGATCTAAAAACTCCTGAATATTCAGACAGAATCGTCATGAATGACGTTCAGGTTTATGCCTCGGCTGCAGAAGCTTCAAAAAATGTAATTGCAGGTGAAGAAGCAGGTATCAGCTTTTTGAAGGAACAGGCCTGGAGGATCGATTTTCAGACAAAACCAGTCACTAAGGGTGAAGTCTATGACATTGTTCATACCTCAGGGGTATGGCAAGCCGCTCCCGGCACCTACAAAACCCTTGCAGCCGGAGCCAACGGAATGGTAAATTTCGTTTTAGAAAACCTTACTGAAGGCACTGAGGTAAAAATAGGTCAGCTTTTGATGAATTTGAGTAGTGAAGGCCTTTCATCCAATAATATTCAGGCTGAGATTGCCCAGGCAAAAGCCAGGTACGATCAGGCGAAAGCTGAATATGAGCGGAAAAAGGAACTTTATGAAGATAGGATCGTTCCCAAATCGGAGTTTGAAAGGGTGGAAAGTGATTTTCGCGTCGCCGAAGCGAATTACCGTGCGCTCGCCTCCAATTATGGAGCCGACGGGAAGCAGATCCGCTCCCCTTTTGACGGATTTATCAAATCGATCAATACTTCCAACGGGGATTATGTTGAACAAGGAGCGAATCTGGTTACGATCGGGACAGATAAATCACGGTTATTAAAAACACAGTTGAGTGCGTCTCACAATCCCAGCAAAGAATCTATCGCTAATGTTTGGTATAAGAATGAGAATGGAGAATGGAAGGAAGTTGAAAGTGCAGGAGGTTCGGTAATTTCTGTAGGCAGAGAAGTTGAAAACCAGAAGCCGATGATCCCGATATACATAAAAGTGAATGAAGCTATTGAAATGCCGGAAGGGAGCTTTGTAGAAGTTCAAATCGCCCTCGGCGATGCTGAAACCGGAATCATAGTTCCTGAAGCTGCCTTACTGGAGGATTATGGCAATTATTCCGTCATCGTACAAACCGGAGGCGAGAGTTTCGAAAGAAGATCTATAAAGATCGGGAAGCGAAACGGTAAGAGCGTACAGGTGCTAAGTGGTCTTGAGGCCGGAGAAGTTGTGGTCACCACAGGTGTCTACCAGGTGAAGATGGCTTCAATGTCAGGACAAACTCCGGGACACGGTCATGAACATTAATGCTGAAAATGAAATTAGATGTTAAATAAAATATTATCAATTTCGCTTCATAACCGGCTACTTGTTCTTCTGGCAGCAGTGGTACTGAGCGTCACAGGGGTTTACCTTGCACGTACTATGAACGTGGATGTATTCCCTGATCTTACGGCGCCTACTGTGACCATACTTACGGAAGCCCACGGAATGGAGTCTGAAGAGGTAGAAAAACTGGTAACCTATCAACTCGAAACTGCGATGAACGGATCGCCGAATGTGAGGAGAATACGTTCTTCCTCAGCCGCGGGGATCTCCATCGTTTGGGTAGAATTCGATTGGGGAACTGATATTTATAAGGCAAGACAGATCGTAAGTGAACGTATTCCAATGGTTCGTGAAAACCTACCCGGCGGGATAGGAGCTCCTACAATGGCCCCGATCTCTTCTATTATGGGAGAAATAATGCTGCTGGGAGTTACTTCAGATAGTCTGAACCCAATGGAGCTAAGAACCTTATCTGACTGGCAAATCCGCCCCAGGATCAAAGCAATAGGAGGGATTGCAAATGTGGTGGTCATCGGTGGAGATTATAAACAATACCAGGTTTTTGCCGATCCCGAAAAGATGAAATATTACAAGGTTAGCCTTGCTGAACTTACTGAAAAAATTAAGGAGGCAAATGTAAACGCCCCTGGCGGTTTATTGAACCAATACGGAAGTCAGTACATCATCAAAGGTAGTGGCAGGGCTTATGAAGTAGAGGACCTGGAGGAGGCTTTTGTAAAACAGGTGAACGGCCAAAGCATCAAGGTCAAGGATGTGGCTGAAGTGAAGATCGGCGCTGCCGATAAGATAGGTGATGGATCTTTGAATGCCAGTCCCGCTGTTATTTTGACAATTTCCAAGCAACCAGATGTAAACACCCTGGAGCTTACTGAAAGACTTGATGAAGCGATCGCTGAATTGCAGATGAGTCTACCGGAAAGCGTGGAGATCAGGAGTCAGATCTTCCGCCAGGCAGATTTTATTGAGGCCTCCATCAGCAACCTGAATATGACCTTGCTCGAAGGTGCCTTTTTTGTAGTCATTGTGCTGTTCATTTTCCTGATGAACTGGCGTACCACCTTTATTTCCTTACTAGCCATTCCAATATCATTACTGGTTTCCATTATTGTTTTGAAATGGTTGGGCTATACCATTAATACGATGAGTTTAGGAGGTATGGCGATCGCAATTGGAGCGCTCGTAGATGACGCTATTATTGACGTGGAGAACGTTTATAAACGCTTGCGGGAGAATATTAAAAAACCAAAGGCCGAAAGACAATCGGTGATCACGGTAGTAAGAGATGCATCGGTTGAAATCCGAAGTTCCATCATCATAGCAACCCTTATAATTATCGTCTCTTTTGTGCCGCTGTTTTTCCTTGGAGGAATGGAAGGTCGATTGCTGGAACCTCTCGGTATTGCTTTTATTACTTCTGTATTAACATCATTGGTGGTCGCAATAACAGTTACTCCGGTATTATGTTCTTACCTTCTTAAGGATGAAAAAATGTTAAAGAAGCAGGCTGAAGGCACTAAAGTTGAAAAATGGTTGCAGAAAAGCTACGCAGATGTTCTTAATCGGGCATTAAAAATTCCTAAAACCATAATTGCGGTAACCGTAGTTGCTTTTCTGCTGAGTATTGCAATTTTCACACAATTAGGGAGAAGTTTTCTTCCTGAATTTAACGAAGGTTCTATGGTTATTAGCGTGGTTGGACCTCCGGGAATATCACTTGAGGAAAGTAACAAGACCGGGAAACAGGTGGAGCAATTGTTACTTGAAATGTCTGAAGTGGATGTGGTTACCCGAAGGACCGGGAGAGCAGAACTGGACGAGCACGCCCAGGGCGTAAATGCAGCCGAGATTGACGTGCCATTTACTTTGGATGACAAGTCAAAGGAAGAATTCTTTGAAGAAGTCAGGGAAAAACTGAGCATAGTTCCCGGGGTGAATATCACTTTGGGACAGCCTATAGCTCATCGGATCGACCATATGTTATCTGGTACGAGAGCCAATATTGCGATCAAAATTTTAGGACCAGATCTACAACAGCTTTACGAAATAGGTAAAAGTGTTGAGGTAAACATCACGCCTATCGATGGGCTTGCCGATGTCGCGGTAGATCAGCAGATCGAAGTGCCGCAAATTAAGATCTCGCCAAAACGCCAGATATTGTCGGCTTACGGAATGAGCGTAGGGCAACTTATGGAGCAGGTGGATATAGCCTTTTCCGGTCACGTGGTGGGCGAGGTTTATGAAGGTCAGAAGTATTTTGATCTCGTAGTTCGATATGGAGAAGATTTTAGAAACAGCATCGGGAATATTAAAAATGCTTTGATAGGTCTTCCAAATGGATCACAGGTGCCACTCGAACAAGTTGCAGTTGTTTCCTCGGTAAGCAGCCCAAGTACCATTAGCAGGGAGGATGTGCAGCGTAAAATCGTGGTAGCAGCCAATGTTCAGGGACGAGACCTAAGGAGTGCGGTGGAAGAGATCCGGGAAACCCTAAACTCTTCGGTGAATATTCCTGAAGGTTACAGGGTTCAATATGGCGGACAGTTTGAAAGTGAATCCAGAGCATCTCAAATGCTTTTGATCACTGCCGTAATCGCCGTTTTCGTTATTTTTCTGTTGCTTTATTTTGAATTCAAAAACGTGAAACTTGCATTTGTAGTTTTGATCAACTTGCCACTAGCACTGATTGGTGGGATACTGATAGTTCACTTTACCTCCGGAATTGTAAGTATTGCATCAATCATTGGTTTCATCAGTCTGTTCGGAATCGCTACAAGAAACGGAATATTACTGGTTTCCAGATATGAAGATTTACGAAAAGAAGGTCTGAAAGGTTATGATCTCATCAAAACCGGGGCACTCGACAGATTGAACCCTATATTGATGACTGCTTTCACAACAGGACTTGCTTTGATTCCTTTAGCATTAAAAGGAGGAGAACCCGGAAGTGAAATCCAGAGCCCTATGGCTGTGGTAATCCTGGGTGGCTTACTTTCGGCAACGATTTTAAATCTGGTTGTAATCCCTTGTGTCTATGATTTGGTTACTAAGGAAAAGAATAATTCTTCAGTTTTTTAATTAGTAAGAAAATCTCGAAAGTTAGCTTTCGGGATTTTTATTTAGATGAATTGTAGAATAAGAAAACTTTGCCTCAAATCTACTATAACTTACCTGCGCCGGATCCTATGCTGTTTTTATAGTGTACGGGAAGTTAAGCGTAAAGTAAAAACAGCAAAGGGCCCAATATAATTTAGGTAACCGATTTAACATAATTATTGAAAGTCAAATCAGGCTAAAGCCCCAAGGCTAAGGAAAAGGTAAGAAAAAAAGGTAACCGATTAGGTCACTTTTTATTTGATTTTAATAGCAATAAATGACCCACTATTTTATTAAAATACTGAAAATCATTTATTTAGGTGTTATTTTATGTTGTTTGATACAACAAAAGTCGGGATGACAGGAAATTTTGCGGCTCTAAGAACTCACTGATACTCCTACTTTACACCGAACGTTCAAAATACATTCACCGAATCGTTCACTAAACCTATTAAAACAATTAAACTAATTAAATTTAATCGTCTTTGATGTTATAAAATTACAAAGAAAATTCAAATAATGAGCGAAAACTTTAAGATTTGAAATTTCAGATTTGGTATCTTGAGCGTTTTCCTTTTTGGATCATGTATGATTTCATTCTTCAGTCATTAGATTTACTTCCAATGGCTCCTTTACTGTCACCTCTTTTTGATGCTGTTACATTTTTAAAATTTCGAATTAGTGAGCGTATTGACCGGTTGACATAAAATCGAGCCATCAGATTTATTTTAGATAATGGAATATAGGGTTTTTAATAATGATATTCACTTTATGTTAATAGATGAAGTATGAAAGCACAACAAGTTAAACAGCGAATGTATTGGAATTCATTGTATTATTTTCAACTAGACCAACTAGATACAGCTGCATCCAGAACTTTAATGCCCGGCCACCCTCGAAACCGTAAGCCGGGCCATATTTTCTCCACTGCCCTTCAACCTTGTTGAGGCCAGGTTGGAAAAATTTTAAGACGGGGAATTACTGCACTTGCAAAATGAAATTTTTACTAGCGGGAAAATATTCTCTTCTCTTGGGTAACACGCCTATTTTCTATGCCAGACAGGATACTGTAACATTATGGGTATGACCTGAATCGGATGTTGAAGTAGCTGTTATCTGGGTATTACCTTGCAGAGTTTCAAATTGACTTTTTGATATTGTTACCTCATGAGTATGTCCATTACCCTCACTTAAAGTATAGGATTTTTCAGTTGCTGCAGCAACATCATCTTTAGAAACAGAAAGGCTATGGCCATGATTGGCACTAATAGAGGTATCTGTACCGTTTTCCAGACAGTTAGGATCTGAAGACCCCTGATCATCATCCGTTCCCGGACTTGGGCTTGAGTCATTATCTGAGCTTGAGCAACTTAATAATGTCATCGTGGGTATCCCTATTAAAATCCCTACCGATGTTTTCCTGATAAAAGTTTTTCTGTCCATGACTAAAATATTTAAGATTAATAATACACTCTATAAGAACTAACTATTAGTTTTCGTTTTTAAAGAACCTTTCTTCTTTAGGCCCCAGGTAGAAATTTCTCGAAATAGTAAACCCGAATCGTAATCCCCCGTCTTCCCACGATCGCTGCGTATGGGGGATAAAATTGTTTTCAGTTATATAGCGCGAATTCTGGAAATTAAGGCTGAAGACATGTCCTCCTGTTTCGATTTCCAGACCAATGCCCAAAGGATTAAAGTACTTGGTACTAAGATCGTCGGGGCGGTCGAGGCCATTTACCAAGGTGTAATCGATAATAAGGGATAGGCGTTTGGTGAATTTAAAACGTCCGCCCATTCCCAGAACAAAAAAACTGGCTTTATCACTGGAATCTTCAAGCTGTGCCTCAGGCCTGATTAAATATCCCGGATTAAGCATTAAGGATATTGAGGATGAAAATTTTCTGGCAAGGATCACCTGAAAAAAATGTGAAATCCTATCACCATCTGTCGGAAACTCATTATTAAAAGATTCTTGCCTGGTAATCCAACTGCTTTGGCCAAAAAGAGTGACGGAAACAGGCATTTCTTCCTCCAGCTGATGAAGGAGGCGGTATTTACCCTGAAAGTTATAGGTTTCATTAAATCTACTCCTCCCGATTCCTACTGTAAGATCATTATTAATTCCATAATCGAAGCCTAAATGAATGTCTGTGGCGAAATCTAGGCCAAATAAATTATGAGAACCACCAAATTCCCCAGCAATATCCCCAAATCTATGGCCCACCCAAAAAACTAATTCCTGTTTCTTTTGTGTTTCGTTGGTTTGCAATAAAACCAATTTCGGACTCTTAAAAGTAGCAAGTACCGGCTCATTACCTGTACCCGATTCTATATTTTGCATTATAGAATCCAAGTCCTGTCCAGATAAACCGCAAAAAGATAAAATCAAACAGAAAGTTAGTAATCTCTTCATTTTTTACATTTTTACATAGTTAGCATTTACTTTTACGCGAACAACTTCCGCAATATTCTTCCAGAGTATTTTGGGTATTTCTATATCATGGTCTTTGCAGGCTACGTCGAACTTGCTTTGCAATTTCATATTTCCGTTTTGAATATTAAGCTTAGCCGGGATTTCTCTGTTTTCCTTAACACCGTGGATATCCAGGATGCCACGAAGGGTTACCGGATACTCTCCGTTTTCCGACACATTGATTTTTTCCCTGATTTTTCCTTTAAAAGTGGCGGTAGGATATTTAACGCTTTCCATAAAATTTTCATTAAAATGCTCCTGCATCTTTGCCTTGCGAAACTGAAAGGTTCTGATTCTGACTTCAAATAAAACCTCACCCGTTTCTGCGTTCAGTACGGATTTCCCTTTCTTAGAAACCGCATGAATATTTTCTATAGGCGCCGAAGAGAAAAAATCTGTTTCAATCTGAGTGGATTTATATAAATACTGAGCAATACCCACCCAGGGCATTATAACCAATAAAAAAAATAATAATATTTTAATTTTTGTTTGCATTACACTGCCTTTCAACGTATTAAATAACAACTTCAACAAATTCAATATTCATTAACTGCTATTCGACATCACTAATTTTTCTATTATAACAGGAATCCAATTCATACCTGATTAAAAAATTTGAGAAATACTGTGCTTGTGGCTTAGTTTAAAAGGGGGTGACCAGATATCTAATACTGATTTATTCATTTCTAAATCCAGTAGGCACTTTAGGATCCTATCATTAGTTACAGGGCAGGGGCAGGGTAAGTGAAGAAATTTCGGAGAAGTACTTTAACCCTGGTTAATGCTTCCTGTATTAAAAACAAATAAGCTGTGATTACTGCTTACAGTTAGTTTTTGTTAAAACTTATTTATTTTCAATTTATTCCTCTTTTTGCAATAGAATTGAGTAGATAGAAGTTACAAAAAATTATAATTATTTTAATTAAAAAACTGCATAATTGATTAAATAAAGGATTTTATAAGGTATAGAAATTAGAAATTATCTTAATAAACAGGAATAATATATCCATTTCTTAATGTCCATGATCTCGCGCTGGCAGTAACTATGGATCAAATAGCAGAATTGAAGAGCTAAATTTCAGAAAACTGAGGCTTGAAGAAATTACAACCAGCTTTCCTGATACAATCTACACCGAAGAAATGGATAATTCTATAAATAGGGATGGAAGTATTGGAGTCAAAATCTTGAATCGTTTCAAAATAATCCTTGATTACCAGGGCATGCAGATATGCTTAAAACCAAACCGAAAATTTAATGAGCCTTTTCATTTTGACATGAGCGGGGTAGTTGTTGCTCAAAAAGGGTATAGTCGCGTTAAAGAAAATTCTAATATACCTGTTAAAAGTAGTGGTAGTAATATGGAGATGTACAAAAATATAGAAGTTTATTACTTTAAACCGAAATACGAAATTCTCGAGATAAGGACTGAATCTCCGGGGAAAAAAATCTGGCCTTGAAATCGGTGATGTTCTTAAGAGTTTAAATGGAAAACCAGCTTATAATTGATAGGAACGGAATAAAGGGTGTTGTGTGTTATAAAGAGAATTACCAAAGGGGGTATTATAATCAATCTGTAGATGTTCTGCTGCAAGGAAACTCATTCGTCTTTTTTTCGGAATAAAATTGGACGAATGACAGGGTAAAACAATTTAATGTTTACTCCGACTTAATCTGGCCAGCAAAACCCCTGGTATAAAAGCAATTCCAGAAATAGACTAGTGTTAGTAGGGTAGTGTCCCATTAGTGTACTAGTAATGGAAGAGTAGTGAACAAGTGGTGTGCAAGCTCGAAATCCTTAGTATTCCTGGACTTCATGTAGACAACAATTAACCAGTAATTGAGGTGGTATCGAGGATATTAAAAATGGCTGCTTAGCGGGCACTAAAACCTATTAAAAGCCATCATCGGCAAACAAAAATCACCAAAATACCCCAAAACAAACCAAACCAAATAAACAAACAAAAAACGCAAGGCTAAAAGTATTTTTTCAATAATTATCTATAGCCTTTTCTTTATGCTTTCAGTTTTTGCCTGTTTTTGAACGGAAAAAGAGGTAAAATAGTGTCAATTAGCTGTAATCGGTAACCACCATCCCGGTAAACCAGGTTATGAGGTTTATCATTGTACTTCAGACACAAGTTCATAGCCTTTTTATTAAAAATAAGCGGACTATAATGCTTTTCCACTTCGATCAGTTTATACTGATCGGCCAGTTTCTTCAATCGTGATGCTGTAGCAGCAGAGATTGAAAAAATAGAAGCTAATCCTGAAACGGCCACCGGTGCAGGTTGTTCTTTAAAGTTAAACCTGGGGGATAGAAAATGATAGGTACTGCCTTTTAAGTGTACGCTTTTCTTCCTCCTGGTTTTTCTCCAGAAATCGGTATGCAAATAGGCATATAAAATGCCTCCTATAATGGCCTTCAGGTTTAGGTAGGAATCAAATCCTATAGAAAAAGCTTTTCTTACACTCCAGTCCTCTTCTTCCCTTATCCGGTCAAAAGACTTTACGATATAATAGCCGGTTTTAGCATTGAGCTGTAACCAACCTTTCTCACATAAAAACTCAATATATTTTTTGGTGGTTTTTCGGGACTTGATCATTCCCATCCATTCCATATCCAGTAAATCCTCTCTATCGAACTTAAGCTTTCCACTGGGGTAACAAAATTTTAAAAGCAGGAATAAACGCAGTTTATTGACATACCCATTTACCTGGGCATCGATAAGCATTTGGATGGGAACCGATAAGCTAACTTCCTTCATCGCTGTTTTCTTGCCTGGCGATTCCGATCAATAAAAGCTTTGACATCACCAATTTTATAATAGATCTTTCCTTTCACCTGCAGGAATTCAATCACCCCATCTTCTCTCCAGTGTTGTGCTGTCCTGGCCGTGATTTTAAATAGCTGAATAAAATCAGCATTATCCAGAAGGAAGTATTCGGTATGTGCCAGGGGTTGTACCTTTGCAGCTTTTATGAGCTCATCTATCTTCACTTCGAGGGAATGAAGGCTTTGCCGCAGCGGCTGAGAAAATCCTTTTTCCATAACAGAACTTTTAACTTACCGGAAAGTCAAACCAGGGCTAAATGTAAGCTATAATATATAAAACCTAAAAATTGCTATTGTTGATAACTTCAGTAATGATAGGAGGTGAAGACTCAATACAAAATAAAATGCATCAAAAAAAATTGGAAAGTAAAATTCAAAAGTTCAAATGGAATTAAATTCCTATTTTAAAAATGTTGCCGATGTTGAAAACTCTTTTCAGCCATTTACTTTTTTCATCTGGAGCATTTTCCTTTTGAGGGTGAACTGGAACCGGATGTAGATCAGAATGAATAGATAGTTCCGCTATTTTCATTTACTTCTTCCAGCGCCTTCGCATTACCTTTTGGTGCCCACTGTATCTTCAAGCTTTGAAATTATAGAGGAGTTATAAATAGGTAAGCCGGTTTATGCACTCCGATTAATTTCAAAGCTTGTTGCTTTGGCAGCAAAAGGGAAGGTGGTGTAAGAAGCTTCCATAAAAAGAGAAAACTTGAAATTCTGATTGTCGAATTTCAGTTTGGACCAGGCGGACTTGAGTCAAAAAGCTTCATCGAATTATCTCATTTCCCAATTAACATTAAAAGCTTTTTGGCTCGTGTCCAAGACTTTTTTCACGAACCTCATTTTCTGAAATGGAGCTTTTGCGGAGTGGAGGTGAAAGTGGTGAGTGGTGTCTAAAACCCATTTTTTCATAAAAAATATCCTGTCTTTACTGGCTTCCCAGGCTTTTTTCATAAAAAAGTAAGAAAGTGGGGTAGACTGATCTTATAATTTAATACTGATTGAGGGCTTTTAGCCTCAGATCCCAAGTAAATAAGGACTTAACATCGCGCTGCGTGTTACCCTCTTGCTGTCCTTTTCGTCCCGCACTGCGGACAAATTTTTCCATTACTTTTCCTGGTTTTAATTAAACCTGCTTAATGTTGAAATAATTCAAAATGGCTAAAATTTCAACTGCTAAATATTCGGTTTATATTGGATTAGCGAAAGTCAAAAAAATGGAATCCTAAGAATTATAAACCGAGAAATATTAGCCTTATAAAGATAAATTTTGAGGTGATATAAAACCCTGGTATTAGGGCTAAAAATTACTTAAGATTTTTCCTTGCTAATATTGAATATACATATAAGATATTGTTATTGAGGTTGTTATAAAAAAAATATTATGTTTTTTTGCTACCTTTGTTTATGAACAAAAACCTTAGTTTTAAACTGAAACAAACTATTTTAGAATACATTTCGCAATTATTTCTAAGCCAAAAAATACACAGATATGAAAAATTTAATTCTTCTACTTTTATCGTCGACACTAATTTCCTGTAGTGAGAAAAACAAAAAATCCGAACTTGAGACTGATAACACGAAAAATATTGAGGTTCAGGCAGAATTAGATTCAATTGAAAAGACCAGGGCGGGATTTCAACTGGCTATTAAAGAAAAACGTTACGGTGATTTAAAGCAATATTCCACATCTAACTTTAAAGGCGTATCACCTGGAGGTGGGGATTGGTTAGAATACAAGAGGGTACGTGAAAAACGAATGGGACAATTTAGTTATGATAGTATAAAGATGAGACCACAGGAAACTGTAATAGTTAGTGATACAGTTGCTTATGATTTCGGAACTAGTTTTGTTTACTACACTAATCCTGAAGGCCAATCTGTTGAATTATCCAATACATTTTTAGTTATTCTTAAAAAAGATAAGAATGACGGAAAATGGAGGATTCACCGAGAAGTTGCTTCCTCGATTATAGAATAAAATACAAATGATATTAAGCGATTGAACTACCCGAATGTGTGAAATTTGTTGTAGTAACGTGAGCATTAACTTCGTCAATTTATGATTCACGAATTCGTTCCTGCTTAAATTATGAATGGAACAACATCATATAAATTTCCGTAAAACCAGTGGCCGGAATTTGACCGCGAGCTTATAATTAAATAGCTGGAGGAAAATAGGCAATTTAAGATCGTCATTGTTAACAGGATAGCTTGTATATGGGAGGTAACTTTTAGCAATGCTGAAATAAGAGGAAAAAAAACAGGGATCCTGCCATATATTCATCGAATTGCAACCAATCCTCATTTTAGGGGGCGTAATTTTGTTTCCGAAATCGTAAGCTGAGGAAAAAGGTATGCTCAGCAAAACAATAAAAAATTTATAAGACTGGATACCTGTTGTTATAACAGCATAATAATTTCCCATTATAGTAATGCCGGATTTAATTTCCTCGGAATTAAAAAACTAAAAGATTCAAAAGGCTTACCGGCTCATTATGAGAATGCAGATGTTTGCTATTTTGAAATAGTGCTGGAGAATTAATATTTTATTATTTTTAATCCTCTGGTTTTTCTAATTCAAAAGATGACGGAGTACAACAGGTTGTGATTTTATACCAGGCCTTAAAAAATGCTTTCAAAACTCCTGAGGCTAACTTTCACTCCAGATTAATTTTCCCCTAATTATTAATTAGACTTAACCCTAATAATTTCATCAATCCTATTAGTATAACGATTTGAAAGTTGTTCCTGTTTCATCTTCCAGGTACGGCGACGATCCATTCCCGCAAATTGAATCTTTCCATTTTCAGATTAGTTTAGCCGGTCTATTGTTTTCATCAGGATATGATGCCTAGGATCTTCCACAGAAAATAAGGAAAGCTGCCGTTCAGATGCAGGGGTAATTCCCATAATAATCACACCGGCTTTTTTGTATTGGTAACCGGACTTATATATCATTGTAAGACCATCTAATGGAGCTTTAGTCAAAACCATAAAAAGTGTAGGATTGGATAGTTTCACTACTGTATTGGCTCGATACTGCTTAAGGTCGGTTCTAAAAGGATTGGTAATTAAAAATACATAGAGGAGGGGGCAGTTGGAATCCTGTTTGCGAAGTTTTGTTGCAGCTTTTGCCGAATAAGTAGCTACGCGCTCTCCGAGATCATCGAACTCACTATACATTTTTTCAAAGCTTCGGGTTACCACGATGTTTTTTATATTTTTTACTCCCTCGAAATCCAGGGAACTTTCACCTAAGAGATCCCGCTTTAGCCTTAAACCTATTACGCTCATTTTTTTCTGGGCATATTCATTAGGTACATATTCACTGATATATCACTCTAAATTGACATACCTAAAATAACGGAATTGTAGAGTACATAATAATTTTGTAAATTTATTAAAAGAAGTCTGCCTTAATCACCATTTTTGTATTAAAACCTACCAAATGAAAACAAAATATTTATTTATTGATGATGACCAAATTACTACGTTAATTAATAAAAGAATTTTTCAAAAAGAATTTCCTGAGGAAAATACGTATGACTTCAGTTCTGCATCTCTTGCTTTAAATTTTTTAAATGAAAATGGAAATAGAAAGAACCTTTTGTTTATAATATTTTTGGATATAAATATGCCCGAAATAAATGGTTGGGAATTTATGGAAATATTAGAAAAGGATTTTTCCCATCTCAATATCATCATTCATTTACTTACATCCTCAATTGATCAAAATGATCAAAAAAAAGCCCAAGGATATAAATCTGTAGATTCCTATATTTTGAAACCACTTAATAGGTTTAAATTATTAGAATTAGATTTAAAGTCTGAGACGTATGCTGGTTAAATTACATTGAGAAAGTAGTTCTTTTTAGGCATCGTAAAGATTTATAAATTATTTATAGGAAAATTTTAGATTCTTCTTTTTGATAAGTCTTATCAACTCAATGGTTAATTCATCCAGTTCCTTACAAACAGTTTTGATGTACGTACTCGCTGTAGACTTTAATATCTTCTTCCGACAATCTGTCTTCTTTAATTAACGTCATTAAACCTAAAAGGGGGGGCATAGGTTTTCTAACTACATGGGTAATATCAAAAGAAATATAGTTTGTAAGAAAGCTTAGCTGTTCAATTAAATTCTATTTTTCTACCACCCATTATTTATCGAAATTTCTAGTAATAATGCTATCTGTTTAAAAATCCTACAAATATAATGTGAATTAATCCTACAAAAAATCATAATATATACGGAAAAAAGTGTATTTCAACGAATAAATTAAACCTTGTGTCGAATAAAAAGTATTGTGTTATAAATTTGCATCTAAATTAAAACCTATCAGGTGAAAAATTCATTGCTTTTTTTATATATAATTTTGTTTTCGTGTATAAATCACGTTTATTCACAAGGGCAGGCTACAGCTAATTTTACTGGCTCCGCAACTATTATTCAGCCCATTGGTATTACTACCACTTCAAATTTGAATTTTGCTTCTCTTGATACAAGAACAGGAGGGGATGTGATTTTAACGCCAGATAATACCAGGATTAGTTCAGGCGGTGTGGAATTAAAGGATATTTTAAATTTATCAGCTGCCACTTTTGAAATTACAGGGGAACAGGATTTCGCCTTTTCAATTAGTCTCTCTAAGAATGAGTATGAACTAACTAACGGCAGTCATAATATGATCATTAAGAATTTCACCAGTAGCCTTGCGGAGAATAATCGGCTTAGTACTGGAAAAAGAGTACTCAGGGTTGGCGCGACCTTAAATGTTAATCCAGGGCAAGCTCCTGGCCTTTATAACAGCATGGGGGAGATGGCTGTTACTGTAAATTACAATTAAATTTTAATTTTCTGAATCAAAAGAAGGAAATGAAAAAATCCCAATTTCGCGGAAAGTGTTAGGCTTTCAAAATAATAATAATATGAATAATAATACTGCAGAAGCTTTTTCGATAATTTGTGAAAACGAAGACATTTTTGAATTTACCCAACTCTATGGATTGCACGGTGTGGCTATCCAAAATACAGAGGAGCCAGATGAAAGCTGGTTCAACCCAAAGTTAGCACATTCTCTTGGTTATAATGATGCACGGGCATTAACCTGGAAAAAAATCATTTCTCCAAAAGATCTAGAGGAAATTGAGGAAATTCTCGCTGCACATAATCACTCCGGTGATATTCTGGTCGGTGAAATTACCTTCCTGCATTCAAAAGGATTTTTTATTCCAATGACCTATAAGTCACTTTGTGTCGGAGAGAATGTAATAATTGCATTGAAAAAGATTTCGGATTATTCAAATATAGAATTTAAACCAGAGCAGGATTTTAAAAGAGAGCAGCTGTTGGATACAGTTCTTGACACTATAAACATTGGTATTATTGCCTGCGACAGTAAAGGAAAACTGACCCTTTTTAATAAGGCTGCAAAAAAATGGCATGGTTTACCTGCTAAAGATATTCCGCAAGCGGAATATGCCAGTTACTATAATTTATATGAACCTGATGGTAAAACATTGTTCAAAATTGAGGATATACCGCTTATAAATATGCTTCAGGAGGGAGAAATCAGGAAACCTGAAATGATAATAAAAGCTAGAACCGGAAGGAAAAGAATTGTTAACATAACTGGAGCAAGGTTGTATGATGAGAGAAAAAATATAAGTGGAGCTGTAATAGCGATGCATGATATCACGGAAAAAAAAGAAGCTGAAGAAAAATTGAGAATAAGTGAAGAGACTTTCCGGGGAAGTTTTGAAAGCGCGGCGGATGGTATGGCTATCACAGATGCTTCCGGTATCTGTATTGAAGTAAATGATAGGTTATGTGAAATTATGGGCTATCCAGCCAATGAGCTAAAATCCCTCAATTTTCAGGAAGTGACTTATCCAGAGGATCTGGAAGAGGATCTTAAGCTTTGGAACCAATTATTGGATGGAGAAATAGATCATTACCAGATGGAAAAACGTGCGATACATAAAAGCGGCAAAATCAAGCACATTATTGTATCTGTAGCCATTGTTCGTGATGAAAATAATCAGCCTTTTCATTTTATAACTCAAATCACGGATATTTCCTCCCTTAAAGAGGCCGAAAAAGAACTTCATAATACTCTTAATCAGCTTGAAAATCTACTGGAATCCAGTACCAGGGTAAGTATTATAGCACTCGACCAACAGGGATCGATTTTAATGTTCAATAAAGGAGCGGAGAATCTTCTGGGATATACCAGAACTGAAATGATCGGACAGAAAACCTTACTGGATCTTCATTTTAAAGATGAAATCCAAATAAGAGCAAATGAACTTTCTGAGGCTCATGGCAGGAAAGTTGAGCCAGAAGAAGTTTTCCACATTATGGCAAATCGAGGAAAACCCGATACAAAAGAGTGGAATTACCGCTGTAAAAACGGGGAAGCCCTACCCATTCAGTTAACTGTAACCCCGATATATGATAATGAGTCACTTACAGGTTACCTATGTGTTGCAACGGACATTTCAGAACTTAAACGAGCTCAAAGCAAGATCAGATCTATTCTGGAAATTACCGAGGAACAAAATGATCGCTTAAGAAATTTCGCTCATATTGTATCCCACAACCTGAGGTCACATTCCGGAAATATTCAAATGCTCATGGAGATTTATTTAGAAGAAAACCCTGAGTTAAAAGAGAACGAGGTCATAAAAATGCTCCTCACTGCTTCAGAGAATTTAACGGAATCCATTGAACATCTTAATGAAGTTGCCCTTATAAATACTTCTGTTTTAAATAAACTCCCTTCCTTAAATTTGAAAAAATCAGTAATGAAGAGCCTCACTTCAATAAATGCCCTTATACAAAAATCGAATCTTAAGGTCATCAATAATATCCCTGAAAAATATGAGGTGCTCTCTTTACCGGCGTATTTAGATAGTATTATTCTTAATTTCACCACTAATGCAGTAAAATATCGCTCCCCCGAAAGGAAGCCAGTACTTAAGTTCAATGCTATTAAAAAAAATGATTATATTACACTTGAAATTGAAGACAACGGTATAGGAATAGATCTTGAAAAAGATGGTTCTAAACTCTTCGGAATGTATAAAACTTTTCACGGAAATGAAGATGCCAGGGGAATTGGACTTTTTATCACTAAAAATCAAATCGAGGCGATAGGTGGAAAAATAGAAGTGAAGAGTGTAGTAGATAGGGGCACTGTTTTTACTATATCCTTTAAATATGAAAAAATTTGATATTATCTGGATTATAGACGATGATCCTATCTATACTTTCGGAGCCAAAAGGAAGCTGAAACAAATCAATATTTCTAAAAGTGTCCGGGCACTTGATAATGGGAAAGAAGCGTTGGAGGAGCTTCATCATCTCGCCATTACAGAAAAATCTAAGCTTCCTGACCTCATATTATTAGACATCAACATGCCTCATATGGATGGATGGCAATTTCTGAAGGAACTGGAAAACATGTCCCTTAAAGTAGATGCAACCGTTTATCTTGTAACCTCTTCCGTTGATCCCCGCGACATTGAAAAAGCCAGAGCTTCCAGGCATGTATGCGGCTATTTAAATAAGCCACTGCAAACAGAAAATATTCTGGGCATACTTGAAGAAGTAAACTTCAAGAAATAATAAAAGTAAAAAGTCAGCGCTGCATTTCCCGGGGAAAAATTCATTTATAACTCATTACCTTTTAACTGGGAGGAGTTTAGTCATTAACGGTCCCTTTCTCTAGAGAAGTTTCCGCGAACTACTTACCATTTTTATGGTATACAAAGTATTTTGGAGGCCAGTTCCGGAAAGATTAGATTAACTATGACCAACAGTTTCCATAGTGCAAGGATCCATACTAATGATTGTACGTCTCATTCAATCTTTTCGTAAAATGTTCTAATTCTTCAGATACAGTTCTTATGTGGCCTATATATTCTACTAGTTTTTTCTTACTAACTTCCTCTTCTGCTATAGAAGTTAATCCCAATAGATTTGTCACTGGTTTTCGCAGAACATGAGATATATCGAAAGCTATTTGCTCCATTTTCTTTTCATATTCCTTTTGAGCCGAGATATTTTGAATGATTCCATACCAAACCAGGGAATCATCATTCTGTTTTTCTATTTGAGATCTGCCTAAAAAATATTCAATCTGTTGGTTATCCTTTGTTACTCTAAATTCCACTTCCCAGTCAGTACGATTTTGAATGGCTTCCTGTATGCTTTGCTTTACCGTTTCTAAATCATCAGGATGAACTGTTTTTAATATTTTTAAAGGTTCCGTTTTAAGGATTTCAGTATTAGAATAAGGATATATATCACTGACCCCTTTACTTATAAAATCTATTGACATTTTACCCTCCCGATCCACTCGAAATTGATAGATCACTCCCGGTAAATGATCTGTGAGTCTTCTCAATTTTCGGGCATTAGAAGCAATCTCATTTTTTTGTTCATGTATCGTTTTTCTGGCATTAAGGTAATTCATTGTTTTTTTTGCCAAATTCTGTAGTGCTCTTTCCTGACTTTTAGAGAGTGTTCTCGGTTTAGTATCTACGACACATAAAGTCCCCAGTACGTTGCCATTTGGTGTTTCTAATGGTGCACCGGCATAAAAACGTATACCTGATTTTTTTGTAACACTTGGAAATTTTTTAAACCTCTCATCTTTTAATGCATCCTCCACTACCAAAATTTCCTTTGGTTTATGAAGAGTATGTTGACAAAAAGTTTTGTTTCTTTCCTCTTCACTAGCTTCAATTCCTTTCTTAGCTTTAAACCACTGCCTATCTTTATCAATAAAGCCAATAATAGAAATAGGAGTATCACAAACTACAGAAGCAATGTCAGCTAATTCTTCAAATATTTCTTCAGGTGGTGTATCAAGTATATCATATTCCTTAAGTTCTTGGAGTCTTGTCTGTTCACTCATCCTTTGGGGGATTTAAAATTAAAATTTTATAACAACTTCTTTACTCTGGAATTTTAATCGTCCGGACAATTAAGAAAATAACTCTACAGTTTTGCAGAATCTTTTAGAAGCTTTTTGTTTAGTTTTAGCGGGTATTATATCTTTATTTATGGATAATAGATAACAAAATCATTTCACTGGTGACTTTAATTGGCTGGTAGAAAATGAAAAATACCAGCCAGGTTTAAACTTTTTATAATTAGATATTTTTTGCTTCAGCTCCATTCAATCTAATAAAATTTGTCAGTCTTATAGTTTTCTTAATGCTTGTTTAACGGAGATTTAACGGGGAATTAAGGGAATTTGTTAATGGATTTTGCAATTCTAAAATATTACTTTTTCAAAATATACTGGGAAAGCCTCGAAATCGTTTTTCATGTGGATTATACTGTTTGGCGGAGTGTGGGGTTATTATTGTCACCCAGGCCATCTTTTTCCCTACCTCACATTGCGGCTATAGCCACAAATCAACAGGTGAAGAGAGGGGGAGTTTATTGAAAACCCGTTCCCTTAATATTGAGAGTAGCGGAGCTGTTGCTATTTTGCACTGGCCCAAGCCTGTTTGTTTTCATGTACACCTTAGGTTTTGCTGAAAGTACCAGATACGATTAAGTTAACGCTGATATTATAATTAATTACATTTCATTACTTTAGTACGACTCTCTTTCCTCATGTTTTTCTTTCAGAGCAGAAGTACTAAGCACCAGCATTGCGCTGACAATTATAATGTTTTTTAAAATGTACTGGCCGACAAGAGTGAATGTTAACTCAGGAAAAAATAGCAATGGAGTAAATGTGCCGGCGATATGCAATAGTACCAATACAAGGGTAAGCGGTCTGAGGATATTCAGCAGCAAAAGAAATCCTATGGCGGTTTCCCACAAAGCCAGCAGTATCATGGAAAACTCTGGAGATAGTAATCCAAAAGTTAATGTCTGAACGGTCGTAGTAGCCAAATCTTCAGCAGGACTTAGATTAGGTGAAAATTTTAGTATCCCAAACAAACAATATATGAAACCAATACTGATGCGTAACAAGAAAGTTCCCTGAAGCACAGTCCAGCGTTCGATCTTTTCTCTCATATTTAGTCCGGACATGTTGATTGGTTTTTCATTCTGCTCCATCTGAATATGCTTTTCTGTAAAAGTAGTCTGATTTATATCTCTCATCCCAAATAGTTTCCTAATAACTCATAAAATATTTCAAAGTAGGAGATTGAGGATGGGATAACCAAATTAATTTTATTTTTTTATATTATTTCTTGTTATTAAATGAGATCCAGTTAAAGATAATCGGACATCAGAAACCGATATGTAAACTGAATTCTTATTCAAATACTAAAAAAGGAGGTCCTTTTAATTTCCTTTGTCAAATATTTGTCAACGAGACATAAAAAAACTATAACGCATTGAAAAATAATACTGTTACAGGTTTTAAAAATACTCGAGACGGAGTGCACTTAAAGGATAATAGAATTTTAGAACTGGTAAACCACGGATTAATTAAGGATGATTTTAAGGCATACTCTGTGGCCAATATTTATAAGAGCGATATCAATACCAACACTCCTGAATTTCTTAAGCCGGTATGGGGAAAGGCGAGCAGGGTAAGGTATTTTAGTTTTATGATATTCAAAAGAGCTGAAATTTTTCTAAATTACTCAAAATTCTACTGGAATACAGTTTGGATATTCATTCCTGTTTTTACTTATAGTGAGATTCAAAAATGAAAATTTTCATATAGGTTCCAATATTTGGATCAATTTCCACTAATTTTTCTTCGTTCTTCAAAAATCTGATCCAATTTTCCAATATCAGAACTCAATTTATTTTCCAGAACTCTTGCATAGATTTGGGTAGTAGAGAGTTTGGAATGTCCTAAAATTTTTGAAACCGTTTCAATGGGTACTCCGTTTGATAATGTCACAGTGGTAGCAAAAGTATGCCGCGCAGAATGAAAGGTGATCTTTTTTCTTATGCCAACAGACTGCATAATTTCTTTGAGGTATTTATTGATTTTCTGATTGGAAATTACAGGGAAAACTTTATTCTCATTATTAACATTATTATCTCTATATTTTTTAAGAATTACTTTGGCAGAGCAGAGGAGAGGTATTTTTACTGCTTGCTGGGTTTTTTTCCGCTTTGTATAAATCCAATCTTTCCCATCCATACCTTTAACAATCTTGTCATTTGTGAGCTCTTTTAAATCAATATATGGGAGTCCAGAATAACAAGCAAAGAGAAACATATCTTTGACCCGTTCAAGGGATTCGCTTTTAAAATAGGTATGAGACAGTTTCTCTAATTCCCGTTCGGTTAAGAATTGCCGTTCACTTGTTTCAAATTTTAAACTGTAGTTTTTAAATGGATTCTTTTCCAACCATTCTAATTTTACTGCCAGGTTTAACAATTTCTGCAAACGTTCTAGATGTTTCATCGTACCGTTGGTGCCACAAGTTTTTCGATGCTTTTTGGGGCGGTAACCTCTTAAAAACATTTCAAATTCGGTGATAAATTGATAATTAATATACTTCAGAAAAATGTTATCTGTATTTTTCTCGCTTCTTAAAAACTCTTCAAGGTACCTGGCCGTTGTATAGTAATTTTTTAACGTTCCCCATTTGAGGACATCTTTCATTTTTATATTATGGTAACTTATGATATCCTTTAAGGTTTTATGATCTTCATCCAGGCCGAGATAAGAAGCTTTTATTTTGGCTGCTGTAATCAGCGAATCTTTCTCCAAAAGTTTTTTATGGGTATCGAGCAGTTGTGAATAAACTTGGTCAAGATAACTGTTCAATTTTTTGATCTGGGGAGTATTTCCTCTTAATCTTCCTTTAGAGTTATCCCATTCATTCACTGAAGTCTTCCTCTTAAGACTCATTTCAGAGCATTTTCCATTTACGGTAATTCGTGCGTAAATTGACAAATCAGTTGTATTCCGCTTCAAATTTCTAGTAAAGAAAAGTACGGAAAAGGTAGTAAAATCAGGCATTTCTAGCGTCTTTAGATTAAACAATAAATTTTAAAGACGAAAGTCAAATCAGTAGAAATGTCTTACTAAGATAGTGATTTTAGAATAAAAATGTATTCACCGAATCATTCACTAAACTAGGTGAATTCATATGACATCATCTGATATCGCTAAAAACAAAAAACACTGAAAATCAATAGATTAACAGTGTTTTATTGCATTTTTAAATTCATTTTGTCGGGATGACAGGATTTGAACCTGCGACCCCACGCCCCCCAGGCGTATACGCTACCAGACTGCGCCACATCCCGATTAATAAAAGCTCAATTTCAAATTTTCAGTAAATCTTTTTTAAAAGAGTTTCCGAGTTAAGTGACCTGGTTTGAGCAAAGACCATAAATCAACTATTTAATTCCAGCTACAAATTAAAGTGCTTATTTACTATTATCAAAGTGAAAAGCCCATTTTTTAAGAACTTAATATTTAACCCTCTTTATGTGTCTGATAGCCAGATTTTAAAATTCGAAAAGATAGTTTTCCATTTCTTAACTTCAGGATTCCTGGCTATCACTTAGAAACTAAAAAGGTTGTTTTAAAAGTCTGACTTACTTTTAAAACAACCTTTAATATTTTAAAGAGTTATTTATTACTGAATGCTACGTTGGATTTTTTCAATAGCATTTTGTATAGACTTATCGGGTTCTATAATATTGTTGCTTCCCCAGAATTGCAAGTCAGTAAATCCTGAAATATCATCGGCCATAACCACTCTTTTGTTAAGGAAGTTCTCACCTTTTTTAATTCTATCTTCGGTTTGGGGCTGCCAGTTAGTGACCGCCATTTCAGAATCTACCTGGTATCTGGAATTAAACAGTTTTTTCTTCCAATTTACTACAAAAAGAAGCCGCGCATTGGAGTATCCAAAATACCATTTTCCATCTTGTTGATGGTAGTCTATATCATACATTACTTCAATAGGATAGACCTTAGTACCGCCGGGCTTTTTATTTACAAACATATTGGTTGCCGCTCGCCTGTTGTCTACATTCATATTTAATTTTGCTCGTACCAGGCTTTGGGTTTCAGCATCAATAAATAAAGTTCCAAAAAACCAGGGCATTTCTTTGTTGTTGTCTTCAAAGCTAACTACATACAAATGGCGATTATCGATTTGAGTTGGTTCTTCAAAATTAAAATTATAATTATCAAGATCGTAATCGTAAAAAAGATATTCAGGGTACTTCATTACATCAATAAAGAGTGTATTAAATGGCCCTCCACGTAATTTCAGTGCCAGGGTATCTAAACGGTCGTAATCTGCCGTTTTTCGGGCTTTAATTAGTTCTATATCTTCTTCCCCAAAATGACTGTAAGGTTTTTTATGAATTTTTACTACTGCCTCACTCAGTGATACATTGCGATTTCCTTTACTAATAGTTTCTCTGTAAAAAGCAGTCATTTCAGTAGGATCGTCAATATAATTATCACCACGGTTATCCAGCATTGTACGTACCAGCCTGCGGGCATCTCCGGCTTCATAAACTTTTACTTCAGAAAGTTCTTCTACCACGGGGTCCAGGTAAATAATAGTGCCCTGGGGTTTAAAATAACTCAAGAGCAGGTTTTTACTCTGGTAGCCCAGGTAAGAAATATTTACTGTTGCTGGACTGGTACCTTTAGGTACTTTTAGGGAGAATTTTCCTTCGGAATTAGTAACCGTAGAAATATTGGTTTGGTTTACCGATAAATGGGCGTTCATTATCACGTCTTCATTTTCGGAGTTAAGTACCTTACCTTTGTATTCCACAAAATCCTGAGAGGGATCCTGTAAAAATGGAGCGGCATTTAAGGGGGCATAGCAAATTAGCATACCCACTAATAAAAGCATTAGGGTTTTTAGATTTTTCACAGCTATAAATTTTTGATATTCATCCTAATATACGAAATATTAAGCAGAATAAATAGCGCAATTGAGTATGAAGAGATAATTTCTTTGTTTTGAGCGGAGGATTTAGCAATAGCGTAAAAATTAACTAATTTGGGGTTAGAAATCAACTGACTTAAGTTTAAACTATATATGGGTCACGATCATCACAAACATTCATCAGGGAAAAAACTCAAACTTGTGTTTTTCTTAAATCTTGGATTCACCATCCTTGAATTTATAGGAGGGATTTATGTGAATAGTATTGCTATTATTTCAGATGCGGTACACGACCTGGGAGACAGCCTTTCTCTGGGTACTTCCTGGTATCTTGATCATAAATCCCAGCAAAAAAGTGACTCAAAATTTTCCTTTGGTTATAGAAGATTTTCCCTTTTGGGAGCGTTAATAAATAGCTTGGTACTTATTATAGGGTCTATTTATGTGATTTCTGAAGCAGTAGGAAGGTTAATGGCGCCGGAAGAATCTGATGCCAAAGGCATGATGATCTTGGCCATTGTAGGAGTAGCAGTTAACGGCTTTGCTGCCTGGAAATTGAGCAGCGGCAAAACCCTGAATGAAAAGGTGATTTCCTGGCATCTTATGGAAGATGTTCTCGGCTGGATAGCAGTTCTCATTGTTTCTATCATTCTGCAATTTAAAGATATTCTTTACCTGGACCCTACTTTATCCCTCCTTATTACCTTATATATCCTGTGGAACGTCTTTAAAAGGCTTAAAGAGACGCTTTTTATTTTCCTGCAGGGCACCCCAGAGGACATCAATCTGGAGGAAGTAAAACAAAGGATTGAAAAAATTGCCGGGGTGGCTTCCTCGCATCACGTGCATATCTGGTCTCAGGAAGGAGAACATCACGTATTTACTGCCCATGTAAAACTGCAGCATATCCAAAACTTCGAAGAATATTTCAAAGTTAAAACAGAAGTATTAGATTCTCTTGAAAACTATAATTTTGAGCATTTTACCGTTCAATTTGAACTGGATTCCGAAACCTGTAGTTTGGAGTGATTTCAGTTCTCAGTCTATAAACCTTAAATTTTTGAACTATGAACCTTTTCACCCCAAACCATAAAAATACTTTCTAATAAATTAGCTATCAGTTATTCATATATAATTTAATTTTCGGGGCTTTATGAGCATCAACATTAGTTAAAATCTTTGTATTTTTGAAATGACTAACTAGCAAAACAATCTAAATTTCTTCAATTGCCCTACTCCGAAGAGATAAGGAATAGCTCCTGTATTTGATACAGGCAGATAAATCTTAAATATGTCGTGGTATGTTTTATACACTAAACCCAGAACGGAAAAAAGGGTGGCCGAAGGTTTAGAACAAATGGGGGTAGATGTCTATTGCCCTTTAATTACTGAAGTTAAACAGTGGAAAGACCGAAAGAAAAAGCTCAAGACACCACTTTTCAAATCTTATGTCTTTATTAAACTGGATGAAAAAAACCGCAATAGGGTTTTTGATGTTCCCGGCGTAGTTAGATATTTATTCTGGCTTGGCAAACCTGCTATTGTGCGGAATGAAGAGATTGAGGTCATCCAGGAGTGGCTAGAAGATGATAAAGTTGAGGATGCTAAAGTAGAACACTTAAATGAAGGCGATAAAATAACCATTAAAAATGGGGCTTTTAAAGACCAGGAAGCTATTATTCGGGATGTTGGAAAGAGAAAAATGCGTTTAATACTGCCAAAACTCGGGTTTACCGTAGAAGTGAATACTAAAGAGGTTATTTGAATCCTCTTCGGTTTGTCATTGCGAAGCCGGTGAGGGAGTGTTAGCTCAACTCTGTCTGGCTTTCCTTCCGGGGGTACCCCCGGAAGGAAAAATTTTAGCTGGTTTTATTGGTTGCTAAATCCAACTCCAGTCGGCCTTCAAATTTAATGGCTAATTGTTGAACTACCAAGCCCCAGTTCTGCAGGGGAGTGTTCCATTTCTTTTCTATTCTTTGGGTTGTCAGGTATACCAGCTTTAAGAGTGCCATATCATTGGTGAA
>NZ_JAIQZA010000045.1 GCF_020164485.1 Salegentibacter tibetensis
TTAATGAATATTTGGAGCACCATCGTCGAGATTCGAGTGATAACTCCAATTTCATATTGGAATAGCTTGGGGACTTTCAGTCCCTAGTAAAAAAACCTCTGCACTTTGAGTGCAGAGTGGTTTAGTTAGGTTTACTCATTAAATGAGATTTAAACTTGCGTTTGCAGTGTAAAGATCCATCTCATCAACTCGTAATTATCGAGGTTTTATAAACTAAATTCCAAACTTCTCACAAAATATGAAACAAAAGTTTAAATCCTTGCTTTGCCTTTTCCTGGCCGTTATTTTTTATTTTCCTTCTTTCTCACAATCCGGCCGCACACCGGTGAAGGCAGAGAATGGAATGGTAGTAACAAGTCATTACCTTGCTTCAGAAGTGGGTAGGGATATACTGGCTAAAGGTGGGAACGCGATAGATGCAAGTGTCGCTACAGCTTTTACGCTTGCTGTCACTTTGCCTTCCGCAGGAAATCTTGGTGGAGGTGGTTTCCTGGTTTATTATGGTAGCGATGGGCATAAAACTTCTTTTAATTTTCGCGAAAAAGCGCCCTTAGCCGCTACTATTAATATGTTTTTAGGCGAAGACGGTAAAATTAAGGATAATTCTAATCACGAAAGTTTGCTTTCTGTTGGAGTGCCGGGTACCGTTGCCGGACTTTATAAAGCCCATCAAAAAATGGGAAGTTTGCCGTGGGATGAGCTTTTACAACCTGCCATAGATTTCGCTGAAAATGGTTTTGAATCTACTTATAATATGAACTGGTTCTTAAAGTGGGTTAAAGACCATAAAGATGACGAACTCTATGCGGCCACCGCAGAAGCTTTTCTTAAAAATGGAAAAGAGATTTATAATTCCGGTGAAACCTGGAAACAGCCAGATCTGGCTAAAACTTTAAAGCGAATTCAGAAAAATGGTGCTGATGGTTTTTACAAAGGGAAAACCGCGAAACTGATCGCTGATTTTATGGAAGAACACGGTGGACTTATAACTGAGGAAGATCTTTCCAAATACGAGACTGAAGAGTTGGAACCTTTAGAGGGTAGATATCGCCGGCACGAGATTATAGCGATGCCGCCACCAAGTTCTGGAGGTGTGGCACTTATTGAAATGCTCAATATTTTAGAAGGTTTTGATATTGAAGAAGCAGGGCATAATTCGGCGGCTAGCCTGCATTTACTTACTGAGGCAATGCGAAGAGCTTATGCCGATAGAGCTTTATATTTGGGAGATCCCAATTTCAATATAGAAATGCCGGTAGAAAAATTAACTTCTAAAGAATATGCAGCTGAACTTCGGGAAGGTATAGAACTTAAAAAATCTTCAGTAAGTGATTCCGCTAATTTCAATAATGCACATGCACAATATGAAAGTCCGCAAACCACGCATATTTCAATAGTCGATAAAGATGGCAATGCAGTGTCAATGACTTATACTTTAGAGCGCAGTTACGGTTCTAAGATCGTGGTAGAAGGTGCGGGTTTTCTATTAAATAACGAAATGGGCGATTTTAATCCTATTCCCGGGTATACTGATTCGCGCGGACTAATTGGCACAAATCCTAATTTAATAGCTCCTGAAAAACGTATGCTTTCCAGTATGACGCCAACAATTGTAGCAAAAGATGGAAAACCACTTTTGGTAATTGGCAGCCCAGGCGGAAGAACTATTATCAACACCGTTTTACAGGTAATTGTAAATACCATAGATCATAAAATGAATGTTGCTAAAGCTGTTGAATCGCCTAGAATTCATCACCAATGGCTTCCTGATCGCACGCGATTTGAAGACTGGGGAATTTCGCCTGATACCAGGCGGATCTATAAAGAAATGGGACACGAAGTTTACGAGGGTGGCAAACAGGGCCAGGCGATGGGAATTTATATAGACTGGGAAAACAATTTTATTTACGGGGCTGCAGATTCCCGTAGTTACGATGGAAAAGCTGTCGGGTTTTAATCTAATTTTATAATAACCTTAAAACTATTAGCTTTATTTTGTTTTATATTTATCTGAAAAGATTAATCAACTTTAAAAGATGAATTATGAGTCAACCAAAAGTAGCAGTGATATTTTATAGTGCCACAGGTACAAATCACCAATTAGCACAATGGGCCGGGGAAGCAGCGAAAGTCGCCGGAGCGGCAGAAGTAAGAATTAAAAAAGTTCAGGAAACCGCCCCACAGCAGGCTATAGATCAAAACGAAGACTGGAAAAAATATGTAGCTGAAAATAAAGATTTTCCTAAAGCAGAATTGGACGATCTGGAATGGGCAGATGCTATTATTTTTAGCACGCCAACCCGTTACGGAAACTTACCATCACAATTACAGGCATTTTTCGATACTACCGGGGGACTATGGTCTAGTGGAAAACTAGCAAATAAAATTGTGAGCGGAATGACCAGCGCAGCCAACCCACATGGAGGGCAGGAAGCCACTTTGCTTTCGCTTTATAAAACCGTGATGCATTGGGGTTCTATAATTATAGCTCCGGGCTATACTGATCCTAGCTTATTTGAAGCAGGAGGAAACCCTTACGGAACAAGCGTGACTGCCGATGGAAATACTCCGGGTGATAATATTAAAAAAGCGGTAGAGCATCAGGTTAAAAGAACTGTGGAAATGGCCGGAAAATTTAAGAGTTAGAAAAAAGATAATAAAAAGGGATTATTTGAGAATGTTGAGTCGTCAAGCTGAACTTGTTTCAGTTTCTAGTTTGATAACCACTTAGATCTCCGAATAAATTTCGGAGCAGACTCTGAAATAAACCCGCCTGAACGGACGGGCAGGTTCAGGATGACTATTACAAATCTTTAAATAGTCCCTTTTATAAAACAAGTTCATTAAAAAGTCGATTTAGGGTTTTGTCGAGGTCACTGGTCATTCCCGGGTGTGGCCGCGAAGTCTGAATTATAGAGCTGCGAATCGCAGTGAGCCACCTAAAACGGGAAGCTAAATCGAGTTGGGCAATGGGGCCGCCATTTTCATTTCCTTCGCAAATCTTTTTAAAAGAATCCAGATTTGCGCAAAGTTCCTCTTTGTCCAAATCCTTGCAGAAAACACTCAAGCGGGTTTCATCAACTTCAAATAAAGCTTTTAAATATTTTGCCTGTTTGCTAAACAGAATAATTCCCACGTTTAAAAATTCTTCCCGTTCAACCTTAGGTACCAGCCTAATTACAGCATATTCATATAAGTGCTTTTCTTGCATTTTCTGCTTCTTTTATAAAAATTTCTGACTGCGCCAGGCGGATGGTTAAAAACCGCAAATAAACCTTTTTAATCTCTTCTTCCGTCTCATCAGTATCTTGCCACTGTAACCATTCAGAAGGAATTAACGATACAATTTCTTTTATTTTTTCGGGAGTGATCACTTTTCTGCAAAATTCATCGGCTTCGTTCAGTTTAGTGGCTCGCGGTAATAACACGTGATCTTTTATAAAACTAAAAGCTGTTTTGGCTTTTTCTTCAACATCCATCCAGGAATGATGAAAATAAAAGGAAGCACCGTGGTCTATGAGCCATAATTCTTTATGCCAGATAAGCATATTTGTGTTTCTGTAGGTACGATCTACATTGGTGATAAATGAATCAAGCCAGACTATTTTGGAAGCTTCAAATTCATCAACTTCAGTTACCACAGGGTCAAAATTGATTGCTGCCGATAGAAAATGTAAGGCCAGGTTTAAACCCTGACTGGCCTGCAATAGATCCTGAATTTCCTCATCGCCTTCTGTTCTTCCAAAAGCTTCATCTAAATGCGCGAAAACAAGTTCCGGTACTTTAAAGCCTAAGGCGCGGGCAATTTCACTCCCTAAAAGTTCGGCGATCAAAGCTTTTACGCCGTGGCCTGCACCTTTAAATTTCAATACATATTTAAAATCATCATCAGCTTCGGTAAGGGCGGGTAAAGAGCCACCCTCCCTTAACGGAGTAATGTATCTGGTGACGGTCACCGTTCTTAATTCTGCTTTCTGCATAGATTGTTATATGTCCTCAAAGTTAAGGTTTATGAGCTTATTCGGAAATAAACTTAAATAATGCTGTAACTAATTTAAAAGTTGAAAAAGACGAATTTATAGAGCAACACTTGGAATTAAAGTTTTAAAGAATACGAATTAATAAGAGAACTCTGAAAGTTCAATAATTTCACCGGCCTCCATTTCGTCAAGTTTTTCATTGCCAATTCTTACACGAACCAATCTTAAAGTAGGGAACCCCACGGCGGCAGTCATTTTCTTGACCTGACGAAACTTACCTTCGATTAGTGTTACCGAAATCCAGCTGGTTGGGCCATGACGTTCATCGCGAATTTTCTTTGCTCTTTTTGGTAACGTCGGTCTTTCTTCCAGGGTAAAAGCTTCGCAGGGCAGGGTATCATAAATTTTTCCGTGAATGCCTATTTCTACACCGTTTCTTAGTTGTTCAATAGCCTCAGGAGTGATTTTCCCATCAACCTGCACGTAATATTCTTTTTCAATTTTATTCCGGTTAACTTCAGCGCTAATTTTCCCATTTGTAGTAAGAAAAAGCAAGCCTTCAGAATCCTGGTCCAGCCTGCCAACAGACATTGTTTCCTCAGGGAAATCACCTAAATCCCCCAAAAGTTTCTTTTTCTTTCTGGGACGTTCATTGGTGATAAACTGACTTAAATAACCGTAGGGTTTATAGATTTTGAAATGGCGGTGCACTGTAATAATTTTAACGTAAAACCAGTTTTTTAATCAGGTCTTTTCCCAATTCCCGATTAAGCATGTTAATGATTTTTTCCTTTCCGTAACTAAGTTCTTCCCTTAAAACTGAGGAGCTTAATTGTACGAAAAGTGTTTCATTTTGAAGTTTTATGGCTGTAGTATATTTTTCGATTGCAGGTCCCATTTCTCTGTACCACACGTCTTTTACACTAACTTTATCCAGGCCACCCTGTAGTTTGTTATGGTCTACAAATTCCTTTAAAACTTCACTTAAACTTTGATTTTCACTATTTCTCTTCTTCATCTAATAAGGATGTGAATTTTGTGTAATAATATATTTTTCCGTCCCGGTTTAGCACGCTAAACTTATCTTCTTCAGCAGAAATTACAGTTTCCATCCATTCGTCAAATGGAGTTTTGTAATAAAGACGTAAACTATCGTTTTCTATCCTCGCTGAAATTTCCTCTGCATCTTCGCTGGTTTTGTAACTGCCATCAAATTGCGGCTTTACTTTTTTACGAAAACCTTCATTACCGTCAAACTCCATATAATCTACCGTGGCGTTAACTTTGTAGTTAATTACAGAATCTTCAGCAACTTCTACGCGGTCAATTTCCCAGTATCCTGTTAGGTGTTCTAATTGTTCTTCCGGATTGTTTTGCTGACATCCTAAAAATACGATTCCGAAGAGGAAAAAAAGAATTTTTTTATTCACAATTTAAAGAGTTTATAAGTTTGATTACTGCTTTTTACAACGGCTTCCGTTCGGTCTGCATGCGTATCGCTGATAAATATTTGTCCAAGCTGATCTGTAGCCACCAAAGCTACAATATGTGCTACACGTTGTTCGTCTAATTTGTCGAAAATATCATCGAGCAGCAAAATTGGGTTGACTTTACTAATCGCTTTTATAAAATCGAATTGCGCTAGTTTTAATGCAACCAGGAAAGATTTTTGCTGTCCCTGTGATCCGAATTTCTTAATAGGATGACCTTCAATTTCAAAGCTTAAATCGTCTTTATGCGTACCCACACTTGTATATTGCAAAGCCATATCCTTTTGAAGGTTTGCTTCAAGTAAATGAGTTAAGTCATTATCAAACAGCTGACTTTTATAGCTTATATCTACCTGTTCTTCGTTTTTAGTGATATCTCCATAGCGTTTATTAAATATAGGAATGAATTTTTGTAAAAAGGCTTTTCGCTTTTCGAAAATATACTGTCCCAGTTCACTAAGTTGTAGGTTGTAAACTTCTAAAGTATCACGATCAAAACTGTGGTTGGCTGCGAAATATTTCAACAGGGAATTACGCTGTGCATTTATCTTTCCATACTGAATCAGTTTATTGAGATAAACATTATCGCTTTGCGAGATCACCCCGTCCATAAATTTACGGCGGGTTTCACTTCCTTCAATAATAAGATCGCGATCGGCAGGTGATATAATTACAGTAGGAATAAAGCCAATATGATCGCTGAATTTCTCATAGGCTTTATTATTCCTTTTAATCACCTTTTTTTGTCCGCGTTTGGCGCTTACTAATATATGTTCCTCTTTTTCTGATTTTTCAAAATGTCCTTCAACTACAAAAAAGTCGGCATCGTGATTAATATTTTGGCTGGTAATTGGGTTGAAATAACTTTTCCCAAATGCCAGATGGTAAATACTATCTAAAACGTTGGTTTTACCAACGCCATTATTGCCTACAAAACAATTTATTTTTGTATCAAACTCGAAAGAAGCCGAATCCAGGTTTTTATAATTAACTAAAGAGAGGTGTTTTAAAAACATAAAATGCTGTTATTCAGCTTTTTGATATTTGTGTAATGTAATTTTGAAAGTAAAGCGAATGACCCGAAAATATTAAAAAAATACAAATAATTTCCCTTTTAATTTTGAATAAAAATCATATTTTTGCCACGCATTAAACAGTTTTTATGGCAACTTACAAGAAAAAAGGATATAAACCATCTAATAAGGAAGAACAGCAGAAACAGGTAGAGGACGAATCTACAACTGCTGAAGTATTTAACACTCTTGACGAAGGTGCTGGCAGGACCGAAACCTGGGTAGCAGAGAATCAAAAGTATATTTATATCATTGTTGCTGTAGCAATCGTAGCCGTTTTAGGTTACCTTGGTTACGAACGTTTTGTAAGTGAACCAAAACAGGAAGAAGCAGCCAATGAAATGGCACAGGCGCAAAATTATTTTGCTTCTGCCTTAAACGCATCAGGCGCTGAACGCGATTCACTTTTCACCATGTCTTTAAATGGTGGTGAAGGAAAATACGGTTTTCTTGATATTATAGATAACTACGGAAGTACAGATGCGGCAAACCTTGCAACTTACAATGCAGGTTTTGCTTATTTAAATACCGGTAACTATCAGGAAGCTATCAATTACCTTGAAGACTTTAGTAGTGACGACGAAGTTCTTGCAGCTTTAGCTACCGGAGGAATTGGCGATGCTTTTATGCAATTGGAACAACCGGAAGAAGCTTTAGACTATTACGAGAAAGCAGCTTCTATGCGTTCTAATGAATTTACAACACCAAAATTTTTACTAAAAGCAGCAATTACCGCTCTAGAGGTTGGACAACCGGCAGATGCCGAGGAACATCTTCAGAAAATAAAAGATGAGTATCCAGAAGCTCCAGAAGCTGAGAAGGTACCAATCTATATGGGACAGGCTCGTGCTGCAAAACAATAATTATGGCAACAGAAGGAAATAACCTTTCAGATTACGATAAAGATAAACTTCCCGATGCGAGTGATTTTCGCATCGGGATTGTTGTTTCAGAATGGAACGATAAAATTACCGAAGGTTTATATGAAGGCGCATACAATACGCTTATAGAAAATAAGGTGCAGGCCAAAAGAATTGTTCGTTGGAATGTTCCCGGCAGTTTTGAACTTGTTTATGGCTGCAAAAAAATGCAGGAAAGCTTTGATATGCTAGATGCAATTATTGCAATCGGTAGTGTAATAGAGGGTGAAACCAAACATTTTGATTTTGTTTGCGAGGGAGTTACCCAGGGTATAAAAGATCTTAATGTGCAAAACGACACTCCAATTATCTTTTGTGTATTAACCGATCAAAATATGCAACAGGCTATAGATCGTAGTGGTGGTAAACACGGCAATAAAGGTACTGAAGCTGCCATAGCTGCTATTAAAATGGCAAAACTACGCCAGGACGCCAGATATTAAATCATTTTGTACATCGGCATTATTCTTGTTGATTTCTTTTTAAGCTAATTGACTTCGGTTTTTTGAAGCAATTTGAGTAAATTTGAACTACCACAGAAAATCAGCATATTTTGAGAATCAATTTTTATAAACCCAGAAAGAACGCCCGTTATAATTACACCCCACGTTATTATAAAGGGAAAGATGCGGGTAATATTTATAGTTTTGATTCTAAATTCAATAAATATAAGGAAACTACCAATGCTATAGATTTTGGCTCTCAATGGGCTGAAGTGCGTAAATCCAGTAGAACGCGTGGTAACCGTGAGATCAATAAGCGACTGCTGATAATAATTATGGTTCTGGTTTTAATTTTTCTATGGATAATTGATTTTGATCTGTCCATCTTTTCCAATCAACCTTAAATGACCGATATAATTCAACTTTTACCAGACCATGTAGCGAACCAGATTGCTGCCGGGGAAGTGGTGCAACGCCCTGCTTCAGTGGTGAAGGAACTGGTTGAAAATGCTATTGATGCAGGTTCTGCCAATATTCAAGTGGTGATTAAGGATGCAGGAAAGACCCTAATCCAGGTTGTAGACGACGGTAAGGGAATGAGCCTTACAGACGCACGAATGTGTTTTGAACGCCACGCCACTTCAAAAATTAAAACTGCGGAAGATCTTTTTAGCTTACAAACCAAAGGTTTTCGCGGGGAAGCATTGGCTTCTATCGCTGCCATTTCACACGTAGAATTAAAAACGAAACAGGAAGATGAGGAAGTAGGCACACAAATTAAGGTTGAAGGAAGTAAAGTTGCTAATCAGGATGTTTGTGTGTGCCCAAAAGGAACTTCGGTAAGTGTTAAAAACCTCTTTTATAATATTCCGGCCAGAAGAAATTTTTTAAAATCTGATGCAGTGGAGACACGGCATATTATAGATGAATTTCAAAGGGTGGCTTTGGCACATCCACAAATAACATTTTCGTTATTTCATAATGGCGGGGAACTTTTTCAATTGCCAGAAACAAATCATAGACAACGAATTACCAATATTTTTGGCGGAAAAACCAATGAGAAATTGGTTCCTGTAACCGAAGAAACCGAAATTGTTGAAATTTCTGGCTTTGTGGGAAAACCTGAATTTGCTAAGAAATCCCGGGGTGAACAGTTCTTTTTTGTGAATAATCGTTTTATAAAAAGCCCGTATTTAAATCACGCCGTAGTAGCTGCTTTTGAAGGATTACTGAAGGATAAATCTTATCCCAGTTACTTTCTTTTCTTAAAAGTAGATCCGAAAAGTATAGATATCAATATTCATCCCACCAAAACTGAAATTAAGTTTGACGATGAACATGCGCTTTATGCAATTTTAAGAAGTGCGATAAAACATAGTTTAGGGCAATTTAATGTAGCCCCGGTTTTGGATTTTGACAGGGATTCTAACCTCGATACACCTTACGATTATAAAAATAGATCGGCTGAAGTTCCGCAGGTAGAAGTAGATCGAAATTTCAATCCTTTTCAGGAGGAAAATGCAAGAACTCATAAAAGCAAAAGCAGTTCGAATTCTTTATCTTCCAACTTTAAAAGAGAACGGGGCGAGAGTTGGGAGAGCTTATATGCCGGTTTGCAAAGTGAAGATTCCCCAAAACCCGATAGCGATTTTAGAGAAATAGAATTTGAAAGTGAGGAGGTAACCGGAAATTTATTTCAATCCCCCGAAGATTCACAGGAAAAATCTACCTTTCAGCTTCATAAAAAATATATAGTAAGCACGCTGAAAAGCGGGATTTTAGTGATAGATCAACACCGTGCACACACCCGGATTTTATATGAAGAAATGCTGAAAAACATTACTGTTTCAGCAGCAGTGAGCCAGCAGTTGTTGTTTCCGCTCAACCTTCAGTTTAATACGCACGAGATAGAGATATTAAAACAACTTCAGGATTCGCTTGAACAAACAGGATTTGTATTTTCTGAAGTAAAAGGAAATTCCGTAGAAATTGTTGGAATTCCGACGCTTATTTCAGAAAGCGAAGTCGAAATCTTACTGGAACAACTTATTGCCGATTTTGAAAACGATGTGCCCGATAATGGTTTTTCACAAACCGATTTGTTGGCAAAGTCACTCGCAAAGGGAATGGCGGTAAAATCTGGAACACTATTAAACAATACCGAACAGCAACATATCGTTAACAGGTTGTTTGCTTGTAAAGAACCCGGGCTAAGCCCGTCTAACAGATCGGTTTTCGTTACTTTAACGGTAGACGAGCTGGATAAAAAATTTATGTAAATGGGAAGAATTACCGAAACTGTAAAAGTACTTTTAATCATCAACATCATCTTTTTTGTTGGTAGCCAGTTTCTGGGCGACTATGCATACAAATTATTTGCGCTTTGGTTCTTTGAGAACGAAAATTTTATGGTGTGGCAGTTTGTGAGCCATATGTTTATGCATGGCAGCCTTATGCATATTGTATTTAATATGTATGCGCTTTGGGCTTTTGGAGGGCCTATAGAGCAGATGTTGGGGCAAAAACGCTTTGTTTTCTTTTATTTTTCTGCCGGACTTGGAGCGGCTTTTTTACATACCCTGGTTAATTATATTGAATTTAAAACCGGATATAACGCCTTGTTGGATGCGGGTATGACTATGGGTAATATAGAGCAATTGCTTAAAACGGGAGAATACTCTACTGCTATACTGGAGTCTGTTCCTAAGGAAACCTTACAGGACTTGTATCAAAGTGTAAATACCCCGGCTGTGGGAGCATCTGGTGCTATATACGGAATTCTTGTAGCTTTTGGGATGATGTTTCCCAATGTAGAATTATTCCTTTTATTTGTACCGGTTCCTATTAAAGCGAAATTCTTTATTCCTGCACTTATTTTACTGGATTTATTTTCAGGATTTACAGGATATTCGTTATTTGGAGGAGGGATAGCACATTTTGCCCACGTGGGTGGTGCTCTGTTTGGCTTTATAATGATGTGGTACTGGAAGAAAAACCAGTTTAATCAAAACCGTTGGGATTGATGAAAGGATCTGATAAATTAAAATATAAACTGCAAACCGCAACGGTAGTTGAGAAACTAATCGCTATAAACGTGTTGGTTTTCTTCCTGTTCTTTTTGTTCAGGACTATCGCTTATTTGTTTCAGTTGCCTTCAGATTTTTTACTGGAATGGTTTGTTTTTCCTAAGGAACCCGGGGAGTTTATTTTTAAGCCCTGGTCTATTATTACCTACTCTTTTTTACACGGTGGGATTTGGCATATTCTTTCCAATATGCTGATCTTATATTTCTCCGGAATATATTTTCTGAATTATTTTTCACCGAAACGATTGCTCAATTATTTCTTTTTAGGAGTTATTATGGGAGCTTTGGTGTATATGTTAAGCTATAATTTATTTCCTGCTTTTCAATCTACAGGCCGCTCTTATTTAATAGGGGCCTCGGCAGGGGTGATGGCTGTTTTGGTAGGGATAGCTACTTATATTCCAAATATGCGGGTAAAGCTTCTTTTAATAGGAAGCATCAAATTCTGGTACATTGCTGCCTTTTTGGTGGCATTAGATATTATTCAGATTCCAATGAGTAATGCCGGAGGACATTTAGCCCATCTCGGTGGCGCTGCCTTAGGTTACTTTTATACTAAACAACTACAAAAAGGCAATGATATAGGTTCCTGGTTTGAGAAGATAATGGATAGCTTTGCGGCCTTATTTAAACCCAGCGAGCGCAAGGCAAAAATGAAAACCGTATACCGCAAAACCACCAATCAAAAATCGACTACCGCTCAGCGTCAATCTACTGTTTCCAGAAAACTGGATAAAGATGAAAAGCAAAAACAAATTGACAGTATCTTAGATAAGATTAGTAAAAGCGGTTATGATAGTTTGAGCAAAAGCGAGAAAGATTTTCTCTTTAAAGCAGGTAAAGAAGATTAAATGAAAAAGCTAGGTCTCTTAGATAAGCTCATTTTTATCTTTAACTCCCTTTTCGCTACGGCACTCTTGCTATCGTATTTACTCGCTTTTATCCCTCCGAAATCCTTTCCTTTACTTTCTGTTTTAAGCCTTGGAGTTCCTGTTTTAATTCTTGTAAACCTGGTTTTTATGGTTTACTGGATCATAAAATTTAAAAGACAATTCTTATTATCTTTTTTAATACTTCTTGTGGGCTATAATTATGTTTTAAGCCTATATCAGTTCAGCAACGACAGGGAGACTTCTACAGAAGATCTTAGCATTATGAGTTATAATGTGAGGATGTTTAACGAATATAACTGGAAAGATGACAAAAGTATCCCTAAGCAAATTACCGATTTTATTCAGGAGAAAGATCCAGATATTTTATTAACCCAGGAACATACCGTAAATGTAACACAGTTAAAAAAGATATACCCCTATTATTTTGTTCATCGAAAAGGTAGGAATTCTGAATTTGGTTCTGCGATTTTCTCTAAGTATCCAATAGTGGAAAGAATCTCTTTAGACTTCCCTCACCAGGGAAATAATAATGCTATTTACACTGATGTGGTGGTGAAAGAAGATACGTTGCGTATTTTTAATGTACATTTTCAATCTCTTAATATAAAACCAGATATAGGCTCTCTACGGAGAGCGGATTCTAAAAAATTGCTGGGCAGAATTGGCTATGGCTTTGGATTGCAGCAGGAACAGGCTGAAATGTTAATGGAAAAGGTAAATCAAACGCCTTATAAAACCATTATTGCGGGAGATTTTAACAATACGGCCTTTTCTTACATTTACGAACTTATAAATCCCGATGGACGATTTAAGGATGCTTTTTTACATTCAGGAAAAGGTTTTGGGAAAACCTTTGAAATAAGTTTTTTTCCACTGCGCATAGACTTTATGCTATTAGAAAAAGAAATAGAAATAAAGAGTTTTGAAAGATTTGAAATAGAACTTTCAGATCACTACCCAATATTAACCAGGTTTAAAATTTAAACTCCTGCGCTTCAATATAATTTGTAGAGTTAGGACCTTCATTAAAAATCAGGTCCAAAATGCTTAAGTTCGGTAAAAAGCCATGCTTGTCCTGAAAAACCTGGGTATATTCTTCGTGCTCAAATTTGAATTTCCTTTTGGAATTAATTAAAGGTCTTAGATCTTTTACATCTTCAGGATGAAGAATATATTCTGAAGTTTTCTGAAAATCCAGATCTAACTGAAGTGCTTCAGTTACAAATTCTAGGCAGGCATAATTAAAATCCAACAGGTAATCGAATTTCTTATGGTAAAGTGGGTGAATTTCATCTTCATAAAATTCAAAAAACGGGGAAGTTTGATATGATGCTTTTAAAGCACGCCAATGTTGCTTTTGCCATTCAAAATCGTTTTCAATTTTCACCTCTTTGTATAACTGATGTTTCCCGGCCTCTTTAGGCTCCCCCGTTAATGCTGAACGATGTTTTATAGGAATATTTAATAGTAATTTTCCGTTGGAATCGTAGATATACATCCGATTTCTATAGGTTTGTTTCTGGTAATTGTCCTCATTTTCAAAAAAGACTTTATCTGCTTTTACCAGGGCAACAAATTGAGAAACCGGCCCAAAATAGGCCGGATGTATTAAGATTTCTTTCATTTAAGCGTTTTTCCTACGTTTCTTAAAGTAATTGAAAGCGATAATTATCACTACCACAATCAGGAAATAGGGTAGGTAAGAGGTAGGTGTGGCATCTCCTTTTACCGTAGTGAAAACGCGATCCCATCTAATTTTATTAAAGAATCCCTGGGCATTAGTATCCCAGCTCATCCAGACAAAAACAGGTTTTCCTACCACGTGGTTTTCAGGCACAAACCCCCAGGTACGGCTGTCTTCACTGTTATGGCGGTTATCACCCATCATCCAGTAATAATTCTGCTTGAAGGTATAAGAATTTGTAGGTTGTCCATTTAATAAAACCTGGGTACCGTTAAGACTTAACTTATTGTTTACGCCCATTTCGCTCCCTTCATAGGTTTCGATGATTCGCTTATAAAAAGGCATCGATTCTAAAGTAAGATCTACAGTTACACCTTCCTTAGGAATGTAAATAGGTCCCATATGATCGTTATTCCAGTTTAATTTTCCGTTGTTTGGGAAAATGCTGCGATCTTTAGATCCTAAAGAGTCAGAATATCGCTGAATGCTGGTTACATTGGGGTGATTTTTAATGCGGTTATATGCAGCTTCAGTTAATGCTTTTATATAAAATTGATTGGTATTTGCATCGTGATAATAACCATCGGTGATATCATATTCTTCATATAAATATCTTGGGTTGAATCCTTGTCCGTTGGTGGTGCCATAGTAGGTGAATTGGGTTTTAGCCCGTCCCGGAAGCTGTAGTGGCTCATTGTTAATAACTACCTTTCCTTCGCTTACTTCCAGGGAATCACCGGGAAGACCAACCGCACGTTTTACATAATTAGATTTCTTGTCTATAGGTTTGTAATAATATTTTCCGTCGCCATATTGTTGAAAAGCGTTTACGGTATCTACCGGCCAGTTAAAGACCACAATATCGTTACGTTCAATATCTTCAAAGCCCGGTAATCTCAAATAAGGAATTTGAGGTTCGGTTAGATAAGATTTAACTCCCAAAACAGGAATTGTATCGTGAACCATAGGAAATGCAACTGCAGTCCTTGGTAAGCGGGCACCATAATGAAACTTACTTACAAAAAGAAAATCTCCCACTAACAGGGTTTTCTCTAAAGAAGAAGTCGGGATGGTAAAAGGTTGCATCACATAGGTATGCACAATGGTAGCGGCAATAACCGCAAAAAGTATAGAACTTATCCATTCCCCGGCTGCAGTTCTTGGCTTTAAACTTCTGTCTTCAATATATTTTACATCGGTAGCATAATTTATATAGTAAATGTAAAATCCTAGGCTAAGAATTGCCAAAACCGTATCTGTGGTATTATGCCGGCCATAGCTCCTAATGGTTTCCACCCAAATCACCGGGAACATAATGAGATTTACTACAGGAATAAAAAGTAGGATAACCCACCACCACGGGCGGTTTATAATCTTCATTAAAATTACTGCATTATAAATAGGAATAGCGGCCTCCCAGGCTTGTCTTCCTGCTTTTTTATAAAGTTTCCAGGTACCTGCAAAGTGAATAACCTGAATTAGCAGAAAAAACAGAAACCATTGTGTAAACGTCATATTTTTATTCTTTGCTTATTAGTAATAAAACACAGTCTTTGTTACTTTATTTTATTTAAAATTGGTTGGAGAGTACGTCTTTCATAGTGAAAATACCTTTCTTGTCCTTAAGGAATTCTGCGGCAATGACAGCTCCAAGAGCAAAGCCCTGTCTGGATTTTGCGGTATGTATTATTTCTATAGAATCTATTTTAGAATTGTAAGAGACGGTATGTGTGCCGGGAACGTCATCAATTCTCTTAGCCTTAACCGGAATTTCATCTGCTTCAGCATGATCTAGTTGCCAGTTTTTCTTTTTATCGTTTTCAGAAATAATTTGCTGCGCAAGGCTTATAGCAGTTCCACTTGGTGCATCCTGCTTTTGGGTATGGTGAATTTCTTCAATTTCAACAGCATAATCATCCATACCATTCATTATTTTGGCCAGTTTTCTATTCAGCTCAAAGAATAGATTTACACCTACACTAAAATTTGATGCATAGATAAAAGCACTGCCTTCTTTCTTACAGATTTCTACTGCTTTCTCATAATCGTCCAACCAGCCTGTAGTGCCACAAACCACCGGAATATTATTTTTAAAACAGGTAGTAATATTTTTAAACGCAGCTTTTGGAACGCTAAAATCTATAGCAACATCAATTTCTATTTTATCAATCTCAAAAGTATCAATATCTTCTTCCAGTTTAAGAACAATTTCGTGGCCACGGTTTAGTGCAATCTCTTCGATTGTCTTTCCCATTTTTCCGTATCCTAAAAGTGCGATTTTCATCTCTATAAATTTTGTTATTGTATTGTGTTAATAATTGATATATAGCAGGAAGTTAGATATGCTAAATCTAAAATCTATAATTTAAAGATAAACCGTAGCGGGATTTTCCTGTAAAATGATCAAAATCCATATTTGGTTTTACGCTAAGATCCTCACTAACGTTAAATTGTTGTAAATGCGCGTCTACGTTGGCATCAACTATGTTTAAAATATAAACACCCGCAATTACTAAAATCGAAATTTCTTTATTGCGCCTATAAAATTGCTGCGCTCTAATTAAACCATCATCTGAAATTCTTTCCTGGCCATTTATAGTAAATTCATCTTTTCTACCGGCTAGTCTATTCTTATAAGCATCTCTATAACGGTTCCATTGATTATCATTATTGATGTAAAAGTAAACTCCAACTCCAAGACCTGCATAAGCTATTGGGATTTTCCAGTAACGCCCGTTATAAGCCTGACCCAAGCCTGGTAATACGGCCGAGTAGAATGCTGCTTTGGCTGGTGCCAGCGCATTATAGGGTTTATAGTCTTTTTCTTCTTCTTCCTCTGGAATCGTATCCTGTATTGTTGGCCTTTCAACCATTAAAGAATCTTCCTGAGCCGTAAGTGTGAAAACGAACAACAGAAAAAAAAGAAATGATAAAGCCTTATTAGTCTTCACCCTGAATAAGTTTTTTTAATCGAATAAAATCCTCTTCGGAAGAAAAAGGAATGCTGAGTTTTCCTGCTCCCTTTTTAGTGACCTTTACATCTACTTTTGTACCAAGGTATTCTGAAAATTCCTTGATTCCTTTTTTGTAAGAGGTAGGAACTGCAGCTGGTTTCTTCGTGGATTTTTGAGACTTAGTACCTTCGTTTACTTCACGTACCAGTTGTTCGGTTTCTCTAACCGATAAAGATTTTTGAAGTATTTTTTCGTAAATTTCCAGCTGTTTTTGTGGGTCGCTAACATTAATAAGCGCACGACCGTGGCCCATACTCATAAACCCATCCCGCATTCCTGTTTGAATAATGGGATCCAGTTTTAATAGGCGCAGATAATTGGCGATAGTCGATCGGTTTTTACCAATACGTTCGCTAAGTTGTTCCTGAGTAAGATTGATTTCATCAATTAAGCGCTGATAGGAAAGTGAGATCTCAATAGGGTCTAAATCCTGACGTTGAATATTTTCAACCAACGCCATTTCCAGAGATTCCTGGTCGTTAGCAATTCTAATATAGGCCGGAATAGTTTCTAACCCGATAAGTTTTGAAGCCCGGTATCGACGTTCACCCGAAACCAACTGATATTTATCGAAATCCAGTTTTCTAACGGTAATAGGCTGGATCACGCCAAGTTCTTTAATAGAAGAGGCCAGTTCTTTAAGACTGTCTTGGTTAAAACTGGTTCTTGGCTGAAACGGATTTACTTCAACAGATTCTAAATCCAGTTCTACTATATGCCCAACCAGTTTATCGGCATTTTTATCTTCAGCAGATTGTATATCATTTTGCGGGTCTTTCAATAAAGCCGAAAGTCCACGTCCTAAAGCTTGTTTCTTGGTCGCCTTCGCCATCTTCTAAGGGTTTTTCTTTATAATTTCATTTGCCAGGCTCAAATAATTGCTGGCTCCTTTACTGCCGGCGTCATAGTTTATAATACTTTCACCATAACTTGGGGCTTCACTTAAACGCACATTTCTTTGAATGATTGTATCAAAAACCATCTCGCCAAAATGCTTCTGAACTTCTTCTACCACCTGGTTAGAAAGCCTTAGACGGGAATCGTACATAGTAAGCAATAAACCTTCTATGTCTAATTTATTATTATGGATTTTTTGAACGCTTTTTATGGTATTTAATAATTTCCCTAAACCTTCTAATGCAAAATATTCACACTGAATTGGAATTACCACAGAATCTGATGCCGTTAAAGCATTTAATGTCAATAAACCAAGGGAAGGAGCGCAATCAATTAGAATAAAATCATACAATTCCTTTAAGGGCGTGATCGCATTTTTTAGCATAGACTCCCTTTGATCCTGATCTACCAACTCGATCTCTATGGCTACCAGGTCTATATGGGCCGGGATAATATCTAAATTTGGTGAGCTTGTTTTTTGAATACAATCCTCTGCAGCTATTGAGTCTTCAAAAAGCTGGTAAGTACCTAACTCAACCTCTTCCACGTCAATTCCGAGTCCGGAAGTGGCGTTAGCCTGTGGGTCTGCATCTATTAACAATACTTTCTTTTCAAGTACTCCAAGCGAAGCGGCAAGGTTTACCGAGGTAGTGGTTTTTCCCACTCCTCCCTTTTGGTTTGCAATAGCAATGATTTTACCCATTAAGTCTCTATAATTTTTGAAGGGTAAAAATACAATTTATTACAGGTTTATAAAATGATTTTGTTAACAGCTTATACATAAAAACCGATTGTTACCTATAAATGCTTAACAATCGGTTTTAATTTAAAAAAATTGAAGGAATAACTCCAGATTTAGCTGGTTCTAACTGCCTTTTTTCGATTTAATCATCGCTTCCAACTTATCCCACATTTCCTCCGGAATAGCTTCCAGCATATTAAATTGTCCTGCACCTTTAAGCCATTCACCGCCATCTATGGTAATTACCTCGCCATTTACGTAGGCTGAAAAATCTGAAACCAGGTAAGCGGCAAGATTCGCCAATTCCTGGTGTTCACCAACTCTTTTTAAAGGAACTTTCTTAGCAAGATCGAATTTGTCTTTTAAATCGCCCGGCAATAACCTGTCCCACGCGCCTTTGGTAGGGAAGGGGCCGGGTGCAATGGCGTTAAACCTAATCCCGTATTTTGCCCATTCTACTGCCAAAGATCTTGTCATTGCCAAAACTCCGGCCTTTGCGGTAGCACTTGGTACCACATAAGCAGAACCCGTCCAGGCGTAAGTAGTCACAATATTTAATACGGTTTTATTTTTTTGTTTTTCGTCTATCCAATGTTTTCCAAGTGCCATCGTACAGTTTTTACTTCCTTTTAAGACAATATCGATAATAGTATCGAAAGCATTTGCACTTAATCTCTCGGTTGGGGAGATAAAATTTCCGGCGGCGTTATTCAGTAAGATATCCACGCTACCGAATTGCTTTAAAACTTCGTCGCGCATATTTTCTACCTGCTCATAGTGCCTTACGTCGCATTGTACGGCAAAACATTTTCCTCCGGTTTCATTTTCAAGTTCTTTAGCGGTATTTTTAAGTTTATCCAGGTCGCGGGAAGTAATCGCTACTTTAGCGCCAAGTTCCATAAAATATTTGGTCATCGCTTTCCCGAGTCCACTGCCGCCACCGGTTACGATAATGATTTTGCCTTTTAAAGCATCATCCCGAAGCATTTTTTTAGTATAATCCATAATATTATTTTTAGTTGGTTGGTTTACTCACTAAGTGAGATTTGAATTTTTTTTAATTCGGCTTCGAACTTACAGCGCTTTCGAAGCTCTTCTTAGTAGGTTTGTTTAGAAATGCTTTACACTTCTTCATCTATCAAAATCTCTAAAAGCTGGATTGCCGCCTCACTAATTTTAGTTCCCGGGCCAAATACTGCCACAGCACCGGCATCAAACAAATATTGATAATCCTGGGAAGGAATTACCCCGCCTACAATTACCATAATATCTTCCCGGCCTAGTTTCTTTAATTCTTCCAGAACCTGTGGCACTAAAGTTTTATGACCTGCAGCCAGGGAAGAAACGCCAAGAATATGTACATCGTTTTCTACAGCTTGTTTTGCAGCTTCTTTTGGGGTCTGGAATAATGGACCAATATCTACATCAAAACCAAGATCGGCATAACCTGTGGCTACTACTTTTGCTCCACGATCGTGACCATCCTGTCCCATTTTCGCAATCATAATCCGGGGCCTTCTCCCGTCTTGTTCTGCAAATTGGTCTGCCAGTTCCCTGGCTTTTTTAAACGAAGTATTGTCTTTCATTTCTTTGGAATATACACCGCTAAAGGTTTGAACTTTGGCTTTATGCCTGCCGTAAATTTCTTCCAGAGCGTCACTAATTTCACCTAAAGTAGCACGTTGCCTCGCTGCTTCAACTGCTAAGCTAAGCAAATTGCCATTTTCTTCCTTCGCACATTCAGTAAGGTCTTTCAGGGCTTTTTCAACTTTTTCAGTATCTCTTTCAGCCTTTATTTTTTCCAGGCGTTCTACCTGTTGTTTTCTGACGGTTTGGTTATCTACTTCTAAAGTTACCAGTTCATCCTCTTTTTCGAGTCGATATTTGTTGGTTCCTACGATGATATCGGTTTCGCTATCAATTCTAGCCTGTTTTTTTGCTGCAGCTTGTTCAATGCGCATCTTCGGAATTCCTTCTTCAATAGCTTTGGTCATTCCCCCAAGTTCTTCAACTTCTTCAATCAATTTCCAGGCTTTTTCAGCAATCTCATCGGTAAGTTTTTCAACATAAAAACTTCCGGCCCAAGGGTCTACCGTTTTGGTAATTTTCGTTTCCTGTTGAAGGTGTAACTGTGTATTTCGCGCAATTCTCGCTGAAAAATCTGTAGGCAGGGCAATGGCTTCATCCAGAGCATTGGTGTGTAAACTTTGCGTTCCTCCAAATGCTGCCGCAGCTGCTTCAATGCAGGTTCGTGCTACATTATTGAAAGGATCCTGCTCTGTTAAACTCCAGCCACTGGTTTGCGAATGTGTTCTAAGCGAAAGCGATTTTGGGTCTTTTGGGTTGAATTGTTTCACCAGTTTTGCCCAAAGCATGCGGGCGGCACGCATTTTAGCGATTTCCATAAAATGGTTCATCCCAATTCCCCAGAAAAATGAAAGTCTTGGTGCAAAACTATCAATGTCCATCCCGGCGTCTAAGCCTTTCCTGATATATTCGAGTCCGTCGGCCAGGGTGTAGGCAAGCTCAATATCACAGGTGGCACCGGCTTCCTGCATATGGTAACCCGAAATACTAATGCTATTGAACTTGGGCATATTTTGCGAAGAATATTCAAAAATATCGGAAATAATCTTCATCGAAGGAGTAGGAGGGTAGATGTAGGTATTTCGCACCATAAACTCCTTTAAAATGTCGTTTTGAATGGTTCCTGAAAGTTGCTCGGGTTTCACGCCCTGTTCTTCGGCAGCTACAATATAGAAAGCTAAAACCGGTAGAACGGCGCCATTCATTGTCATGGAAACCGACATTTTATCTAACGGAATCTGGTCAAAAAGGATCTTCATATCCTCAACTGAATCAATTGCAACACCGGCTTTTCCCACATCGCCAACCACGCGTTCGTGGTCACTGTCATAACCGCGATGGGTTGGTAGATCAAAGGCCACAGAAAGCCCTTTCTGTCCGGCAGCAAGGTTTCTTCGATAAAAAGCATTGCTTTCTTCTGCAGTAGAAAATCCAGCATACTGACGAATGGTCCATGGTCGGCTAACGTACATGGTACTGTACGGTCCACGTAAATAAGGAGGAATCCCCGCCGCAAAATTTAAGTGCTTTAAATCCTGAATATCGGCTTGAGAATAGGAAGGCTGCAAATCTATTTCTTCTGGAGTTTCAAAAGTGTTGTTTTCTTCTTCTTTTTGCCTTTTTCCAAGTTCCGGCTGCTTTAATTTTAAATGTTGAAGTTCTTTTCTTTGCATTGCTAAATTTTAAAATTAATCTGCCTTTTCCTGTTTCAAACGTTCCTGTTCAAGTTGCTCACTCAAACGTCTTTCAAGGATAGGTTCAATTAAAGTTTTACGCGGATTTTGCTTTAAAAAAGGATATAATTCCAATTCATCCTTCATTTTATCCTGCGGATTCTCGAATTTATTGGTCCCGATTAAAACCAGTTCGCCCTTATCGAATTGGTCCTGTTCCTTTCTGGCGCTTTCCTTTATTTTTCGCTGAATCACCCCTTCTTTTAATTGTTTTAAAAAACCGCCACTTTTTTCAATTTCCTTAAAAATATCCAAAGCCATTTCTGCAAATTGTTGGGACAGGTTTTCAATATAATATGCACCCTCTGCCGCGTTCGCCACCTTATCGAGATAGGCTTCGTGCTTCATCACCAGTAACTGATTGCGGGCAATCCGATCGCCAAATTCATTGTTTTTATGATAAATTGCATCGTATGGCATATTATAAACCGTATCGGCACCGCCCAAAACCGCGCTCATACTTTCGGTAGTGGTTCTTAGAAGGTTTACATTAAAATCGTAAAGTGTTTTGTTTCTTTTTGTTGGTTGTGCCAGAATATGACAGGTTTCCGGAATCTTATATTCGGAAGCCAAAGTAGCGTAAAGCCATCTTAGGGCTTTTATTTTCGCGATTTCGAAGAAATAATTAGGCCCGGAAGCGATTAGAAATTGAGGCTGGAAATTTTCGAAATTCTGTTTTTCCTGAAAGTGATTCAGGTATTCGTTTACGTGCGCCAGGGTGTAAGCCAATTGTTGAGGGATCGTGGCACCGGCATTTTGATATAAAGTAGCGTCAACACTTATAACCGATTTAAAATCTTCGGAATTTGAAAAAAGGGCATCAAGGATTTCGTGATCTTTCTGAAGATTGTGGAACCAATTCCCGGAGCGTGCAAGGTTTCCTACAATATCAAATTGAACAAAAATTTGGATCTTTTTGCCTTTTAAAAATTCCCGAAAACGTTTGAAATAATTTTCAGAAAAAAAACTGAAACTGAAGTAAATAATAGTCTTTTCAAGGTCTATACTTTTCAGTAAATCTTCAATAGAAATTTCTTCATTCGGGATAATGAACCAAAGGCTTTCGGTTCCTTTTGACAGAACTTCCAGGGCTCGTTTATTAGTTTTTTCCGCAGAAACCACATATAAGTGCTCGCAAATGTTCCAGTTTTTTGGGGAAGGTGTTTTTATGCTGTCTTCAACATCTTCAGTATTATAAAAAGGTTTTATATTAATTCCGTCCAGGGATTTATATACGAGTTTTTCGTTATAGTCTGCTCCCTTAAGATCGAACTGTATTTTTTGTTTCCATTGTTTTGCAGAAACCTCGTCAAATTCCTGAAATAATGATTCCATCATCTGTTTATAGTTTTTTATCCCAATTAAGAAGTTACTTAATGGCTTATAATCATACCCTATTTGTTGCCTATTTTTGGGTTCAGCATCATGCTGGTTTCATTGTGTGGTTTTTCTGAAAAATTAATCCTGAATAGTGTCATATTCAATTATGAATATTTCCTCATTCGGTCGTTTCATATAATACTGCTGTCGGGCAAATTTTTCCATTTCCACTGAATCCTGAAGCTGTTCTATGGTAGCTTTATCTTTAGAAATTTCATTTTCATAATACTGCCTGTTTTCGTCAAGCTCGTTTATTTCCTGATCGAGTTCGTTGTGAACTAACCAGGAATTACTGTCTAAAAAAAGCATCCAACCTCCAAAAATAATTATGAGCAGCACATATTTGTTGCTGATAATTTTAAACCATTTTTTATTCCTTAATTCCTTTAATTTCACACCTTCTATCTTCAGTAACTAATTAAGATTATTTTGGTTGAGCCGAAAACCTTAAATTTTAGCGGCTATTTGGCTTAAAGATACAAAATTAGGTCAAGCGGTCTTTAATTATGGTTTGCACAATATCAACAGCAACGGTGTTATAGCGGTTAGTAGGAATAATGATATCGGCAAATTCTTTGGTAGGTTCTATGAATTGCTGGTGCATAGGCTTAAGCGTAGTTTGGTAACGCCACAAAACTTCGTCTAAATCTCGGCCACGTTCAGAAATATCCCTTTTTAGTCGGCGAATTAAACGCTCATCACTATCAGCGTGTACAAAGATTTTAATATCAAACATTTCTCTGATATCGGGATGGGCAAAGATTAAAATACCTTCTACGATCACCACTTTCCTGGGTTGGGTTTCAATGGTTTGTTTGGTACGATTATGTTCTGTGAAGGAATAAACAGGCTGCTGAATAGTATTGCCTGCTTTAAGCTCTTTTAAATGTTCTACCAGTAGATCGAAATCTATAGATTTTGGATGGTCAAAATTGGTTTTAACCCGTTCTTCTTTAGATAAATGACTTAGATCTTTGTAGTAGGAATCCTGGGAAATAACATCTACCTCTTCATTTTTTAATTCGTCTATAATTTGTCTTACTACCGTAGTTTTTCCACTGCCGGTTCCACCTGTAATTCCTATAATGAGCATCTAAAAAAATTTGGGGCAAATTTAAACATTTGCCCCAAATTAGAAATAAATATGATGTTTTATTACTCTTGGTGAGTTTTGAATATTTAATTATTCAGTTCTTCAAGTGGTAATATCTTTACTATCCCTGTTCCTTCTACAGCTGCGTAGATAAAACCGTCTGGACCTTGTTGAACATCTCTCAATCTTCCCAGTCCTTCAATTAACTTTTCTCTTTTAGTTACTTTTCCGTTTTCCATAGCTAAATGTTCCAGATACTGGAATTTAAGTGCGCCCACCAATAAATTTCCTTTTAGTTCAGGATATTTATCTGAAGTTACTTTTTCAAATCCGCTAGGTGCGATTGAAGGAACCCAGTAGGTAAGTGGGTTTTGAAATTCTGGGCCTGTTCTTTGTTCTGTTATAGTAGTGCCGTCATAATTTTCACCATAGGTTACCACAGGCCATCCATAATTTTTTCCGGCTACAATAACATTTATTTCATCACCACCTTTAGGTCCGTGCTCATTTACCCAAACTTCGCCGGTTTCTTCGTTAAAGATCATTCCCTGCGGATTTCTGTGACCGTAAGAATAAATTGCTTCTTTGGCATTTTCTTCTCCTACAAAAGGATTGTCTGAAGGAATACTCCCGTCTAAGTTAAGTCGGTAGATCTTACCACCATCTCTTGTGATATCCTGCGGGTTAACATCTCTGTTTCCACGATCTCCAATGCTGAAAAATAAATGGCCTTCCCCATCGAATACAATTCTAGAACCAAAATGCTGACCTCTGGTAGAATTTGGTTCGGCTTTGTAAAGATCTTCGCGGTTGGTTAGCTGATTATTTTCAAGTTTTGCTCTCATTAAGGCTGTATTTCCGCCTTCGCCCTCACCTTCATCAGATGAATAGGTGATATAAATCCACTTATTGTTTTCAAAATCTGGGTGAAGTGCGATATCCAGTAAACCACCCTGTCCCTGATTGTAAACTTCGGGACCACCGGAAATAGCTGCTCTTTTTCCATCTTTAAAATGGTATATATCACCACCTTTTTCGGTAACCAGCATACTCCCATCAGGAAGGAAGTCAAAACCCCACGGGGTTGACATATTCCCGGCAACTACCTCGTGCTCATATTCCTGTTCGGGTGAAACAGCTTCCGGCTGCTCCTCTGGTACTGGATTATCGGAATTTTGGTCAGTGGATTCTGTTTGTTCTTCAACTTCAGCTTTTTCTTCTGATTTCTGGTTTTCTCCACAGGCCGAAAAAGTAAAGATTAGACCTAATAATAATAAGATACGCTTCATAATAATTTTTTTTGTGATTAGCTTATCTTGCATTATCAGCAAGATTCCACTAAGATATAAAAATTCTAAAGTTTTTCTTGTAGAGTGAGAAGTTTTCTTATATTTGCACCCGCTTTGCAGGAGATTAATTACTGCAAATTGACATTTTGAAGTTAAACGATCAAGCTACGGGGTGTAGCCCTTCGATAAATCTTTATCAAGATTTACTCAGGACAGGCTCCGCCCGGTTCCCGGTCTACTTTTAAAAGTAACCTTGAACCACGAATTTGAAACTTTGAACGATAGCGTAAGCTAT
>NZ_JAIQZA010000046.1 GCF_020164485.1 Salegentibacter tibetensis
CAGCGAAAGAGCAAGCTCTTCCCTGTTACCCCTCGACTTGCATGTGTTAGGCCTGCCGCTAGCGTTCATCCTGAGCCAGGATCAAACTCTTCATCGTTGTTTCTTAATATAATTACAACAATCAATTATCTGTACTCAAAGATGACTTCTCTAGTCTTAATTCTAAATTATTTGTAAAAATTGCAATTGCAATTTTACGCGCTGTCAATTCAATAAATCAATGAACATAACCCCTCCGCCTTCGGCACCTCCCCTTAAAAAAAGGTGAGGAAATCTCCGTCTCCGGAAGGACATTTCTTGTAGAAACTAAAGGACTCGAACCTTAACTCTTTATTTACCCACCCGGGATTTCTTTTCAGTATTTTTGGGAACTCGTTTCCGTTGTAAGCGGCTGCAAATATACACTACTTTTTCTTTATACACCAAATATTTTTTAGAAAAATTTTTGACTTTATTTTAAAAGCAACTCCTCAAAAGAACTTTAAAAACAACGTCGCTTTTTAAATAAAACCTTAGCTGTTTTTGCGGCTGCAAATATACAACCTCTTTTGAATCTGCAAGCAAAAAAATAATATTTTTTTGCTTTTATTTTTTAAAGCTTTTTCAAGGCTTAAAAATTCGCATTTCCCAGTATACAATGAACTTCCCGCTTTACTCCGCAACCCTCGTTGCCCTTGTAAGCGGCTGCAAATATACTGCTGTTTTTTAGATGCACAAGCATTAATTTAGTTTTAATTCTTTTTCAGGATTTCTTATCAAATCATTAAATCTCTTTCCGTTTTCAGGCAAAGTGAAGACATAAGAGAAATAATTCGGCATTCAAAAGGTTAAAAAGAGCCGAAATACAAATAACTTCCGAAGAAAAATTAGAGAAAAAAGTTCCAAACCACACCAAATCGCACTAAAAAGTCGGTATAAGGATAACCGGGAGCCACGAAATTATTATTCCCATCAATCAAAGAATTGATGTGTTCCAACTTTACGAAGATTCGCGTTTGATCTACTTTTCCGTTAAAAAAGAAATCTACCACCGGATAATTCCCGAATTCGGCTGAATTCTGCACATAGAACTCTGCTAAAACAGGATCGTAGGCGTTCATATTATAATTGGTAAAGTATTTAAAGGTAAATCCCGTTTGAAGGTAAAGTGCCTTACTAAACCATTCATCTTTATAATAAATAGAATTTCGGGTAACAAATTCGGGAAGATTTAATACGGAAGCACCGTCCAGGACATTTTGATACATTAAAGTATTATCTATAGCAAAAAGACCAAAATCAAAATCCTTACTTGCCTTTAGCTTTAAATAACGTACCTGGTCTCCCGCCTGAAATGGTTTTACCAGAGAATCCTCGCCTCGGGCAAAATAGGTGTAATTCTGAATCTGTGTTAACCTTCCTTCAATATCCAGCAACTTTTCAGATCGCAAAGTTCCGTAGATACTTTGTGTATTTACATTATCAAAATCGTTCTGCCAGTTATAATTTATATAATTACTCTGGTAGAGCAGGAAGTTATAATTGGGCATATGACTATTCTGGTTCACTCCAAATTCCAACCTGTTTTCTTCATCAAGGCTATAACCTGCATGTGCGGAAAAATAACTGCCGGTAAAATCGCCGGCCAGGTTAAGCATCGCATCGGCTTCTACATCAAACCCACCTATACTTTTTCTATACTCCCCGCCCACCGAATAATTTGAGCCGTTGAGTTTATTATTAATAGTATCGGTCTCACGAATATAAAAGGTTTTATAACCGTATTCAAAATTCTTAACAGCTGCTTTGGCCTTCACCTCACCCAGGGTCTTATTAGACCATTGCACATAAGCTTCATTATAGAATTCGGTTAACCGCACCCTGTCCCTTAAATTGTTTTGTTGAAATGAAGGACCAAAGATCCCATTTCTTGCCTGGGCTTGTAGAAAATCGAATTTCTTGTATTCGTGATTAAATATATGACCAACTTTTAGAGTATTGGAAGAAAGTGAATCTGGGGTAGCAAGATGATAATAATGATCCAAATAAAAACGCTTTCCATATAAAGTACTTTCAGCATTTTCAAAATTCATTTCTAATAGGGAGCGGTCTTCAAATTCTTCTTCCTTAGCAATATATTGCCGATTTGCTAAATCTGACAACCCACCGTTTTCCTGATTAAATAAATTATGGGAAACAAAATGAGTTCGCATATGGTATTTTCTATCCAAAGTCTTATATGTGAGACCAAATCTAAAAACTCCGGTACTTGTAAGTTCATTTTGATACCTACCTAAGGCCCGTACACCTTTGTAGGCTGCTGAAAAATTTAAACGTTCTGAAGTATTGATACTAAACAAAACATCTAATTGCTGACCCTGCTCGGGAACGGTCTTAAAATAAGCTTCAGTAATAGGTGTAGGAATGTGATAATAATTAATGTCTTCAATTTCAAAATAATTATAATGCCTGGCCTGGGCGCCAAACTCCGGATATAACTTTTCAGCATCGAAATCCATCCCAAGTTTATTATAGGTTTGCCCAGTATTTGAAAATGGTAATAACTCAAAATTATCTTTCCGGCGATAATTGAATTTGTAATCTTTTTCTATTGTAAGCGTCGTATCTAAATAGGTAGTGTCATTCTCTATGGTAATTATCTTATAAGCAGAGATTGGAGGTTTTATGGTGTCTTCCTGGGTAGCATTTTCAGCGGCATCTTGATTCCCGCCAGCACCGCCCAATCTGGTTTGAGCCAGGGTACAAAAAGGTATTAGAAGCAAAATGAATAATATCTTCTTCATTAAGTAAGATTTGCAACAAAGTTATATTATTTGAAAAACATTTACTCAATAAGTAAGATTTAAAATACCACCCGGTTAATGTAGAATTATCAGCATCCTTTTACTGAAGTTCGTATATATTTGGATGAGATAAAAGGTTCATTTGTTCTAGAAAAAAACATAAAAAAAGCCCCCGGAATACCGGAGGCTTTTCAAATAATTTAAACTATGCAATCTTAATCATTCTGAGTACTAATTGCAGGATTATAAAGAATTTCCGCTTCTGGAATTTCAAAAGTCAAACGCTCATCATTATAAGGAATTGGCTCCCCAACGAAAGATAAGTGGTTTGGCCCTCTAACAACAGTCTTCTTATTTCTCTTAAGAGCAAGGTAAGATTTTCCTTCACCCCATAACTCAAGTCGGGTTTGAAGGTAAATTTCATCTATAAGAGCCTCCCCGGAAAGACCATCAAGATAAGATGTATCATCTACTCTCAAGTCCAAAAGGGCTGCTAAAGACATTCTGGCGTCCGCATCCATACCAAGATTAGCGGCTGCTTCAGCATTTAATAAATACATTTCAGCTATTCTCATATACACAAGATCATTTGTAACAACCCGTGATGCGCCTCTAGGCACTCGACGAGGGTCGTAAAACTTACCCCAGGGCTGTAAGTAGTTAGCTCCTTCAGGATCACTAAAAAACTGACGTTTTCTAACATCATCATCGGACATTTGATCATAAAGATCTGAATCCATGGCTTTATAATCACCATACCCGGCATAGCTAAAAGAGAAGAAGTCCATTTGTCCCCACCAGGAAACAAGGCCAACACCAGAATCTGAAGTAAGGTCTACACCCCACATCCAGCCTGGAGTATTTAAATCATTAAATCCACCACCAGAAATGGTTCCATCGTTTCTAGTTAGATTCACTTCTGCAGCATCTATAGGAGCCACTTCAGATTCGGTCATTATAGGATAACCTTCAGCGATAACCTCGTCGGTTAAAGTTTTAACCTGTCCCCAGGCCTCAGGAGTATCCTTTGAAGCTAAAACATAGGCTAAAATACCTTTAGCCACAGGTACGTTAATTTCGTTTTTAGCAGCTCTACCAAATCCATCCAGCAAAGTAATTGCATCATTTAGATCTTTCTCAATTAAATCATAAATCTGAGAAGCCGGTACTTTTGGACCATTCTCATCTTCAGGAGCTACATATATTGGAAGTATCTCCTCGTTAGGATCGTATTCCTTTTGATAATATTGCGTAAGATAAAAATAGGAATGTGCTCTCATAGCCTTGGTTTGACCAAGAATATACTTATTCTCTTCTACTTCCGGTACCGCATCGTTACCACCAAGTGCATCTATTACAAGATTGGCAGAACGGATGATACGGTAATAGTATCTCCATGGCTGGTAGTTTGAATTTCTAAGAAAGTCAAGAGGCGCCTGAAATTCAGTAATATCTGCTCTATACCAACCAAAAGAACTTACAGAAAGTGCCATATCACCAGAAAGCATATCTCCATAAATATCATAGCCTTTTTGACCAAAATCAGTATGACTTCCAGTACCTCCAGATCCGGATTCGAACTGCAGCGAGTATATACCTGCTAAGGTTCCGGCAAGTACATCTGGGTTATTTTCAGCAGCTTTTGAAACCTGCGCCTGGGTTAAAAATTCAGAAGGCTCCTTTTCCAGGTAGTCTTCGCTACACCCAACCACGATAAGTAGTGCGGATGACAGCAACGTTAATTTTAATAAATTTTTCATATCGTATTCTTTTTATTTTTAAAATTTAACCCTTACACCAGCAGTAACGGTTGTAAGAGGAGCGTATAAACGACGTCCAGAGTTACCATTTTCAGCGGTGTTAGGAAGGAAACCTTGTCTAGCCGTGTTTACGTATAGGTTATCACCAGAAAGATATAAATTTACGTAGTTAATTCCACTATCGCCAAACATTTCCTCAGGAATAGTATATCCAACTCTCACATTGTTTAATGCAAAGTAATCTGTGCTTGTTACAAAACGATCAGACAATGAAGTACCGTTAACAAAAGCATTATCTGTTAAGGCCGGAACACTTGTCTGGTCACCAGGATTTTGCCATCTGTTCAAGATGTCTCTGTGGTAGTTGTTACCAACTGCACCAAAACGGTCACTCATCAATTCAGCATACTGAAAATCTATACCATAACCTCCGAAACTATATACAAGTTGCGCACCAAAATTGAAATTCTTATAGTTACCACTTAATCTCATACCACCCCTTACATCAGGAATTGCTGATTTATCGATATATTTCTCGGTAGCATTAGCATAAGTTTCTGTAATCTGTCTTTCAACACTAGCATCTGGGTTATTGTGCATAAAAAGTGCCATGTTTTGAATAGCCTCTTCACCTTCATCAAAGACTCCGTTTCCATTGGCATCATTAAAATACTCATACCATTGTGGAGCTCCAGTTTCAGGATTCACACCCGCATATTCCCTGGTATAGATATCAAAAATAGATCTTCCTTCAGAATAAGCAAAAGGAGAATTTGAAGTATCTAATATTCTTTCTTCGCCTGTAGAAGGATCTAACGGCATTCTTGTTATCTCGTTCTCCAGGATCTCACCGTTAACACTTAGGTCAAGGTTAAAATCTTCAGTTTGAAATAAATGCCCTGTTAGATTAAATTCTAAACCTGCATTTCTCAAATCCCCATCGTTAACCGTAATAATAGCAATACCCTGAGAAGGACCTACTCTACGTGAAAAAATTTGATCTTCTGTGTTTTTGATATAATAATCTATCGAACCATCTAACCATCTTCCGAAACCAAATTCTGTACCAACCTGGTACATTGTTGAAGTTTCCCAGGTAAGATCTGGATTTCCATTTCCTAACATTGAAAGTGATATTTCATCATTAAGGTTATTAATACTAAAAGTATCATATCCAGAATAATATCCTACCCCAGCTTCATCACCGGTAATACCATAAGAAGCTTTAAATTTTAGGAATGAGAATATATCACTACTAATAAAATCTTCGTTAGACGCTACCCAGGCAGCACCAACAGATCCAAAAGTACCCCATTTTTCATTTACAAATCTAGAAGATCCATCACGACGCACCGATCCTGTAAGGAAGTAAGTATCTATATAGTTATAGTTAACCTGGCCGAAGTAAGACTCAATAGCCCTTCCTTCGTTGAAACCGGTTGCAGGACTTGCTGCCACAACATAGTTGTTTAGCTCATAAATATCTGAGGCTACAGCTTTTGTTTTAAATGCAGTATTGTAAGATAAATCAAAATTATTTGATTCGTGTGCTACAAGCGCATCTAAACTATGGTCACCAAATTGATTTTCATAACGCAATAACTGTAAAAAGTTAGTGGTTAAGGTTTCGGTATCAGCTTTAAACAAAGTACCTCCGTCACCCTGCGCACCTCCATAGAATGGATTTCTTGCGCTAGTAAATCTATTCATCGCATACTGGGCACCAAATTTGGTTTCAAACGTAAGGTTTTCAGTAATTGTAAAATCTAAAGCAAAGCTTCCGTTAAGTTCGTGTCTGTCTGTATTATTATAGTCGTAAAGAGCAGATCCAACCGGGTTCAAACCATCAGATTGCGGTCTTGTTCTAAAACCTGAGAAACTACCATAATCTAACTGGTTACCTCCAAAAATAGGATCTGGAACCAATTGCCCCTCATCATCTCTTAAGAAAACTCCAAAAATAGGAGCTGTTTTATCCGCAAATTCAAAAACGTTTTCAGATCCAACTGTCTGACCGTTAGCTAATCTTTCAGAATAAGCATAACCAATATTAGCTGAAACATCTAACCATTCTTTAACCTCAGACTTAAGATTTAAACGGGTAGTATATCTATCATAACCTGTATTAATAGCATAACCATTGTCATTTAAATAACCTACAGAAGCAAAGTAAGTAGTCTTTTCATCACCACCACCAAAGCGAACGTTTGCCTCAGTTCTAATCGCCGCCTTAAAGGCAGCATCCTCATAACTTTCAGGAGTATATCTCCTGGTAACCCCATCTCTTACCATACGGGTATCAGGATTAATTAATGCTGATGCTGAATCTACATTCCAAAGGTTATATCCAGATGGAACATAGTTGGGTGAAAACAATCTTTCGTTAGCATATTCAACAGGGTTATCTTCACCTGTAATTCTACCACGGTTAAAAATACCTTCCCAAACAAGCCCAATATAAGTTTCTGGTGAACGAATCACATCATATCTTGGGATTACCTGATCGTTTACACCAGTTCTAACATCTACTTCAACATAGTTCTCACCAGATGTTCCGGTTTTTGTAGTAAGCAAAATAACACCATTTGCACCCCGAGAACCGTAAATTGCAGTTGCAGTTGCATCTTTAAGAACAGTAGTACTTTTAATATCTGCCGGGTTAATAGAGTTAATACTTCCTGTAAAAGGCACACCATCTACAACGTATAAAGGATCACGATTACCATTTACAGAACCAAACCCTCTAATTCTAATTGTAGAAGCCGTACCTGGCTGTCCAGAAGTATTGATTACGTTAACACCCGCAACCTCACCTGCTAATGCCTGAGAAACGTTAGAAAAGTTTTTTGTTTCTAAATTCTCAGTATCAATAGTAGTTGCCGTACCAGCAAAAGATTGTCTTGTGGCGGTACCGTATCCTACTACTACTACTTCATCTAAAGCAGCAGCGTCAGTACCAAGAGTAACATCATAAACGTCAGCTGCTCCCACAGTCACCTCTTGATTACTAAAACCAACATAACTAAAAACAATAACGTCTCCTATGTCTACTGAAAGACTATACTCCCCATCAAAATTTGTTTGAGCACCATTAGTGGTACCTTTCTCAATTACGTTCACTCCTGGTAAGGGCAAACCATCTTCATCGATGACCGTACCGGTCACCACTTTTTCCTGTGCAAAAGTAAATTGCACTACGAACGCTAATAGTAGCGTAAGAATCCCATGTAATTTGTTTTTCATTATTATTTAAATTTGAATTAGCCTACGCCAAAAATCATAATAAATTCTTAATAAACCAAATGATTTTTTAATTGAATTATTATTTCCATTATTAATACATCTTTAGAAGATACAAAATAAGCAGCCTTTGAAGACTATTTTTTTTACGAATATTGCAAAAATTAATAAATTGATAGTTTAACTCAATTTAAAATTTTATAAAGATTTTAATAACAAAAAGATAATAACAGCATTTGACTCACGTTTCGCGAAACTCAAATAAGGGACATTATATAATATATACGAAGAAAAAGGAGTAATAGTTTTGTTTAAAACCGGGAATCTAACTTTCGCAGGATGTTAAAAATGTTCACCCCCCTTGCCAGATAGCCAGCACCGCAACGACAGCAGCTTCTATTTTAGCCAAAACTGCCCGGGATGAATTTATGGAAAAAATTCAACAGGAATTCCCAATGTATAACAGGAAATAAAATAAGGGCTACCCTGCTAAAGAGCACCGCCGGCCCTGCTATTTTAATGTGCTTGAACTCCAATCCAAAAACCACACATCCATCTCCTGTCCGTCAGTAGCAGGGTTAGTAGCACCGCTTTCTTACCTCAACTCCTCAGTTGTCAACCTTGTAGCTTACTAATTGTTTTGCCTCTACCCAAGGAGGAACTTACAGCCTTTAATCTTTAATATGTTAAGAGATGTCTCAGGGCTCAAAAAAAAAGGCTGCCTTTTCAGACAGCCTTTAGAATTAATTTAGGTATTAGTTAATTTTGATCGCCAGGTCCAATATTTGGATTCGCATCAATTTCCCTTTGAGGAATTTTAAAGATCCAATTATCATTGGTTGAGGGTTTTTCCTGGAAAAATCCATCCTGGTAGAGTATGGCTGAAGCTCCAGAACCGCCATCTGCAGCATGGTCAATTCCTTCATCCCATCGTATTTTATCTGTGTATAAAAAACCTTCTCCCCACAACTCTAAACCGCGTTGAAACTTAATATGTTCCATTAATGCCTGTTTTGTATCATAAACAGATACATCATAAGCACTGTCACGCGTTTCGCCTAATGGCCTTAAAGCATCCTGTGCAGCATCAATATTACCTAACATTGCTTCAGCTTCAGCTTCTATCAAATACATTTCTGAAGTACGCATATAGATTATATCATCGGGATCAATAGATCCTGGATTTTGTTGTAAAAATTTTACATGCATATAAGGATGTAAATTATGTCTACTTGTTATTCCATATGTGTCCTTTATCTCACTTATCTTAGCATCCCAAACATCTCGATCAGTATAGTTAGGGTCATTTTCAAAACCGCCTTCTCCATTTGCAGCTGAGCTATTCGTATTTGGAGCATCTGGTAAGAAAACATCCTTTCTGTAATCCGTATCCGGTATTGCATCAACTAATCTTCTATCTGCGATTTTAGGATTATTTCTATTTTGACTTCCATTGAATGTATTACTCATTAAATAAAAGTAAGAACGGAAAAATGTAGTTTCTGTAGTTATAACGTTACTACCCCAAATAACTTCAGGAAGAAGATTGGAATTGAATCCAGACTTATAATCGCTTTCACTCATAAGCGGATAATCTGCTCTTGCCAATTTAGCAGCATCTGCAGCGGTTCGCCAATCTCCTTTATTTAATGCGATACGAGCTTTTATACCATAAGCAACATCAATATTTAATTGAGATTTACCAGCTGCACTACCGGTTGGTCTTGGTGTAGCATCCTCAAAATAGGTTATAGCAGTATCAATATCGTCTTGAATTTGATTGTAAACCTCCTCAACTGTTGATCTTGGCGCACTAGTGAAAGGAGATTCAGATTTGAATAACAACGGCACTCCTGGATCAGTCGATGGATTTCCTATTAAATAACCTTTTGCATAATGAGAAACTAAAGAGTGGTAGGCCCATGCTCTATATGCATAAGCTTGTCCAATTATTTCCCTTAATCTGGCATCTTCAACTAAGCTACCATCAGTTGCTTTTTCGATTATAGCATTTGCACTGGCTATAATGTGATAGCGTTGATACCATAATTGTTCTGATGTTGTTGATGTCTCTTGTGTATGAGAAATCCATTGTGTCTCATTTTGCCATCCTAAATTATTGGCTCTGGCACTATGTATTACCCCACCAGGTAAATTGTCGCCAAGTGGAGTCCAGTAGTGGTTTCCTGATCTAAAAGAGGTTCCGCCTGGAATAATTTGAGCTTGTGCATACAAAAATCTATGCATGCCATTTAGTATCAACGCCATGTTCTCTGCGGTTGCAAAGGCATCAGTTTCTGATATAGCGTCTGTAGGGGTCGTTTCAAGAAATTCTTCTTCACAGGACGTTAGGGTGAGGAATGCTATAGATAATAGCATTAAGTTTATTTTTCTTAACATAATAATATGTTTTAAATAGTTTATTGTTTTTAAAAAGCGATGTTCAACCCTAAAGATAGAAGTCTTGCAGGGTTATAATCGTTACCACCTGGAGTCCCAGATAAATTATATTGAGGATCTAATCCTTCTCTTTCACTCTTAAGGTATAAGTTTTCTCCGATTACTGAAAGTGTAAGATTATCTATCCCGTAATTGCTTGTTAATGACTTATCAAAAGTGTAACCTAAGTTAACATTTCTAAGAGACCAAAAAGAAGCATCTGTTAAGAATCTAGTTGACTGAGTTCGAACTAAATTTGGGTTACCACTCTCTAATCTTGGAACGTTAGTGATATCACCAGGTTGACGCCATGCATTTAATATATCGGGATGGTAAGAGCTTCCAAAGTTACCACTATGCATCATTGCAGAATATCCGTTATCTAAAAATTTACCACCTATACCGTATGTAATCAATACATCTAAATTAAATCCTTTGTAACTAAAGCTATTTGCCACAGATCCTAATAAATCTGGGATTGAGCTGTCTCCAGTATATGCTCTTTCAGTGTCTTGCCAATCATCAGTTGTCTCTTGCAAACCATTAGCATCTAATACAGGAACACTATTACCGTCATCATCTATTTCAAATTTTAAAAATAATTGATCACCAGTTTCAGGATCGACCCCAGCGGTATGTAGTATAAAATAGTCATACCTTGATCTTCCTACATCCCATCTCTTAGAGCCGTTTATAAAAGGATCTGGAATACTAGTGATTTCGTTTTTAAATGTTGAGGCCTGTAATGATAAATCCCAACTAAAGTCATTGGTGTTTAGAAGATCAAAATTCAATCCAAGCTCCCAACCAGAATTATACATATCTGCAATGTTTGCTGGATATGAATTTAATCCATTACTAAGTGCTATTGGTAAATTATACAAAAGATCTGTAGAATTTCTTTTGTAATATTCTATAGTTCCATCTACAAAGTTATTAAATAAACCAAACTCCAGTGCTATATCCCAACTATCTACAGTTTCCCATTGTAAATCAGAATTACCTATATCAGTCCAAATTATTGCAGGGTTACCAGCATTGGAAGTTAAGCTATATCTTGGTTGAGATAAGAAAAAATCACCTAAATCATCATTTCCTACTTGCCCAAAAGATCCTCTTAATTTCAATTTATTGATAAATGATAAATCCTGAATAAATTCTTCCTGATCCATTCTCCAGGAAGCACCCACAGAATAAAAGTTACCCCATCTGGAATCGGTACCAAAAACAGACGACCCGTCTCTTCTGGCAGAAGCGCTTAAGTAATATTTATCGTCGAAGTTATAATTTGCTCTTGCAAAGTATGATTCAATTGTTTTGTTTGTAGTAGACCCACCTAAAGTTACAGGTGTAGCAAAATTGGCAAATTCAAAGATTCCTTCAGCCGTTTGATCAATTGCTGTTCCAAAATTTGATGAGAATGTTCTATCAAAACTTTCATGACCAGCTGTAATATCTATATTATGGAAATCATTTAAGGTTTTAGAATAGGTTAAGATTTGGTTGAAGTTTTTCACCTCTCTTCTAAACCTTGTTTCACCATACCTACCAGTAGGTTGCGCATCACCTATAATGTTATTCTCGTAACTTTTATTTATACCTTCGTTAATATCTCTACCATAATTTGCTCTAAAATTAAGACCATCTAATATTTGGAAGTCGGCATAGTATCTAAATCCATAGGTATTATTTCGATTAAGTTCGTCATTTAATAGCAATTCCTGAAGAGCATGACGTCCCTGACTTACTGGTCTCGATCCAATATTATATTCTGGAAATCCTTCTCCAGAATCAAATACAGGATTCCCTCCAGCATCTAGTACTATATTGCCTTCTAAATCATTGACGTATACAGGGTAAACCGAACCTATATTTTTAGCAAAACCAAATGGATTAACGATGCTACCAGTACCGGCAGAAGCGGGACCTTTAGATTCTGAAATTGTTATGTTAGCACTTCCTCCGACTGTTATCCAATCATTAACATCAAAATCTCCATTTAAACGTGTGGTTAAACGATCAAAATTTGAGGTAATCACATAACCTTCTTCTTCTAAATAGGAAGTTGAAAAGAACACTTTGCTATTTTCTCCTCCACCAGATACGTTGACATTATAGTTTTGTCTAACTCCAGTTTGTTGTAGAACATCGTACCAATCCAGGCTTTTATAGATAACATCTGCATTAGGATTCAACCGTCCATCAGTTCCCACAATTTGATCATTTGCAACGTTGAATGGATTATAACCTAACTGGTTATAAATATTGGCTGAAGCATATGCAGGATCCCCTTCGCCGGAACTAGAGTTTTTCAATGCTTCCCACATGGTCTCGTAATATTGTCCTGGACTTACTTCATTATAGTTAGGAATACCTTGTGACACAATACCAAATTGAGTGGAAAAAGTGGTTTTAATAACTCCTTTTGATCCACTTTTTGTGGTTATTAAAACAACTCCGTTCGCCGCTCTGGACCCATATAAAGATGTTGAAGCGGCATCTTTTAAAATTGTAAAAGATGCGATGTCTTCCTGGTTAATTGTATTTAACGCGCCTTCATATGGTATACCATCTACGACATAAAGAGGTTCTGCACCACCACTTAAAGTCCCTACACCACGAATCACGATTCCAGGGGAAGATCCTGGTTGTCCTGAAGCTGAAGTAAATTGAACTCCTGTAGCTTTCCCTTCTATAGCAGCAATAGGGGATGTTACATTTCTATTGGACAGTTCTTCTTCTCCAATAACAGATGCTGACCCAGTAAATGATTCTAAACTAGACTTACCATAAGCGACAACAATAACATCATCAAGTGCCTGTGCATCTATTTCCAAGGATACATCAATATCATCCCCTGCTCCTACCCGAACAGTTCTTGGTTTAAACCCTAAATAGGAAAAAACCAACTGAGCACCCTCACTGACATTGATAGAATAATTACCATCAAAATTGGTCTGCACTCCATTGCTTGTACCTTTCTCAATCACATTCACCCCGGGTAAGGGCATACCGTCTTCTGCGGAAACGACTGTTCCGGTAACGGTTTTTTCCTGTGCAAAGGTTAATTGCACCACGAACACTAAAAATAGTGTCAAAATTCCATGTAATCTTTTTTTCATTATTTTGTTATTTTGAATTAGCCTGGGCCAAAACTCTTAATAATATCTTAATTACAAAAGTTATTTCAACCTTTTATTTGGCCCTTTTGTCGGGTAACAGTTTCATGGTTTATAAATTTTAAGAATTTTTTCCCACAGAAATAAGGCTATTATATTTATATAGAGTTCTATCAAAAATTTCTCGGGTATTCAATTTTACATTATTAAAATGATAAAAATAGAATTCTTCGGCCCAGTTGAAACTTCCCTTATAACCCCTATATTTGCTGAAAACTTATAAAGTTTATGAAGAAAACCCTCTTCAAAATTTTAATTGTCCTACTTCTTTTTCCTGCCAAAACCGGGATTCTTACAACTTTTGCTATATGTTAAAAATGTTCAACCTAACCTGTCCTGTTGCCGGAACCGACGAAGCCGGTCGCGGTTGCCTTGCCGGCCCAGTAACTGCAGCAGCAGTAATTTTACCGAAAAATTTTAAAAACAATTTCTTAAACGATTCTAAACAAACTAAGCTAAGCGATCGCAAAAAACTTAAAGAAATTATAATTCGGGAAGCCATTTCTTACGGTGTCGCTCATGTATATATGGAAGAAATTGATGAAATAAATATACTAAACGCCTCTATTTTAGCTATGCACCGGGCTATTGAACAATTAGGCTGTGAACCCGAACATATTATAGTAGATGGAAATAAATTTAAACCTTATCGCAATATTGTTCACGATTGTATTATAAAAGGTGACGGGAAATTTTTGAGCATTGCTGCGGCTTCTATTTTAGCCAAAACTGCACGTGATGAATTTATGGAAAAAATTCATCAGGAATTCCCAATTTATAACTGGAAACAAAATAAGGGCTACCCTACTAAAGAGCACCGCCATGCGATTATGGAGTTTGGCAGTACTCCATACCATAGAAAAAGCTTTAAACTCCTCCCGGAACAACTAAAACTCCCCATATAACCCCTATATTTGCTGAAAACTTATAAAGTTTATGAAGAAAAATCTCTTCAAAATTTTAATTGTCCTGCTTCTTGTTTCCTGCCAAAACCGGGAAAAATCTACTAATAGTCTGAAATTCATTCCGGAAGATGCGGCGGTAGTCCTGCAAACTCCCAATCTTAAAAGTCTCCAGCAGGATTTAGAAAACTTTAGCTTTTTTAAAGAAAATAAATTAAGTGCTAAAAACCATTTTAAAAGGGAATTAGGCTTTTTGAACCACGCCGATAGTCTTACAGAGGCTCTTATTAGTATTTCAGTCTCCGATAACGATAAATTGGTTTATACCTTAATATTTAAGGACAGGCCAAAATTTCAACTGGATTCCATTAAAAATAAATCGGTAGAAAGTATTAAAGCTGAAGGCCATAATTACCAAAAAATGGTTTTGGAAGATAATGCCTTCTTTGTTTCAACTGAAGATGCACCTTATATAGCTTCTAATTCCGAAGAAAAACTGAGACAGGTATTAAACGGAGAAAAAATACTTACCAACCAGGGTTTCAAAAGAGTCTATGGGGCTATAGAGCCTAACAAAACTTCAATTATCTTTAACCACCATAATTTAAAGGATTCCCAGCAAAAATTATTTCCAAATTTAGATCTCAAAAACTTAGAAAATTATGCCGGCTGGAGCGCGGTAGATCTTGACTTTTCTGAGAATGACATTTTATTTAACGGACTTAGTATTGCGCAAACCACGGCTAATCTTCACAATATATTTAACAATTCAGGGACGATTTCTCAGGAATTCGCAGCCTTCACCCCAAAAAATGCTGTAGGTTTCGTCTCCATAGGTTACAGAGATTCAAAAAAATTTCTTCGGAATTTGAAAGAATTCAGAGGAGATTCAGTTCAAAGTCCCGGAGAGGAAATTATTTTAAATACCCAGGAAGCCGGGATTATTTATATGGAAGAAAATACCCTTTTCGGGTTAAAAACATTGATAAGCACCGATGCAAGCGATTTGATTTCGAATTATGCAGAATTAGAAGAAAATTATCGGGATTATCGAATATATAAAGTTTCGAAATCTGAAACTTTTGAAACACTTTTTAGTCCGGTTTTTAATCCGAAAAACCTTGAATTCACTGCTGTTTTAGATGAATTCATCATTTTTGGAGCTAGCCTTAAAGAGCTACGTGATCTTATTGCAGATTATGTTAACCAAAATACTTTAATCCATCAATCTTATTATAAAGACACGGAACAAAACCTGGCTGCCGAATCTTCCATTTTATTGGTAGGAATTCCCGAAAAATTAAAACCCAGCCTTGCTGCGGGAGTTGAAGACGGGTTTAGTACCGAAATGCAAAATTTAGCATTCGGTGACCATAAGATCGCAGTTATTCAATTGGTGGAAGAAGGAGATTTCGCACATATTCACGGCGCCTTTCAATCGCAAACCAGCCAGACACAAAATACCAAAACCGAAGAAATCCTTTCTGTTAACCTCGAAGCAGAATTACTTAACGAACCGGTTTTGGTGAAAAACCATCTGAATAACCAAATGGATATCGCAGTTCAGGATATCAATAACACCCTTTATTTAATTTCAAATAAAGGCACGATTTTCTGGAAGAAAAAATTAAGCGGACCAATTCTGGGAGAAATACATCAGGTAGACTTATTTAAAAACGGGAGATTTCAACTCGCCTTTGCCACTCCATATTCAATAGAAGTTTTAGACCGAAACGGAAACACTGTAAAACCCTTTCCGCTAAAATTTAAAGATGAAATTACACAGCCCCTGTCTTTATTCGATTATGACAATAACCGGAAATACCGCTTTTTGATTACGCAAAACGATGAAGTGTTTATGTATGATAAAAACGGAAAAAGTGTAAGAGGTTTCGATTTTAGAAAAACCAATTCTCCAATTTTAAAAGCACCAAGACATTTAAGAATTCAAAACAAGGACTATATCGTTTTTCCTGAAGAATCGGGCAAACTTAATATTTTGAGTCGGCAGGGAGAGCATCGTGTAAGCGTAAAAGAAAGCATAGATTTTTCAGAAAATGAATGGTACGAATTTGAAAATGATTTTGTTTCGACAAATGCTGAAGGAAATCTTATAAAAATCACACAAACCGGTCGGGCAACTACTGAAAGCACCAATTTTAGCGAAAATCATAGAATTAAAGCAAGACCTAATTTACTGGTGAGTCTCTCAGAAAATATTTTAAAGATTAGAAATAATGAACTAAGCCTGGATTACGGACTTTACACTCAACCCGAAATCCACTATGTAAACGACAAGTATTACATCAGCCTAACCGATTTACAAACCCAAAAAGTATATGTATTTGACAGCAATGCAGAACTCCTCCCAGGGTTTCCGGTTTATGGCACTTCAGGAATTAATTTAAACAATGCCGATATAGACAACCGCCCGGAATTTGTAGTAAAAGGTGGTGAGAAAGAAGTTTTGATGTATAAACTCTAGTGATAAAAAATCTCCTAGGTAGCCTTGTTTTTGGTTTAAAAGCCTTCTCTATTTTTAGCGGCCTATCGAAAATTTATCGTAAAATTTAAAGTGAATACACCGTAAAATTTTAGGCTGTCTGAGCTAAACGAATTTTTCTTCCAGTCATACTATTGAGGCGAGTTCCTAAAATTTAGGTGTAGAACGAGAAATTTAGATAAAGTTTCGTAAGCCTAGATTTTTTGGTTCGTTTTTTCATCAATGGAAAAAATGAACACCACAAATAATTAAAAAAAGTTGATGAATAATAAACTCTAATTAAAATTCAGCTTCAAACAACTCTGCAAAATGCTTCAGCACTTTCTCCTGAACTTCAGCTAAAGGAATTTCTTTTTTCCCGAGTTCTACATTTAAAGAAGTAACCGCTTTACCTTCAATTCCACAGGGAATAATATGATCAAAATAGCCTAAATCGGCATTTACATTTAAGGCAAAACCGTGCATGGTAACCCAGCGACTGGCCCTAACGCCCATTGCACAAATCTTTCTGGCAAAAGGTGTTCCCACGTCCAGCCAAACTCCGGTTTCGCCCGGGCTGCGTTCGGCTTTTAAGCCATAATCGGTTAAAGTGAGGATAATACATTCTTCAAGAAAACGGAGGTATTTATGAATATCAGTAAAAAAATTATCCAAATCCAGTATTGGGTAACCTACCAATTGTCCCGGCCCGTGATAGGTTATATCGCCGCCACGGTTAATTTTGTAATATTTGGCCTGTCTTTTTTCGAGTTCCGCTTCAGAAATTAGTAGGTTCTTTATATCGCCGCTTTTCCCCAAAGTATAAACATGGGGATGCTCTACCATTAAAAGGTAATTGGGCGTTAATTCATTTAAATTTTGTCTTCTATTCTTAATTTTAAGATCAAGAATTTCTTTAAAAAGACTTTCCTGATAATCCCAGGTTTCTTTGTAATCCTTATACCCTAAATTCTGTAAGTTTACCTGCTTGTTCATACGTCTTTTCTGGGATTATTAAGAATAATAAGTGCTGCGATCACTCCCGGGATCCAACCCAAAATAGTAAGGATCAACACAATTAAAATCGATCCACAACCCCGATCGTAAACCGCGAGGGGTGGAAATAAAACAGAAAGAATTACACGCCAAACACTCATATTAACTAAAGCTTTTACTAAATATGTTGCAAAGATAAGATTATAAATACAGAAAGCTTATTTCAAAAACTCCTCCTTTTTCTTCTCTAAAAATTATCAAAAATTCAGGTTTATATCGCATTGGTTGGTAGCCACATAGTCACTATATTTGCACTCGTTTTGCGTAAGCAAAAGGGACGGTTTAAAAAATTTCTAAATCGTCATTCTGAATTTATTTCAGAATCTAAGATATTGATAGTCAAAACATGTTAGAAGCTGAAACAAGCCCGCCTGAACGGACGGGCAGGTTCAGCTTGACGAAATTAGACTTTTCAGACAGCCTTATGAATCGAAAAGTATTTGTATTTCGAGACAGGCCTCGGTAAAATAAACCCTCACTGAGGGATTAATACATCAAATTAGAAGTATGCAATTATCTGAACAGGAAAAAGTAAGAAGAGAGAAGCTTTCTGCATTGAGAAAAGCAGGTATTAACCCCTATCCGGCAGATTTGTTCCCGGTTAAGGACACCAGCAAGGGAATTAAGGAAAATTTTGAAGAAGGAAAAAAAGTGGTGCTGGCCGGTAGGTTAATGTCCCGCCGTATCCAGGGAAAAGCCTCTTTTGCAGAAATACAGGATTCTAAAGGGAAAATCCAGGTTTATTTTAACCGGGACGAGATTTGTCTCGGGGAAGATAAAAGCAAGTACAATGATGTATATAAAAAATTGCTGGATATTGGTGATTTTATAGGAATCGAAGGCGAACTTTTTAAAACCCAGGTTGGTGAAATGACGGTGATGGTGAAAGATTTTACTTTACTTAGTAAATCTATTCGCCCTCTGCCACTTCCAAAAACCGATAAAGACGGAAATACTTACGATGGTTTTACCGATCCCGAACACCGTTACCGCCAGCGTTATGCCGATTTGGCCGTAAACCCAAAGGTGAAAGAGATCTTTGTAAAGCGTACCAAGCTTTTTAACGCAATGCGGAATTTCTTTAATGATAGGGAATATTTTGAGGTGGAAACGCCAATCTTACAATCCATTCCCGGTGGTGCTGCGGCAAGGCCTTTTGTTACCCATCATAATGCTTTGGATATTCCACTTTATCTGAGAATTGCCAATGAATTATATTTAAAAAGATTGATCGTAGGGGGATTCGATGGGGTGTATGAATTCTCGAAAAACTTCAGAAATGAAGGAATGGATAGGACACATAACCCGGAATTCACCGCAATGGAGATTTATGTAGCCTACAAAGACTACAACTGGATGATGGAGTTTACCGAAACCTTGCTGGAACATTGTGCCATTGCAGTAAACAATACTACGGAAGCAGTTTTCGGCGAAAATAAAATCGATTTTAAAGCGCCTTACAAACGCGTTACGATGACCGATTCTATTAAAGAATTCACCGGATTTGACATTACCGGAAAATCTGAAGCTGAAATTAGAAAAGCGGCTGAAGATATGGGAATTGAAGTAGATGAAACGATGGGGAAAGGAAAACTCATCGATGAGATCTTTGGAGAAAAATGTGAAGGAAAGTACATCCAGCCCACTTTTATTACCGATTATCCGAAGGAAATGAGTCCGCTTTGTAAAGAACACCGCGAAAATCCGGAATTAACCGAGCGTTTTGAATTAATGGTTTGCGGCAAGGAAATCGCAAATGCATATTCAGAATTAAACGACCCTATAGATCAGCGTGAGCGTTTTGAAGAGCAGCTTAAACTTGCGAAAAAAGGAGACGACGAAGCAACCGAATTTATAGATCAGGATTTCTTAAGGGCCCTGGAATATGGAATGCCTCCTACATCAGGATTAGGAATCGGGATGGACCGTTTAATTATGTTCTTAACCAATAATCAGTCAATCCAGGAAGTTCTGTTTTTCCCGCAAATGAAACCTGAGAAAAAAGCTGTTGATTTAAGCGAAGATGAAAAAGCGGTTTTTCAATTATTAAAAGACGATGTAATTCAGGAGCTGGAAACTATAAAAGAAAAGTCCGGTTTAAGCAATAAAAAATGGGATAAAACCCTTAAATCTCTTAGAAAACATAAGATGATAGACGTTTTTAAAGATGATGAAACTATGAAGATTAAGGCAAGCTAAAGACCCATTATTTACTTCTTTTTATTATGAACGAATGTTAAATCAAGGCTTTTTTAATTTTGATTTTAAACCTTTTCAAGATAAATCAGTCAAAAGATCACCAAAAGGTGGTCGTTTTTTAGCTTATGCTAATGAAAATTTATCACTTCAAATAATCACACAAAACAAAATTTAAATTTATGACCAAACGATTTACGCATAAGCTCTTTTTAGTAGCCTTATCGGTTTCGGTTTCCAGTTGTGCAGTTTTTCAGCCCGATAAATCATCGGATGATGCCTCCAAAAAAGAAGCCAAAAAGGATGGAGACCTTGAGCCCTACGCCAAAGTAATTACTAAAGATGCTAAAAGCGATGCAGGTTTATTTACCGTACACCGGGTAGACGATAAATATTTTTATGAAATCCCAGATAGCCTTTTTAACCGTGAAATGCTTACGGTAACAAGAATTGCTAAAACCGCAACAGGAATTGGTTTTGGCGGGGGAAAACAAAATACCCAGGTTCACCGCTGGCAAAAGAAAAACGGTCACGTACTTTTAAGAGTAGTTTCTCATGAAATATACGCTGCAGATTCCCTTCCTGTGCACGAAGCAGTAGTAAATTCTAATTTTGAACCTGTTTTACAACGTTTCCCTATAAAAACTGTAGGAAAAGATACTGTGAACAAAACTACTGTTATTGAAGTAACAGATCTTTATACCAAAGATGTTCAGGCACTTGGATTAAGAGATGGCACACGAAAACAGTACAAAGTTTCTCGATTAGACGATAGCCGTTCTTATATAGACACTATTCGTAGTTATCCTGAAAATATTGAAGTTAGACACGTAAAAACCTATAATGCAGGCGAACCGCCTTCTAATGCAAGTACAGGGTCTATTTCTTTAGAGTTCAGTAACTCTATGATCCTGCTTCCAAAAGAACCAATGAAACGTCGTTATTTTGATCAGCGTGTAGGTTGGTTTGCCCGCGGACAAACAGATTACGGACTTGAAGCTCAAAAAAGTAAGGAAGTAAAATACCTTGACCGTTGGAGACTTGAAGTTAAAGATGAAGATATAGAAAAATTTAAAAATGGAGAGCTGGTAGAGCCTAAGGAACAAATTGTTTATTACGTAGACCGCGCCACTCCTAAAAAATGGATCCCTTATATCAAGCAAGGTATAGAAGACTGGCAGGTTGCTTTTGAAGCCGCAGGATTTAAAAATGCGATTATTGCCAAAGATCCGCCAACTAAAGAAGAAGATCCAGATTGGAGCCCGGAAGATGCTCGCTATTCGGTAGTTCGTTACCTGGCTTCTCCTATTCCAAACGCAAATGGACCTCACGTTAGTGATCCACGTTCGGGAGAGATCCTGGAATCAGATATTAACTGGTACCATAATGTAATGACCTTGCTTAGAAACTGGTTCTTTGTACAAACTGCAGCGATCAACGAAGACGCCCGTGGCGTTGAGTTTGAAGATGAAGTTATGGGCCGTTTAATTCGTTTTGTTTCTTCTCACGAGGTTGGCCATACTTTAGGGCTTCCTCATAATATGGGAAGTAGTGTTGCTTATGCAGTTGAAGATCTTCGTGATCCTGAATTTACTGCTGAATACGGTACCGCACCTTCAATAATGGATTATGCGCGTTTTAATTATGTTGCACAGCCGGAAGATGGTGATGTGGCTTTAATGCCAGATATAGGACCTTATGATAAATACGCTATCGAGTGGGGTTACCGCCCAATTTTAGATAAAACTGCTAAAGAGGAAAAGGAAACTCTTGACGAATGGATCCTTGCAAAAGCAGGTGATCCTTTATATCGCTTCGGAAGCCAGCAAAGTGGCGGAGTTATAGATCCAAGTTCACAAACTGAAGATCTTGGTGACGATGCAGTTTTGGCCAGTGAATATGGAATTAAAAACCTGAAGCGCATTATGCCAAAACTTATCCAATGGACTGCCGAAGATGGTAAAAACTACGAAGATCTGGACGATATGTACGGACAGGTTTTAGGTCAGTTTAACCGCTATATGGGTCACGTGACCGCAAATATAGGCGGGGTGTACGAATATTACAAAACGTACGACCAGGAAGGTGCTGTATACTCTCACGTAGACGCTGAACATCAAAAGAAAGCGATGAACTTCTTGCACGAACAACTTTTTGAAACTCCGGAATGGATGATAGATCAGGAGATTTTCAATAAGATTCAGTTTGACGGGCAGGTAGAACGCATTAGAAATATGCAGGAGCGTACTCTTAATAATCTTTTAGATTTTGGAAGAATGGCGCGTTTAATGGAAAACGAACAAATAAACGGGGACGAAGCTTACGGCTTAATCGATATGATGACTGATGTTAGAACCGGAATTTGGAGTGAACTTTCTTCAGGACAAAACATAGATCGTTACCGAAGAAATCTTCAGCGTGCTTATATAAGCCGAATGGAACATCTAATGACTGAAGAGCAGAGCGAAATTCCATCTCGTTACAGAAGCTGGATTAGCCGAAGCAATATAGATGTTGCTCAAAGTGATATTCGTCCTGTGGTGAGAGGGGAGCTTAAAACGCTTCAAAACCAAATTAGGAGAGCAGCTAACCGTGGAGACCGTTTAACAAGGTACCACCTTCAGGATGCTTTAGAAAGAATAGATTTAATATTAAACCCTATCAATTAAACTCCAACATTTTTTTTATTTGTTAGTTTGGAAAACCACCGTCCCTACAGAGGGCACTGAAAAAGTCCCTGAAGAAATTGAATTAAAGTGAGTAAAAAGGAGTAGAAGCCGTAGTGTTTTTACTCCTTTTTTCGTATTTTAAATGCTGATTAACCGCGACTTATATATGTTATTG
>NZ_JAIQZA010000047.1 GCF_020164485.1 Salegentibacter tibetensis
GCTGTGCAAATTCAGCATAAATACGCCAATCCCGTTTTTCATTGGCGTCTGATAAGGTGGAGCGCTTCACTTTACTTTTCACTCCGCTGTGATAGAGTTTACCAGAGATTGCAGCCAAACACGACTCCATATCTCGTAAGGTTTCACGATAGGTGAACTGGGCAAACATCATCACGATAAATTGTTCCCAACAAGTAAAACTCCTGACCCTATAATTGCCATTATACTTCGCTACACATTTGTCAAACTCATATTTGGATATAAAATCCAAAACCTGTGATAAAATTGTCCTGCCTGTATTCATCCGGCAAAGCTCCAATCATTTCCCTTAATTCAATTTCAAATCGAAAAATATTTCAATGAACGTTTATCCTTTATATAGTCATACTTCCCAATGATTCACATACTCCTTAACCGGACACTAGTGATATAGCGCAAATAATAAAATTTACATTGTTCATCATTCGGCGAAGGGAAAAAGAGGTAATCTTCGAGGCAGTTTTAAAGCGTATAACCCCTCTTCTCCGAAAAAGCCCCATAATCTTAATGAGATCGGGGATTTTCATTTTTAGTTGAAAAAATGCTTGACAGAATTGGAACTTTAATAAACCGATTCTTAATTTTTATTTCTTGCTGTATTAATTGAAACAGTTCAGATAATACATCAATAATCTCAAATAAAAATTTTGAATTACTTATATTAACTGAATATTTCGTTAGTCTCTTCTGTTACTAACTCAAATTTGTTTTTGCTTCACTGATTCCAGAATTCCACCACTTTTCCACTTCCATTAATCCTATTACCTGGTACGGCCTTTCTTCTCTTACTGCCCCCTGGTATATAATGATGGTTTTTGTGATTTTTTAACGTAAAAAGCCTTTATTCATTTACCGGGTACTAATTAGTTTAAAAAGCCTAAAGTTTTTCTTTCAAAATATTCCTTAAAAAACCACCGCTGACATCCTTTTTCTGTTAAATGTAATATAAAATGTAGGAAAATTTCCCTTTTAACATTTTGTAAGTCAAATAAATATAGCAAAATTTTAAGATTCTTGTTCAAAGAAGCGCTCTACATTTGACCAATAAGAATTTTTTAGTGTGGGTTCAAAATTCAGCTATTGAAATTCAAATTTTATTAACCATTCTAATTTTTAACAAACAAAATTCATTAACTATGAAAAACATTAAAAGCTATTTTGCGTTTCTTACAGTATTCGCTTTGATTTTCACCTCCTGTAGTGAGGATGAAACGGGGATAGATTCCCCCACAGAAAAGGCTACTTTGTCATTTGAGGCAATTGTGGCAGATTTAGCCGAAAATTCCACTAACCGACAATCAACTACTGGTGACATTCCTGAATGTTCAGATGCCGCTCCTTCTTATGTGGAGGTTGTGTTGATGCAAGGCAGTGAATACATCCTTGGTGAAGACGCTCCTTTTAGAGTAGATCTTGCTGCAGGACAGGTATTCACTGAAGACAATGCAGCTTTAGAGCTTGTACCGGGTAATTACACATTAGAACATTTTGCAGTGTATGATGCACAGGGAAATTTAACCTGGATTGCACCAAAAGGTGGAAATCTTGCAGGATTCGTTGATGCACCACTTCCTATGAACATCGAACTGGGTGCCGGAGTGAAGAAATACGTAGATGTATCTGTTCTTTGTTATGATGACAGAGATGTAAATCAATACGGGTATCAGTTCTTTGAATTCGATACTACAAAAGCATTTGAATTCTGCTTCTTTGCTAACTATTGTGAGCCAAACGGGAGGCATTTCCCTGCAAGATATTCTGTAGAAATCTCTATTGACGGAAAAGTGATCTATGACGCCGAAGAAAATATAAATACTGTTGGTGTAAACGGTCAGGGAGATAATTATGCAGATCCTAGTTGTTTTGCCTTACCTGATCTTGCGAAATACGCAGATGATGATGAGTATATAGACTATACAATTACTCTACTTGACTGGGACGGAGTTTATGATGCTCCTGAAAACCAGGTGATCACAGGAAGCCTTAGCAGAAATGAAATCAAAGCCAATTTTGATGGCGATAACAATGTTGACTATGAACACCTGAAATTCGGATGTGATGGAGACAACGGAAGCGGTGACGGTGATGACGATGGAACTGGTGACGGTGATGACGATGGAACTGATGACGGTGATGACGATGGAAGCGGTGACGGTGATGACAATGCAGTAGCTGAAGGTTGTGATACAGCATACATGGTAGGAGATAATCGTCTTAACGCTCTTGGTTTATATAATGGAAACAACTGGGGTTGGGGACTTATTTTAGATGAAGATTCATTTGATGACGAATTCTATGTTGGTAACGGAGTTTGGAGATTTCCATTCCACGCCGGAGCCGGACAAAATGATACCTCAAATGGTTGGGAAGCCGGTCATATAGTGATCACTAAAAACGGAAGTACCCTTGAAGTAGATTTCGATCTATATGAAGGAGTAACTCTTAAAGAATCCCATATTTATGTAGGATCTGAATGGCCGGAGAGCCGTGCACCGGGTCAATTTGATCTTGGTACAGATACTTTCACCGTTGGTGAAGGAGCTCAATATATCATAGTACACGCAGAAGTGTGTGGTACAGATGAGAACTAATTTTTCTTAAAGTAAAATTAGTAAAAGCAAATGTACTTTGTACAGGAGTTAAAAAAAGTGGGAGTCCGTTTAGGGCTTCCACTTTCTTTTTTTGATTTTTCTGACAGAAATGATAGTCAGGGATTTAATTCTTAAGTGCAATTTATATTAGCCTCCACATTTTCCGTAGCTTTCCAAAGTTTTGGCGTATGCGATTATTGTATGGCCTGATTTCTTTTAGTAAATTAGAATAAAGATCAATGTGATGTGCTACCGTACCAAGTTAAATTCTAAGCTAAGCGCAATAGAACGTAGTTTAGACGCAGGGTTTATTGAGCCAGATGCCTATAAACCTCAATTAGAAATCAACGCTTTTACTTTTTCTAAGACACCGGTTATTTCAGATGAAAACCAGGGGGAGATTCAAATGTTCAATTGGGGTTTGGTTCCTTTCTGGGCAAAAGATGATAAAATTAAAAAAATGACCCTCAACGCAAGAATTGAAACAGTAACTGAAAAACCTGCTTTTAGGAATTCGGTTAAGAATAGATGTTTGATTATTGCAGACGGTTATTATGAATGGCAGTGGAAAGATTCCAAAGGAAAAGAAAAACAGAAGTATTTAATTACACCTACAGATCAGGAGATATTTGCCTTTGCAGGTATTTATTCATCCTGGACTAATCCGGAAAATAATGAAACCCTTAATACCTATTCAATTGTAACTACTGAAGCCAATGAATTAATGGCAGAGATTCATAATAACAAAAAAAGAATGCCGGTAGTTCTTAAGGCACAAGACCATAAGTCCTGGCTCAATGGAACAGAGCATTCAAATTTTGCTTTTCCATATGAAGTACCTTTAGTAGCAACAGCAATCGATTAAGGTCTTCTTTTTTTAGAAATGACCTTATTTTCGAATCTAAAAGGAGTTTGCAAAAAAAAAACACACTTTAATTAACCTAATATTTACTCCAGTTGAAGATTACACTTAACCCGAATAATTTCATCAATCCTACTAGTGTATCTGTTTGACAACCGTTCCTGTTTCATTTTCCAGGTTCGCCCAAGATCCATTCCCGCAAATTTTACATTTAAAAAGCTTAGAAAACAGCGATTACCATGGATGATCTTAACCAACATTAATTTTTATTATATCACTCTGATCAATTTGCATTTCTTCAACGTGCAACCTTATTTGGATCTCTTCATTGGTTTTAGGGGAACGGTAATAATAATCTATATAAAAAAGTTGCTCCTGTTCCTCCGGTAATATAATCGTTACTTTACGCTTACTCCTATTTTGACATTGTAATATAAGCCTGTTATCTACAAATTTAATTTCCTGAATATTTAAAACTTCTATATCCTTGCCTCTTTGAGTTTCGGTTACAATTGTTACCTCATCAGGTTCAAAAACAATTCTGCGCTCAATATTTTCAAATTTAGATGTGAAGATAGTTGGATAAGTTTCAGTAAAAGGAGAGTAATAAACTTCTTGACCTAAAAGGAATAAGGGTGTAATTATAAATATTAGGCAAAGAGTTTTCATTCTCCTAAAGTTATAATATTTAACTGTTTAGAAGCTTGCAGTTTACATAAAATTGATTGATAAATTTTAAGAATGGAAGTGTACCTGTTTTATTTGCACCTTACTCGGATAATTTCATCAATCCTACTGGTGTATCGATTTGACAATCGTTCCTGTTTCATTTTCCAGGTACGGCCAAGATCCATTCCCGCAAATTTTACTTTTCCATTTTCGGTTTTGTTTAGCCGATCTATGGTTTTCATAAGTATATGGTGCCGGGGATCATCTTCAGTAAATAGGGAAAGCTGTCGTTCAGAAGCAGGCGTAATTCCCATTATAATGACTCCGGCTTTCTTGTATTGATAACCCGGCTTGAAAATCTGTTTCAGACCGTATAATGCAGCCTTGGTTAACACCATAGTAGAATTGGTTGGTGAGGTTAGTTTAACCACCATACTTGCGCGATACTGTTTAAGGTCGGTTCTAAAAGGATTGGTGAGTAGAAACACATAAAGCAGGGTACAGTTTGAATCCTGTTTGCGAAGTTTTGCCGCGGCTTTCGCTGCATAAGTAGCTACCCGTTCTCTAAGATCGTCCAACTCACTATACATTTTTTCAAAGCTTCGGGTAACCGCAATGTTTTTTTTATTCTTTACTTTCTCAAAATCCAGCGTACTTTCACCAGTTAGGTCTCGCTTTAGTCTTAAGCCTACCACGCTCATTTTTTTCAGGGCGTAATCATTCGGTAACTGAATAAATTCCCAGGCGTTTTTTACATTAATGCTTAATAGCCGTTTTTCGTTCTGTCGGCCAATGCCCCACACATCGCCAATTTTGGTCCAGCGTAGTGCTTTTTCTTTTTTTTCTTCAGAATCAATAGCGTAAACACTGCCGGTACGATCGGCAAATTTTTTTGCGATCTTATTCGCAATTTTTGCCAGGGCTTTAGTTGGAGCTAAACCAACACTTATGGGAATACCGGTTTGCCTAAACACACTGTCCACCATCTCTTTCCCAATTCGCTCCAGGTCATAAAGTTCAAAGCCATTAAACTTAAGAAAAGATTCATCTATGGAGTAAATTTCAATCTCGGGGGTAAATTGAGAGAGGATATTCATCACGCGTCCGCTCATATCCCCATAAAGAGCATACTTACTAGAGAAAACTAAAATTCCTTTAGCTTCAAAATCTTTTTCAAATTGAAAAGCCGGGGCACCCATTGGGATACCCATTGCCTTAGCTTCATTACTTCGCGCAATAACACAGCCATCGTTATTGCTAAGCACAACAACAGGTTTATTCCGGAGGGAAGGATCAAAGACCCTTTCACAACTCGCATAGAAATTATTGCAATCTACCAGGGCGAACATATTACAAATTCTTTATGCAGTGAGTAACAATACCCCAGATCACAAAATCATTTTCGCTGGTAACTTTTATTGGCTGATATTTTTCATTTTCGGCAACTAGCCAGATGATATCCTTTTCGATTTTAATGCGCTTCACGGTAAATTCCCCATCTAAAAAGCATACCGCAATATTTTGATTTTTTGGTCTTAGACTTTTATCAATTACCAATAGATCGCCATTACCAATCCCGGCACCAATCATACTATCACCTTCTGCCCGTCCAAAGAAAGTTGCCTCTTTATTCCTGATTAGCTGTTCGTTAAGGTCAATAATATCTTCCAGGTGGTCATCTGCCGGAGAGGGAAAACCGGCAGAAATTCCATTAGTAGAAAGAGGCATAATTAAATTATGTAGCGAATATTTTTTGTAAATTTTCATTAGTTGCAGATTGAAAAACAAAATTAGGTAAAAATCCATATAAATGGATTAAATCCATATTTAAAATTATGTGTTACGAAACGAGTCTTACCAAAGAATTGGACTTTATAGAAGATTATACTGATGCCGAGATTTTATATTATGGGATCTATGAACCTTATTATCATGTTTCTGGCTATACTCATCCTAACCTATTCTGTTTGCCTATGGAAGATCCTTCAAATATATATCCGATGGAGTGGGGTTTACTTCCTCATATGGCAGATTTAGATATTATCACCTACCGTAAAGATTATAATAACCTTATCGCAAGAGGGGAAACCCTGCTTCAATCTAAACTTTACAAGGAACCGGCAAGACAAAGGCGTTGTTTAATCCTGGCCGATGGATTCTTTGAGCCTCATTACCCTAATGATAATTTTGGAGGCAAGGCCGTTCCTAAATATTGTTACCTTGAAGGAAGAAAGCTATTTTGTTTTGCGGGTATTTACAACGAATTTGATGATGAATATTGGAACGTAAGCTTAGTAACGACAGATGCTAATGATTTTTTTTCCAAAATAAATAATAAAGAAAAGAGGATGCCCCTGGTTTTAGATCCCGCTTTTGAAGAAGAATGGCTACGTAAGGATCTATCAGATAAAGGTATTTTAGATTTGGTGAAATATGGATTTATTAAGGATGAATTTAAAGCACACTCTGTTGTCAATTTTTATAAGTGCGATTTCAATACAAATAGGCCGGAAATATTGGAAAAAGTAGAGGAAAACCCTAACCTTTTTAACGAGTAAATTATTTTAGTTTTGTAATATTCAAAACTCGTGAAAAACTCACCGTTCTTGTAGCATATTCCGGTGGGTTTTTTAATTCAATTATTTAAACTTCTAGCTTATCCGTTTTCTTTAATCTAGAATCAGATATAGCAGGAATTAAAACAATTGTGCCGGAAAAGAATGATTCTCTGAAGTCCTTATATGTCTAAATTTTTTTAAATGAAAGCTTTTTATCAGGCACCCTCTTTTTTTGTTTTGAAACACTTACAAATAGAATGCTAAAGATGTTTATTGAAACAGGATAAGGGATTTGGTTATTAAATAAAACCGTAGTCCATCTATAAGTAGTACTTTTTCTCACTGCAGTGCAAGTAAAATCACTTACTCCTAAATATGTTTCTCTTTCAGCCATTCCCGATGAAAATTTTTCAATATATTTATGATAGATTTTAAGGCTCCGATGATCTTCCTTTATACATTAACTTAAAAAAACGGAAAGACCCATACAATCAAAATTAATAGGTGTATAGCCGTTACCCACAGGAATTTCTATTACTATTTTTCTTTTGTCATAAAATATCTCCACATTTCTAGCTTCAAAGTAATGAGTTATCCTAAATGTGCGCATTTGGAGCTTTTAAATGACTCTCGCACTTTAGCTAATGTATGCTATTTGTCCTCTAACAATAAGAAATAAACTTTCTTTAATTGTTGTTTTGGTGAAACCAGCATCTTTTAGGAATCTAATAGTTTTTCTGTAACCTGAGTCAACGTCTCTTTTAACTTCCTCAAATGAAGGTTTAAATTTTTCAAAATCTTCACAAGGCGTCCGATTTGCAATTTCCTCAGCAGAATTTTCTCTGGAAACAAAGAATGGTTTGGTGCAAGAAATCCACTGCTAGTGAGAAGTGAATAGCACATCTTAAGCACCGGTATTGGGATGTAGAAGCTGTTTTTGGAAATATTAAATAAAATATAGGCTTCAAACGGTTTACACTTCGGGGGATAAACAAGGTAACAACAGAAATAGTTAATAGCAATGGCACACAATCTAAGGACTAAGGAAGTTCACTGTAGCCTAAAGAGGTGATATCCTCACTCTTTTATTAATTGCAAAGGAGAAAATAACAAGATATATACTTCCTAAGCAATATCATTAAAAAAGAAGCCGCCTAAAAATCACTTTTAGACGGCTTCTTTTTTCGTTTTCATTGCTTGATCTTTCTTACCTACTTCTCACGAAATTATTGAAAGGATTAAACTCATCTGCGTCAATCCTGTCATCATCATTGAAATCCCGGTCATTGAATATACCTGTGTTAAATTCTGTTTCTGTTACAAAATTATCGTCATCGGCATCAAAAGTGCCGAACATTGTTGAATCTGCAAAGGCCGCGTCAAATTCGGCATCATTTAAAAAACCGTCAGCGTCTGAATCGAAAGTTGAAAAGTTGTTGTCGATGTGATTTCCAAAAAAACCGTCGAAACCAAGATTAAACTCATCTTCATCTATGAAGTTATCGTCATCAGCATCTGTGAATGCGAAAATATTATTGAAGAATTCTTCATTATCATGAAAACCATCATTATCTATATCAAATCCGTCAAAATCATTATTAAAGGTGTTCATAAATTCGCTCTGATCGAGAAAACCATCTCTATTTTGGTCAAAGTTGATGAAAGCAGCTTCATTACTGTCCTCGGTGAAAACAGTTATTGTTTTTGTTTCCAGGATGGGGTTATCTCTATCAGGTTCGTCAAATTGACCCTGAATTCCTTCGTTCGGGTCATCCCCAAAAATCATTAGAACGATTTGATCACCATTAGCAACGGAATTCTGGTTAAGAGTAAGTTGTACATCGGTATTGGATCCTTCCTGTAACATTGTAGGATCTGAAATAAAGTTGTTGGTATTCTCATCCCCGGGACGAACCGCTACGAGCCAACTGTCCTGATCTACATCTATACTCTCAAGGGTTAGGGTATTTCCTGTCAGTATTTGTTGCTCTCCTACTTCAAAGAAACCTGTTGGTTCAAAGGGTTCAAAACCATCATCATCATCACTACAACCTGTAAGGCTTGTTGCTACAAAAGCAAAAGTAAAATACAGGAAGTATTTCGTTAAATTGTTTACTGAATTTTTCATCTTCATCTTCATTTTATGGTTAATAAATTCATAGACTGTAAAAGTGATCTATATAAAGTAGAGTACGAAATTTTTAAGATCTATTTAGGTAACATTTATTGGTTATTTAACTATACTCTCTTAAGGGTGTCTAAAGGATTAATAGGTAGTGCTTTAATTGTGTGAAAATCAGTTAAGAACCCAATTTATTTGACTGTAGTTCAAAAAAAAGAAAGCCTTTTCAGACAGCCTCTTTTCTAATTATTCAATTTTTTATTTAGCTGATTCTTTTAAAAGATCAGGAAACTTATTTTTAAATCTATTATAGCTGGGAACAGATACATTTTGAATATACGGTTTGTCGGGATTGTATTTCTTATAATCCTGGTGGTAATCCTCTGCTATCCATTATTTTTGAAAAGGAAGTACTTCAGCTGCGATAGGCTCATCAAAATTACTGGCTACTTCTGCTTTTACCTTCTCAATTATTTCTTTTGCTCCTGATTGTGATAAAAAACTATAGATATATATTGAGAACCCATATCGACCCCCTGTCCTAAACCTTGGCTTTGTGATCGATCACGAGGACAGCGGGCTTGATGCCCCCGATCAATCGCTCGTCTTCGGCCGACACCCATTTAACTCTTCCCCTCCAAACTCCATGTCGCACCCGGCCCCTGGGACCGCTGGGCGGAGCACGTCTTCGTGTCCGAGTGGGGCGATCTGGCGCCGGGCACCAATCTGCTACGTGAAGAACCGGTAGGCTGTCTGGTCGTCCGCATTGATCCTGCGACCGGGCAGCTCGAGTCCTTCATTCATAATGACATGCCGGGACCTGCTTCTGAGCAAGGGGGAGTAGGCATGGGGATCGAGCGGCCCTTCGACGTGAAGTTTGGACCGGACGGGGCCATGTACATCGTCGACTTCGGCATAGTGGAGGTCAATGGACTCAAGCGTAAGTGGCTGCCTTATACCGGGATCATCTGGAAGGTCACGAAGAAGGAAGTAACAGCTAATGAATAAATCTTAGTCATTTCTTGGTCATTATTTGATAAAACTGTTGAAGGCTATCTTGTAATAAAAATACCCAAGAAAACCCACTTTGAAAAAGTATCCGTGAGTTAAACAAAATAGTTATATTAAAAGGAGCAATAGTGAATTGATCTATAAAAAGCGCGGAGAGACAGTATCTTTACTGGAAGAAAAAATGATATTGATACTTTTGAAGATGTGAAAGAATAAAAAGCACTTAGGTAATTTCGGAAGTAAAGACCTAAATTTTAGGATATGAAAAAATCAACATTAATAATTTGTTTGTTTGTTACAGGATTTACAATATCCTGTGGCTGGGTGCAAGAGGATAAAACAGGCTTTCAGACAGAACCAGCAGAATCCATTGTTGAGAAAATTTTGGAAGATCCGGTTAATGCCGATACTATTGAAGTAGCGTTAGTAGAGAAAACAGAAGAAGAATGGAGGAGTATCCTAACACCCGAAGAATTTCACATTCTAAGGGAAGATGGGACCGAACCTGCTTTTGCAAACGCCTATTATGATAACAAAGAAGAAGGAATTTATTACTGTGGCGCCTGCGGATTACCAATTTATAGTTCAAAAACCAAATTTGACTCCGGAACAGGCTGGCCAAGCTTCTGGGCTCCTATAGACCCAAAGTTGGTAAAGAGAGGTCTTGACGAAAGGTCTGGAATGGAACGTACTGAAGTGGTATGTGCACAATGTGACTCCCACCTGGGCCATATTTTTCCTTATCCCGGGGTTCCTACAGAAGAAAGGCATTGTCTTAATTCTTTAGCTCTTGATTTTAAACCTCAGGATATTTAATCGATAGAATTCCCCGACGCTCTGCGTCGGTGGTTTAGAGGAAAGTTTGAAAACCTAAGGTTTTCATCAAACTAAAAATAAACTTTCTTCCGTTGAATACCTCGATGGCTCTGCCTCGAGGATTATTTATTTTCTATAAACAAATAGAAAAGAGAGAATTTAATTAAACCACATTTTAAGGAATGGTTCAAATTTAAAGCTAACGACATAAAATATATTATTTGCCATGTTCAAGTAATAAATGCAACTGGCCAAGGTGATTTTAATTTTTCTATTGGACTAATGTAGTCAAACTTTCTTACTCTTCGATTGTTGATTAATTCTTCTATCTCATTGATCCTGTTTTCACTTATCAGATTCAAATCAGTTTTCTTTGGCAGGAACCTTCTGATAAGCCCAATTCTATTCTCTATCGTATCTTTGTCCTGCGAGGTATAAGGTCTTGTAAAATAGGTTTTGATCTTATGCTTTTTAGCTATTTCCCGATGTCCCGCGAATTCATTTCCATTATCAAATGTCATTGTCTTGATCCAGCTGCTTCCTATTCTATTTAAGCGTGTATCGATCATTTCGTTTACTATCCTCGATTCCTTGCTTTTAGGCAGATCCAGGGTGGTGATCAGAGTAGCCCTTTCTGTCATTACCAATAGAGCAGAGTTATGATTTTTGCCCATCATAAGATCCTCCTCAACATCGCCTAGGCGTTCCCGGGTGTCAACTATTGCAGGACGCTCTTCAATTGATACCCTGTCCTTTATGATACCTCTGGTATCTTTATAATTGCCTTTTATACCCATAAATTTCCATTCGACTGCAATCAGTTCAGGGCTGAGCTGCTCTTTCCTAAGCCAACCTGCGGCCTGTTGTTTAAGGTCATCGGTAAACTGGATGGGCTTCTTATTCCTACGTCTGTCCGCCGTCTTGCCCTGGGCTAAACGCGGCACATATTTTCCGGCATGTTGTCCTCGAGTTCCTACATTCCTTTTCAGCTCCCGACTGATTGTACTTTTGTGAACACCAATTATATCGGCTATTTCACTTTTGTTTTTTCCTGCTTCCAAAAGAGCGCCAATATGGCATCTTTGCTCTTGGTCTAGTTGTTTGAATTTTTTCTTCATAAATCAAATTTAGCACTTGGCCATTCATTGGGGGCTAGCCCCCAATGATTTTTAACTTGAGTTGCACTTATGAGTTGAACTTAGATTATAAATAACCGCAGGTTTCTTCTAATTACATATTAAATCCGTGATTGTCAATTTTTTAACAACTTAATAGGGGGTAAATACCCATTCTATTTTTTCATTCGATTGAATAATTTTATAGAGGTAAGTAGTTAGCTACATATTATTTGATTGTGATATAATTTATCTCTTTTAACCATTTTGGTTATGAGATTATTAAATATCGTTGCCTTGTGCCGTGGAGAATGATCCGTTTGACGCCTTTCTTCCGGAGAAACTAAAGCTTTTAATAAAAATTCTAAATATTAATTAACTATCAAAACCTATGATTATGAAAAAGAAAAACTTTTGGATGTGTTTTTTAGCTTTCGCGCTAATTTTCACTTCCTGTAGCGAAGATGAGAAAGTTCAGGATGATTCTGAACTTGCAACAATATCCTTTGGAGCTTTGCTGAATGACATGGCCAACGGCAGAGCAGCACTTAAAGAACATTTAAGCGATATTCCGGGCTGCTCTGACGCTTCCCCGGCTTTTGTAGAAGTAGTATTGACTGGCCCTACAAATGTAGGGACCATGGAAGAACCTCTGGTGGTTCAGGTAAATCCAACTCCCGGCAACGATGGCAACTATTTTACAAAAGAATCTTCAGATCTGCAATTACAGCCGGGAATTTATTCCCTGGAGTATTTTGCGGTGTATGATGGAAACCCTGTAAACTCGGGGAGTAACCGAATTTGGATTGCCCCTCGTAATGACGGAAGTCTTGCCAGTTTTGTCGATAATCCTTTACCCATGGAAATCGATCTTAGGGCAGGTGTGAAGAAATATGTAGATGTGGAAGTTTTGTGTTATGATGATAGGATAGTCAACGAGTATGGCTATGCCTTCTTCGATATTAGCACAACCCGGGGAATAGAGTTTTGTATTTTCGGGAACTACTGCGACGAAAACGGCAGACATTTCCCGGCCAAATTTAGTGTAGATGCCTGGAGATATAGTGGTGATCCTTCGCAACCTAAAGGAAGAGTAATTGGTGAAGATCTTATGAATAATACAGGGACGAACAGTGCGGGAGATGCTTTTGCAGATCCACTGTGTCTTGTATTACCCGATAGTCAGGGCGCCGATGAGTATTATATAGAGATTACTTTAATGGATTCTGATGTTTACGATACTCAGGAAAGGATCATAAGAAGTGGAGTTATTACAGATGATGACGTTAGGTCACTATTCAGAGGAGATTCCAATAATGAATATTTCCATTTCAGGGCAGGTTGCGATCAGCAGGATAATCCTGATTTATTTGGAGACGACAATATAGTTCAGGTGCCGGAAGGTTTTAGAATTGAAAAAGTGGCAGGCGGGATCAACCGTCCTACCTCTGCAACCTGGGATGATGAGGGTAATATGTTTATAGTGTTGGCCGGGAATGATTTTCTGCCGGAGCGGGATACCCCTATGCGCATCATGCAGGTAAGAGAGGATGGAAGTATGGTAGAAATAGTCGATTTAAGCAGAAATGGTATAATACCTGCCATTGTTGGGCTTGTATGGTATGAAGGGTGGTTTTACTTCACTCACCGGGCTGACGATTTAACTGGGGCAGTATCCAGGGTAAATAAAAATGGCCAGTTAGAAGAGCTTTTTAGTGGCATTATTGACAGCCAATCAGAACACCAGATCAACGATATACAGGTAGGCCCTGACGGCTTGATGTATGTTTCTGTAGGTCCGGCTGGAAATGCTGCGGTAATGGGGCCCGATGTGGCACCTTTTGTTATGCTAAGCCCGGATGTACGTGCAAGGCCCTGCCAGGATATTGTTCTTGTTGGCCGAAACTATAAATCTCCTGATTTTAGAACTGAAGTTGAAAATGATACTGTATTTACAGGAGCGTATGTTCCTTTTGGGGTAGAGACTCAACCGGGGCAGGTAATTCAAGGGGTCACTTTATGTGGGGGCTCTATTTTAAAGTTTGACCCTAACAACGCCATAGGCACCATTAGGACACATGCCTGGGGATTCCGCAACCTGATTGGCCTTACATGGGATAGCCATGGCAATATGTATGCTGCTGAAAACGGCTACGACAACCGAGGATTGCGGCCTGTGAACGATGAAATTGATGCCACACTGCGGGTCCATGAAGATATGTGGTATGGAGTTCCGGATTTTTCTGCAGGAAGGGAGCCATTAACCGATCCTAAATTTGAAGTACCTGATAACCTTCAGGCAGAGGTTTTTATTGGCGGGGAATCCATCGGCAAAGACCTTGGATTTGTGATCGACCACCAAGCAAGTGGCTTGACTCCGCCTGACCCGTCTGTAGTAGTAGGGCGTCATGAGTTTAACTCATCCCCCAGTTTGCTGGATGTAGCACCTACTTCCTGGGGCGAGTGGGCCGATCATTTATTTATTGCGGAATGGGGCGATTTGACTCCGCCTACAAACCCGCTTAGGAACACCCCTGTAGGATATAAGGTGGTAAGGGTAGATCCAGAAAGTGGACAGCTGGTAAGTTTTGCTTCCACTATGGGTGGTGGTCCTGCTTCTGCTCAAGGAATGGAAGGAGAAGGGCTGGAGCGGCCATTTGATGTTAAATTTGGACCTGACGGAGCCATGTATATTATTGATTATGGCGTGGTTACCATAGATTTTTCTATGGCACCCCCTTATAATTATCATGAAAATACTGGCACTATCTGGAAAGTTAGTAAAGTAGAAGAGTAACAATTCTCCTGTAAAGCATAAAGAAGGGGCTGTTTCTACGAAACAGCTTCTTTTCTATTCCTAAGTCAATTTATTTAAAAAATTACAGACTCTTTTGTTTAGGCTGATTCCAGGATCATTAATCCGTAAGGATTTCCAAATAAGAATGAGAATGAAAAAGCACAGCAGAAAATCAAAAATTACTTACAGCCGGCAAAGGATTGGATTTAGAACAAAAAATCTCTGCCACGATGGATATGATTCTTCAAATTTTTTCTCTTAATTTTTTTACCTTAATAACTAAATCAAAAATAAATTGTTTTTTAGCTGTAAATACCTGGTGTAAAACATGATAGCAACAAAAAGAACAAAATATTATCGTTTACTTTTTGGCATTTGGTGTATACTGTTTTTACTCTTTGCCCTGGTAAAATGGAACGATCCAGACCCTGAATTATGGACTAGTATTTATGCATTTGCCGCTATGATGTCTGCTTTGGCATTCTTTAATAATAAATTTTATATGCCGCTACTGATTTTAGGAGCAATAGCCGGAATTATAGCTCAACTTTAGACCTAACAAATAGCCTGATCGGGTTTAGCGCTGGTATCACTCCCCGCCGAAACTCAATTTTAGGACTGATTTTTAAATAGACGGAAATTTTATGAAATATCAGGTAAACAGCTCGGAGGCAACTGCATTTCTTCGGAAAATAATCGAGGAAAGAGTTGATGAAAAGGGGCTGGAATGGATTAATCTTCAGGAAACAACACTCAGGGATAATTTCCAGTTGCGTTCTTTCTACCTTACATTTAGCACGGCACCCCGTTTTATAAAAAAGAACTCTTTATCTTTTACAAAGGAAGAAAGGATAAGAGCTGAAAAACTTCGCAGAGGATTTCAACCGCAACATTGGGACCTTTTGCAATGTGTTCGCACATATTTTCTGGTAATGCTGCCCGGTGATGAAGAGGAAAATTTTATAAAAAATATTACCAGGCTTTTTGAAACCGCCGATTTGGATGAACAGGTAGCAATGTACGGCGCGCTGCCTCTTCTTACTTTCCCGACTGCCTTGATTACACGAACAAGAGAAGGCCTGCGTACCAACATCACAGATGTTTTTGATGCCATTGTCCTGGATAATCCTTATCCTGCCGATTTTCTTGGTCAGGATGCGTGGAATCAAATGCTTCTTAAAGCAGTATTTATGCAACGGCCCCTATACAGGATTTATAATGCCGACGAGCGTGTAAATCCCGAGCTTGCAAAAATGTTGGTAGATTTTGCCCACGAACGGTGGGCTGCCAGTCGGGATGTATTGCCTGAACTATGGCGATTTATAGCACCCTACCTTGAAGATGGTTATTTTTCAGATATTAAAAAAGTCGTCAAAGGAAAACCACTTGAGAAACAAGCTGGCTTACTGGCTTGTAACATGAGTGCAAAACCGGAAGCACAGCAATTATTAAACAAATATCCTGAAGTAAAAGAGGATATAGGCTCCGGCAGGTTGAACTGGGAAACGATTGGTAAAGAAAATGAAACTAAGCAAAAAGTTTAGTTTACTAATTATATAAAAAACACTATGTATATTGACCCACACATTCACGTAAGCTCCCGCACTACTGATGATTACGAAGCTATGCGAAAAGCAGGCATTGTTGCAATTATAGAACCTGCTTTCTGGCTGGGCCAGCCCCGGACGAAAGTTGGTAGTTTTCAGGATTATTTTAACAGCCTTGTAGGCTGGGAACGCTTTAGGGCAAGCCAGTTTGGAATCAAACATTACTGCACAATCGGTCTGAATTCCAAGGAAGCCAATAGTGAAGCCCTGGCCGAGGAAGTAATGGATTTGTTACCGCTGTATGTGGGCAAGGAGGGAGTAGTAGCTGTGGGGGAGATTGGGTATGATGATCAGACCAAGGCCGAGGATAAGTATTACCGCCTGCAACTGGAGCTCGCTAAAGAGGTGAACCTGCCCGTAATGATACATACTCCTCACAGAGATAAGAAAAGAGGCACTATTAAAAGCATGGAAGTGAGCAGGGAACACGGGTTGGATCCTTCAATGGTAGTTGTAGATCATAATAATGAAGAAACCGTAAAGGAAGTATTGGACAGGGGGTTTTGGGCTGCTTTTACTATTTACCCGCATACCAAAATGGGGAGTGAGCGTATGGTGGAGATAGTGCGCAAGTATGGGGCCGAAAGGATCATTGTAGACAGTGCAGCCGATTGGGGAATAAGTGATCCTTTAGCTGTGCCAAAAACAGCTAAATTAATGAAGGATCAAGGAATTTCAGAAGAAGATATACATCTTGTATGTTATCAAAATGCCCTGACGGCTTACGGCCAGAGTGGCCAGATGAACGAAAATGATTGGCTAAATCCGGAACCGGTGGACCAGCGAAAAAAGCTTTCCGGAAATACCATCTTAAGGGGAGGTCAGCATCCAAAAATTGAAGGTGATACATCTATAAAAGGTGTTGAAAATTAATTTTAAAAACTACTTAAATGAAAAAAATTGTTGCCCATCTTCGACTAATGCGCCCTGCCAATATCGTAACCGCAATTGCAGATGTTTTAGCGGGTTTTGCCGTTTCGGGGGCAGCTTTACAATTATTTTTATCACAGGAAACAATAGCCGGTACCCTCCTCTTTTCATTGTTATGGCTTGTCCTGGCAACCATTGGCCTCTATGGGGGCGGGATTGTTTTTAATGATGTCTTTGATGCAGAGCTGGACAGGAAAGAAAGGCCGGAAAGACCTATCCCCAGTGGGGAGGCCTCAGTATTAAGTGCCAGTATACTGGGAAGTCTTTTATTTTTAATAGGGATTGGTGCCGCCTGGCAAGTATCACTCTTAAGCGGGATCATTGCCCTTGCGGTGGCCGGCTTAGCTGTTTTATATGATTCTTGGGGAAAACATCAACTTATCTTCGGCCCGGTAAATATGGGCTTATGCAGGGGAGGAAACCTTTTATTAGGAGTTAGTGTCATACCCTCTGCAGTTCAAAAATTTTGGTTTTTAGCTTTAATTCCTGTAATTTATATAGCGGCCATAACTATGATCAGTCGGGGCGAAGTGCATGGCGGAAACCGTAAAGCCCTGGTGGGAGGGGCGGTTATCTACGGAATTATTAACCTCGCCCTTGTTTTACTGGCAATATTTTCTGAAGTTGCCTGGTGGCAGGTACTACCTTTTGTGACCCTTTTTTCCTATTTTATTTTCCCACCTTTAATAAAGGCTATGAAAGAGAAGAAACCTCAATTAATAGGAAAAGCAGTTAAGGCAGGGGTTATATCTCTCATAATCCTGAATGCCGCACTCGCTTCGGCTTTTGCAGGCTGGATATTTGGGGCCGTTGTGCTTTTATTGTTGCCTGTTTCTCTGGGAATTGCTAAAAAATTTGCTGTTACTTAAAAGCTTAGCAAGCATTTTATAAAAATTATATAATGAAAAAAAAATCAATAGAACAGAAGTTTTTCGTTTCGTTTGACTATACTGTTTATTTTTCGGAAAATATTTTTGATAAAAAAAACCCTTTGTTAGGGGAAGTACTAAGCAGTTATAAAGCAACAAAAGTTTTTTTTGTGGTAGATCAGGGAGTTGTTAATTTACATCCCGATTTATTTAGTAAAATAAAGGATTATGCTGCTGCACATCCAGAAAACTTTAGGTTATGTGCAGACCCTTTAGTCGTTCCCGGCGGGGAAGAAGTAAAAAACCAACTCCGCTTTGTGGAGCAGATCCTTGAAGCAAGTAATAATCACGGTATTGACCGTCATTCCTTTATAGTGGCCATTGGAGGAGGTGCTGTACTTGATATGGCAGGTTTTGCCACAGCCATTGCCCATAGAGGGATTCGTCACATCCGGATTCCCACTACGGTATTGGCACAAAATGATTCAGGAATAGGGGTAAAAAACAGTATAAATGCTTTCGGGAAAAAAAATTTCCTTGGAACGTTTACCCCTCCCTATGCCGTCATCAATGATAGCTCTTTTTTACTTACCCTGGATGAGCGGGACTGGCGTTCCGGTATTTCGGAAGCTGTTAAGGTTGCCTTAATAAAGGATGCTTCTTTCTTTGAATGGATAGAAGCCAATTCAACGGCATTGACGACCAGGAAAATGATACCTATGAAGGAATTGATATATCGCTGTGCAGAGTTGCATCTGGAACATATTGGCGGAGGGGATCCCTTTGAATCAGGATCCTCCCGACCTTTGGATTTTGGACATTGGGCGGCTCATAAGCTTGAGCAGCTTACGAATTATAAGCTAAGGCATGGGGAGGCTGTTGCGATAGGTATTTTGCTTGATTCAACTTACTCAAATTTAAAAGGATTGCTTTCCTCCGAAGCTCTTAATCGAATTGTCAACTTAATTAAATCATTAGGTTTTAATATTTATAGCCCTGAACTTTCCGAAGAAAATCTTCTTTTAGGATTGGAAGAATTTCGGGAACATTTAGGCGGACAATTGACCATTATGTTGTTAAATGGCATTGGAAGTGGTATTGAGGTCCATGAAATGGACCCCACTTTAATATCTGATGCTGCAGGAAAATTAAAAAAATTCCAACAAGAAGTTTCTCCGATTTAGTTAAGATAACTTCCCCAGGGCCAAAGTGTAAAGGAAATAAAATAATATCATGTTAAAAAGCGGTTATCACTTAAGCTATTGTACTAACATCCACCCCGGAGAAAGCTGGCAGGATACTTTTCACAATATTAAATTGTATATACCCAAGATAAAACAAGAGCTTTCCCCAAACACAGCCTTTGGGATTGGACTTCGATTATCTGATTTAGCCAGCAGGGAATTGTTGGAAGGAGAAAATTTAATTGTTTTCAAAACCTGGCTTGACAAAAATTCCTGTTATGTATTTACTTTAAATGGCTTTCCTTTTGGCGGTTTTCACCATCAATCGGTTAAAGACAAAGTTCACCAGCCCGACTGGACTACCATAGAAAGACTGGAATATACAGTTCGGTTATTTGATATTTTACAGGATTTACTTCCACACAAAATAGATGGAGGAATTTCCACCTCGCCGCTTTCCTACAAATACTGGTCGGGAGTGCAGGATGATAAAAAAAGAGTTTTTGAAAAGGCAACCCTGAATATCATCAAAATTGCAGAAAAGCTTTACAAAATCCATCAGGGAAGCGATCAGCTGCTGCACCTGGATATTGAACCAGAACCGGATGGTCTACTGGAAAATACTTCTGAGGTTATAGATTGGTATCAGGAATGGCTCATTCCCATGGGAATTAATTATTTAAAGGAATATCTGGATCTATCGGAAGAAGATGCCAAAACATGTTTGAAATCTCATATTCGTCTTTGCTACGATGTTTGCCATTTTGCAATTGTTTATGAAAAACCGGAGGAAGTTTTTGCTTTGCTTAAGTCAGAGAAAATCAAAATAGGAAAGATCCAACTAAGCGCAGCGCTTAAAGCTTCCATAGCGGAAAGAGAAGAGGAAAGGGAGTTGGTAAGGGAGGCCTTGACCCCTTTTGTGGAATCAACCTATCTCCATCAGGTTGTGGAACGGGATTCCCGGGGACAGCTTTCCCATTACCGGGATTTACCGCAGGCTCTGGAGAAATTAAACAACCCTGGTGCCAGGGAATGGCGCACCCATTTTCATGTACCTGTTTTTCTGAAAAATTACGGCCGGTTAGAATCAACCCAGGATGATATTTTGCAGGTTCTCAATTATTTAAAAAAGGAGAAAGTTACCAATCATCTGGAGGTGGAAACCTATACCTGGGAAGTCTTGCCACGGGAAATCCAGCTGGAAATGACAGAGTCGATTGTACGGGAACTTCAATGGGTTAAGAAAAATTTATAACTGCATGAAAAAAACTGTTGTTCTAAATGTTGTAGCCCTAAGCTCCAAGCTTATAGGAGAACATACACCTTTTCTGAAAAAATGGACAGAAAAAGGAAAACAGCATAAAATTAAGCCTCTTCTTCCTGCGGTTACCTGTTCTTCCCAGGCCACCTATTTTACAGGAAAATGGCCCTCAGAACATGGAATTGTGGGCAACGGATGGTGCTTTCACGATGAATACGAAATTAAATTCTGGAGACAGTCCAACAAGCTGGTACAGGCATCTAAAATATGGGAACAATTGAAAGAACAGGATCCGGAATTCACCAGTGCCAATATGTTCTGGTGGTTCAATATGAACTCCACCGTAGATTTTGCTGTCACTCCCCGCCCCCTGTATCCGGCCAATGGTTTAAAATTACCTGACGTCCATAGTCAACCCATGGACCTGCGTCAAAAACTGCAAAAGCAGTTAGGGCAATTTCCGCTTTTCTCTTTTTGGGGACCAAATGCAAATATAGAATCCACCAGATGGATAGCAGATGCCTCCATGCTTGTGGATAAATGGCACGATCCAACCCTTACGTTGATCTATCTGCCACACCTCGATTACAACCTTCAAAGGCGGGGTATAGATTTTTCTAAAATAGGCAAGGATCTGCAGGAGATAGATAAAGTCTGTGAAAATCTTATCACCTATTATGAGAGCCGGGGAGCGGACGTGGTGGTATTATCTGAATACGGTATTACAAATGTGAACAATCCCGTTCACATCAACAGGATACTGCGGCGCAATGGATATATTTCGGTAAAAGACGAGCTTGGACTTGAAACACTCGATACCTGGGCCAGTAGAGCTTTTGCCGTGGCAGATCATCAGCTGGCACACATTTATGTTAAGGATCCGGCCGATGTACCGGAAGTAAAAAAACTGTTACAGGATACACCGGGGATAGAGCTGGTTTTGGATAAGGCAGGTAAGAAAGAACATCATCTGGATCACGAACGTGCTGGGGATTTGGTAATAATGGCCGATAAGCACTCCTGGTTCACCTACTATTTTTGGCTTGAGGACAAAAAGGCTCCGGATTATGCGCGTACAGTAGATATTCACCGGAAGCCCGGGTATGACCCTGTGGAAACATTCGCCGATCCAAAGATAAAATTTCTCAAAGGGAAAATTGGTTTAAAGCTTCTAAAAAAGAAATTGGGTTTTCGATACCTTATGGATGTTATCCCCCTTGATGCTAATCTGATTAGAGGCTCTCATGGGCGATTAAGTAATTCTGAAGATGACTGGCCTCTGTTTATTTCTCAGCACCCAAACCTGAAAGACCAATTAACTATAGAGGCTACAGAGGTTTACGGGTTAATCATGGACCATCTTCGAAGATGAGGATTTATTCATCTCCAGTATGCTTGTCGAGTAAACAGGTTTTTCCTATCGTTTCCCTCTAAATTCGTATTCATAAAATTATATACCTGACCTGAGCCAGGCTTATTAAAATATAAAGGATATCCCTACTAACCTGAAGTATTAAAAAAAATTATCTTTAAAGTTATATATAATTATAAATTATAATAGGTCTGTATTTCTAAACATATCGCGGCCTTCAAAAAGAATATTTACCTGGCCAACAAAGAAAATTCTCAATTTAATTTAATTCTCGGGTCTTCTTTAAAATAGTTTCGTGGGTGGTCATTAGGAATATTGCACCAGGCAACAACCATCCTACGGTACATTGGACATTGTTGGTATCTTAATCATTTTATTAATGTTCTTGGACGCTTTGTATATTGTTATACTTGCTATTGTACATCTCTTCGCAGATAGAATCTCTTCTTTGCATACTTTGTCCAGATGCAAATGGCTATCCCTGGCTGGTGGGATATCAATAGCATTTGTTTTCGTGCATATAC
>NZ_JAIQZA010000048.1 GCF_020164485.1 Salegentibacter tibetensis
GTATAGAACTTAAGGGGGAAAGTCTAAGAAAAAAACTGTAATATTGTCATTAACTTATCTTTTTGACCAAAATCCTTAGGGGGGTCAGTATGGCCGGAATGAGGGGTCAGCATCACCGGAATATCCACCTGACCAGCCAGGAAAAGCAGAAAATAAAAATAGCCATAATAGTTTTAGAATCTTAAAAAGATATTACAAGACCTGGAAATTCGCTGTAAGTGGGTGTAAGTTTAAATTTTATTCAAATTTATCATCATATCCAAATACAAACCCAGTTGAAAAACCATTGTAGGCGTTGATACCTATTAAAACCGGAAAGCAATGGGCATCATATAAATTTTGAAGACTTAAATAATTACTTAAAAAAATTATTTTCCTTTTTATTCAATTGCTTTTTAACTTCGCTTGCATAGGAGCGGCCAATGGGAATTAATTGATCTTGAACCATAAGGTCATTATTTGTCCAGCTTTTAATTTTGTCAAAAGAAACTATAAAAGAGCGATGTACCCTAAGAAAATTTTTATTTTTTAATTCTTTTTCAATAGCATCCAGGGTTTTATAAATACTTAGAGTTTCTAATTCCGTAACTATTTTGACTTGGTTTCTCTGACTTTCTATATAAATTATTTTTTTTGATGGAATTTTTATAGTTCTTTTATTGGATTGAATCATGAAGATTTCGTTACCTGTTTCTTCTACTTTTTTTTCCTGGATATCATTCTTTTGCTTTAACACTTTACTAATGGCCTGTAAAAATCGATTAAAGGAAACAGGCTTTAAAAGATAATCGACCACATTTAATTCATACCCAGTTAAAGCATATTCCCTAAAAGCTGTAGTAAAGATAACCATGGGAGGGTTCTTCAGAGATTTTATAAATTCTATACCGGTTAATTCCGGCATTTGTATATCCAAGAAGATGAGATCCACAGGTTCTTGGTGAAACTTTCTAAAAGCTTCTACTGGGTTTAAAAAACCACCTTTATATTCCAAGCCTTCAAAACTTTTAACATAGCTTTCCAAAACCTCTATAGCTAAAGGTTCATCATCTATAATATAGCAGCTTAATTTCATATATCAATTATTTTTACCTGATTTAATGCTACAACTAAATCAATCTGAAAAAAATCCTCTTGATCGTTTATTTTCAAAGAATAATGTCCTTTATACAAAAGATCTAATCTCTTTTCCACATTATTTAATCCCAAACCTTTTTTTTTATTTTCCATCTTATTTATTTTCTTTCTTTTATTTGAGACATGAAAATGAAGGACATTATTTTCTACTTTGGTTCTTATTTTAATCCAGACAAAACTTTGCAGTTGACTTGCTCCGTGTTTAAAGCTATTTTCTACAAATGGGAGCAGAAGTAAAGGTGGAATATTTTGCCCCTCAATAGTACCTTCTGTTTGAAAGGTGACTTCCAGGCGGTCACCATACCTAATTTTTTCCAGACTAATATAATTTCCCAGAAGCTCAAGCTCTTTTTCTAAAGATACTTTCCACTGATTTCCTTCATATAAAAAGTAATCGAGCATCTCCGAAAGTTTAAGAACAACTTCACCCGCCTTTTTTGAATTTTTTAATGTTAAAGCATAAAGGTTATTAAGAGTGTTAAAAAGGAAATGAGGATGGACCTGAGCCCTCAAATATTTTATTTCAGATTCCAGTTGATCATTTTTAAGTTGTTTGACATACTTTTCGTGTTCAAACCAAATCCTGCCAATTTTAATAAATGCTCCCAAGACTACAACAGGGTAGAGGCTAAAAATCATTTTGAGGGTCCGCGGTAGGTGAAAAAAAGGTTCGGTAGATGAATAGAAATAAAATATTTCCTGATAAATCCCAAGGTACAAAGTTCGATTTAGAAAAGCTGCGAAGACCAGCGTAACTACAAAGAAAATTATGAATTTGATAAACTGCTTTTTAAGAAAGAAGGCAGGAATTAACACGTAAATTGTGAAATAAGTGGTCAAAATTTGAATTGGCAGGTCTAAAGCGGCCCACTGAAATTCTGTAAGATAACTTTTGCCTTCATTGCTGCCAAGAATGATTGTTTGGTAAAGCAGAAAGAACAGCCAAAACAGAATATGCCAGTAAATTCTTGTACGGGAGTTATAAAAATTTTGGAAAGTAGAATCCATATCTTAAAGACTAGGAAGTTGTGACAAATATAAAACCTAAATCTTTATCTGAAGATCTATTGAGGGATAAAGAGCTAATTACTCGGGATAAACAGCACTTGTCATGAATTTTACGCTATATATCCTTTTTTAATCTGTTTCTATAAAAATACATTTCAGTCTTTTTCTTTATTCTTTAAATTGCCTCAAATTAAAGTGCAACATTTTAAATTTAAAATATTTAATCTTTCATCAGAGATAAGCACAGTCAACTGCAGAAAAAAAATAAATACATTATTAGCTAACAGTAATAATACTTATTATGAAAAAATATTTAATAATATTAATTTTTGTGCCTTTTGTCGAAACATGTATTGGACAAAACAACGTGGGCTCCGAAAATAGTCAGCTGGTTGGTGCCCCTTGTGAAGGTTGTGAGGCTGTTTTTGAGTATGGTGATAAAAACTTTAAGCCTGTGGACACTTTGCCTGATTATGAAAAATATGATCCAAAATTAAAAGTCACAGGTGTCATATATCAGTCCGATGGAAAAACTCCGGCTAAGGATGTCATCCTATATCTATATCATACAAATCCGGAAGGAAAATATCCTAAAAAAGGGGATGAAACCGGTTGGGCCAGAAGACATGGGTACGTAAGAGGTTGGATTAAAACCGGCAAGGATGGGGAATATACTTTTTACACCCATATGCCTGGATCTTACGGATCCAATCCAGCTCATCTTCATCCTACTATTTTAGAGCCCGATGGAAAATACTATTACATAGATGAGTATCATTTTAAATCAGATCCCTTGCTGTCGGAGAACAAGAATTTTCCTCATAGAGGAGGGGATGGGGTTGTGACCCTTCAAAAAGCTGAAGGAGGAGGTTTTTTAGTAGAACGGGATATTATTCTTGGTTTAAATGTTCCTGATTACAACTAAGACAATACAAAAATTTTAATAGACTTATAGGTCGAATGGCTTAGGAGCTTGGTAATAAATCTGTCTTAGATATTGGAATAATTCTTTCGGAAGATTAAGGTTTTGCCTCTTTTATAAGACTAGGTAGAATTAGGTTATAATAATATTTAATATCAAATTATGAGAAATAGCTCATTACAATTATTAATCCTTTTGTTTTTTTTTGTTGGCTGTGAAAATAAAAAACTTACAAAAGTTGGTGAGACAGATTTTCCTTTGGAAGATACTTTCTCTGAGAAAACTTACACTAAGCTTCCTGTTAATAAAAACAAAAGTATCATTAAGTGGAATGGAACCAAATTAGGAGGGATCAATGGACATGAGGGTATTGTAAAATTAGAGGAAGGCTCCCTTTTTCTTTTAAGAGACAGTATTATCGGAGGGAAAATAATTGTTGATATGGAAACTATTCAGGTTACTGATATTCCCGATGAACAAATGAGTGCAAAGACAAGTCTTACTAAACATTTAAAAAGTGATTTTAACGTTTCAAATTATCCTCGATCGGAATTTGAGTTCTTAAAAGTGGAATATTTAAAGCCTGGGGTGTTAAAAATCAAAGGGATAATGACAATTAATAATATTACGAAAGAAATCGAATTTCCTATGACATATGAAACATCTAAGGCAAACGTAATTTCTGAATTAACCATTGATATTGAATTGGATCGTACGGAATGGAAAATAGGAGAACAGGGCAGTTGGCTGGCGAAGAGAGTAGTGGATAATAACTTTAAACTGAAAATTCTTTTAATTCCTCAAGAGGATCATAAAGGTTGATTGATAAATAAATTTGCTCCTCAATTTTAAAATATTATTTAGTCATAATTACCACCTTTCCCAATTTAAACATATAGCCTTAAAGTGAACATAAATAGTCACATTACTTTTTTATACCAATGGTCTGCTTGTGATTAAGCTCTTGGGTCAATTAGTAAAAAACTTCGCCTTAATATTAAATTCTTCTTTAGAATTTAATGTCAATACTGTCCTATCTATAGCACGAAAATTAATTCACAATTGTTGTACATATGTTGTACCCAAGAAGAAATAAAAAGCCTCACATCTCTGTAAGGCTTGTTTTTATCAGTGGTCCCACCTGGGCTCGAACCAGGGACCCCTTGATTATGAGTCAAGTGCTCTAACCAGCTGAGCTATAGGACCAATTCCGGCATTTCAAGAATACCCGAATTTTAGGAGTGCAATATTAGTATATATTTTTAACTCCTGCAAGGTCAAAAAGCAATTTCCTGTACCGAATTACTCCTTCCCCATTAGGGAGGGTTGGGGTGGGGCTTCCTGGCATAATTCTACTAAAACCCCATTTGCACTTTTAGGGTGCATAAAAGCCACCAGTTTATTATCGGCACCGGTTTTGGGTTCGGTATTTATCAGTTTAAAACCTTCATTTTCAAGTCGGGCGATTTCAGCTTTAATATCCTCTACCGCAAAAGCGAGGTGATGAATCCCCTCACCACGTTTTTCAATAAACTTTGCGATAGGACTTTCCGGATTTGTAGCCGCCAGCAATTCAATTTTACTATCGCCAATCTTAAAAAAAGAAGTATTTACACCTTCGCTTTCCACCGTTTCGGTTTTATAGTGTTCATTGCCTAAAACCGCTTTATAGGTAGAATTGGCCGCTTCAAGATCCTTTACTGCAATTCCAATATGTTCAATTTTCTTCATTTTACATCTTGTTTTGAGCAAAGTAAACGCCTATTTTTATATAAACAAAATGAACGGGCCACGGGCATAGTGATTACACATCTTAGGTGCATACCAATTTATTATAGTATTTTTGCAGTATGGAAGAGACAAACAGACAAAAGAAAATAGGAGGGGTTTTGCAGCGCGATCTAGCCGATATCCTGCAAAAAAACCTTAAAGATGCCGGGAGAACAGGAGTGATTATTTCGGTCTCTAAAGTGAAAGTGACTACAGACCTTTCTATCGCGAAGGCTTATATCAGCATTTTTCCGCAGAAACACGCGCAGGAAGTTATAGAGGAAATAAATCTTGGCAAGTCTAAGATAAAACACGAAATGGCGCAGCGTACCAGGAATCAGTTGCGAAAAATGCCTGAAATCAATTATTACCTGGACGATTCGTTAGAATATATAGAAAATATCGAAAAATCGATTAAAGGCGAAGAAGACCCCATAGCCGATCCCAACTTACTGGAACGCCGGAAAAAATCTTAATTTGAAGTTTCCCTTCTACATCGCCAGGCGCTATCTTTTTAGCAAAAGCAGCAATAATGCCATTAATATTATCACCATTATTGCCGCCGTAGGCGTTTTTGCAGGGGCTTTTTCATTATTTATCGTGCTCTCGGGTTTCGCCGGACTCAAGGATTTTAGTCTTTCGTTTTCAAACAAATTTGACCCCGATTTAAAAATACTTCCGTCAAGCGGAAAAACTTTTCATTTTCCTGAAGAAAAAGCCGATAAGCTGGCTGAAATTGAAGGGATTTCCGGGTTTAGTAAAATCATTGAAGAACGTATTTTCCTCGATTACCGCAATAAAAACCATACTGCGTTTATAAAAGGGGTAGATGACAATTACCGGCAGGTTACTCAAATAGATAGTGCGGTTTCGGGGTCCTGGCTAACCAGCAGTGAAGCCCAGGTGGTTGTGGGAAACACGATTTCACGAACACTCGGACTTAGCATTTTTAACTATCAAAATCTACTGAACGTGATGGTGCCCCGCCCCGGAAAAGGGCAGATTACCGGCTTAAATCCCGGGCAGGCCTTTAATCAGGAAAAGGTAATTGTTAGCGGAATCTACAGCGTAAACGAAGAATTAGACGATAAATATGTTTTTTCTAACCTGAATTTCGCCAGAAACCTTTTAGAATTAGACGAGAACACATACTCCGGAATTGAAATTAAAACTACACCCAACGCTGATCCCGATGCGATTACGGCTGAAATAAAACAACTTTTTGGTAACGAGATTATCATAAAAAACCGGGCACAACTCAACGAGACGCTTTACAAAATGCTCAATACCGAAAACCTTGCGGTCTACCTTATTTTTACCCTGGTTTTAATTATCGCCCTATTTAATGTTGCCGGTTCTATCATTATGGTAATCCTGGACAAACGGGATAACATAAAAACTTTATTTAATCTTGGCGCATCAGAAAGCCAGATCAAAAAAATATTTTTTACCCAGGGAATTCTTATGACGATTATTGGCGGCGCCATAGGATTATCGGCTGCAATTTTGCTGGTTTATTTACAACTGCAATTTGATCTTGTGATGATCACTCCCAGCCTAGCCTATCCCGTAGCTATCACTTTAGAAAATATCTTTATTGTAATCTTTACTATAGGAATTCTGGGGCTTATCGCTTCTTTTAGCGCGGCTGGTAGTAGTAGGAAGGCTTTAAAAGCGATTTAATATTTTCTAGCCACGAATTCACGAATTTTTTATTTTCTGAAAAATATACTAAAGCTCCTCCCCTTATTTTCAAGGGGAGGTGGCCGTTAGGCCGGAGGGGTTTTTCTTGAATTTTTATAGTAGGTCTTTTCAGGTTACGTGGTTGGCTTCGTCAAACTGAACTTGTTTCAGCTTCTAACACGTTTTAACTATCAATATTTTAGATTCTGAAACAAGTTACAGAATGACGTAAAATTCGTGAATTCGTGGCTAACTTATGAGAGCTTAAGCAAACTGAAAATCAGCAAAGTCCCTTTCCACCTCATCAAAAGCGGCAAAAACATCGGCGGCATCATCGCTGGTTACCATTTTCATTCGGTATTCTTTAAAATGCGGAATTCCCTTGAAGTAATTGGTATAATGGCGGCGGGTTTCAAAAACACCCAGCTTCTCCCCTTTCCAGTCGATTGCCATTTGTAAATGACGTCTTGCGGCATCCAGGCGTTCCAACATATCTGGAGGCGGTAAGTGTTCACCAGTTTCGAAATAGTGCTTTACTTCCCTGAAAAACCAGGGGTAACCAATGCTGGCCCGACCAATCATCGCACCATCAAGTCCGAATTTATCCCGCATCTCCATAGCTCTTTCGGGCGTGTCTACATCACCATTCCCGAAAACCGGGATATGCATCCGCGGATTGTTCTTTACCTCAGCAATTGGCGCCCAGTTGGCTTCACCCTTATACATTTGCACGCGGGTTCTTCCGTGAATGGAAATAGCCTTGCAACCAACATCCTGAAGCCTTTCAGCAACCTCGAGAATTTTTATGGAATCGTTATCCCAGCCCAAACGGGTTTTTACGGTTATGGGAAGATTGGTATGTTTTACCATAGCTTCCGTAAGGGAAACCATTAGATCGATATTCTTTAAAATTCCGGCACCGGCACCTTTGGAAACCACCTTTTTAACGGGACAACCAAAATTGATATCGATAATATCGGGATTGGATTTCTCTACAATCTCAACCGATTTCAACATAGAATCCAGCTCGGCTCCAAAGATTTGAATGCCAACGGGACGTTCTTTTTCGTAAATATCCAGCTTCATTGTACTTTTCGCTGCATCGCGAATAAGCCCTTCTGAAGAGATAAATTCGGTGTAAACCACATCGGCACCCTGCTCTTTGCAAAGCGCACGGAATGGCGGGTCGCTCACATCTTCCATCGGTGCCAACAGCAACGGGAAGTCTCCTACATCTATATTTCCTATTTTAGCCACTTCGGTTTATTTTGGAATGCAAAAGTACGAAATGCCCCCTAACCCCCAAAGGGGGAATTTAAGTAAGCTGCTCTGAAGATCGTCATCCTGAATTTATTTCAGGGCTTGCTCCGAAATTTATTCGGAGATCTAAGACAATAGATATGGGTATTATGTTAGAATCCCGAAGTAAATTCGGCATAAAGTCTGAAACAAGTTCAGCTTGACGGAATAAAGACTTTCTGGGGCGTTTCTACAACCTATCCCTTTCGGCGGCGTCTATGCTGCGCTGGTTATCTTTCAGTCTAAAGTTTCCGAAATTATATTTAAATCCAACACGCACATAACGCATTTCTTCCCTGGCGAAAAATGAATTATCCTGATTTAAATATTGGGAAGTCAATCTTGTATTGGTGTTGTTGAAAATATCGTTGATGTTCAGGCTTAATTCTGCACGGTTGTTCCAAAGTGTTTTCCTAAAACCAAGGCTTAAAGTTGAAAAAGGATCAAAATTATAGGAACCGGAAATATAATCTGAAACATAAGTAAAACTTAAATTCCCTGAAAAAGTACCGTCTTTTGAAAGGGTAAAGGAATTATACAACTGACCGAAAACCGCATCAATCTCGTTGGTAACTTCAGCATTGTTGCTTTCTACCGCTAGAAAAGTATTTTCTTCGTGAAACAGGGAAGCGTATAATTGTGCATACCACCAGCCGGTGATGGAACGACCATGCAAAATATCCAATCCGTAGCTTTTGCTTTCCAGTAAATTAGCCTGTAACCTTCTAATGGTTAAGTTTTGATTGTCCTGAAATGCCAAACTCGCCGGTGATCTTCCGTTATCGCGATAATAAACATCAAAAAAATACTGCCCCAAAAGCGTGTAATTCAGATTATAATTATTGCTGATTGCGGCCCTTAGATTCGGGTTTCCGGCGTTAAAATCGTTTTCATTTAAGAAATATCTAAACGGATTTAAACTTGCATATCTGGGACGTTCAATTCTTCGGCTGTAATCCAGCGTAAAACTATGATTATCTGAAGCCCGGTATTGCAAATACGCGGTTGGAAATAATTCAAAATATTCCTGACTGTTTAGCTGGTCTGTTGAAAAAGACATCCCTAAAAGATCGGTGTATTCTCCTCTCAACCCGCCTTGTACGCTCCATTTTTCCCAATCCCTGGAAGCGCTGGCATAAACCGCGTAAACCTTTTCATCGTAATGAAATTCATCTGAAAGGTTATCATAAAGATCTTCGAGACTTTCTGCATCAAAAAAATCGATCCCACTTTCTGAATCTATGCTGGATAATTTTAACCCGCTTTCAAAAGAGGTCTCTCCCAGGCTGGTGCTAAGGTCTATTTGGGCAGTAAAAATATTGATATTCTGAATTGCTTCTGTATTAAAAGTGATGTCATTAACCACTTCTCCATTTCCGGAAAAATACTCGGTAGCAACCCTTTGGTCACGTTCCTGATCGAATTTAGTATAATGCGCGCCTGCTGAAATATTCCCACCATTATCGAGGCTATGGGTATAAGTAAGATCTAAAGCAATATTGCTGTCATCGGTACTTACATCGCTATCGGTAGTAAAATTTGAAAATGCGGTGTTTCCCATAGCGGCAACATCGGTTCGCACAGAATTATCAAAAGTTTTATCGGGTGAATAGAGGAAATTGGACGAAAAACTCAGTTTATTTTTTTCATCAAAATCATAATCCATGATCACATTGGCGTTGTGTGCCTGCGAGCGGGTAATTCTTTCAAAATCACTTTCCCATCTTTGTCCGCCTTCCTGGTTTGGGCTAAAATTTATATAACTATCGTCTCTTTTTATCTCTTTTCGCGGACTAAAGGTATAATTGGCAAAAACGTTAAGCTTGTCGCCTTTCCAGTAATGGCTCGTTCCTAATTGATATTTTGGAACAATCCCCTGGGTATATGCACCTTCTAAACTTCCTTTATAACCCGGAGAAATGGCAGATGTGGTATTTATATTTAAAATCGCACCACCTTCAGCTTCATAGCGTGCCGGCGGGTTGGTGATTACTTCAACCGATTTAATATTTTCTGCCGAATAACTTTGTAAAAGGGTTTGTAATTCATCTTCGGTAAGCTGAACTTTACGATCGTTAATGTAAACCGTAACATTGGAATTCCTTACCCGCAATTGCCCCTGACTCATAATTACACCCGGGGTTTGGCGCAAAATATCCCAGCTATTTCCACTGGAAAGTGTAGAATTTTCAACATCAAAGGTAATGCGGTCTATGCTGCGGGTAATTTTTGGTTTACGGGCGTTAATGGTAACTTCCTCTAAATTTGAAGCGCTCTCCTTCAACGTAATTTTTCCTAGTTTTTTGTCTGATCTGACCGATATCTGCTGAAGAAACTCCTCATAGCCTACAAAACTTACCTTCAACAAATAATCATTTGCTGCATTTTCTTCCAGAAAAAATTCTCCGTTATCTTCTGAAATGGTGCCTTTATAAACCGAAGTAGAATCTTCAGCATTTAATAAAACAACATTGGCAAACGCAACAGGTTCGTTGGTTTCGGTAACCAATTTGCCTTTTACAGTGTGTTGTGCGAATAAAGAACTGGTAAATAAAAAAAGTAGGGTAACAAGAAATGGGGGGTAACTTCTAGTCATATATTTTGAGTGGGTTTTTATGAAAAAATCAAACAAATATATACTTTCCTGAATAAGCTGTAAAATTTTTGGGGAATCTATTCTATAATTCAGAATAATTTTCAAGAAAAACTCATGAAAAATCTTCTAATCTTCTATTGCATCGTATAAAACCTGCTGAATATTTGTCCTGGTATTCAGCTGATAAAGCCTTGTATTGCTTCGGCTGGGTAGCACGCGATTAGAAAGAAACAAATAAAGCAAATCTTCTTCGGGATCTACCCAGGCCATAATTCCTGTAAAACCGGTATGACCAAAACTCGCTTTGCTTGCATCTTTTGCCGTATTGCTGCTTTCACCTTTATATTCTAAATAAGGCTTGTCAAATCCGAGTCCGCGATGATTGTCATTTTCGGGAAATTGCGTAGTACTCCAGTTTTTTAGGGTTTCCTCTTCAATATAGCGCTCCCCGGCATATTCGCCCATATTCAAGTACATCTGCATCAGTTTTGCCAAATCGTTGGCGGTTGAAAAAAGCCCTGCATTGGCCGAAACGCCACCCATCATAATCGCGCCCTCGTCGTGTACCATTCCGTGGATAGGTTTATGGCGAAACAAATAATCGTGTTCTGTAGGAACAATTCTATCCTTTACGAAGCGCTCTAGCGGATTATAGCCCAGCGTGGTAGCGCCCAGTTTATCGTAGAAATTTTCGTTGATATATTTTCTGAAATCTTTCCCGCTTATTTCTTCAACTATACAAGGGAGCAGGTAAAAAGTCAAACCCGAATATTTATACTTTGCTTCTTCTTCCAACTCAGATTTCTTGATGGCTTTAAACATCTTATTCTGGTAATTTCTATGCAACCACAAATCTTCGCTTATTTTAATAGGAAATCTGGCAGAAGAATCCTTTTTAAGAGTGAACCACTTATAGCTTCCATTTTTTCGAAGTGTATTTTTCCAATAGGGAATCCAGGGTTTAAACCGGGCCTGGTGCGTAAGTATTTGATGAAACGGCACCCCCGCTTTATTGGAGTTTTTGAAATATGGTAAATAATCGTCTATCCCTGCTTCGAGATCAAACTTTCCCTCATCCTGTAATTTCATTAAAGCCGGTAAAGCAGAAGAAATTTTTGTTACCGAAGCCAAATCGTACAGATCGGTTTTCTTAACTTTTATCGTATCGCTGTATTCATGGTAGCCGTAAGCCTTATGCAACACGATTTTGCCATCTTTAGCGACTAAAATTTGCCCTCCCGGCGTCGCTTTTTTTTTAATAGCTTCCTGCATTAAGGAATCTACACCGCCAAAAAGTTTTTCTGAATCCATTCCCGCATCTTCGGGGAGTGTATATTTAAGCCTAATTTTTCCATTTACATCTACCCCGTCACCAGACCTGAATTTTTCGCCAATACTCACTGGAAGTCTTCCGTTTGCTCCCACCCCTCCAAAAATAAGTTGCGCTGCGAGGTCTTGAGTGGTTTTGCTGTCCTGATAGGTTAAGATCAACCCGGCAGCCTCTTCAATTTTATCAAGTTTATTTATAGAATAAGGATTTTTAAAATAGCTGAAAATCGTATGTTCTTTTTCAGCTAATTCCGCTATAAAATCCTGTAATGGTTTAGAGAATTTCATTGTATTTCGCGGAAAGCGGCTCTCATCGTGAATTCCCCCAATTACTAGGTTATATTCTGAAAGTTTTTCTTTGATTCTGGCTATTTCTGTAGCACTGGCATCAGCTTTTAACTGGAAGTTTTTTACTTCAGTATACAAATTCAGGGTTTTCTGAAATTCGGTTTGTTTTGAAGCTCCAAAAGAGATCGCAGCCACCTTTAAAGTATCAAGCCTTCTTAATGGTAGAATGCTTTTTTCATTTTTCAGTACAGTTAGCGACGCTTCTACCAGTTTTCTGTTCAGGAATTCGGCTTTCCCCGTATTTATATCTTTCAGAATATTCTTAGGACCTTGCTCCTTGTATTCATTTAAACCAACCCATTGTTTTACCGCCAGGATTTTCCTAACCCTTTCGTCCAGCTGTTTTTGAGTGATTAATCCCCGCTGAACGGCTTTACTAACCTCATCTATTGCTTTAGGAACATCTTCGGTAAATTCCAAAAGATCGTTACCCGCTAAAATGGCGTCTTTATCTACTATGCCGGGTTCGTTGCCTTTGGTAACGCCTTTCATATTCATCGCATCGGTTACAATTAGACCTTCAAAACCTAAACTATCCTTTAAAATTCCAGTGATAATCGATTTTGATAAAGTTGAAGGCACTCCGCTAGGATCTAAAGCGGGAATATTTAAATGGGCTACCATTACGCCTCCAATTCCGGCGTCTATCAATTCTTTAAACGGGTACATTTCTAATGAATCCAATCTTTCAAAAGGATGATTTATCTGCGGAAGCGCATAATGCGAATCGGTATCGGTATCACCGTGTCCAGGAAAATGTTTAGCAGTTGTGAGTAAATTCGCATCCTGCATTCCGCGCATATAGGCAATTCCTTTTCGAGAAACATTTTCTTTATTTTCTCCAAAAGAGCGGAAATTAATCACCGGGTTATTAGGGTTATTATTTACATCTACTACCGGGGCAAAATTTAGGTGGAGCCCGGTGCGCTTTATTTGCCTGGCAACTTCTTTTCCGAGGTCATAAACCAAACTATCGTCTCTAATAGCTCCCAGCGCCATATGGTACGGATAGCTTATGGTATTGTCAAGCCTCATTCCCAGACCCCATTCGGCATCTATAGCACCTAACAAAGGAACTTCAGAAGCCAACTGGTAATCGTTCATTAACTTCAATTGCGACTCAGGATCCCCCTGGAAAAAGATTAAACCACCAATTTTTTGTTCGTTAATAAGTTTAAGGATTTCCTCTTTATGCGCATTATTCCTGTTTGAATAAGCCGCTACCATAATAAGTTGTGCAATTCGCTCCTTTGGCGTGAGCTGCTCCATAATGGAATCTACCCATTTACTATTGGTGTATTGAAGAAATTCCGGGGATTTTTTATCTTTTTCCTGGGCCTGCATTGACAGCCCGCAAAAGGCCATCGCAATAATGAATAAGAGTGAAGTTGTATTCCTCATTTTATAAGAATTGATTTTATACTTTAATATAGATACGTTTTTTATGCAACAAGTAGCCAAGCAACCACATAAGCAACATATAAGAAGTAGCAAACAGCAGCGAGGCGTTATAATTGTTTAGCCAGCTAAGATATAAGTTTTCGTAAAGCCAAGCCTTTAAGGCCTGCCCGTTAACATAAATAATATTCAAGAGGATTATAACAAGTCCAGACATTACATAAACGAACAACGGATTTTTCCCAAAAGCTTCAAAGAAAGCTGTCCATCTTTTAAAGCCAAAAATTTCAATAATCAAAATTAAGGTTGATAGTACCATAAGCGTCCAACCGGTGCTGTATAATACGTAGGAGCTACTCCAAATGGGTTTATTTATGGGAAACCAGATATCCCAGGTTTGCGCCAGGACCAACAGCAAAACACCAGAAATACTTAACTTAATTACTGTAGCCATATTATTACCCGATTTTTGAATAAAAACACCTGCCACATAACCTGCAATTACATTTACAATTGCCGGAAGCGTACTCAATAAACCTTCGGGATCAAAAGGAAGTCCATAACCTTTATAAAGGTTTTCATCATTGAATATAAGTTGATCAAACTTTAGCGCAGCATTATTCTCTAAAGACAAAGGATTAGGATGATCGCCAAAAAACCACATTATTGCCCAGTAAGCAAGCAAAATAAAACTTCCAAAAATGATAGATTTTTTCAGTTTTAAATAATGAATAATCATCGACGCAAAAAGATAACAAAGGGCTATTCTTTGTAAAACGCCCATGATTCGCATATTAGCCAGATTTTTGAAAACCAGTTCTCCTTCCTGTCTGTCCACAAAAGGAAAGGCATTTAAAAACAATCCGATAAGAAAAATAAGTAGAGCCCGTTTAAAGACCTTTTTCAAAAAAGCGTTTTCAGAAATACTTTCATACTTGCGCAGGCTGAAACTCATTGCGTTCCCTATTACAAATAAAAAAGAAGGAAAAACCCAATCGGTTGGAGTAAAACCATTCCAGGCTGCGTGTTTAAACGGCGCGTAAATATGCGACCAGCTTCCAGGTGTGTTTACCAGAATCATTAAGGCTATCGTAAGTCCGCGCAAAACATCTAATGAAAAATAGCGCTGATTTTTACCGGTCTTTGCTTGCTTAAATAATTTAGTGTTTTCAGTCATTCTCGTAAATAAATATCCCGGAAATTAGCATTTGGTTTTACAAATCCTGGCTTGCAATTATTTCATAAAAATATAAATTTCGATTAAATAATTAATCTTTTATAAAAAAATAGAAAAAGTATTTTTAAAAATATTTTTTTTATATACTTTTAAATTCAAAATAAATTCATTTTTTTAAAAGCTTAAAACAAACTCTTAATGCTTTTATTTTAAATTATGACAACTCAAAATATGACAACAGATCTACATGACTTTTTTATAGATGAAAAAAAACTATCTAAAATCAATAATGTAGAGCGGAAAAAATTTCTTCAGAAATTAAAGATCATCAAGCATCTTTTTCTGAACAGAGAAACCTCTAATGCCGAAGTTTGCCAGCGCTTTAATGTGAGTCTGCCAACTTCTATGTCGTTGTTGAACCAACTTATTGAAGAAGGAATTGTGGTAAAGAAAGGCAGGGGAAAATCTGAAGGTGGCCGCAAACCCGATCTTTATGGACTTGTAGAGAATTCGTTTTTTGTAGTTAGCATTCATATTGAGCGCTTTATGATTAAACTGGCGATAATTGATAATAATCATACGATTCTTCACGAAAAATCCTGGCCTGCAGAAATTTCCTCAGATTCCAATATTGTAGATATTTTATTTGAATGGAGCCACGAATTGCTGAAAGAAGCAAAAATAAAAATAGATCAGGTAATGGGGGTAGGCATTAGTATGCCGGGACTGGTTTCTGCCGAAGCCGGTAAAAACTTCACCTATTATTTAAGCGAACAGGAGCCTGAATCGCTTAAAATGAAATTTGAGAAAAAATTTAAAAAGCCGGTAGCCATTCTTAATGATGCAAAAAGTGCTTGTTTAGCTGAATTCCGCTTTGGGTCGGCAAAAAATAAAAGCAACGTATTAGTAATTTCTATGGATTGGGGTATTGGCCTGGGAATTATTATGGGTGGAAAAATGCACTCGGGTGAATCAGGTTTTGCTGGAGAATTCGGCCATATCCCAATGACCGAAGACGGCTTGCTTTGCCACTGCGGAAAACGTGGTTGCCTGGAGACAGAAGCTTCAGGGCTTGCATTAGTTAGAAAAACCAAAGAAGGATTAAAAGCAGGACAAACCTCGGTTTTAAATAACCTTAAAAAGGAGGCATTAGAAAAACTCGAGCCGGAAACTATTATAGACGCTGCTAACCGTGGCGACCAGTTTGCAATAAATGTTTTATCGGAAATAGGAATCAATCTAGGAAAAGGAATCGCCGTACTTATTCAAATCTTTAATCCTGAATTGGTAATCCTGGAAGGTAAAATAGCGGAAGCAAAACAGTTTATCACCACGCCAATTCAGCAGTCTATGAATACTTACTGTATGATGCAACTTAAGGAACGCACCAAAATAGCACTTTCTATCCTTGGGGCAAATTCCAGTTTATACGGCGGTACCATAGCAGTTATGGACGATATATTTAAAGACCAGGTAAGCCTGGTTAAATCACATATCAGCTAAATAGTAAACTACCTCAGAACAAGTTCTTGAGGTATTATAGGAAAAATAATATTTTAATTTCGGGGAAAGCCCGCCTGAATGATTCGGACAGGCCTCGGAGAATTTAATTCTCGATTATCGAGTAAATTCAATAATCAGCTAAAAAAAATTATGGCCAGATTAAATCTTTTAGAAGAAACACGCTTTGAAAAGCTACCGGTAAAAGTTTATGAAGATGAACATATTGCCTCTAAAAAAGTAGCCAAACGAATTGCAGATCTAATTCGCCGCAAGCAGGAAAACCAGGAACACGCGGTTTTAGGGCTCGCCACCGGGGCAACGCCGATTGAGGTTTATGAAGAATTGGTACGCATGCACAAAGAGGAAGGTTTAAGCTTTAAAAACGTGATCACCTTTAATCTGGACGAATATTACCCCATGCAGCCCGATGCCAAGCAGAGCTATGTAAAGTTTATGGATGAGAACCTTTTTGGTCATATAGATATAAAAAAAGATAATATCCATATTCCAGACGGCACTCTAAAAAAAGAAGATATTACAGATTACTGCCTTGCTTACGAGAATAAAATTGGCGCGGTTGGCGGCTTAGACCTTCAGTTGTTAGGAATTGGTAGAACCGGCCATATCGGATTTAACGAACCTGGTTCGGCTCCAAACTCAGGAACACGTTTAGTAACCTTAGACGATTTAACCCGCCGGGATGCATCGCGCGATTTCGGAGGTAAGGAAAATGTACCTACCAAAGCCATCACTATGGGAATTGGGACCATTTTTAAGGCGAAAGAAATTATTTTAATGGCCTGGAGCAAGAAAAAAGCCCCAATCATTAAAAAAGCGGTTGAAGGCGAAATGTTTGGAAATGTACCGGCCACTTATCTTCAACTTTCAGATAATGTTGAATTTATTTTAGATAAAGACGCGGCTTCAGAGTTAACAAGGTTCGATACACCCTGGCTGGTAAAAGACTGCACATGGGATAAAGCACTAATCAAAAAAGCAGTAATCTGGCTTTCTTCCGAAGTGAAAAAACCTATTCTGAAACTTACCGACGAAGATTACAATAACAACGGAATGGCGCAACTTGCTACCGAGCAGGGCCCTGCCTACGATATTAATATTGATGTTTTTAACCAATTACAACATAGTATTACCGGTTGGCCTGGCGGAAAACCTAATGCTGATGACACCCAGAGACCCGAAAGAAAAGACCCGGCAAAAAAGCGTTCCATAATATTTTCTCCGCATCCCGATGACGATGTAATCTCCATGGGCGGCACATTCATTAGGCTGGTCGACCAGGGACACGATGTGCATGTGGCTTACCAAACTTCAGGGAATACCGCAGTCTGGGATACCGATGTTTTACGTTATGTTGAATTCGCCATAGATTTTAAGAAAAGTACCGGGGAAAATACCGAAAAACTGGAAGCTACTTACGAGAAAATGCGAACCTTTATTGATAAAAAAGAGCCTAACGAAATAGATTTAAATGAAATAAGGGATGTAAAAGCATTTATTAGAAAATCTGAAGCCTTTGCCGGTGCCCGTTATGCAGGTCTAAAAGATAAAAACATTCATTTTATGGCCTTGCCTTTTTATGAAACCGGAAAAAAAGTTAAAAGCCCGGTAACCGACAAGGATATAGAGCTCACCATGGAATTGCTAAAAGAGGTAAAACCTCACCAGGTATTTGCTGCCGGCGATTTTGCCGACCCTCACGGGACACATATTGTTTGTTTCCGCATAATTCTGGAAGCGATGAAAAGGCTTAGAAAAACCGAAGCCTGGACCAAAGACTGCTGGTTGTGGATGTACCGCGGCGCCTGGCAGGAATTTGAAGTTCATGAGATCGAAATGGCCGTACCGTTGTCTCCGAAGGAAGTACAACGCAAGAGAAATGCTATTTTCCAACACCAGTCACAAAAAGACCGGCCGGTATTCCCAGGAGACGACGAACGTGAGTTTTGGGTAAGAGCCGAAGAGAGAAATCGGGAAACCGCTGAAAGTTACGACAAACTCGGATTGGCAAATTATGAGGCTATGGAAGCCTTTGTAAAATGGAAATTCGAATAAAAAATATAAGATTGCTGGAATAAATTTTAACAATAAAGTCAGGCTATAGATGAAAAAATTGATTCCTGTTTTTTATTTAATAATGGCTTTAGCTATTATTTCCTGCGGAAGCAATCCTTACGCCAAAACAAACCGTTTACACAAAAAACAGGCAAAAGCCTACAGCAAACAATTAAAGCAGTTACCCGCCCGGGAAGCCCAGAAAGAATCCGCACTCAATTATGGAGAGTACTGGGTGGGAACTACTAATTTTAATTTGCGAAAACCAAACTATGTGGTAATTCACCACACTGCGCAAGATTCAATTCAGCAAACTTTAAGCACTTTCACCTTGCCAAGAACGCAAGTTAGTTCACATTATGTAATTGCCAAAAACGGTGAGATCTATCATATGCTGAACGATTATTACCGCGCCTGGCACGGTGGGATTGGAAAATGGGGTAATAATACCGATTTAAACTCCTCTTCTCTGGGGATTGAAATTGATAATAATGGTGAAGAAGAATTTACCAATTTACAAATAATCAGCTTAATTGAATTGCTCGATGAAATTAAGGAAAAATACAGTATTCCTGCTGAAAATTTTATTGGCCATTCTGATATTGCTCCGTCCCGGAAAGTAGATCCCAATGCTAATTTCCCATGGAAACGTTTAGCCGAAGAAGGTTTTGGGTTATGGTATGATGAAACCGAAGTTGAAAACCTCAAGTTTGAAGCTGAATTTTTTAAACCAAACCCCTTAGCTATAGATTTTAATTCAAGGCTTAATACCCGAATTCCGTTTATAGATAAACTGGTTTTCCCTGAAGTAATTCCCGCCGATTTTAACATAAAAAACGCATTAAAGATCATAGGCTTTGATACGTCTGATTTAGGCGCTGCAAAAAGCGCTTTTAAATTGCATTTTATACAAAAAGATTTAGACCAGCCCTTTAATAGTTATGATTTAAAAGTGCTGTATCAATTGCATAAGAAGTATTTGTAAACAAGAAAACCTCACGGGTTTTTCGAAACCTGTGAGGTAAATTTTAAGCTTACATCTTCACCTTTTCAGCTTCAGAATTGGTAAAAAGATCGGTGTTTTTGAGGTAGATCAGACCCTTATCTTCTTTGTTTAAGATTCGTTTGGAACGCAGGTATCGATTGTAGTTATATTCGTCAAAATCTTCAGCTTCGGTATCAAAATTACTAATATGCACCTCGCCCATAGAATGAATGAATTTATTATCTCCGATCCACATTCCTACGTGAATTACGCGCTCTGAAGTGGAATCGGTTGCCGGTTTTCCGAAGAAAAGCAGATCGCCCTTTTGCAGATTTTCAAAATTATTTTCGGTATCTACTACTTCCCCGGTATGAATTTGCTGCGAAGCATCACGCGGAATTACCATTCCATTCAGGAAAAATATGGTTTTGGTATATCCGCTGCAATCAACACCTTTTGGTGAGGTGCCACCCCATAAATAAGGCAAACCCATTAGTTTTTTGGAGGTCGCCACCAGATCTTCTTCAGTTTGATCCAAAGAAACAACCCAATCCCGATAAGGCTGTGCATAAGCTTTCTCTACAAAGGCTTTCTTGCCGTTTGGATATTCTACCCTGTAAAAATTATTTTGTTCGCTTAAAAGCTCTAAAATGTTCCCGGCTACAAGATCTGAAACTGTTTGCGATTTAGAATTAGCAACGGTATATGCATTTCCGTTGGGTTCGGTGAAAATAAGCTTATCGGTGTCCTTCCATTCTGAAAATTCTTCTTCGGTCATATTCTGGATTCCACCGTAATCTACCCAGGCCAGGTAACCCTCGGGCGTTTGAATATAGTACCATCCCCCCTCTTTTTTATAAACTTTTACCGGCATTCCCAGCGTTGCCTGGGTTACCAATTGCGCCGAATGTTTTGGAGCATCACGTAAATTAGCAACAGAAATCTTTACCACTCCGCGAGTTTTATTTTCCAGCCCTTCAATATCAGGAAGCACCTGAATACTATCGGTAAATTTTATGTTTTCTGATTGTAATTTATCTTTTAAAGTCGCTACAGCTTCTGGATCGTTAGATTCACCCTTTAAAATATACGAATCTCCATTTTTTTTGGCTTTAACTTCAAAAAGCGCTACGCGTCCATCTGGGGCATATTCTTGTTCAACCTCAGCGATTTGTTTTTCCAGCGGATGTTCTTCTTCTTTTTCAGCTTTTTCCTCGCAAGAAGCGAAAAGGAAAAGCATTAGGAGAAAGGGTAAATAGGTGTGTTTTAAAATGTTCATTTTATCAGTTTTATTGTTTGATTTTGCCACTTATTCACAAATCCTGTAAATATTTTGAAATTTAAAACATTTCTCGATACAAAATTCTTGCAGAATTTCACTCCTTTAGACTTGTATTAATATATTTATATTAACACTAGTGTCCGGTTATAAATTAAACATTTTCAGTTGGTTATAATCGTCATTAATATTCTTTCTGTATTCTTTATTGTTAAGTAGTTGATTTATAGTTACTTTCTCAAAGAGGCTAATACTCAA
>NZ_JAIQZA010000049.1 GCF_020164485.1 Salegentibacter tibetensis
GTGCGACAGTCTTGTTTATCAACAGGTTCAACAGATCGGTATCTTTCAATCGCAGCTTGCGGAACTTAGTCAAGGAACTGGAATTGATAACTGCATCTTCGGGCGCCATCTCAAGAAAATACTTGAAAGACATATCATATCGTGAACGCTCCACTACATCCACGTCTGAAATAGAATAGATCGTTTTCAATAATAAGTATTTAAACATGCGGATAGGACTTTCTGCATTTCTCCCATTAGTTGCACAATATTTATCTACCAGTTCATCATGGATAAAAGAAAAATCAATTAATTCATTGATTTTTCTAAGAAGATTGCCCTTGGGTACGATTAAATCATATAGATCGGAATACGCACTTAACTGAATTTTTTGTTGCTGCAATAACATATATAAGTCGCGGTTAATCAGTATTTAAAATACGAAAAAAGGAGTAAAAACACTACGGCTTCTACTCCTTTTTACTCACTTTAATTCAATTTCTTCAGGGACTTTTTCAGTGCCCTCCTTTCGAGGAGGGGTTTTTTATTGGTACCCGCAGTAATAAAATTACTCCGGCAATAAAAAATACCACTAAAAATAAGATGGAATTCCTAACGCTTCCGGTAATTTGGGCAACAATTCCGTAGAGAAACATTCCTATTACAATTCCTATCTTTTCGGATACATCATAAAAACTAAAATAACTTGCAGTGTCTACAGCTCTCTCGGGAAGCATTTTTGAGTAAGTTGAGCGGGAAAGTGACTGTATACCGCCCATCACCAAACCTACTGCAGCAGCAGCCACATAAAATTGCTGGGGGCTTACTATAAAAAATGCATAACCACAGATTGCAATCCATATTAAATTGATGAAAATAAGGATCTTAATATTCCCAAATTTCACCGCAAGTCTCGAAGTTAAGGTTGCACCCACAACAGCTACAAGTTGAATTAATAAAATGCTGATAATTAATCCCGAAGTTGCATCCTGATCTCCCCACTCCAATTCTTCTATTCCAAAGTAGGTAGCTACCAGCATTATAGTTTGCACGGCCATACTATACACAAAAAATGCAGCTAAATAGCGCTTAAGCTGAATATTGTGTTTAAGTGTAAGCCATATTCCACGAAGTTCCCTGAATCCATTAAAAAGGACGTTTTTTGTAAATGCAGCCTTCTTATTTCCTTTAGGTAAATAAGCATAAGTATATTGACTAAAGCCAATCCACCAAACTCCCGTTAGAACAAAAGATAAACGGGTGGGGAAAGTTTCACTTTCAAAACCAAATGCTTCATAATTTAGGATCATTACCAGGCAAACAATTAGCAAGATCACGCTCCCAATATATCCCAGAGAAAATCCCTGCGCGCTAACTTTATCCTGCTGATTGGGAAAAGCGATATCGGGTAGATATGAATTATAGAAAACCAGGCTCGCCCAAAACCCTATAAGCGCCAAGAAATAGCAAAGCAAGCCAAACCACAGGTAATCCAGGTCAAACCAGAAAAGCCCGATACAGGAAAAGGCGCCCAGATAGCAGAAGAACTTCAGAAAATTCTTCTTGTTTCCAACATAATCGGCAATTCCCGATAAAAACGGACTCAATATGGAAACCGCCAGAAAAGCGGATGCCGTTACATAACTTATTAAGGAATCGTTATTAAAGCTAAAACCAAGGAAATCTACAGTATCGTCCAGGATAGTTCCATCTTCGTCTTTTACGATAGTGAGCGCTCCATAGAATATAGGGAAAATGGCCGAGGAAATAACCAGACTGTAAACCGAGTTAGCCCAGTCATAAAAAGCCCAGGCATGTAATAACTTCTTATGCCCTTTGGGAAGTTTACTCATTCATTCCGGTTTTTGCAGAGCTCTAAAATAGAAAAAGCTGCCTTAAAAGACAGCTTTTTCATATAATTTATAAGTTATATTCTATTGAAAACTGGTTACCCCATATTTCTTAGCTTCAGCTTTAGCTTCGGGTGCCCATTTTTGAAGATTATTAATCCTGGTTTGGTTTGAAGGGTGAGTACTTAAAAATTCTGGTGGAGCCTGACCATCACTTGCCGCGGCCATTCTTTGCCATAATTTAGAAGCTTCATCTGGATCGTACCCGGCAATTGCCATCAAGGTTAATCCAATTCTATCTGCCTCGGTTTCGTGGCTACGACTAAAAGGAAGCATAACTCCTAATTGAGTCCCCAAACCATAAGCCTGAGCAAATATTTGCTGGGTTTCCTGGCTTCTACCACTTACCGCAACCGAACCTGCTACAGCTCCAAGTTGTTGCAATTGCGCTGCACTCATTCTTTGAGCTCCGTGGTCTGCAAGGGCGTGGGCAATCTCATGGGCCATAATTACAGCTATCCCGGTTTCAGATTCAGCTACCGGTAAGATGCCAGTAAAGAAAACTATTTTTCCTCCGGGCATTGCAAACGCGTTTATTGCGTCATCCTTTACGAGATTATATTCCCATCTAAAATCATCTAAAAAGCCCTGATAATTATTGGCGTTTAAATATCTTTCAGCTGCAGTTTCAATCTTATTACCTGTTCGTTTAATCATTTGAGCTTCTGCGGTACCGGTTACTACCTCGTTTTCAGACAGAAACTGATCGTATTGCTGAAAAGACGCCGGAAACAACTGATCGTTAGAAACAAAATTTAAATTTTTCTCACCTGTAAAGGGATTGGTTTTACAAGCTACAACGAGCAGTAAAACGGCAATCACACTTATTATTTTCTTAAGTTTCATATCTTATCTTATTATCTTATTGGTTTAGTTTTGTTAAAATTACAAAAGCCTTTAATGCTTACTTATTGCTTTAAGCATCATTTAACAAATTATAGTTTTCAAAAATGATACCACAAAAATAACTCTCGGTTTAGGTAGAAATCACAAAAGCTATTCGGCATTCAGGAAATATGTAAATTGCGGTCTCATTACCCATAAGAAATGAATCAGCAGAAAAAAGATCAAACCCCAGTGCAGCGCCTGCTTGTACCAAATTATATACGTTATACAGGAAAAGTACTTTCTAAACTTTCACCTTTTGTAGCAAGTCGATTTGCGGCCCAACTTTTTTTAACTCCATTTAAATATAAGCTGCCGGATCGAGAAAAGAATATGGATCAACTCGCCGCACAACAGAGACTTGAAATCCCAAAAACAAAAAGGGAAATTGTTATTTATGAATTCGGAGACAACCCTAAAAAAATACTACTTATTCACGGCTGGAGTGGCCGTGGCACGCAATTAGCAAAAATAGCCGAAGCTTTAAAGGAAAAAGGTTACAGTACAATTAGTTTTGATGCGCCGGCACACGGTAAAGCACCCGGTAAAAAAAGTATGATGCTCGATTTTATTGATGCCGTACATTTTTTAGATGAAAAACACGGACCTTTTGAGGCAGTAATTGGACATTCGCTTGGTGGCATGGCAACTCTTAGAACGGTAAAAGAAGGTTTAAAAACCAAGAAGCTGGTTATAATAGGTACTGCCAATAGTATAACTCACATAACGCGCGAATTTGCCCGAAACCTTAAAATGAACCGAAAGGTAGCCGATAAAATGAAAGCTCATTTCGATAAAAAATTCGATATTGATATGGATAGTTATTCCGGGGCGGTATCAGCCAAAGAAGTAAATATACCCACCCTTGTAATTCATGATGAAAATGATGTAGATGTAAAAATATCTTCAGCATACGAAATTCATGAAGTACTGGAAAACAGCGAATTGTTTATCACCAAAAGCTTAGGACATCGTCGCATCTTAGGTGATTTTAAAGTAATTAACAAAATCACAACGTTCATCGCGAGATAATCTTCGTACTTTTAAAAGAAAAAAAGAGATTGTTTTATAGCTTTGTTTTCGACAAGCTGTCCTGAACCTTCGAAATCGTTTCAAACTTTTTCTCGAATTGCTCCGGAATATTAATTTATTTCTATAAAGGAATTCGATTTCCTAATAAATCCCGACTGAACGGACGGGCGACTTTGAGCAGGTTCCGAAATAACTCAGGATGACCTCTAGAAATTTTCTAAATAAACTCTTTCAATTATGACTAATCTCCAAAAAGAGTAATCATTTAAATTTGTATAAGCAATGAAAAAGATAATTCCCATTTTACTAGCAATATTCATTATAAGTTGCCAGGGTAATGCGCAAAAAGATCAAGAGAAAGAACAGGAAAAACAGGAGAAATTCGAAGTTTCCAAAACCGATAAAGAATGGAAAGCAGAGTTGACCGACGCAGAATATCGGGTTTTAAGAAAGGCTGCTACTGAACCTTCGTTCTCCAGTCCATTAAACGATATCAAGGAACCGGGAACTTTTGTTTGTGCTGCCTGCGGAAATGAATTATACAAAACCGAACACAAATTTATGAGCGGCACGGGCTGGCCAAGTTTTGATCGCGCCATTGAAGGCGGAGTCGGCTACGGAAGTGACACTAAACTAGGTTACCAAAGAAGCGAAGTGCACTGTGCACGTTGCGGTGGTCACCTGGGGCACGTTTTCGAGGATGGACCCAGAGAAACCACAGGAAAAAGACATTGCATTAACGGGATTGCGATGGATTTTGAACCAGACGAAAAATAGATTTCTACCTATATGGAAATCACAAAAAAATTAAAGATTTCCGTCTTCACGGAAATGACTAAAATTTTATTATGAAAAAATACAGTATAGAAAAACCTGAAACCGAATGGAAAGAACAACTTTCAGAAGAACAATTTCGGGTATTGAGAGAAAAGGGTACTGAAGCCCCGCACACCGGGAAATACAATATGCATTTTGAAGATGGTGAATATTTTTGTGCCGGTTGTGGAGAAAAACTTTTTGATAGCGAAGCCAAATTTGAAAGTGGCTGCGGTTGGCCAAGTTTTGATAAAGCCATAGAAGGAAAAGTAGAATACATACAGGATAAAACTTTTGGTATGATGAGAACTGAAATTCTATGTTCTAACTGTGGCGGCCATCTTGGCCACGTTTTTGATGATGGACCTACTGAAACCGGCCAACGCTATTGCGTGAATTCGGCCAGTATTAATTTTAATAAATAACAACCTAACACCTATAATTATGAAAAAACTATTTTCAATTTTATTTATGACCACTTTTTTATTCACTGCCTGTTCCAGTGATGGTGAAAGAGGACCACAAGGACCTCCAGGTCAGGATGGACAGGACGGAATCAATGGCGGAACAGCAACGATTTTTGAAATTAATTCAGACTTTTTTTATGATGGTGATGCCAATCTATGGACTACTGATTTTTTATCATTTGAAGACTTTACCGATGTTGAAGTTCTTGAAACAGACATTGTGCTGATTTATCGTTTAGATGCTGTAGGACAGTTAGATGATGGTAGCGATGTGGATGAATGGAGTATGTTACCTCAGAATTTTTTCACTGACGAAGGAACCATACAGTATGTTTTCAACCATACTTTTGTAGATACTGAAATTTTTATCGATGGAAATTATGACCTAAGCAGTTTAAGTAATGATTTCACTACAGATCAGATCTTTAGAATTGCTATTATTCCTGCTGATTTTCATGAAAACGCAAGTTTTGACAGTTCAAATTTTGGATCATTAATGAATTCATTAGATCTAAAGGAACAGGATATAAAGAAAGTCGGAAAGCTTAAATAATACCAGAGATAAATTTAAAATTAGACCTCATTGGTTTCCAAACCAGTGAGGTCTTTGTATTTAAATACTTTAGAAGCTTTAAAAGCATTTTCACCTAATTGTAGCGGGCAAAAACTTAGTGTCAACCTGAACTGATTTCAGGTTCTAATAACTTTTAAATTTTGCACTTAATAAGTTATGAAATAATTCCAAAGGCTTCGGCACAGAACTTCAATCTTTACTTTGCTAAGCCCCTTTTTCATTTCCCTCTATACTCCCCGTTAAAACTTTCAGTTTAAATGATTATTCCTTAAATTCGCAACTTCACTAACTAAGTGAGTATATCAAATACTTCGATTTTTACGTCGAATTATTTTTATTTTTCAATCTAATGCCTCTAGGCTTGCCTCGAGGGAGTTTATTAAGCATAATAAAAAATTCCGAATATGAGTAAATACGATATCATTGTTTTAGGTAGTGGCCCCGGAGGTTACGTAACCGCCATTAGAGCTTCACAATTAGGGTTTAAAGTCGCTATTGTAGAAAAAGAAAGCCTTGGGGGCGTATGTTTAAACTGGGGATGTATCCCAACCAAAGCGCTTTTAAAGAGTGCCGAGGTGTTTGATTACCTAAAACACGCCGAAGATTACGGTTTAAGTTTGGAAAATCCTGATAAAGATTTTTCTAAGGTCATTAAACGTAGCCGTGATGTGGCCGCGGGAATGAGCAAGGGAGTGCAATTCCTGATGAAAAAGAATAAAATTGACGTAATTGAAGGCTTCGGAAAACTAAAATCTGGTAAAAAAGTCGCTGTTACAGATAAAGACGATAAAACCAAAGAATACCAGGCCGACAATATTATTGTAGCTACCGGCGCCCGTTCTCGCGAATTGCCAAACCTTAAACAGGATGGTAAAAAAGTGATTGGTTACCGCGAAGCAATGAGTCTTGAAAAACAACCAAAATCTATAATCGTGGTTGGATCAGGTGCTATTGGAGTTGAGTTCGCTCACTTCTATAACGCTATGGGTACTGAAGTTACCGTGGTAGAGTTTTTACCAAACGTAGTACCATTGGAAGATGAAGAGATTTCCAAGCAATTTGAGCGCAGCATCAAAAAAGCCGGAATTAAGGTAATGACCAATTCTTCGGTAGAAAGTGTAGATACTTCAGGCAAGAAAGTAAAAGCCAAGGTGAAAACTAAAAAAGGTGAAGAAACGCTTGAGGCAGATATCGTGCTTTCAGCAGTTGGAATTAAAACCAATATTGAAAATATAGGACTTGAAGATCTTAAGATCAAGACCGAAAAAGATAAAATTATTGTAGACGATTTCTATAAAACAAACGTAGACGGAATTTACGCGATTGGAGATGTAGTTCACGGACCAGCTCTGGCACACGTTGCTTCTGCGGAAGGTATACTTTGTGTAGAAAAAATCAAAGGAATGGAAGTAGAGCCATTAGACTACGGAAACATCCCCGGCTGTACGTATGCTACTCCTGAAATTGCATCGGTTGGAATGACTGAAAAGCAAGCCAAGGAAGCAGGTTACGAGCTTAAGGTTGGTAAATTTCCATTTTCAGCTTCTGGAAAGGCAAAAGCCTCAGGAAAGTCAGATGGATTTGTAAAAGTGATCTTTGACGCCAAATACGGTGAATGGTTGGGTTGCCATATGATTGGCGCCGGAGTTACCGATATGATCGCAGAAGCGGTTCTTGGACGTAAACTGGAAACTACAGGACACGAAGTATTAAAAGCAGTTCACCCTCACCCAACCATGAGTGAAGCGGTTATGGAAGCCGTAGCAGCCGCTTATGATGAAGTAATTCATATTTAAGAGTTGGAAATACAAAACTGAAGTTTATAAAAAATCCCCGAAGCATTATTGTTTCGGGGATTTTTTTGTTAATATACGATCTCTCATTGAAAATCCTTGTTTCAGCTTCTATCATTTTCAAATTTCAACACATTAGATTCTGAAATAAATTACCATTTGACGGAGATAGATTTTATTATTTATTAGAGAATTATTGGAGTAGGTATAAAATACTTATTAGAAAATTTAAGTGGCCTATCGAAAATTGATCGTGAAATTTGAAGTGAGATGTCGTTTAAATTTTCTGCTGTTTGAGCGACACGTCTTTTTCTCGTTACTCACATTTTCCTCGCGAGTTCAGAAAATTTAGACATCGAACGAAAAATTTAGATCCATTTTCGTAAGCCTAGATTTTTTGGTTCTTTTTCATCAATGGAAAAAGAACAGAACACCAATCTATTTCAGCCTCATTAATAAATTCAATAATATCATATTTATCTGTCATTTCCCTCCGCTAGATAAAACTTTTTTATCTCAGACCTCAGGATGACGCATATAAAGACTTTACGAAAAACAGCTGCTAATTAGTGGTCTAGTCTATATTTTTGTTGTAATCTACTTTCGGAATAAAAATTCAATCCAATAACAAATCACAATACATAAAACTGGTATCCCAGGATTTCTGATTTGTCGTAAAACAATCATCCTCTAATTCTTCAACAGGTTTATAATATTTCTCTACCATCTCCCCTATTTTAAAGTCAACGGGTTCTTTAAAAATCGGTCCGTCAAACACGAAAGTGTGAAATTCCCCATTTTCTCCGCAGGGATCTACACCTTCCGGCAGATCATTTAAAAAATCACTATCGATAGTTCTTCCACAGAAAGATTTATCTAGTTTTTCATTATTTACACAAACCACAATCGCTTTAAATCCAGAGGAAATAAATTCTTCCACGAGTTCTTTTGTGTTCCTATTCCAAAGCGGAAAAACCGCCTTCGCTCCAATTTTCTCCAATTGTTTTTCGCGATAACGCTTTAGATCTTCCAAAAAAATATCCCCAAAAATACTATGAGTGAAACCTTCATCTAAAAGTTTATTGGTTTCCACTTCCATCACCTCATTATACTTTTGCATAGAAATTTCTCCGTGCAATTCTATTTGATGAAGTGGCAAGTCTAAACACTCGGCCTGTTTCTGCAGTAATTCTATTCTCACACCATGCATGGAGATTCGATTAAATTCTGTGTTTACTGTAGTAACTAATTTTTCAACCGAATATTCCCCCTCCTTACAAACCTTATAAAGCGACATTGCCGCATCTTTTCCACTACTCCAGTTTAGATAGGCTTTTTTCATTATTTTTCATTTAAAAAACTCTGAATGGCCAGATTGTAACCCAAAAGTCCAAATCCAAGAATCACACCTTTTGCGTTGGGTGCGATATAAGATTTATGACGGAACTCTTCCCGCGCATGTGTATTGGAGATATGCACTTCTACCACCGGTGTTTGTATACCTTTTACTGCATCTGCCAACCCAATCGAGGTGTGCGTATATGCGGCCGCGTTTAAAACAATACCGTCAAAATCTCTATCGGCTTCGTGGAGTTTACCAATGAGCTCCCCTTCTATATTACTTTGAAAATAGGAAAGTTCGGTTTTTTTAAATTTAAACTGAAGTTCAGAAAAGTAAGTTTCAAAAGTTTTATTTCCGTAGGTGTCGGGTTCACGGGTTCCCAAAAGGTTTAGATTTGGTCCGTTGATAATCATTATCTTCATTTTTTACCGCTTAAATGGTTATACCTGTAAAGGTAAAAAATAAGATATAGTTGCCTCATAAAAAACCCTTCAGAAAAAATGATCATCCATTGGGGGAAGTCCAAATTTTAAGAAGGGTAATTCCTGGTTGGTTAGTTTTCGTTATAATCCAAATTCAATTCCAATATTTATTGAGCCATAGCTACCACCATCTACACTTATTCCGGTATAAGAACCAATGAGGCCAATTTTACCGAAGTTATAACCAATTTGTGGCCTGTAATAGAACCCACCATCATTCCCATCGTTAAGACCAACAGCGTAGCCAATATCGGTACCAAATAAGAAGCCTCTTGCCAGGGAAACCCGGCCGGACGCCGCGATAGGTAGAAAAGCAGGATCGTCTATTTCAAATCCTCCAAAATCATCTTCATCCATAAAAAAACGGGTGTAGCCAACCATAGGACCTACAAAGAGCATATCTGCAACTCCTATCATATATGCCAAATCGGCACCCGCCTGAAAATTACTAACTTCATCAATATCTCCTACCGGTAGACCTATGTTAGCGCCAACTCTTAACCCACTTTGAGCTTGCATCACGGTGACTCCCATTAGCATAAAACAAATAATAAGTACTAATCGTTTCATAATTTTACATTTTTGTTTACTTAAATAAAGATATAATAATCAGCAAACAAATCACTCACATGCAATGAATTACAGGATTTCAGGTATAAAAAAAGCGGAAGATAAACTTCCGCTTTAAATTTCATAGGTGTTGTTGGAACTGCCTTAAAACATTAGTCCAATTCCTAACTGGATTCCGTTATTTTTTATGGCATCATCATCCCAGTTGTCGCTATCAAACACATCGGTAAATCCTTGTGTGTACCTGGCCGAAGCAAAAAATCCATTATTAAATTTATAAGAAGCACCAATTGCTCCCCCAAATTCAAAAGTACTTCCGGCTTCACTATCAAATTCAACTTCAGAACCTCCAGATTTCAAATCATATTCTTCTTCTACAAGGAAGTTAAAAGATGGTCCTGCTTCAATAGAAAGTCCATCTATCAGGTAAATTTTAGCTAAAACCGGCACCTGAATATAATCCAATTGATATTCACCACTAAAATTCTGTCCGGCAATCATTCTGTTCGCTTCAAGACCCTGAGTTGCATACAACACCTCTGGTTGAAGGGAAAAACGATCACTTAAAGGAATTTCAGAAAGTAAACCTAAGTGAAACCCTGTTCTGCTTTGTTCATCTTCAAAGCCATCTGAAGACATGTTGGTGAAATTCACACCACCCTTAGCTCCAAAATATACGAATTCCTGTGCACTTGCTGCGCTAGTAAAACCAAATACGGCAATTACTGCAATTAAAATCGACTTTTTCATTACTTTCATTTTTGTTAGTGTTACAAAGACAAATGTAGGAACAGGCTTCTTAATAAAATGTTATCTAAGCCTAAAGTATTACTAAGATTAAGGTGAATAGTTTATATCTTTAACGTATGAAATGGGCTTCGGCATTACAGGAATATTGCAACTATCTTCGCATAGAACGCGGACTTTCAGATAACTCTATCAGCAATTACAGGTTAGATGTTGTAAAACTTATCAACTTTTTAGAAGTTAAAAAATACAAGGTGACTCCTATCCAAATTCCTGAGGAAACTGTTCAGCAATTTATTTATGAAGTCGCAAAGGAGGTTAATGCTCGCTCGCAATCGAGAATAATATCTGGTTTACGCGGATTCTTCAATTATCTTGTTTTTGAAGATTACCGCAAAGATAATCCTTTAGACCTTATAGAATCCCCTAAAATAGGACGTAAACTACCCGACACCATTTCTACTGAAGAAATAGACCTGCTTATTGCAACTGTTGATCTAAGCAAAGCTGAAGGCGAGCGAAACCGCGCCATTCTGGAAACTTTATATGGCTGCGGGTTGCGGGTTAGCGAACTCACCGAACTCAAAATTTCAGATCTTTTCTTTAAGGAAGGCTTTATAAAAGTTACGGGGAAAGGCAATAAGCAACGTTTTGTCCCAGTTTCAAACTACACCCAGAAATTCATCAATATTTATAAAGACGAGGTTAGAATCCATCAAAAGATTAATAAAGAAGATTCAGACACCTTGTTTTTAAACCGAAGAGGAAATAAACTAACCAGGGCTATGATCTTTACAATCATTAAACGTCTGGCAGAAAAAGCAGGAATTCAAAAAAAAATAAGTCCGCACACTTTCCGGCATTCTTTTGCCACACATTTACTGGAAAACGGGGCTGATCTTCGTGCCATTCAACAAATGTTAGGTCACGAAAGCATCACCACCACAGAAGTTTATATGCACGTAGATCGAAAACACCTTCGGGAAGTCATGGAACAATTTCATCCGCGACGCTAAGGCTATTAAATTTGGGTTAAACCTGCGAGTATCCTTCTAGAAGCCCTGATTTATTAGTATTTTCAAACTGATTGATTTTATTAAAAACTACTACTGAAAATATAAAACATCTTTAAAATGAAAACATTAAAATTTAAGAATGGCGATGAAATGCCGGCCATAGGACTAGGCACCTGGAAATCTGGCAAAGAAGAAGTTAAGGAAGCCGTAAAAATCGCTTTAAATAATGGATACAGACATATTGATTGTGCTGCAACTTACGGAAATGAAGACGCAGTAGGTGAAGCTTTCTCTGAAGTTTTTACTGAAGGGAAAATAAAGCGCGAAGATGTATGGATTACTTCAAAACTGTGGAATAATGCTCACAAAAAAGAAGATGTTATCCCGGCTCTTAAAAAGACTTTAAAAGATTTGCAGCTAGATTATTTAGACCTCTATTTAATTCACTGGCCGGTGGCTTTTAAACCTGGGGTGAGTTTCCCTGAAAATGATGCAGATTATTTATCATTGGAAGAAGTGCCAATTATTGAAACCTGGAATATGATGCTGGAAGCCAAAAAACAGGGATTGGTAAAACACGTTGGTGTTTCCAATTTTAGTGCTATGAAACTGGAAGAATTAATGGAAGAAACTTCAGAACATCCAGAAATGAACCAGGTAGAATTGCATCCTTATTTGCAACAAAATGAATTATTGGAATTTTGCAGTAAACATAATATTCACGTCACCGCATTTTCGCCCCTTGGAAGTGGCGACCGCCCAGATGGTTTAAAAGCAAAAAATGAACCTTCATTACTGGAAAATCCAATTATAAAGAAGATTGCTAAAAAACATAGTGCAACCGCGGGACAGGTTTTGATAAAGTGGAGTGAAATGCGCGGAACTGCAGTAATTCCGAAATCTACTAATGAAGAAAGAATCATAGAAAACCTTGCCAGTGCCGGACTTAATTTAAAAGAAGAAGATCTGGACGCAATAGCCGCTTTAGATGAACATTATAGATATGTAACCGGTGAGTTTTTTGTAACGAAAGGTAACTCTTACGAGAATATCTACGATGACGACAATTATAAAGCTTAATTAGTTAAAATTAAAAAGGGTGTTTGGAAAATAGTTACTACGTCATTCTGAATTCACTTCAGAATCTAAGATGTTAGACCCTGAAACAAGTTCAGGGTGACGGTGTTAAATTTCCAAACACCCTTCTTTATATAAGATTTTAAAATATTTTTTAAGCTCTATTTAGCAATATTAACTGCTCTGGTTTCCCTGATTACAGTTACTTTAACCTGACCCGGATAGGTCATATCGGTTTGGATCTTTTGGGAAATTTCAAAAGAAAGGTTTGAAGCTTTTTCATCGTTGACCTTTTCACTTTCCACAATCACTCGTAATTCACGACCTGCCTGAATAGCATAAGCTTTCTTCACACCACCAAATCCGAAGGCGATCTCTTCAAGATCTTTTAAACGCTGAATATAGGAATCGAGCACCTGTCTTCTCGCTCCCGGTCTGGCACCACTAATAGCATCACAAACCTGAACAATAGGAGAAAGCAGAGAGGTCATCTCTATCTCATCGTGGTGAGCCCCTATAGCGTTACAAACTTCTGGTTTTTCACCGTGTTTCTCGGCCCATTGCATTCCAAGGATTGCGTGAGGTACTTCTGTTTCGGTTTCCGGTACTTTACCTATATCGTGCAATAATCCGGCGCGTTTGGCAAGTTTAGGGTTAATACCAAGCTCTGACGCCATCACACCACAAAGTTTTGCAACTTCCCTGGAGTGCTGTAATAAGTTCTGTCCGTAAGATGAGCGGTATTTCATTCGGCCTACCAATTTGATCAATTCAGGGTTTAAGCCGTGAATTCCAAGATCAATTACCGTACGTTTTCCAATATCTATTATTTCCTCGTCAATTTGTTTACGGGTTTTTTTAACGATCTCTTCAATTCTGGCCGGGTGAATTCTACCGTCAGTTACCAGTTTATGCAAGGATAAACGGGCAACTTCCCTTCTAACAGAATCAAAACATGAAAGTATAATAGCTTCCGGAGTATCATCTACAATAATCTCTACACCGGTTGCAGCTTCAATAGCCCTGATATTTCTACCCTCACGGCCAATAATCCTACCTTTAACATCATCGCTTTCCAGGTTGAAAACCGAAACACAATTCTCAATCGCTTCTTCAGTTCCAATTCGTTGAATAGTGGTAATTATGATTTTCTTCGCTTCCTGCTGTGCAGTTAACTTGGCTTCTTCTACGGTATCCTGAATCAGCGCCATTGCATCTGTCCTTGCACTGTCCTTAAGCGCCTCAGAGAGCTGTGCTTTAGCTTCATCTGCAGAAAGCCCGGAAATCACTTCTAATTGCTGAATTTGGCTATTGTGCAGTTTGTCTATCTCTTCCCGTTTCTTTTCCAGGTATTCAACACGATGATTATAATCGGCTAGCTTATCTTCAAACTCTTTATTGAGTTTTTTATTTTTAGAAAGTTCTCCGGAAACCTGTGATTCTTTATCCCTGATGCGCTTCTCGGCATCGTTCATCTTCTTATCACGGTTCAGGATTACTTTCTCATGTTCCGATTTTAATTCAATGAACTTCTCTTTGGCCTGAAGAATCTTATCTTTCTTGATACTTTCTCCTTCAGATTTAGCTTCTTTAAGAATATTTGCCGCCGTTTTCTTAGCGTTCTTGATGGTTTGTGAAGCTCTTTTTCGCTCCAACTGCTTGGCAATAGCAAATCCTATTGCTGCGCCAATAACCCCGATAACTATATTTAATAATATTTCCATATTTAAAATTTATGTATAAAAAAAGCCTGTATTAGATAGGTTTTTGGATTAAACTCCTTAAAAACAAGTTTAGGGCTAACAAGCTGATCAAGAATCCGCTCATCCCGAAATATCGGGAGCGGCGCGCTTTTACAACTTAGACTCACCCTCTTTAAAGAATCTCTGTTGAGTTTATCAAAATATCACTAATACAGGCAGTAACCTTTATTTATTTAAAGAACGTTTATGACACCAAATGCTTCTGCAGTAAATCGTTAAGTGATTTAAGTTTATCTTCTGCTTGAAGTGTATCGGTAGATCTTTCTATATCTTTTTGCTCGGTTTGGGCGGCAAATTGTAAAGCGCACATGGCTAATACATCCTGCTTATCCCTTACGGCATAACTTTGCTCAAATTGCTTAATCATAGCCTCAATCTTCTTCGCTGCCTTGCGTAAACCTTCTTCCTGTTGTGGATTTATGGTTAAAGGATACACACGATCTGCAATAGAAAGTTTTATTTTTAGTTTATCGGCCATATTTATTATTCAGATAATTGAACGATACACTGATCAATTTCCCTTATTAAGCTGTTTAATTTAAGCTTAGTTTCTGTTTTAAATTCAGTACTGCCCAGCATTGCATTGGCGGCTTTGAGGTTTTGAACTTCCTGATTAGAACCTTCAAGTTTTTGAGTTAATCTTAGATTTTCATCCTTAACAGCTATCATTTCTTCCTCTAAAGAACTTTGAATCTGCTTTAAATTTTCATATTTATGAAGCAGTTTACTAATCCTATTTTCAAGGCTATCAACGATTTCTGTCAATTCACTCATAAAAGCCAAATGTAATGCTTATCCCCACAAAGTTAACATTCGCGCTCTAATATGCCAATTGTTTTTTCGTCTATTTTTAAAAATAGGCAAGACTATTGCTAAGTTTCTAAGCACTAAGGCTTTAATTTTTGGTTAAACTTTAATTAACTTTACCGCCCGGTTAGACCCCAAATAAAAAATTTATATGAAATCTACTTTAGCTGTTTTTCTTTTATTCGTTAGCACTACAATCTTGGCCCAGCCTCAGGTTCCGCAAGATTATTTTCAAAAACCGCTAGATGTACCTTTGGTACTATCGGGTACTTTTGGAGAATTGCGTTCCAATCATTTTCATAGTGGGTTGGACATTAAAACCCAACAGCGGCAGGGACTTAATGTAGTCGCTTCAGCCAAAGGTTATGTAAGCCGAATCAATATTCAGCATTATGGCTACGGAAAAGCCCTTTACGTTCAACACCCTAACGGATACACTACAGTCTACGCCCATTTAAAAGAATTCTCTCCTGAAATTGAAGCCTATGTCAAGAAAAGGCAATACGCTAATGAAACCTATGAGATAGAACTTTTTCCCGAAGCCGGAGAACTACCGGTAGAAGCCAACGAACTTATAGCTTTTAGCGGAAACACCGGCGGTAGCGGCGGCCCTCACCTGCACTTTGAAATTAGAGATGGCAGCCAGCGACCAATGAACCCAAAGCTCTTCGGAATAAATATTAAAGATAGCCGCGCTCCGATAATAGATGGTTTATATGCCTATCCTTTAGATGCCGAAGCGCACGTAAATAATTCCCGGGAGCGCCAGAAAATAAATCTTACCCCGCTGGAAGACGGGAGTTATATTGCCCGTGAAATTGATGCCTGCGGTAATATTGGTTTTGGGGTTTCCTCGGTAGATCAACAAGATGGAGCACCAAACCGAAACGGAATTTATCAAATTGAAGCTGAGCTAAATGGAGGCCGCGTATTCACCTTACCCTTTAAGCGGTTTTCTTTCGCCGAAAGCCGACATCTTAATCAGCTAATTGATTATGAATATTATAGTAAAAACAAGAAACGTATCCAAAAACTTTTTGTTGAAGACGGCAATCCGCTGAGCCTTTATCAGGATGTAGTAAATAAGGGAGAACTTCATATTCAGGATAGCCTTAATTATAATTACACAATAAAAGTAAGTGACTTTGCCGGAAACCAGCGCGTGATAAGAATTCCAATAAAGGGAATACAGCGAAATGATATTCCGCCTAAAAAAGAAGAGAAAACCGATTATTTTGCGCAGGCGAATCAGCCATTCGCTGCTGAAGCCAACGGTATGGATATTTATATTCCTGCCGGAAGTCTTTATAAAGACACCTACCTGGATATTGAATTTAGAGAAGATAAAGTGAAGGTTCATAACGACCACACCCCGCTTCATAAAAATATAACGATAGGGTTTGATGTAAGTGAATATTCTGCGGAAGAAAAAGAGAAACTCTTCATCGCCAGATTGGGTTATGGAAACCGACCAAATTACTCTTCAACTTACAAAAAGGCAAACCGTTTTACTACCGGCACAAGAACTTTTGGGGAATATACGCTGGCTTCAGATGTTACATCACCAAAAATATGGCCTACGAACTTCAGCAATGGCCAGTGGATTTCCAGCAACAATACTTTACAAGTAAAAATTAGCGACGATCTCTCCGGAATTAAAAGTTACCGTGCAACGGTAAACGGGAAATTCATCCTTATGGAATATGAATATAAAAATAATACGCTAACCCACGATTTTAGCGATGGCATAGTAACCGAAACCGAAAACCAGTTAAAAATAATCGTAACCGACAATGTTGGCAACAGCAATACCTATGAAGCTACATTTTTTAGGAAGGATTCATAACTAAACCACTCTGCACTCAAAGTGCAGAGGTTTTTTTTACTAGGGACTGGAAGTCCCCAAGCTACTCCAATATAAAATTGGAATTATCACATGAATCTCGGCGATGATGCTCCAAATATTCATTAACCATCTCATCGGTAATATTTCCTGTACTCCATACTCCATAACCACTTGCCCAAAAATGTTGCCCCCAATATCGTTCCTTCAGTTTTGGATATTCTTGTTGAAGTTTTC
>NZ_JAIQZA010000005.1 GCF_020164485.1 Salegentibacter tibetensis
TCAGTATGCTCCGGAATAATTTTGCCGGCCAGCCATTTTTTTAATTTATAAGGGGGTCAGCATCCGCCGGAATGACAGATACCTAAAAGGTGGGCTTTAGAGGGGTCAGCTTAGTCCGGAATATCCAACTGTATTGACTACTATCAATACCTTTTTGCCATCTTCAATATTTGCAATAATTTCATCTAAAGATTCTTCAATTAGGTTTTCCCTTATTTCAAATTGATTTCTAGACTCTTCCAGTAATTCAGTATCTTTTATAACAGTGACATTTTCTAAAGTCTTCTCCAATAAGAGCTTCAATTTTTCGGGCATAGTAGCCGTCATTATATAAAAACGAGTGTTGAAATTATCTTTCAAATATTTTATTGTAGAAATAATCAAACCTAATGTATAGGGGCTGTACAAATGTATCTCGTCAATGATTACACGTGCATTCATCATATGAAAAGTCTTGACTTCCCAAAAACCCAGATTAAAGCCAAGTGTTAGCAATTGATCTACTGTACAAATATTAACATTTTTAAAAAATGACTTATCCCTGAAATATTTCTTTTGATCATAAGAATCATCTAGCTGTTCTTTAATATATTGACGAGCAGATGAATGAATTAATTGGGTGTACTGATCTCCAAAATAAGCGGTCAATCTCCTGTAGATAGCATTAGATGTTACCCGGGTAGGTAGTAAATAAATGATTCGTTCCCAATCCTTTTTTGAAGAAGCCCAAAGTAACGCAGCTTCTGTTTTTCCGCTACCTGTAGGTGCAAGGACAAGTACGTTAGTTTCTACTAAACTCTCCTTTTGGAATTTTTTAAAATCAAATTTATCAGCAATTTCCTTCTTACCATCTTCTCTAAGCTTAGCTATAATTGTATCTGCTAAAAAATTTTGATTATATGCAATACCTCTTTCTAATGGAAGGTGTCCAGAAGCTGTCCAGTCAGAAATATTTAAGAGAGCTTTATGAAGGATATAATTTTTTCGATTATTGGTGTTTAAAAAATTCTCTTGGCTCAATTTATTATAAACCTTTTGCTTGTATAATTGCAGCAGCACTCCATAAGAAGTTGTTATGGTATACTTTAATTTATTATCAATAGAAGGGAAGGCTACTTGAAAATCTACAGCTTGCTTATTAATGAAATCAACGAACTCATCAATTAAACTATTTTCAATGGTAAACGGAATAATGCTATTTCGTGATATATTTTCATTAAAACCCTCATCGTTAAAGGCTTTGTGATGAGAAAATACAGCTATTAAACTTTCAATATCCTGCTCATAGAATTCAATATTATTCAGATACAGAAATATTCCAGAAAAAAACTCGTGACGCACTCGTTCGTCATCACTAAAAGCCCTTACCCCCTTTATAGTTTCTTGAAAAATATTGCATAATTTTCCGAAATCGTGATAGGCAACAGCTGTAAAAGAAGCATCCCAAAAATCTTTGCTGTCAATCTCTTTAGAATACCTTCCTCTTAATTCTAGCCAGATATCAAGAACCGCTGAAGTATGTTGAGTTAATGTTTCAACAGGTTTGGATTTTGCCCATATTTCATTTAATTCACTCATATTTTGAATAGTGGGATAAAATGATTTTTATAGGTTAGTCCTTTCAGATTGAAATTTGTTTTCATTCTATTTCCTATCAAAGAATAGGTTTCTACTTTAGAAACTGTTCGTCTCCCATAATCATCCTCATATTCAAATCTTACAGGCAAATCGTAGGTTAATGTATCATTCGAGTAAATAGAAAAACTTAGATTACCAGAGTCTGCTAAACTCATTACATCTTTAACCACATCACCTTGAACAAAACAGTTTTCAATTTCATCAGCTTCAGTATCACTGATATTCACTTCAATGTTTTTAATTTGAGCTAAAGAATCACTATTTCCCATGGTGAGTGCATAAACCGGATTTAAGAAAGCTTCATTCAGTTGTTTGACAGCACTTTGATTTTCGGAAGAAAAAGCAATGTAAAATCTTGAAAAAATTAGGAACTCCTTTTGGATGATACTTCCATCAAGTCCTGGGACATACAGCCTCATATCTCGAATCCCTTTGTTGTACTTCCAGGTATCTTTACATTTACCCTTGTAAGTACCATAAATCCCTATTTCAAACTGGGAATTATCAAAAAAATCCTGAGCCATAAGCGGGGAATAACCTAAAGCAGCCCCTGCAAATCCAATAATTGTCGTAGGTGGCGGTAGTTCTAACGATTTATGGAAGTTCTGAAAGTCCGGGTTTCTGAAAGATGCGGTTTGACATACAATTTCGATGACAAAATTTTTCATCTTTCTTAATTTACTCCGTAATAATTGTTAACCCAGTTTTCTAGTTTTTCAAACCCTTCTTTTAGGCTGACCATCCCATCTTGTTTATTGAAAACTGCTTCTTGAACTGCAAAAACATGACCCTCTATAAATTTCTCATAATCAGAAACAACCGTGTTAAGTTTTTCGATATTAATTTCTCCATCCGCGCTTAGATCAACAGCTTCAAGAAATATTGGGTTTTTGGATTTCATTAAACCCGCTGCAACGAATTTCGGTGAAATATCAGCCAAAAACCGGGTTTGTCTTCCCTGGCTCCATAACATTTGCAAGGCATTGATAAAATTGTTTACCCGAGCAGCTTTTTCTTTATTTTCAACTAAATCGACAGTTTCTAATTCTCTGGTTTTTTCATCTTTCAACTTCGTTTCTTTTCCAATTCTATCAAGCTCAATTAGAATAGTTCCTCGATAAACTCCAGAATGTATCTCCGTTTCAAAAATATTGGCATTTAACTCGATCTTCTTGCCCATAAAATTAGTGGCATAATCTAAATCACCTTTGTAAGTAGCTAGGGCAAGTAAAGACTCTACACGAATGGGTGAAGTTCTAACTGTTGATGTCCCTGCTGCACCATCTTTACCCTTTGAGGCATCCATATAACCAAATAAATCATCATCCATATATTTAATTGGATTCATTTCGGTTTTAGGTGCTCCTTTGTCAGTACTGGAAAGACCTACAGGAGAAATATCACTCCCTAATTCTTCTAGTTTGTCCCTTAGAGCACGACGTATTGCTTGAGAAGATACATAAGGCAATTCTTCACCATCTTGTAAAGTAATCTTCTTTATGGGATTAATATTGTCGACTTCTTTATCGCCCCCGTTTAAGCTGGCAAATGATACTTTTGATAAATACGTAAGGGTAATACTGTTTACTTTCATTTTAAGATTCTTTTTGGTTAGATAAAACAACATTCAGGCTATTTAATGCGCCTATTTGTGCATACTGCTTAATAGCGATATAATTTTTTTCATTTAGGCTTTCTAAAATCTCATTGGCTATAGAAACTTGATACTTACGCTGAATTCTAATCAACGTTTCCCTAAATTGCTCAATGGTTCTTGCTTTATGAAGACTTATTAAATATTTTCTTCCATTTTTGGCATTGGCTTTTTTCTCGTTTTCACTTTTAGGATTGTCATAGTTTAGAATTGCGTAACCAATGCTTTTTCCCAAACCAATAGCTCTCTGTTGTAATGATTCTTCCATAATTATAGTTCCAAAATTTATTGATTGTTCGTATATTTTTACAAATTCTAAAATGAGGTCATACCTCCTAAAGCCAGGATTATCCCCATTAGCCAATAGCAAATAGCTTTTCTGAAAAAGGGACTCAATAATTGCCAAAATTGACCTTCCTTTCAATAGATGATCTAAAATTTTTATTCTTAACTGTCGCTGAGATTTTTTCTTTTTATTTCTTTTCTCGCCTATATCTTTATTTGATATTTCATTCTTAGGTGTTATGAAAATAAATCCTCTCCATAATTCTCCAATTGGAACACGTTTATCTTTATTTGTTTCGAGCTTGTGAATAAACTGAATAATGAATTTCACATTGGTATATTCCTCATAAAAATTTGGTCTTAGAGTGGAAGCGAATTCATCAGCTTTAAAAGTAATAAGGCTTATGGGTTTTGTCTCGATTCCAAGCAAACTTAAAAGATCATTAGAATCTATCTCCTCCATGTTATTTAATGAGAGTTCATCTGCGAATTTCTTCTTATAGAAAGTAAGTAAAATTAAAAAGGTGATTTCTTGTGGGGAAAATGAATCTTCGCTAGAATTTATAGAATATTTTTCACTATCCTTTTTTGCAAATTGAAAATTATGGAGTTTTATGTTACGAATAAAAGGCCATTTCCAAGCTTGCATAACCTCCTTATCATAAAAAAATTCTTCATCATAAAGAGCATTAATATTTCTTAGAGAACTGGAATTAAAAAAATTGGATACAAAAGATTTATTTTCGTTATAATAAGTATACATTCCCAATACTGGAGAAAAACGTACTAAAAAAATTGCCTTTTGGCTAATTTTAATTTCTGAAGATGTTAAGTGAGAATTAAAAACTTTTAGGCCCTCTCCACCTTTAAGAAAAGGAGAGATATTTTTTCCATAATCTAAAGTTTTAAAATTTTCACCAGTAATAGGACAGGTGTTCTTTCCTTCTTCCCAATATTTTTTCTCCAGATTTAATATCGTAATTTTTTTATAGGGTTCATTAAAATATATCTTGGATAATAATTTTAAATTCTGCTTTTTAAAATACGCCTTAAACTTTAGTGCTAACTCAGGATTTTCTTTGTCAAGTTTTTTTATCGTACTCCAATTGTTTTCATTTCTTGTAGTGGGAACAGGGTCATTGGTAATTAAATGACCCAAGCCATATGTCTTCATTTTAGGAAAAAGATGGAATTCGTCTTTTTTAACATCATAATAAACATTTTCTAGTTTATCAAGCTGTTTTTTGGAAGAGGTATCATAAATATCCTTTCCCATAAAATAGTAGACTTCTTCTAAAAGATTAAGTATATCATCAGACTCAACAATCAATTTGTCATCATAAAGCTGATAACTCAGATTTGCTACCGTATTTTTTCTTTCAAACTTAACCAGATAACGATACAGGGCAATTATACCTGTATTTATAAAAATGTTTGAGGTTTTGTTGAATTCTATTTTATTCATTCTTTATTAGAGTTGTATTTAGATGTTGCCATTCCCCAATTTTTAATAATGTTTGAAGCATAGATGTATTTTAGTTTCTTCTAAATATAAATAGGTTTTCTTCCAGGATTTTACGGTTTACCACATTTGGGAAAAATGTTAAATAATATTACAATAAGGATTATTCCGTTGTGAAAACATTTAAAGCGGCCTTAACGGGTCGCTTTCATTTTTTGGAATAGTAGGGTAGGCCAAATAGATTAACATAATTACTGAAAATAATTATAAACTCCTACAAAAAACTAGGAAAAACCCTTAATTAAAGAAAGATTCTAAGCTATTGAAAAAAGACCATTAGTGATAGGTGTCGTTAGGTTATAGGTCCTACGATTTTCTATTAACCTGTCTCATCTTTAACTTTCCAATGCTCTTAACTTAATTTATATGACACCTACTAGTATAATATTTTCTTAAATCAATATCTTCTGAACTATTTCTTCCTTCAACCATTGAAATGCTTTTACCTGGTTATATTGAATTTCTGATCTTAATAAGGCTTCCATATCGCCAGTAAAATCCGGATCATTTTCTTTCTCTTCTATATTTAGTAAAAACTCCTTAGCGCTGGGAGATTGGCTTACAGAGAAATCCATATAAACCTTAAAGCACTTTAAAATCAGCTGAATGTCTAGATCCATATTGCGCCTGGAGTAGTCCAGGTCGAAGAGATCTCTACCTTTGCTGCGTTGAAATAGGGCTCTTAATTTTGTTCCCAATAATTCGTTGATATTGTAAGTACGAATATTCGCTTTTCCTTCAAACCAGTTGCTTTTCACTTCAAAAGGATATTCAACCCAGGGCAATACATTAAAATGTTCTTTACAGTTTATTTCTAGCTTTAGCCTTAGTCTGATATTCTCATATTCTGAATTGAATCGATATAGTGCTTTTGCTCCGTGTCCTTTAACTTGAGTACGCCTTTCTTCTTCAAAGAAAGTAACGACTTCACCTATCCGTTTCATAATTGGTTTAATTGGTCCCGGTTTTATTTGCACCAGGTCAATATCTTCTGAATATCTTGGAGCAGGATTTAAGTAAAGTTTATGTAGTGCGGTTCCTCCACGAAATGCTAAATTTTCCCTCAAAAAATCATCGGAAAATAACTCCACTAACGTCCTACTGATCACCAAATCTTGCTCGACTTGCATAAACTCTTTCCAGGGGGCATTCACCTGCCATTTCGCTATATCTGGTCTTGGTATCATAAATCACTTTCCATTTTAATATTAACATCCACTTTCCAACGATTATTGACTGCACCTGGTTTTTGATTCGATTTAGGACTTAATAAAACAGGATAAAACTTTTGAAGCTTCAAATGACTATAAATTAATTCGGCTGGTTCAGAGTTCGAATTGTATTCATTTAACAAAAAACCAAAACGTTGCAATACGCTTCTTTGGGAATACCAGGAGAGCAGATCATTTACATCCGAAACTTCTACTTCTTCGAACAACTCTTCTAAAATGGAAAGTGTTCTGTTCAACCCCCCAATTTTGGATTGATGGTGTAATAAATCGACTGCTGTTAATGCCGGACTGGATATTTTAAACATTCCCGCATCACCCTTACGATTTAAAATATTTTTTTCTGGCCAGTTGGAAACGGTAAAAAAGTCAAGTTTAACAGCTCCTTTGGAGACTGAAAGCAATGGAGATTTATCGTGAAGTATATACTCCTTTTGAATTTGTTGATGGCTTGCTCCATAATACCTCGCGGCCGAATACAATCCTAAATAATAGTTCCTATTTAGGAAACTAAGCAGTTTATCTATATATAGCTCAATTGGTAGTTTGCCGGAATGAGAATATCTAGGCGGAATAATTAAATAGAATTTATGCCGGAGGGAAACAACATCACCATTACCCACAGCATAATAAAGATCATTACGAATCAAGGATTCCGACTTACCAGACGTCGTCCCTTCAACTAGTTCATTCCACGTAAAAGCATATTCCTCATAGGATAATCGCTCTTTTATAAATTCGCTTAAACTCACCTTTAGTAAAATTTCGAGAAATATAGTGATTTTTGCCATATTTCTCGAATAATTACTAAAAACATAATGAGGTTTTTTCTAATATAGGTTGTCTAAGAAAAATCATTTATTGAAAAATTATACTTTTTCGGCAATATCTTTTACGATGAACCTACAGAATTTCACTTCTAATCCATAGTATTCAATTTGTAGCTGGTGAATTTTCAAATACTATATGGGGGAGTTATCGGCTTAAGAAAGTTGAAGAATAAAAATTCATCTTTTATTATACGTACGAATGTTTGACTAGCAATATGTTATAATACCCGTTCAGCCCATTCCCACTACATTTCGCAAAAGCTTCATTCCGGGAAAAGCGCTTCTCTACAAAGGTCTTGGACTTCATCCTAAGAGCCATTCCTTTTTAAGACGCAAAAAAACAACATCCTTTCCTGGACAGCGGCATAAAGCCGTTCCGGCTTCGCCTACCCTTTTTATACGCTTTACCAGGCCAGGATATTGTATAGCAAAAGCATCAAAAAAGGTAATGTGACGGCTCTATAGGAAGTAAATCTAGAAGGAAAAGGTCTCAATTCAAAACCTAAAAAAATAAATCGAGTCTGAGGTTAAAAAACAAAAAAAAAGGAAAATGCTCTGGATATAATAAGTAAATCATTTAAAAATTAGTTCAATAAGTGGATTAGGTAATGTGAAATTGAAACGGTAGAAATTTTAGATGGGTTTTTGACGTCTAAAATTAAAAATCTGCCGTCTCAAATTTTCCAATTTCAAAAAATTGTAGGTATTGATATCAAAATAACTCAAATGACACCAAATCGTATGAAACTTTCACTTTTATTGAATAGGTATAAATAGTATCTTAAAGTGATGATTTCCTGATTAATATCATAATTGGAATTCTACTGATTTGACTTTCGTCCTATAATTATATGTGTTTAAAAAAGGAAAGAGATTTTTTTAATTCCTTTTTTAAGAATGCAGTTGGTGCAAACCAACTTGTATGGAAATTTTGTCCCGCCTGCGGGACGAAATCGAATAGCAAGAGGGTGACACGCAGAGCGATGTCGTTCGATCTCTTTAATGTGTAAAAATCTGGTTTTGTGTTGTTTAGCAATTATTAAAACCAGAAAAATATCCACCCTGGTGGATATGCCCCACTGGAAAGGTCTGTAGAATATAGATGGTGGTAGCCAGTAAGTATTAAAATAGTATCCATTATGGCAAAATCAAGGCTGCAATTAAAGGCGAGTACGGCAAAGAGGTTCCGGGAGTTTTCTAAAAAAAATAATAGCAAACAGTCCGAAACTTTAGACCTGGTACTGGACTTTTTTGAGAAAAATAACCTCTCTCCTTTTGAAACCTTAGTGCCTTCAAAAGTGAGCCTGGAACAGCTCATTAAAAAAAGGATTGATGCCGTTATTGCCATCCTTAAAAATATTGAAAAGACCCAAACCAAACCAGGTTTATTAATGCTGGAATTACTGTTAGAAGGGCGCTCAGTCCCAAAACTTGAAATTGCAAAAAAGGAAAATGTTTCCGCTTCTAATAAAAAAAGCCTGACCCAATTAGAATTAGAAATCTCCAGGCTTCAGGATTTATTGAAAGCTAACAAAAAGGACCTGGAATACCTGCTACATCATGTGGAAATAAAGAGCGGGGCCTTCGGGCCGGATTATCTAAAATTGAATATCCCCAGAACCGAGTTTGAGCAATTTAAAATAGCCATAAAACAGAAGAACTAAATGTATATCAGCATCTCCCCTCAGAAAACTGGTGGCGCTTTTTCAAAAAGCGCAGGGGATTTTGTGAGCTACCTGGAAAAAGAAAACCAGGGAAAAAGCCCGTTGGATAAAGAATATTTCTTTAATCAGTATGATGATAAAATAAAGCCGTACGAGGTGATTAAAGAGATCGACGGGAATACAGCGAAATTAAAACTCAAAGAACCCAAATATTATTCCATCACCATTAGTCCCAGCCAGTATGAATTAAAACATATCCATAATAATCCTGAAAAACTAAAGGCTTTTGTCCGTGAGACTATGAAGGAGTATGCCGGCTCCTTTAACCGGGAGATAGACGGTAGGCCTATCAATGTTGACGACATTAAATATTTCGCCAAAATTGAATATGAAAGAACCTATAAAAGTAACGATGTAGCCATTCGGGAAAATAGCCCCTATAGCAAGCAGATCGCCCACCTGAAAAATGAACTTCGGAAGGTAGAACGTGGTGAGATTCCCGGAAACACCCGGACACTAGAAAATGAGATTCAAAAGCTAGTGAGGGATGCTCCCTATAAAATTCGGGGACAGGTGGTGGAACCGGGAATGAAAAAAGAAGGACTGCAAAGCCATATCCATATCATTGTAAGCAGGAAAGATGCGTCAAATACTTACAGCCTTTCCCCAGGCAGCAAATATAAAGCTTCAGAAGTAGAGATGCATGGTAAAATGGTGAAGCGAGGATTTGAACGGGATCGTTTTTTTCAAAATTCTGAAAAAGCTTTTGACAAGATGTTCCAGTACAACAGAAATTATGTGGAAAGTTATACCGCAAGGAAAATGCTGAATAAGGATCCAAAGCAATATATTTTATCCTTAAGAAACCTGGGGATCAACGAGAAAAAGATCGCTTTTAAGATGATCCGACAAGCGGGGTTACAATTGCCCGTTTTACAACTGCCTCAAAATAAAGTGGGGTTCGCCTATAAACAACTAAAAAAAATCATCGAAACCGGAATTAAAGCAAGTTCTATCGGCTATTAAAATTATCTGTTATGCTGTCAAATATTTATTTTTTCCTTTTTTTTATTACAGCGGTTGGGGGCTTGTTTTACTATTCCCTGAAAAATACCTCCTGGGGTTTTATCATCAACTTTGGGTTTATATTCCTGCTGTTTGTAACAAGTTTTACTTCACGTTTTGATTTTAACTTGTTCGTGCTGCTTTCCATCCGCCTATTTATTCCACTAATCCTGATCAATGTGCTACTGAGTGAATGGTTGCTTACGATTGAAAAGGATAAGTTGACCTACAAGTACGCTTTCAGGATGCCGCTATCTTCGGGATCGATTAAATTGAAAGATATCCGCCGAGGGGTTTCCATCATTGGAGCTGCGGGTAGCGGAAAGACCGAAAGTGTGGTCGCCCAATTCCTAAGACATTTCAGTAAGCAAACTTTCTGTGGAATTATTCATGACTATAAAAATTTTGAACTTTCCAGAATTGCCTACCCATTATTTAAAGAAGGTAAAATGCCCTTTTATATAATTTCCTTTGATACCATTTATAATAAGGTAAATCCCATTGCACCTCGCTATATGCCGGATGCAGAAAGTGTGAACGAGATTTCCCGGGTACTGCTGGAAAATTTATTGGAAAAAAAGGAAAATGTATCTTCCGGAAGTTCCCAATTCTTTAATGATGCTGCAGAAGGCATAATTGCAGGGCTTATCTGGAAACTTAAAACTGATCATCCCAGCTACTGTACCCTGCCGCATATGATCGCCCTATTCCAACAATTAACTACCTATGAGTTAGTAGGCTTTTTAAGTTCTAATCTCACCTCCCGGGCTATGGCGAATGCGTTTATAAACGGGGTGGATTCCGAACGACAGACAGCCTCGGTAAAGAGCACGCTCTCGAATGCTTTTAAAAAAGTTAGCACGCAGCGGATCTTCATGGTCCTTTCAGAAGATGAGATTCCGTTAAATATCAATCATTCCGAAAATCCAGGGGTGATTTCAGTAGTGAATAATCCTAAATTCGAATCGGCATATTCCCCCATCGTAGCTACCATTATTCATAGTATTACCAAGCAGATGAGTGTACATGAAAGGCTTGGTTCGTTTATCCTTATGGAAGAAGCTTCCACGATTCGCTTACTGAACATGCACCGTATTCCGGCAACGCTACGAAGCTATAATATTGCCACGGTCTATGTAATCCAGGATAAAATACAGAATGATATCCTTTATGGTAGAGAAGTAGGAAAAGCGATCCTGAGTAACCTGTCCTATCAGTTTTTCGGAAAGGTGAATGACCCCGATACTGCGAAATATTATGAAAGTTTCTTCGAGATTGTAAAGAGGAAAAGTATCAGTGTAAGCAAAAGTGATAACCTGAATTTTGATACCCGAACCACCAAAAGTGAACGGGAAGTAGCCAAGATAAGGGCCGATGTTTTCTTTCGCTTAAAACCGGGGCAGTTCGTAACTTTTGCCGATGGCAAAGACCGTAAAGTAAAATTCTCGACACCCGAATGGCCGAAGGAATTACCGCTTCCTAAGCAGGAATTTTCTGCAGAAGACCTGGAATTGAATTTTCAGAAAATATACAGGGAAGCCAAAGCGATCTATAAATCTGAAAACTTCCAGAAATGAAAGAGGTCAATTACATTAGCCACCTAAACGGAGTATTACGAAAATTTTCCAATGACAACAAAATCTCATCTTCACACCGCAGTTTTTACCTGGCGTTTTTTGAGTTATGGAATCAGAAACGTTTTCCAAAAACCATCATGGTAAATAGTAAACGGGTAATGTCGCTGGCTAAAATAAGGTCTCGAACTACCTACCATAAATTACTTTGGGATCTAAAAGCCTGGGGATATCTTCAATACCATCCTTCCAATAATCCCCAAATTGGATCACTCATTGACATGTTCAGATTTGACATCCTCGCTGATCAAAAAATGAACAAGACTTATCCATTTTCTGAACAGGTACCTGTTCAAAAATTGGTCTCTTTTAATAAACATAAAAGTAAACATAAAAGTAAACATAAAAGTAAACATATAATAAACTCTTATGGAAACACAGGTCCAGAAAATGAACAAGTAGTCATTGCCTATTTCAAAAAAGAAAAAAGAAGTTCTATAGAGGCTAAAAAATTCTATAATTTTTACGAATCCATAGGATGGAAATTAAATGGCAAAAATCCAATTAGAAACTGGCAGGCCTGTGCCCAAAATTGGATGATAAAAGCTGACGAAATAAAAATTGATCAAAAGTTTAATTCACCGCCCTATAATCGGGACAACTTGCATACTAGTAAGAATAAAAACTATGGAGAGCCACTGTAAAAAATTCTGAGTGCTAGATTTTGAATTCATTCGTTCACAGGATGATTTGCAAACGATAAAAGCCGAAGTTCAACCGATTGAGGCCGATTACGACCGATTACGGACGATTAACTCCCGAGAAGCAAAAAATTCTTCTCTACCTTTTAGACCATCAAACCATAAACAGGGGTACAGCTTCTCCATTAATTAAGGCTAAATCAAGTAAGACTTCAGAAATTTTAGCTCAATTGGTAGATGAGGACAAGTTAATTATTCGACAAGGAAAAGGCCCCGGCACCTATTATAAACTAAAACAAAATAATAATTGAAAGGAATATAATATCTGAATTAGATACCAGGGCTAACTTTATTGACCCGAAATTGGTTGATGGAAACCTATTCATATTGTACGAGAGTATTGATAGAAAGTGGTTGAGGAACAAAGGAGGAAAAAGGCTTTTCCTGGACTATCTTTTAAAGTATAACATGCTTATCCGTTTAGAAACCTAAAAACAGTTTTTGTCACTCTGAGCGCAGTCGAAGGGTCAAACAAAAACGTCTCGACTGCCCGCCAGTACCTAGTCGGGCTGGCGCTCGACGTGACACTTTATTTCAATTTTGCCTTTTTGGTCTCTTAGCGGATATACAAAAGTATAACAACACTAACCTGGCATGACAAACAGACCTGAAAATGGTGAAATTATAAATTTTTGATAATAAATACTTCCCGAGTTAATCTATTTACACTCTTTTGACCAGATACTTTTCTTCAGTCTATAATGAAAGATATAGTATGCAATAAATAAGAAAACAAGCCATCCAAAAGTTATTGTTATCAAAGCCTGGCTGGATATGTGATATCGAGTAATTAAAATTGTATACATAAACGCAACAAAACCAATAAATATTCCCCAGTTTATATAACGCCATATGCCCATAACAGGCTTGCGTTTAGTTTTTCTTTTAACAGCCTGGCGTTTAAGGGTTATCCAAATTCCTGTTAAAATTAGTCCGCTAATTCCCAATCCAAAAATAAACCAGATGAATTTTGTTATAAGTCCTCCCCAATATCCAAAATGCAAAGGATCGGCTATATCATTCAACCACATAGCTGTACTTATATCTTCAGCCTTTTGAACTTTTACAGTCTCATAAGTTATAGGATCTAAATAAACGCGGTTCGCTCTTTTTCTTACTAGAGGAACATCGCTTTTTCCCGTGACATAAATAGGATTTTCAAGGGAAGTTGGGGGTAATAAAGTTCCTATTTTAATTCCGGGTATTTCTTTCTTAGCAATCGCCGAAGCCCTCGCATAATCAACAGTGTAACTAATATTTTCTTGAGATTGTTTTTCTGCATTATAAGTAAGTTCAGGAGATGATGGATTTACCTCATCAGATATTCCACCAATATTTGTCCGCTCCACAAAATACCAGATTCCGGTAATGGAAAACAGTATAGTAAACGGGATAGACCAAAGCCCTACCAATCTGTGTAAGCTTCTAAAAAGAACCAATCTTCCTTTTCCTGTCTGCAATTCAAAAAGTTTTCGCCACCATTTTTTGTAAAAATATAAAGCCGTTATTAAGGATATAAGTAAAAGGAAGCCAAAAATTAATACCGTAAAATGACCAATTTGAAATGGTATAAATAAATAGTAATGCAGGTCTCTGAAAAAACGTTGGAAAGTTAAATTAGTACTTCCCTGAATTTCTCCTGTGTAAGGATTGGCAAAAACATATGTTCTTTTACCATCAATGCCAACATAAATTATATCGCATAGATAAGACTCTTCAGTAAGGTCCCAATATTGAATTTTACCATTGGGATATTTCTCACGTACATTTTCAACAATAACATTCTTATTAATTAATTCAGTTTGGGGTTTCGCTCTTATTTCAGGAAAAAAAAGCCAGTCCATTTCATTACTAAGCGTAGCTAAAGTACCAGAAAAGCATACTATAAAAAATAGTATGCTTAACCTGGTGCCAATCCAACTATGTAATTGAAAAAAATGTTTTTTCTTTAATTTCATTTTAGAAGGAATATCCAACACTCATTAAATAGTTTCTAGGTGCTCCTGGGAATAATCTTACATAATTATACCCACCTACCCAATGAGTTTCATCAAAAACATTGTTTAAAAGAAAAGATATATTGAAACGATCTACTTTATATGAAACTCCTGCATCAACTATTGTATAAGATGGTAATTGTAATTCACTTGAGAAAGTATTTCTTTCTGATACAAAATTGGTTCCCAAACTTATTCCCAAGCCTTCTAGTTTATTATCTATAAAAGTATATTTTCCAAAAAATCCTCCCTGGTGTAGCGGTGCATTTTCTTTTCTAAGCCCAATTTCATTTGGGTTATCACTTTCTGAAATTATTGCTTCGTTATAAGCATAATTTGCGGTTAAGCTTAAGTTGGGAAGAATTCTACCATTAATATCCAGTTCAAAACCTTTGGATTCTTCCTGCCCTCTTTGTCTCAATAGTTCGGGATTTCCAGGTTCATTTGCATTTACCAGAATATTATTATTTTCGATATAATACACCGCCAAATTCGCTCCCAAACGATTGTTGAAGAACTCTCCTTTTGCTCCTACTTCTACCATTTCGGCAGTTACAGGGTCAAAAGGTCCACCAACGTTTGGATTTGTTTGGGCGGCCAGGCCTTGTGGTTGGAAACTTTGCGTATAGGTTCCGTATAAATTTATTTCGTTGGTTGCAGAATAAACTAATCCCAGACGGGGTAAGAATTTATTTTGAGTGGTAGTCTCTTCATCTGGCTGGTCTACATTTACAATATCATTGTAATATTCCTGACGGCCACCCAGTAAAACCTGCCATTTATTAAATTTTATCTGATCCTGAATATAAAAACCATAGGTATAATATCTTGTGGCAGAACTTGCGCTCTGGGTAAAAGTATAGTCGCTTAGCTGGGCTACGTTATAAGTAGGGTCGTCCAAATTAAAATGAGGAACATTAGGAACAGGATTTCCGTTTGCATCAAGCAGGAAATTTTGAAAATCGGCAGGATTAGAAGAAACTCCACCGTTCTGTAATCTATAACCTCTGGCAAATGCTGAAGCTGCTCCTCTTGGTTGTTTCTGCTCTATAAAATCGAAACCTGCTACTACTTTATGCTCTAAAGCTCCAGTATTTCCATCAAACACAAAATAACTCGAAAGGTTATCAGCTATGAATTGGCGTTGACGCTGTATAACCTGCATACCCATTTGGGTTGGAATTTGCTCACCGTTACCATCTATAGCAAATTGATTTGAAGTTCTATGTTCTACCAGGTTCTCTTCAAATAAATACTTCATATAAGAAGCATTGAAAGAGATATTGTCTGAAAATTTATGGTTTAAAGATAAGGTAGAGTACACTACATCACTTTTTTGAAAATCATTGGTTTGGTTTATGGCAAAAGAAATTGGAGTAGAATTTAAATCAGTTCCTGCGCTAGCTCCAAAAATTGGTTGTCCACGGTCTAATTTTCCATCAAAATTAGTGATAACCAAATCAAAATTTATTCGGGTTTTATCGGTAGGTAGAAAAGAAATGGAAGGCGCAATCATATAAGATTTGAATTCCTGCAAATCACGAAAGCTATCGGAATTTTCATAGGCGAGGTTCAGCCTGTATAAAAGCGTTTCTTTTTCATTTACTGGCCCTGTAAAATCTGCTGTTGTTCTTAGGGTATTAAAACTACCAAGAGTAAAGTTTATAGATTTTCTATCCTCTGCCAATGGCTTCTTTGTTACCCTGTTCATAACTCCTCCTGGAATTGAATTCCCAAACATGGCAGAAGATGGCCCTTTAATTACTTCTACACGTTCAATATTTGCGAGAAGAGGTTGTGGCCCAAAAAGGCCTACAACACGTAAACCATTGATATAAGTATCTCCAGATCTAAAACCCCGCATTGTAAAATCGTCATAATAGGAAAACATATTAACTCCACTGACATTTTTTACAATATCATTTACGCGGTAAGCCTGTTGATCAGCAAAAACTTCTTTTGTAACATAGCTTATAGCTTGCGGAACATCCTTTATAGGTGTTGCGGTTTTTGTGGCTGCATAGGTTAATTCATTTTTATAAGATCTGGCCTTTCTTCCGGTAATCTCTACTTGTTGAAGGTTTTCTTGAGAAGTAGAAATAGTAAAATTAACGATTTTAGTTGCTCCTTTTTCTAAAGCAATCGATTTAGTTTGTTTCTCGTATCCTAAAAAAGTAACAGCAATTTCATAGCCATCTGAGGGTAAATTCTTAAATGAGTATTTACCATTTTCATCTACCATGGTTCCATCACCATTAGATAACAAAACATTGGCTCCGAATAAAGGATTCCCTTCTTCGTCAACCACCCTTCCTTTAATGGAAGAATTCTGAGCATTAATCGTAAAAAAAGATAAACTGAAAAATAATAGTAGTAAAGTTTTCATATTGTTTGATTGAATATTTTTCGGCAAATATATATTCGTAGTTTATTTAGACCAAATATAAATAAAGATTTATTTAGAGTGGTTCTAATTAATTTAACTCTGATTTTTATGATCTGAATCCTTTAGAATATTCTTCCAATAAAATATGAATCGCACCCAAGATTTATAAAACTTTGAATTTCAAATATCTATTCGAATGGAGAATTAGATTTCGTTACGTCAAATGGTTATTCACAACTGACTTGAGTGAAAGTAAAAAAGAACCCAGGTAAATAACAGACCGGATAGAATCATCAAGGTGCTCAATAGAAGCGCGGTTAAAAAGAAAAGGGGGCAGGTAAAAGATCTGTCCAAATTGCGAATTTGTCTCACGAAACAAATAACTATGTGATTTCCTGAGCCCTGCTACAAACCGGAGAGTAAAGATTGCGAAGCGCTCCAGAAAAATAGTATTTTTCTTCTTTTAAATTATTGAAAGATAATGAATAGGGGAGGAGTTAGTTTTTAGATTTTCAAAAATCTACCACACTATTTAAAGCTTTATCTGTCTCCTGACTTATAAAATAGGATTGGTACATCATAGTCGTGGTGACAGAAGAATGTCTATATAATTGTTGGAGCATTTGAACTGGAATTTTATCTCCTGCAATATTTCCAAAGCTATGTCGTGCAATGTGCATTGTTAACTTCTTAGTTATACCGGCTTTGATTGCCACTTCAGTTAAACGAGAATTCAGCCATTTATTAGCATTTTTGGCTTTTGCATAAAGCTGCTTCTCATTACTGGGATCAACAACCTTTAGTTCGGGGAAAATAAAATCATTATCAGATCCCTTATCATTAATATAATCTTTAAGGATCGCGTGAATCTTTTCAGGTAGCTGGAGAGAAACTAGTTTAGAATTTTTATTCATGGTATAATGAAGGCGGTTGTCGTAAATATCACTCCAGCGAATTCTTAATACATCAGATACTCTTATTCCTGCTAGATAGAAACTAAAAAGCCATATATTCCTGGCGTGGTATTCTTCATCTGTAAGTTCATTGAGCTTTTCTATGCTTTGAATTTCTTGTACAGTTAAGCCAATTTTTCTAGTCTCGGGAAATTTAATCTTAACTTTATCTTTCCCGAATGGATATAACTTCCTATCTACGAGTCCCTGTTTAATAGCTCTATTAAATAACAGGCGGATTAAAACAAGATGGTTTACTATAGTCCTTTCAGATAATTTTTTAGAATTTTTTAAAAAGTTCATGTATTTCCTAAGAAAAGTCTCATCGAGATCCTGAAAAGATAATTGTCTGGATTTTACAAAAGTTGCAATATGTCCAATGTAGGCTTTGTCAACTGTTAACCGACCAAATTTGTTGTTAGCTTTAATTTCTTCTAAGTGTGCGTCTGCTATATCAAAAAAGTTTTTATCAGAATTTAAAAACAGAATGTCCTTTTTTATCTGAGCCGCAGAGAAATCTTTTCCTTCTGCCTGGAGCTGTAATAGAAACCTATTAGTTTCTGCTAATTTTGTTAATAGAAGGTAATTTAGACGAGCAGCGTTAGGATGAGATTTTTTTACTATACATTTTTCATCATCCCAATAATTCAAAGAGATATAGTGACCAATATAAAGATAAGAAGATTTCCTAAATTTGGTTATGCGAATTGCCAGAGGGTATTGCTCTTTTTTATTAGGTTTTTTTCGAAGGGTTATTGATGCATTGGACGACATAACAATCTGATATTTGCCTAATAAAGATAACTATTTTTGGTACAACATAGGTACAACATTTGTTGATATCATATAAAATCAAATGATATTAAATGACACTAAAAAATTTATAACTAATTGATTTTGAGATGTTTTGGGTTATTTTGTGATATAATTTTAACAACTTAGGATCTAGTGCCGCAAGGTGTGAGAGTTCGAGTCTCTCCGCCCGCACAAAAAGCTCTTCAGAAATGAAGGGCTTTTTTTATATTGAAAAAATGAATGAAATAAAAGAGGGGAGAGGGGAGAAGTTTATCCCGATGAATATCGGGAAGTCTCTCCGCCCGCACAAAAAGCTCTTCAGAAATGGAGGGCTTTTTTTATATTGAAAAAATGAATGAAATAAAAGAGGGAGAGGCGAGAAGTTTATCCCGATGAATATCGGGAAGTCTCTCGGCCCGCACAAAAAACTCTTCAGAAATGGAGGGCTTTTTTTGTTTGGGTACAACAGGGGGAACACATTTGGATGGATCAAGCCAAAATTGTGTAAATCATGAGGGGGTATCATCTCCATTTTCATCATCACCTGTTTTTAGTATTGCCCTAATCCTATCGATATGAACCTGTGACATTTTAGCTCTTTCTAGAGCTGATTTAGAACCAACACCCTTTTTCCCGTGTGCGATTTCAGTTAATAGGTTTTTACGCTCCTCGAACATCCGTAACGCAGTCCACATAGTCTCTTCAATCTTGTTTGTTTGTTCAGCCAAAAGAGCAGCAGCCGTATACGCGTGCCCGGTATGACAACGGAACCGCATGTCATCATCTTTATCTACCTGCCATAAAACACCACCACAGCCCGGACAGTTAAAAGGAACCTGATCGCCCACTGTATTAACTGAAGACAAATCGCTCAAGACACGAGCGGCAATTTTTGCCTCTATTAAAACATCTTTAGGAACCGTTTTGTTTTTTTGCAATTCCTGGGGAATAAGCTCATACAGTAATGCTCCCATTGCAGATATTGGTAAGCTATAATCTACTTTTACATTATTAATGGCATTTCTTGGCATAGCAGGATATTGGGCATCATCAGGGTCTTGTACAATGCAAATCCCACCGCATCTTTTAATGGCCTTCATTCCTGCCGTTCCATCATCAAGATAGCCTGTTAGTAATATCCCAATAACACCGGCGCCAAATGCAACGGCTGTAGAGCGGAACAGTGGATCAATAGCAGGACGTGATCTATTTTCCTGAGCTCCTTTGGTTACCAGCAACTTTAGGTCTTTACCAATCATTAGGTGATGATCTGAGGGTGCCAGATATAAATACCCGGGTTTTAAATCGTTTCCGCTTTTTGCGTGTTGACACTTTACTGTATTGAACTTATTTAGCTCGTCCAGGACCACATTTCCAGTAGCATCTGCTGAAATATGGCGAACAACCAATATTGGCAATGGGAAGCCTTTGCGCAGTTGACTGATTAATTTTTTTAATGCATTTAGCCCTCCTGCAGATGTACCTATGACAACTACCTTAGAAAATTCCTCAGGCTTATGAGGTTTATTAGTTTTTTTCATCAACTAAAAATTAATAAAATGCTAAAATGGAGATAAGTTATTTTCTCGTGTATGTTTTCCATAAACTGCAGTTAATTGTGTTATGCCGGGTGTCCTAAAAAATAAAAATTTGTTAGTTGAAAACCAGCCTTTTAAAGATACGCAAATATTTCCGTATGGTTAAATGAAGTTATTTATTAGTGTAATGTAATCTAGTTTTTTTAGCTTGATTTGAACAATTGTAAAGTCAGGATCTAGTGCTGCATGGTGTTTTAATCTCTCTGCCCGCACAAAGAGATAACACATTCAGTAAATTCAGGAGTCAATAATCTTAATCTTTATTACCATTGAAGGCATTTCTTTTTTGAAATTTTTGGATATGAAAAGTAACCTCAGGCATCAAGAGCATTACTCCATATCAAATTGATTTCTATTCTGATAAAAAATTTTGAGTAGTGCTATATATGCGTCCAATGTTTCCTTCAAAATATTTTTCGATTCACGCACAACTTTGGAGAGTAATCCGTTAACGCTGTTAACATAATTTTAACATAATAAGCATTTAAATGCTTTTATAAAATTTTCTGAATTCAAAAACAATTGGATCCAGTCTAATTATTGAGGGATTCTGCTCCAAAATAATCAAATTGGGTTTGTATCATCGGCTCTCTTACCTGTTTGTAGCATGTGAAAAGTTTTCACAATTTTTTTGTTAAAAAATTTAACAAATTAAAAAAAGCGTAATATGTTCGGACTTGTCTCTGAAAGTTTAAAAGTCGTTTTAATTTAAAAAATCATCGAAAACAGTTGTAAAAATAGGCCTTCAAGAAAATTATGAAAAAGTTTGTTTGTTAGTTTTAAGAATTTCCAAATCATTTTTAAAACTAGAAACTCATCTTCCTTGTAGGAATCTGACTATTAAAATATTAACATAGTTGATGTGATTTTTTGGAACGGCCTTTGTAAACTTCAGAACAAAAAATTTTGATAATTTAACATAAAAAACCTACTTATGAAAAAATGTAAATTTTTATTGCTACCTGTTCTGGCGATTCTGGCATGTAGTAAAGATCCAATTTCAGAGAATGAAAATGCAGAAACGCAACTAAAACCAGAAGAAATTTCAGATCAACAATCAGAAATGGCCTTTCCGAACGATCTGGGCCCCGTCTCACAAATTTATTATGCCGGGCAAAAGATGCCTGTTGAAGAACATAATGGTGATTATGTCTATCAGGGCGATATTATGATTCCTGTAAACCAAAGCAGCAAGTCCCCACAATCCATTATTTATGAAAATAAGGAGGCTATTCCACAGGAGAAGAGTACAGGACGTACTTCAGGCCTTTGGCCCGATAATACTGTTTATTACTCCATTGATTCCAATCTTTCTGATAAAAATAGGGTATATGACGCGATAAAACACTGGGAGGATAATACTACGCTAAAATTTGTGGAAAGATCAGGAGAGTCTAATTATATCTATTTTATTTCCGGGTCCGGTTGTTCTTCTTATGTTGGGATGATTGGAGGAAGACAAAACATTACCTTATCTAAATACTGCAGCACGGGAAATACCATCCATGAGATAGGTCACGCAGTAGGTTTATGGCACGAACAGAGTAGAGTAGATAGAAATAATTACATTACAGTGCACCTGGATAATGTTAAAAGCGGATATGAGCATAATTTTCACACTTATGAAGACAGTGGTTACGATGGTGAAGAATATACTACTAGCCTGGATTTTGGCTCCATTATGATGTATGGCGCATATTCCTTTTCTACTAATGGAGAGCCTACAATAACCAAAAGTAATGGTAGTACTTACCAGGTTCAACGTTCGACACTTTCTTCGGGTGATATTACAGGAATAAAAAGTATGTATCCTGAGGATGGAACTGAACCTACCTATATAAACGGTGAATACTATACCATTAACGGGCTTACCGTTTTAAGAATGTATGATGCCTGGTTGCATTATTCAAAGTATGGATGGTTAGAAGTGAAATTCTATAAAAATTACTGGTATTATGTTTAAGGCATAAAGATGATTTTTTTCGAGAAAACCCGGGTTTGTAACCCGGGTTATTTTATAAAAAAATGGAAAAACAATGGGTTAAGGGTGTCTCATGCTTATTTAGAGTGACTACCGAACGGACGGCATAGGCTGGAAAACCTGATAAAAGATAAATGGTTTGTAGTTTATATTCCCCTGGAAAATCCCCTGTTTTTTATTGTTGGCTTGAAAAGAATCTATTTTGACGTCTCATATGTAAAATTTTGCAGTTGAGTATATCCTCTATTTTTTAAATTACTGGAGCAAACTTTTTTGAAAATCGGCCTGGATTTGGAAAAGGAATTTTTTATTGTATTATATTGCCAATTCTCGCAAATAAATTTTTATGAAAAGATTTTTACTACCCCTGCTGTTTTTTTGTTCTTTTTCCCTTTTGGCCCAGGAGGCTTATTTCTTTCCGGATAAAGAAAATTTTAATAAAAATATTCCCAGTCCTCAGGAGTTTTTGGGCTATGAAATTGGGGATTTTCATACCCGCCATGACAGGATTGTAGCTTATTTTAATGAACTGGCAAAACTTTCAGATCGGGTTCACGTTCAGGAAATAGGAGAGACCTATGAGCAGCGGTCAATGATTGTTGCAACCATAACGAGTCCTGAGAATTACAGGAACCTTGAAAATATTCGCAGTGAGCATTTAGAGCTTATAGACTCAAAATCACCATTACCGGAACTCGAAAATATGCCTGTAATTGTCCAGCTGGGCTATAACGTACACGGAAACGAACCTTCCAGTAGTGAAGCCTCAATGCTCACAGCCTGGTATCTTACTGCTTCTGAAGATACTGAAGTCTTGCGATACCTTGAGGAAGCTGTTATTTTTGTAGAGCCGGTCCTTAATCCCGACGGTCGTGACCGGCATACGAACTGGGCAAATATGCATAGAGGTTTTCCTCCGGTTGCCGATGCAAATGACAGAGAACACAATGAGGTATGGCCTAGCGGAAGAGTGAATCATTATTGGTTTGACCTAAACAGGGACTGGCTACCTCTGGTGCACGTAGAGAGCCAGGCGCGACTGGATTTTTATCACAAGTGGTATCCCAATGTGGTGACAGATTTCCACGAAATGGGAACAAACAGCACCTATTTCTTTGAACCTACCAAACCCTACGGCTCGGAGAATCCAATTATCCCACGCTCTAATTATGAGGAGCTGAACAATCTACTGGCACCTTATTTTGCCGAAGCCATGAACGAGATTGGCTCCCTGTACTTTACGAAGGAAGTGTTTGATAATTCCTATCCCGGTTATGGTTCTACCTATCCAGACATTCAGGGCGGATTGGGGTTGGTTTTTGAACAGGCTAGCTCCAGGGGTCATCTCCAGGAGAGTATTCATGGAGATGTTTCCTTTGCTTTTACCATACGCAACCATCTGGTTAACAGTCTTGCTACAGTTAAGGCGGCCGTAGAGAATAGGGAAGTATTTTTACGCCATCAAAAGGATTTCTTTGTTTCTGCCCTGGATCAGGCCGGAGATCATTATGCAAAAGGCTATGTGTTTAGCGATGGTGACGACATGAATAGAACAAAAGCTTTTGTAGACTTGCTTTTGCAACACAAAATAGAAGTATATAAAGCAAAAAATGATATACGGGCAGCTAAACGCACTTTTGGGGAAAATAATTCTTATGTAGTACCGGCAGAGCAGTCCCAGTTCAGGATGGTAGCTACTATGTTTGATACGGTTACCAAATTTCATGACAGTCTCTTTTACGATACTTCTGCCTGGTCTATGGTTCACGCATACGGTCTCCCGTCCTCACCTTTACAAGCACGTGAGATGAGAGGATTAGAGATGGGAGAGCAGATAGACTCATCGTTCCTTAAACCTATGGAGTACGCTGTTGCAGAGAGTGATTATGCCTATCTCTTCAGCTGGCAGGATTATAACTCCCCACGTATCCTTCACGAACTTTTAAAGAATGAAATCATCACTAAAACTGCCTTTAGGCCGTTGAGTATCCAGAGTAATAATGACCGAAAGGAAATTGGTTATGGAAGTATTCTTGTGCCCGTAGCAATGCAGAAAATGACGGGCGAGGAGCTCCATAGCCTAATGAATGAATTGGCAAATAAACACCAGGTGGCCGTAGAATCGGTTTCAGGTGGATTGAGCAGTTCGGGAATAGACCTGGGAAGCAGGAATTTTGTGAAGGTAGAAATCCCGCAGCCACTTATGCTTATAGGTGAGGGCATTTCTCAATACGAAGCCGGCGAGGTATGGCATCTTCTGGACAGCAAATTAAATATGCCACTTCCAAAAGTTGATATTCTCGACTTCCGTCGGGTAAACCTGGATAAGTATAATGAGCTTATTATGGTAGACGGAAATTACCGCCTTTTGCAGGAACAGGACGTAGAAAGAATAAAGGACTGGGTTGAAAATGGCGGTACTCTTATCGCGCAGAAATCTGCTGTAGCCTGGGCAATAGATAAGGAACTCATTAAGGAAGAAGGGATAGTTATAAAAGATACCACAGCTAAAAAAGAAGAAGAACGAGTGCGGTACGATTTTGTTTCTGCCGAGGCTCGGGAAGGAGCTAAGGTCATTGGCGGATCTATTTATAGAGTGGATCTTGATATCACACACCCGCTTGGTTTTGGATATACAGACCGTGATCTGGTAGTATACCGAAATAGTAATTTATTCCTTAAGCTTCCGGAAAATCCATACAGCGCCGTGGCGGTTTATAAAGAAGATCCATTGGTTAGCGGATATGTTTCAGAAGAAAATCTGGAAAAACTCCCGGGCACCAGTTCCATTATTGTAAGTAAACTTGGCTCAGGAAGAGTGATCTCATTTGTCGATAATCCAAACTTTAGGGGAACCTGGTATGGTACGAATAAACTGTTTTTTAATGCTTTGTTCTTTGGGCCGATTATTAATATTCCAGATGTTGCAGATGAATATAAATAGGAAGGTATGATTAGGATATGTTTTTATTAAGGCCGGAAGTGAAATAAATTTTTATAGAATTCTGAAGCCAGCTTTTTGCTGGCTTTTTTTATTTCCGAAAAATTAAAGAAATTAATCAAAATGGAGAGACGAAAAGTTTATATCGATCCTAACCGGAAAGTTGCTTCCCTGCCAATCGCTTTTTAAAAGATAGCAAGTATTATTTTTACAATTACCGATCTACATCAGACTTTACTTCACAATTTCCTGTTGAACAATTTCCCCCCGCACAGGCAAGTCCGAAAAGACCCATTGCAGCCGGCCAGGCGCCAAGTAATACTCCAATCCACTCGCCTTCCACTGCACTTTGCACAATTACCCAGGATCCTATAAAGAAGTAGGCTGCCCGTATCCAGGTCCATCCTGTAAAAATTCTCTTCTTCATAATTACCGGGAAATTTTACTATTTAGGCTAGACCAGCTCCCTCCATTATACACATTGGTGTATCCTTTTGAATTCATCAGGCTTTTTGCAGAACCGCTTCGCATTCCAGACGCGCAACAGAAAATAACAGGTTTGTCTTTTGTTTTTAGAAGTCTGGGGTTTGCATTCAAGGATTGCAAAGGGATATTTTTTGAGCCTTTAATATGACCACCCGAAAATTCTGCTTTACTTCTCACATCTATAATTACTCCACCTTCTTTAAGGAGTATATTATAATCTGGAGCTGGTTTTATTCCTAAAAGCTCTTTAAGTTTTGAGATCATAATTATGCATTTTCGGATGTTAGATAATTTACTTCGAGCCACGAGCCTCCATTGAGACAATTTACGCCATGTTGTTTTAAAAAATTCTCTGCCTGGCCACTTCTGTTTCCAGTGGCACAACATAGAATCAGGGGTGCTTTCATTTCCTTAAATTCCTCTATCCTGTGTGGAATCTCATTTAAGGGAATATTCACAGCTCCCGAAACGCTCCCTCCCATAAATTCCTGAGCGGTACGCACATCTACAACGGTGCCTTGGCTATTTTTAATTATTTCTTCTTTATTCATTACTAGTTATTTTTGATTTAGAATTGCTTGAATTCAGTGTAAATTATCTGCTGAATTATACCTGCAATTTAAGCTCAAAGCTACGTTCCTACAGTTACTATTGTTACATAGAAACCTGAATTACAGCTTTTAAAGCTTAAATGAGCTGCTGTAATGAAGAAATTTTCTTATCCTTAAAGTGGAAAATTAAGCTAATTAAAAGTTTTTAAAAAACCAGAATTTTTCATCCCACCATTTGGAGAAATGTCCCCATTGGGCAGGAGTTGCCATCTTTACCTCATTCTTTCCGACATTCGAAAATTTTCCGCCGGTTTCACTGGCCATTCCTTCACCCGCTTCTATAAAGTACTTTCCTTCGGGCACGAAAGTTAGATCGGGGGCCTGGTTGGCCATTTTTCGGAAAATATTATGGGCCACCACAGCTCCTTGCTGCCTGGCGAATACTCCAATTTTTGGAAGAATTGTACCGGTTTCTGTTGTGATATTGGTGATATCTCCAATGGCATAAACATTTTTAAAGGCGGTTTCCAGCGTCTTTCTTTCTACTTCCACCCAGCCTGATTTCCCGGCTAATGGACTTTTCTGAATAACATGTGGTAGCTGGTGCTTTGGAGTGTAGGCTAATAGGTTATAAGAATAATTTTTCCCATTGCTGAATTCCAGTTTATTCCCCGAAACCGCAGTCAGCGCATGGTTCGGGTAATATTTGATTCCTTTCTTTTCTAAGAGGTCTCTTAGTTCCTGTGAAGCTTCAGGACCTGCGAATTCCATTGGTCCGGCTTCAGGAGTATAAAGAGAAACAGTGGTATTATTAGCCATGTTGTTTTTTCTAACAAAATCTTCTATAAGCATGGCTGCTTCATAAGGTGCAGCCGGACTTTTAAAAGGAAGGGAAGAAATTAATAAGGCAATGTCGCCTCCATCAAACTTCTGTATATCAGAATAAAAACTTTCAGCTCCTTTTAACGTGAAAAAATTATGGCCAAATTGATCAAGATTATAAACATCGGCCTGAGCAACGCCCAGTGAAACTACCATATAATCTCCTTTATATTGCTTTCCTTGTATGCTTACACTAATATTTTCTGGATCTATAGTCTCGATTTCTCCTTTTATAACCTCGAGTCCGGAAGCCTGGAGTCTGTTGGTTTTTTCGGTAATCTCTTCCTGCTTTCTTTTGCCAACCATCACCCAGGGGAGAGAAGGCCAAAACACATTGGTTTTTTCTTTCTCAAAAACCAGGATCTTTACAAGATTGATGTCTTCTTCGTTGCCGCTGAATCTACTTAATTCTCTGGCCGTAACTATCCCGCCTGTACCTGCGCCTAAAACTAAAATCGTTTTCATATGTAGATATTTATTGTTTTTCAATGATCATATGTAATTCACATATTTTCATCGTTGTTTGTATCGCCTTTCCGTTATGCTCATTTCATAATGTGAAATTTTTAAGCTTACTGAACTTCTTGTTTACCCGCACCGGTTCAGGTTTTAAATGCAATGTTTGATGAGAATGAAGCCAATCTTTCTGGATCGCTGTAAAATCTTCTTTTAATTTATATAACAGATTTTTCATTATTTAGATTTTTCTATAGTTTGAAAATAGCTTCTAAAGTTCTATTTCAGAATTGCATAGTAAAAATAAACTAAGAGACATATATGGGAAGCTACTTTTGTTACACAGTGGCGTGCATAGAATATTGATCTCTAGATGTTTGATAGTATTCTGCATTTTGAATTAGTTATCAGTGTTTCTTTCAAAGTTTTTTTCGGCTTGCATTTTTAAATTCTACTTTACCCTATTTGAATACTTAGGCAGCAATTTTTTAATTCCTCATTGAGGGTTTAATTCCCCGAGGTTCTTGATTTAATTATTTAAAGGGAAGAATTTTCGGGATGCTATTTGCTCCGGGAACGTTTTGGAATCAGTGAATATGACAATAAAGAACCAAGAGAATTGTTAAGAATAACTGAATAAATTAAGAGTTTATGTAATGGAATTATTAAATAAAACCGGCAAAAGTTTGTAAATTATCGATAAAGTGATAGATTTGGGTGATCTATTAACCTTTTGTTAACCAAACATTTTAATTTATGATTTTACACAAATTCAAACCACTCGCGGTAATTGCAATAGCTGCCGCCTTTTTTGCTTCCTGTTCACAAGATGAAGTGCGGGAACAGCCAATGAATGAAGAATTGGTAGCTCCTTCTTCAGCAGATATTATTGAAGGGCAATATATTGTTGTTTTCAATAAAGATATTACCGGCAATGCTTCTTCCAAATACCCGGAGAGTTATACAAAAGCTCAGGAAGCTGTAGCAAATACTACGAAAAAAGTTCTTTCTGATGCGAAAATAGCAGACGCCGAGTTATTAGCTGTATACAGTAAAACAATTAACGGTGCAGCTTTAAAACTTACCCTTGAGCAGGTGGAAACCTTAAGAGGTAAAAAAGAAATTGCTTTTATTGAAGAAGACAGAATCGTACAATTTGCTCCTCCTTGTGGAACGCCAAATGGCGGGCCGTGTGATGGAGATCCTGGAGATGGAGATTCTGGCGGGGGAGATTCAGCTCAGGATATTCCATACGGAATTACTCGAGTTAACGGAGTCTCTTCTTATACAGGATCTAATGTTGCGTGGGTTATTGATAGTGGAATTGACACAGATCACCCAGATCTTAATGTAGACGCATCCAGAGGATTTAACGCTTTTACTTCAGGTAAAGATGGGAAATCTACTGACGATGGAAACGGTCACGGGACACACGTAGCCGGAACTATCGCAGCTTTAAATAACGATTTTGGAGTTGTTGGTGTAGCTCCGGGAGCTTCTGTTATACCTGTAAAAGTTTTGGATAGCCGTGGTAGCGGATCTTATTCTGGCGTTATAGCTGGTGTAGATCACGTAGCAGCTTACGGAAGTGCCGGGGACGTTGCCAATATGAGTCTTGGAGGACCAACTTCAGATGCTCTTGATAGTGCAGTGCTTTCGGCTTCAGAAAACGGAATTATTTTCGCTCTTGCAGCAGGTAATGATGGTGCTGACGCTAATAACAGCTCTCCCGCTCGAGTGAATGGGCAATATATTGTAACGATTTCTGCTATGGATTCTAACGATAACTGGGCATCTTTTTCTAACTATGGAAATCCTCCAGTAGATTATGTAGCTCCTGGAGTAGCTGTTAATTCTACCTGGAAAGACGGTGGTTATAATTCAATAAGTGGTACTTCAATGGCCGCTCCACACGCAGCCGGTGTATTGTTGTTGGGTGTTGCATCTACAGATGGTACTGTAAATGGTGATCCAGATGGAAATCCAGATCCGATTATTGTTCACTAAGAAATAACTTTAAAAATTTTTATAAAAGCATCCCATCCGGGGTGCTTTTTTTATTCCGGAAAGGATGGTTTCTCAGGTTTTGTATTTTAACCCTCAAAATTTTGAAGGAAGCCACATCAATGTTAATTTCCTAACCAACATACATGCTTCTTCGATTTTTACTCGATAATCGAGATTTATCCCGATAATATTGGGAGCTGCGAGGCTTGCCTCGAAATTAAAATATTTCCTATAATGACTCGTGGGATTGCTCCGAGATAGTTTACTAGATGTAGAGTTAAATTGTCTTCTGAATAATTGTGCAGATTATTCTTCACATTGTCTAATTAGGCTTACTAATGCCGCCCCGTTGTTAACTGGAGTTAATATATTGTTCACGCTTATTTCTAATGGGAACTCAAAACTTACTACAGAACTGGCCGTTAAGTTGTCGAAATAGACAAATAAGTCTTCCTGAGAATTGAGTACTGCTGAATTTGCTTGCTGAGAAACACTATTGTAGGAATTAATGCGTAATGGGAATGAAAAATTCACACAAGTAATTGGTGTACCGCGCTCATTTGTCATATTGCGGCAGGCTTGCTGCAAACCTGCAAACTGCTGTCTGTTCCTCACTGTAATTCTTTGATGTCCCGGGTTAATAACTGTAACTGGAAAATCCAGTACAATATCCTGAGGGTTAGCATTAGCAGGTAAACTTTCTAAAAAGTTCTGGCGTTCAGTCTCAGAAGAAATATTTATTTCGCTTCCCTGGAAAGTTATAGTATAAGGAAAAAGCAGGGAAAAACAGGGATTGTTATCTATTTGATCATCTGCAGAACCGTCGTACATAGCTGCCCGATAAATAAGGTTATAAGCCTCCATATCAATACTTATAGAGTTTTGATCCTGCTCTGTAATTACTTCATACTCTTCTTTTTGACAAGCTGCCAAAAAAAGAAGGAGAAATAATAGAATGAAAGGTAGTCTCTTTTTCATACCGGATAAGGTGAATCGTTTAAGGTTTATATAAATAAGACAATTAAGATTAAATTTACCCTACCTATAAGGGTGATAATATTAAAACTAATTTTAAAAAAAACACAAATTATCTCGTTTAATTTCCTGGAATGCTCTTAACCCGCCAATATTAGTAAAAATAAAAAAGGCTGCCCTTTTTCAAGACAGCCTTTCCCGGGAGGATCAATTTAACATCATTATTCAAAATTAACCGTCCCCATTTGGGTGGTTTCTCCAATTTCTACAACGATATCTGTTTCAGTTATAACCTCTCCTTCAGCAGATTCGATAAGTACGGTATAGGTTCCTTCGGGTACACCGAACAGCAAAAACTCACCGGTTTCGGTATTGGTATTGGCGGTAACCTGAGTCTCACCGTCTGTGGCGGTAACACTTGCTGCCATAGCAGGAGATACTACTCCGGCAATAGCTCCACTTTCAGCCTCAGTGGTCACCCTTATTACAGGCTTAAGAATATATCCCTGATCGGCTCCAAGTTTAACCACAGATTCATCTACGTTAAAATCAAGAATAAAATCATAGGCAACTCCGGGTTGTAAATCATAATTCACATTAAGCTTAAGACCCGATTGCTGAGCACTTGGGGTTTTTAGATCTACGGGACTTGTCTCTCCGTTAAGTACAGCTTCATTACCATCTTCACCAAGGATCAAACGAATTTGGCTCAATCTTCCTGCAGGAATATCTTCATCTAATAAGGATGCAAAGTTTCCTGCGGTTAGTTCCAGAAGATCATATTGTCCCGGTTGATTAACGTTAAACTCCATAGGAGAACCGTCTACAATAACTTCAATAGCCTGAACATTCACAAAAACATTCAGATAATCTCCGGGGGCATCTACCATTTTAACGCTGATGTTTGCCGTTTCTCCCGTGTTGTTGTCGTCGCTGCTGCAGGAATATAAAGTAGTTGCTGCAACTGTCAGGAATAAAATAGATTTTAAAACATTTTTCATAATTAAGATTGGATTTTAGGTTTCTAATTTTGGGTTGTAAAGTTTTTACCGCCTTCTACACATAAGACAACCTAAATATGTTTTACCCTACCCCACAGTAATTTTTTTTAAATACATTTGGTAGTAATAAGGAACTTATATCCCCAATATGTCAAACCAGGACCTTTGTAAGGAAAATATTTTTCTGGCTTTTTACAGGAAGCACTCCAGCGATCTCCATAATTTCATGTACTACAAGTGCGGAAATAAAGACACGGCATCAGATCTAACTCAGGAGGCTTTTATAAAGATATTTGAGAATTGCAGTAAAATAAATTTCCTTAAAGCAAAATCCTATTTGTTTACAGTAGCTAATAATTTATTCCTGAATACTGCTAAACACGAAAAGGTAAAACTCCATTATAGTAAGAATAATCCTGTGGAAGACAGGGATCATGAACATCCCGATTTTCTTTTGCAGGAAAAGGAATTCATGCAGAAACTGGAAAAAGCTATAGGTGATCTTACTGAAGGCCAGAGGGAAGTTTTTCTCCTTAACCGCATCGATGGAAAAAAATACAGGGAAATAGCCGAAATGCTAAACATATCTGAAAAAGCTGTTGAAAAAAGAATGATGGGGGCCTTAAAATCCTTGCGGAAGAAGATTGGGAATATTTAATACACTTAAGGGTAGGGTAAAGCGGATCTTAATTGTTCTATTTATAGAATCACATGGAAAATAAAAAGCTGATAAAGAAATGGTTAAACGGGGAACTCTCCCCGGTAGAACGGGCTGTGTTTGAAAAATCACCCGAATACCACGATTATAAAGAAATTGTGCAGAAAGCTGCACTTTTCCAGAAGCCAGATTTTAATGAAGAAAAAAATCTGCATCTTCTTAAGGAGAGGATGAAAAGGAGTCAGTCGCGAAAAGGTAGATTGTTACGTCTTCCTGCTGTTCTTAAAATAGCTGCTATCCTGGTGCTGCTTTTGGCCTCTGGCTTTTTTATATATTTTAATGCTTCAGAGTCCGTAATAACAGAAACAGGACAGTTTTCCTTAGTCGAATTACCCGATAATTCTAAGGTTCGTTTAAGTGCTGAAAGCAAGGTGAAATATTATCCGCGTAGATGGGAGGGGAAGCGAATAGTACATCTGGACGGAGAAGCTTTTTTTGAGGTTGAAAAAGGCAGTGAATTTAAAGTTAAGACAGACGAGGGGATCGTAGAGGTTTTGGGAACCAGTTTCAATGTAATAAACCGTGCAGGATTTTTTGAAGTCATATGTTATGAAGGATCGGTAAAAGTAACTCATTCTGGCAGAGAAAGCGTGTTACTGAAAAACGAATTATACCAGGTAATAGAAGGACAATTACAACAAGGTGCCGCGGTAGTGGAAGAAACTCCGGGTTGGATAAAAAATGAAAGCAGCTTTCGTGCGGTTCCGTTTAAGTTCGTACTTTCGGAAATGGAAAGACAGTTTGGTTTAAAGATAACAGCAGATAATGTGGATGGGGAACAGCTTTTTAGTGGAAGTTTTAGTCACTCAGATCTGGAAACTGCATTGAGGTCTATCACTGTCCCCCTTGGATTAAATTATAAGATTGAATCTGGCAATAAAGTTGAATTATATGAGGAATAGGCGTTCAAGCCGGTTAAATAAAATTATTCCTTCTATTATTTTCCTGCTGTTCTTCACCTTCTCTTTTGGGCAGGACAGCCCGCAAAACAAACAATTGCCTTTAAAGGAAATATTAGCAGGAATTGAACAAAGGTTTGAGGTACGTTTCTCCTACCTGGATAGGGATTTAGATTCTATTCAACTGCTTCCACCTCCTGCATCCCTGGGCCTGGAAAGATCGCTTGATGATCTTCGGTCCAAAACAAACTTACATTTTGAAAGAATAAGTAGTAGGTATATAGCTGTAAAAAAGAAAGATTTGCAGGCGGTATGCTTATTATTGTTAGATCGTAGCACGGAACAACCTCTTCCAAGTGCCACAGTATGGATAGGGGATACTGCAACTGCGGTTACAGATTCTTCCGGTAAATTTCAATTGAAAGAGTTTCTTTCAGACACATCGATAAGGATTACTCATCTCGGGTATGCTCCTATTATTTTAAGGGATTTTTCTTTCCCTGAAAGGGATTGCAAAACCATTTATATGGATGCCATAGCCGAAGATTTGCAGGAAATGCTCGTGGTAAATTATCTTACCTCGGGAATCAGCAAAGATGAAGATGGTTCTATAAAAATTGATACCGAAAGGTTTGGAGTACTTCCGGGATTAATGGAGCCCGATGTACTACAAACTCTGGAAGCTTTACCCGGAGTGGAAAGTGTAAATGAAACGATCTCCAATATTAATATTCGCGGGGGTACAAGTGATCAAAACCTCGTTTTATTTGATGGGATTAAAATGTATCTCACCGGGCATTTCTTCGGATTAATTTCAGCCTTTAATTCTAACCTTACCAAGAAAGCGACTTTAATAAAAAATGGGACTGAGTCTTCTTTAAACGAAGGTGTATCAGGAACCTTAGACATTCGTTCCCAGAATGAGCTCACTGGAAAATTTTCAGCAGGAGCAGGGGTTAGCCTGGTGAGTGGCGATGCATATTTTAGAGTGCCTATTACAGAAAAACTGGAGGTTCATTTTTCAGGAAGACGGTCGCTTAACGACTTTTTTAATACGCCTACCTATAACAGTTATTTTGACCGCACCTTTCAGGATACCGAAATTCAACTCCCCGGAAGGGAGGATGAGGTTAATGATAGAACCGCAGATTTTAATTATTATGATTTCAGCTTTAAAGCCCTTTACGACTTAAGCGACCGACACAAATTGCGATTAAGTACACTTTATATAGATAATAATCTTAATTATCAGGAGTTATCATCTAATGATCTTGCTGAAGAGAAAAAGAAAAGCAGTCTTGCCCAGCGAAACTTAGCGACCGGCGGCTCCTGGAGTGCTCACTGGAGTAATAACTTTCATACCGAAACCCTTGCTTATCTCACCCGGTATGAATTGGACGCGGCAAATCTTAATATAGATGCGGCCCAGCAACTTTTACAGCGTAATGAAGTGCTGGAAACCGGCTTTAAAATTAACGCCATAAATAAGTTGAATCAACAGCTTAAATTGACCAATGGTTATCACTTTTACGAAGTAGGTGTTTTAAATGCCGAAAATTTGAATAATCCTTTTTTTAGCAGCAGAATTAAGAATGTTATAAGGAGCCATTCGGCCTTTTCTGAACTAAGTTATGAAGGGGGCAGGATCTTTTTAATGACAGGATTGCGTTATAATTATTTCGATAAATTCGAGAAATTTCTCATCGAACCCCGCCTGAGTTTTAATTATAAAATAAAACCGGGGATTAATTACAAAGTACAGGGAGAATTTAAGAGCCAGATTACCAGCCAGTCAATCGATCTTCAGGAAGACTTTTTGGGGGTGGAAAACCGACGCTGGATTTTAGCCGATAATGAAAATTTCCCTGTAATTCAAAGTAGGCAGGTGTCTACAGGAATAGATTTTCGTGCCGGAGGTTGGTATATAGACCTTGAAGGATATTATAAACAAGTAGAAGGCATAAGTACCTCAAACCAGGGGTTTCAGGATCAAAACGAGTTTAGAAGAGTAGCGGGAAACTATACTGCAAGAGGGGTTGAGCTTCTCGTGAATAAGAAGTACAGGAATTTTCACACCTATTTCACTTATACTTTGGCAGAGAGTGATTATAATTTTGAAGCACTGGAACCACAACAGTTTCCAAACAATTTTGATATTCCCCATTCGGCTTCCCTTGCAGTAAATTATCACTATGAGGATTTAAAATTTTCCATTGGAGGAAAATGGAGAAGCGGCAGGCCATACACATCCCCCGTAGAAGAAAACCAAACCCGCAGGGAAGGAAATACTATAGTGGTAAATTACGATGATCCAAACTCTTCACGCTTACCTTATTTTTTCCGGCTGGATGCCTCTTCCTCGTACACATTTTCCATGTCAGGTGAAGTACAGGCTCATATAAGCCTGGGGTTTTTAAATATCTTAAACCGCGCGAATATTATTAATAGTTACTTTCGTGTCGATGAGGAAGATAATTCCCGGGCAGTACGAATTGATAACGCCTCTCTTAGGTTCACGCCAAATGCACTGTTTAGAATAGATTTCTAAAAGAGGATTTAGGATAAGAACGTTAAGAGAATTAATAAAAAAGAAATGCTAAAAGCCTAAATAAACCGGGGTTTTGGCAGGTTGCTTCTTTTTGTTATATTTATCATAATTTAAAGTCTTTTTATTATGAAAAACACAAAATCATTACCTAAAATTTACTGGGTTTATATTTTCTTTATTCTTACGGTTTTATTAGCTTTTTTATTTACAAAATAGGGCATTTCTAAAAAGCATTAAAATTGACTTTATTTTAAAAAAAATGCCTGATTTCAAAACTCTTTAATGATTTTTTAACTTTAAATCTATAAAAATTACTATTTTCGCGGCTTAAATTTTAAGAAAATTTTAAGCTTATGAAAGAGAATTTAGAGTTTATGAAAAAACATTTTGTGACCGATATTTCTGCCGGTCTGGTGGTTTTTCTAATTGCTTTACCTCTATGCCTTGGAATATCACTTGCCTCTGGAGCACCTTTGTTTTCCGGAATCATTGCAGGGATTATTGGGGGTATTGTTGTAGGGTTTTTTAGTAATTCCAGTATAAATGTTAGTGGTCCCGCAGCTAGTGTTGCCCTTGTTATATTTACCGCAATTCAGAGTATGGGTAGCTTTGAAGCTGTTTTGGTTGCGGTTATCTTATCAGGTATCTTCCAAATAGCCCTTGGTTTTCTAAAGGCCGGTACTGTAGCATATTTCTTTCCTAATGCCATGATTAAGGGTATTCTTGCCTCTATTGGTTTAATTCTTATTCTAAAACAAATCCCTCATGCATTTGGAGTAGCTGATGTTTTCCAGGGAGTAGAAACTTTTGGAAGTACTGATGGATCCAATACATTTTCTGAACTGGCAAAAATATTTTATGCTATAAGTTATGGTACTACAATCATTACCATTGTCTCTTTGATAATCATTATTGGATGGGACAGGCCTGCACTTAAAAAGTTTAAATTCTTTAATTATTTCCCTTCTGCTCTGGCAGCTGTTATCGTTAGTATCCTTATCAACGAGTTTTTTAAATTATATCTCCCCGAGTTGGCACTGGAAGCTTCTCAGCTGGTGAAATTACCTGTGGCCGACTCATTTGGAGAATTCTTTAATTTCTTCCAATTTCCAGATTTTAATGCTCTTGGGAATCCTGAAGTTATTACTGTCGCGTTATCCATAACATTTATAGCCAGTTTAGAATCGCTTTTAAGTACTGAAGCCGGTGATAAATTAGATCCTTATAAAAGAAGGACATCTACCAACCGCGAATTAAAAGCGCAGGGTATTGGTAATATCGTGGCCGGATTTGTAGGAGGTTTGCCAATTACTGCGGTAATTGTAAGAACTTCTGCAAACGTAAGCTCTGGCGGTAGGACTAAAACTGCTACAATTACTCACGGTTTAATAATGCTGGTTTGTGTAGCCTCTATCCCTATGATACTTAACTTAATACCATTAGCTGCATTATCTGCAGTGCTATTTGTAGTAGGTTATAAATTAACAAGTATTCCAATTTACAAAGCGATATTTAAGCAGGGTAAAAAGCAATTTCTTCCCTTTATAATTACCATTTTAGTGGTTATGTTTACCGATTTAATTACCGGAATAATGGTTGGTGGTACAATTGCCGTTTTCTTTATTTTGCGAGATAATTATAAGAATGCATATATTACTCAGGAAAAAGTTAAAGAGGAGGCAGGAACAAAAACTTTGAAACTGGCGCAGGAAACTACTTTCCTGAATAAAGCTGATATTATGCTTTATTTAGATCATATTCCTGAAAATTCTCATTTGGTAATAGACGGTACAGAGGCTAAATTCGTACACCACGATATTTATGAAATTATAGACGAATTTAAGGAAACTGCCAAGTATAAAAACATCAAGCTTGAAGTTGTTAACCTGGAACAGAACCTCACCGAGAAATTCTGGAGAAAGCAAAGTTAAGTATTGATTTTAGAGTAAAACAAAAAGGCCGGCATATTTTTATGCCGGCCTTTTTGTGTATAAAAAATGCAAGAATTAAGTAGTTTGAAATAGTTGCTCTTCCTGGATTTGTTTAGTAGTCTTTTCCGGCAGCATGGTTTCCCAGCCTTTTTCTCCTTCCATGATCATTTCATGAACTTTCCTGGAATGAATATCGAGAATTTCAGATTCATAATTCTCTATGTCTACAACCCGCTTGTTGTCTTTAAAGTACTGGTAGAGTTCTTTCATTCCTTCAGGGATATTAATATTCTCACTATTTAATATTTCACCGTTTTCCTTTAAAGGATAGAGGTAAATCTTTAAATTTTTAAAGAATAATTTACCAAAAGCCTCCAGGATCCCGCCACTTAGGTTTGTATAGTATTCAGGATTAAAAATATCGGTTAGCGTATTTACCCCCATAGTTAAGCCCATTTGCTTTTTAGTATGCTGGGAGAAATATTCCACAACTTTATAATATTCCTGGAAATTGGAGATCATTACCGTATGCCCAAGCGAACATAATAAGTCGGCCCTATCCAAAAAGTCCTTTTCATTAATATCACCTTCAGCTTTGAGGTTGTTTAAGGTGATTTCAAAAATTACAATAGTATCTTCTTCTTCCACCTTTTTTTCCTGAAGAAACAGCTTTAAAGATTCTTCATACATATTCATATTAACCCGGGTAACCGGCCTGAAACTACCCCTTAAAGTGAGAATATTTTTTTTGTAGAGTACACTGGCGGGCAATACATTATTACCATCGGCACCAAACATTACCGCTTCAGTTATTCCATTTCTAAGTAGTTCAAGGCTAATTAAACGGTTATCAACTTTTTCAAAGGATGGCCCGTGAAAATTTATGGCGTCTATTTCAATTTTATCGGTGTCTATATGGTCGTAAAGACTTTTTAATAATTTCTTCGGATTATCATAGTAATAATAAGAACCATAGATTAGGTTTACTCCCAAAAGACCCAACGTGATTTGTTGCTGGGCCGCATTGTTCTCATTAAACTGAACATGAATTAAGATCTGATTATATTCTGTTTCAGGCTGGGTTTGAAATTTAATTCCTAACCATCCGTGCCCTTTATATTTCTTGGCGAAATCTATTGTGGCCACCGTATTTGCGTAGCTAAAAAATAGTTTTTTTGGATGTTTTTCCCTTGAAATCCTTTCTTCAATAAGTTTGGTTTCAAAGTCTAGCATGTCTTTTAATCGCGCTTCAGTAACATACCTTCCTTGTGGTTCTGGCCCATAAATGGCATCGCTAAAATCCTTATCGTAAGCACTTATGGTTTTAGCAATAGTGCCAGATGCACCACCGGCCCTAAAGAAATTTCTTACCGTTTCCTGGCCGGCACCAATTTCAGCAAAAGTACCGTAGATATTCTTATTTAAATTAATGCGCAGGGCTTTATTCTGAATAGACCTGCTGGACTCGAATTTTTTTTCTCCTTCAATTATATTTTTCATGTAATTCTTTTTTTATTTTTTCCGCTCTAATTACTTCTGAATTTTTTGAAATAGAACGCTGTTCTTACTTTTTCTATAGCTTAATGGCAAAGGAAACAATTTAAAGCCTTCAATTGCTTATAAACCCGGAAATCTTACTTGTTGCCGTTATTTCTAAAATATGCATTGCTCTTGTACAGGCTACATACAGCATTTGCCGGTCTGGGGCGGTTTTATAATTTTTATCGGTGCAATTTGGAACTATTACCATATCAAACTCCAGGCCTTTAGCCAAATGCGCCGTAGTAATTACTACGCCGCTACCAAATGCCACACTTTTTCCGTCCAGCAAGCTTACCTGATATTCCTCTTTTAACTCTTCATAAAGTTTGTTTACTTCATTTTGGGTCTTACAAATTATCCCTAGCGAATTATGATCCTCTTTTTTAAACCTATCAATAAGCTCTTTGAGGTATCTCAATTCTTTCTCTTTGGTTTTAAAACTGTTTATTCCTGGTTCACTGCCGTGGCGTTTTAAAGCTTCAACCTCAACTCTATCACTTATCCTTTTAGAAAATTGGGTGATCTCATAAGTAGATCTATAACTTTTGAGCATCGTCATTGCTGTAGAATCCGGGAAAATAGATTGAATGGTTTTAAGATCTGATGAGCTAAACGGATTCACAGATTGGTTGATATCTCCCAAAATGGTTTTCTTACAGCTGAATAATTTAGAAAGGACCTTATATTGAACCGGAGAATAATCCTGCATTTCGTCAATAACCAGATGTTTTACTTCGGTAAAGCCAGGAAGTCCCTCTAATTTCATTTTTAAATATAAAAGCGGATAAACATCACTGTATTCGTAAGTTCCGCCTTTGCGCATTTTCAGCAAATCCTTGCGATCCATCCATTCATAAAAACCTTTATAAAGCATCCTAAGATTGGTAGAAGGGAACATCTTTCTAATAGTGGAGTGAAGATCTGTACGCTCTTTTCCTTTAACTTCATACTTATAATACATAAAGGTGTTATTTACAATTTCCCGAACCACTTCATTAAACCTTTTAAGAATAGGGAGACGGTGGAATTGCTTGAATTTTTCCTCGATAAACCAGGCTGGAACCGGATTTTTATTGATGAAAATATCCTTAGGCTGAAAAGCATTATTTTCTAAATGAACCAGATATTCATCCATCTTTTTCAGGATTTCCCGGGACGATTTAAACTCTATGCGTTCAATTGATTTTTCGTTGGTGCGCTCCAATAATTCTGAAACCTGTTCAAAAAAGCTTTGAAATTTAATTTGATAGTCAAAAAGTCGGTCTGCGATTTCTTCCAGGCTAATCTCTTCAACGGTTTCCTCACCTAATTCGGGTAAAACATTAGAGATATAACTGGCAAATACCTTATTGGGCGAAATAATTAAAATATCTTCAGAAGAAATATCATCCTTAAACTTATATAAGAGAAAAGCGATTCGGTGCAGGGCAATAGAGGTTTTTCCCGATCCTGCAACTCCCTGAATAATTAAATTTCGGGCTTCTTCGTTACGAATAATTGCATTTTGTTCCCGCTGAATAGTTGCAACAATATTTTTCATTTTACTGGAAGAAGCCTGCTTCAGTTCTTTTTGAAGTACCTCGTCCTGTATGGCAATATCGTTATCCAGCATATATTCCATTTCCCCGTTCCTAATCCTGAATTGCCTTTTTAAAGACATTAGGCCTTCTACTTTTTCTTCCTGGGTTTCATAGTAAGAAGGGCCGGGTTCAAAATCGTAGAACATACTTGAAATTGGGGCGCGCCAATCGTAAACCAAATTCCTGTTGGTTTCTTCATCTTTAAAATTATGTACCCCTATATAAATTTTATCTTTTTCTGAATTTTTAGCTTCCTTAAAATCCAACCGACCAAAATATGTAACATTTTTTAAACGTAAAAGGCGTTTTTTTTTATCTAAAGAAGCCCGGCCCAGCATAGCCATATTGGCTATAGATTCACGAACGGCATTTTTTTCCAGATGATCCATATCGCGTTTATGCTCCTGCATATAGGTATTGGCATCTTTAATATCCTGTCCCTGGTTGTTTAATCTTTTGGTGATATTAGCAATGGCAAGGTCTATTTTTGCGAGTATTTGATTTAATCGCTTTTTTTCTAAATTTTCCTGTTCCATTTTATGCTGTTTTTTTTGTTGAAATCTATTTGATGAAAGATTTGCCTTTATGAATGTGCTTTAAATAACTTCTACAGAATTCCCTTCTGTGATATTTAACTTCATTTCGTGCTTTGCACAATTTTTAAATTATTCGATCTAACTTCAACGCAATGACTGAGAGAAAATATTTGAAATTGAATTCTGCAGCCAGAAATAAAAAGAAGAGAAAGATTTCGAAGAAATAAGGGAGGAAGCCCGGAATTTAGGGCGGAGTAAGCTTGGTGAATTTAACAATCCTGTTTTTATTCATAACGCCCGCAAAAATATCCTAAATTAGAAGTATAACCAAATCGCTGCTACAATAAAATTGAATAATTGCCCAAGCTGATCTAGAGATAACTACTTCTTTTTTCAAGCTAATTTCCTACTTTTGAAATATGAGAATCCTGGCGGCTTTATTAGGAATTTTTTGTTTGGTTATTTCGGCATATCCGTGCTGTATTTTGGATGGTTGTGATTCAGATTCCATAGATAAAATTGCGGAGAATGAAAACAGACAGCAGGAGGAGGAATGTGGATTATGCTCTCCTTTTATTAACTGTGGAACTTGTACAGGATTTGTTCCCAGTATTGATGAAGCAGTAGCTGATTATAAATTCCAACCTCTAGCATTATCAAATTTATTCGGACTTGCCTTTAAAAGTGTGGAAGCAGAATACGCCGATAGGGTATGGCAACCGCCTCAACAGGTTATTGTTTCTTGAAAACATACTTTGAATAATAACCTAAATTTTCACAATGATTAAATTCTTATTTAAACTTGCGATCTTTCTGATCGCATTCAACGCTGTGGGCCAAAATTCCCTGGAGGCAGTAATTAAAAATGCGGAAGATAACACACCTTTATTAGGGGCTAATGCCCTAGTTGCAGGAACCGATATTGGTGCGACGGCAAATATAGACGGGAAATTAACTTTAAAAGATATTCCCAATGGGACTCAGAAAATCATTTTTAGTTTTGTGGGCTTTGCTTCAGAAGAAATCACGCTTGATTTTCCCAGGACTACAAAAGATACGCTGGAAATTTTCCTGAAGCCCGGTGGGGAAGAAATGGAAGAAGTCATTATTCAATCTACCCGTTCCAGGCGTAGCATCGCCGATCTGCCTACCCGGGTAGAAGTGATTTCAGGAGAAGAACTGGCTGAAAAAGGAAATATGAAACCCGGCGATATCAGGATGTTGCTGAACGAAACCACCGGAATTCAAACCCAGCAAACTTCCCCTATTTCTGGTAATTCCAGTATTAGAATTCAGGGGCTTGATGGGAAATATACCCAGCTCCTTAAGGACGGCTATCCATTATATTCCGGATTTTCCGGCGGACTCAGTTTGTTACAAATCGTGCCTTTAGACCTGCAACAGGTTGAGGTTATTAAGGGGTCTTCCTCAACGCTTTATGGAGGTGGAGCTATTGCGGGACTGGTGAATCTTATTTCTAAAACACCCGGAGAGGAACAGGAACTTAATTTTATGCTTAATGCCACTTCAGCCTTAGGACTGGACTTGAGTGGATTTTATTCCGATACCTACGGAAAATTGGGGACCACAATTTTTGCGTCTTATAATCTTGGTTCACCTTACGACCCCGCAGATATTGGTTTAACAGCAATTCCGGAATTCAATCGCTACACTGTTAATCCCAGGGTTTTTTATGAATTCACAGAAAATACCAAACTCGATGTTGGTGTGAATACTACTGTAGAAGAACGCACCGGTGGAAATGTCGCTTACCTGGAAGGGGAGGAGGTTGAAGATCCTTATTTTGAGAGGAACAACACGGCAAGGACCACTCTGCAGTCTGGTTTTGAACATTCCTGGAATGATGAAAATCGCTTTAACCTTAAAAACAGTTTCAGTTTTTTTGACCGGAAAATAGAAACCGGGGACTATGTTTTTGCAGGCAATCAATTTGCCTCTTATAATGAAGCTTCCGTAGTATTGGGTACTGGTGAAATGGAATTGATTGGCGGCCTAAATTTGTGGGTAGATCGCTTTGAACAGGATGTACTTACCGATGCTCCCGTGGTAGATTATGAGCATCTTACGTATGGAGCTTTTGTTCAGAATAACTGGCGGGCCAACGACTGGTTTCAGCTGGAAACAGGTCTTAGAACTGATTATCAAAATGAATATGGATGGTTTGTATTGCCCAGGATATCTGCTATGTTCACTATTTCTGATGCCATTACTACCCGAATTGGCGGCGGAATGGGTTATAAAACACCTTCAGTTTTTACGGAAGATGCAGAGCGACTTCAATTTAGAAATGTAATGCCTATAGATGTAAGCACAACCGAAGCTGAAAATTCCATCGGTGGAAATTTTGATATTAATTATCGTACTGAACTTTTTGAAATCATAGAATTTACGAGTAACACGCTTTTCTTTTACACAAAAATTGATAAGCCCATCATTCTTGAGAATACTGCGGAAGGTGTATTTGAATACCTGCAACCTAATGGATTTATTGAAAGTAGGGGAATAGAAGCGAATTTAAAATTTGGTTATAAAGATTTCAAACTATTTACCGGCTATACTTATGCTGATGTTGATCGAACAGAAAACGGGAGTTCCTTTGAAATGCCCCTGGTTTCAAAGCATCGGTTAAACAATGTAATAATGTATGAGCTACATGAAAAGCTGAAAATTGGTTTAGAAGGCTATTATTTTAGTCCGCAGCAGTTAAGTGATGGTGCCACCGGGCAGGAATACTGGATTTTTGGTTTAATGATGGAAAAATTATGGGAAGACTTCTCAATCTTTCTGAATTTTGAAAACTTTACCGATACCCGCCAAACCCGTTTCGATTCCATATTTACCGGTTCGATTTCCGATCCACAATTCAGGGATATTTATGCCCCGGTAGATGGATTTGTAGTAAATGGAGGTGTGAAATTGTTCTTTTAAAATGAAAAGAGGCTGTTTTAAAGTAATTGAAAACGTCATCCTGAGACCCGTGATAAAAAATTTTATATAGCGTAGGAAAATGACGTTGCGAGCATAGTGAGATTTAAATTCCGTGTGTGAGTGTAGAAAATCAGCAGCGTTAATAATTTTTGAAGCCATGGAAAAAATTTAGCTGCTGATTTGCGATTTTTTGGCCTTGTTGCCAAAAAAACACCTCCACATAGGACGCCCTTTTTTGTTTCGTTTTTTGGGCGAACAAAAAATGAAAAAGCAAACCTAAATAACAGGATATTTAAAATACGTCAATGGTAACCTCCACGTCCGTTCAGGCGGGTTCATTTCAAAATCTAATTTTTTTGATAATAAGAACATGTTAGATGTTGAAATAAATTCAGCTTAATGAAATATAATTTTCAGACAGCCTCATTTTAATTTTCTCAAATCTATTTACTTAGCGCCTTGATGATTCGTTGTTCATTGATTAACACATCTCTAAATAATACGTGGGGAAATTGATTATACGAAGAATCTTTAAAAGCATCATAGATTTTTAATAGAGAAGAGGCGGTAATTAGCGATAAGTTTAATTCAACATTCATTTCAGAATCAGTGATAAAATCGTCACTAAATTCAGGCGCCAAAAGAAGAATTTTAATCACTCTTCTGTCCATCTTTTCTACTCTGGCTTTGTAGGCTTTTAATTGTCTGGAAACGGTACTAAATTTATTATATCCCTTTTCTTTACGGGTTTTGCATTCCACAATAATTACATCCCCGTTTTCCAAATGCAAAAGAATATCCATAATGTCTTTATTGGAATTAAGTGATTTCTTTAATTCTTCATCCACATTAAAACCTAGATCCTCAAATATTTTTCTGGTTAGCTCTTCAAATTTAATCCCCAGTTCACTTTCTTTTGTGGTAATTCCATTTTCTTTAAGCGCATTTAGATCTCGATAGGCCACTTTTTCATAATTTTCCAGAAATAGGTTTTCGGAATCTTTGTAGTGTTCTAAAATATTGAGAATATTATTACCTCGCTGCTTTATTTTATTATCCAGAATAAACTTTTTTAGGTCTTCTTTCTCAATCAAATCAAGGATATCCCTTGGCTTAATATTGTAATTTATAAGAAATTCACCTTTCAGAACAAATTCATCTTGCAGTTCAAACTGATCTTTTATTTGTTTGTTTAATTTGGGAAGGGAATCATTTAGTTCAGCCAGCATTTTTTCAAACCCATCTAGGGCAATGTTAATACTGTCATCCCTGTCAATACTTTCAAAATAATCAATGAGGCTATCAATTTTTTCTTCTATTGTGCTTCCTCTTAAATTTTGAATATCCAGTCCTTTTTCAACGATATTGTTTAAGAATTTTTTTCTTTCTGTAAGTGTGGTTCCTTTCTTATGGATATCTTCGGCAAGTAAATTTTTAAATGAAATTCCTTCTTTAATTATTTCGTCAATTTTAGTAGAAAAGCCATCTTTAGTTTGTATTCCATGATTTCTACAGATTTGATTGATTACCGGTTCTCTTAAAATACGCAAGGTTCTTCTCAAATATTTATCAGCTACTTCTTTTCCACGTAGTTGTCTTAGTATCCTAACCATTTCATCAGCAACATAAATGGTGTTTTCCTTTTTAGAGAAAAAGATTACACCTATGTTTTTAAGGTTATTTATAACCTCAAGAACTTCCAATTTCTTAATAGGAATAATTGAATAATTTATGAGTTTAACTTCTTCTTGAGATAACTGCAATTCTTTAGAAAGCGTTAGAATTATAGAGAGCTCATCTGAAGTTACTTTTGCTTCCCTGTTATTATCAATATCGTTTTGGTAAGCTGTTTTTAAACAATTTCTGTAAACCCGGTAGTCTCTTTTTCTTTCTTCTAGAAGTTCAGATTTCGGATTACTAATCTCTGCTTCAACTTGCTTTATTTTCGCTTTTATAGTTTTGATTTCTTTTTTATATAAACGGGAGAACCAATCCTGTTTCATTATACAATTTCCGTCCCTAATAATTATATCGATTAAAATATCAAGTTGAGAAGATGTTTCCTGAAATTCACACTTTAAATGCTTGTAAAATTCCTGATGAATTAAAGAAAATACTTGAGTTATATTTTCACTATCTGCCGATTTAAGGCCTTTGTCAGCGGAACTTAAAATTTTTTCAATTTCCCTGGAATTTTTGGGTTGGTCTGAAATTATATTGTCTACTACTTTTATGAAGGAATTCTTTTCAATAGACCCAAGTCGGTCTAAGATCTTTTCTAATTTCATACAGGTTGATTTGTTTATAGATAAATTAGCCTTGATGCAACCAGAAGAGAGTAGTAGGGTAAGTCTGTATTTCTAGTTAAGGCTCTCTAAATATATAAATAATTTGCTAATAAGCATTTATCGGAAAAAAATTATGATCATTGCGCAGCGTTACCGCCCAAAGCTTGCAGATATTCTGCCTGGGTTCTTAGATATTTAATTTCAAGGTCTAGCTGCTCGAGCCTGGCTTCAATTAAGCGTGTTTCGCGGGTATTTATTAAGAAGATAGAACTTTCCCCAAAATTAAACTTTCGCACTTCGGCATCCAGTAGTGCGGTAGCATCGGTCGCCATTTGCTCGGCCATTACAATTTGTTCCAAAAAAGCCTGAAGTTGCTGCTGTAGGGCATTAATACGAGCTTGTAATTGGTTGTCCTGAAGGTTTAATTCCAGTTTTGCATCCTGTAATTCATATTCGGCAATTTTAAGATCACCTCGTTCCTTTCTAAGGAATAAGGGCATGGAAAATTTTAAACCGGCTTTATAGGCATTAGCATTAAAGGTTTCAAAATTATCGGGTTCTTCAGATAGAAAATTATATTCCAGGTCAATTTGCGGTAATAATCTATTGAAACGATAGCGTTTTTCTATTTGCAGCGCTTCAATTCTTCGGCGGTAAAATTCTAACTGAGGATGAGAATTTAAATTTGCTTGAGGAATTTCAGAAATCAAATTCCCTAAAACTACATCTGTATCTACCGGTCTTACCTGTTCCTGTAATAGAAGGGGTTGATCCTGGTCCCATAAATAGGTAGAAAGTTCCAGCCGGGTTTTTCTAAGTTCTACCGCTGCCTGGTTAGCCTGTAACATACGTTTCTGAATGTTAAGCCGGGCTTCTACTGTATCAATTCCTGCTATATCCCCTGTTTCTGCTCCCCGCTTAATACCCCTAAATCGCTCGTTGGCGTTTTCTAAAAAAGCCTCAAAGATGTCTAATTTTTCATGTGCTCTTACCCACTCAAAATAGGTGAAAGATGCTTGCAGAAGAATATCGTTTATTAATAGCTGTTGTTCGGCTTTACTTTGTTCCCTGTAAGCCTGTGCCTGGCGCAAACCGGCCATGCGGGAATTGATCCATAATCCTTCTCCTAGCGATAAAACTACCCCGGCCTGGAAAAGACCGGCATCAGGTACCTGGTTTTGCGGGTTTATATAAACACCTTGATTTTGTTGAAATCCGCCCTTTAATTTCAATCCATACCACATAGGCACCTGCAACTGGGCGTCTAGAAGATCATAATATTCGGTGCCTTTGTATTCTTTTGCTTTATAATCTACCACAAACCTCGGATCAAATGCGCCTCTTGCAGATTGAACCTGAGCATCCCCCAGGTTTCTTACCAATCCGGCCTGGCTCACCACCGGATGCTCGCTTATAACCTTATCTAAAAATTCGGTATAACTCAGGCTGTCTATTTGTGCAGATGCTGAAGAACAAATAAAAAATAGCAGATAAAAATAGAGTACAAAGCGCATTTTTTAGTCTACTTTTTATTATTGTTTTTAGAAGCCTGATTCTGGGAATTATTGTCTGCTTCATAATAGTTAGGAGGGAAACCATTTAAGTTTCGCCATAATTCATACCAAATTGGCACGTCTTCTAACAGAGCAATGGTTTCGGCTCCACTTCCAATACCTATTTGTTCTGGCCACGGATTATCATTAGGATCTGGGGCCAGTAATACCCGGTATTTACCATTTTGTGAAATGTAATTTTCTACAGCAACAACTTTAGCACCGTAAGTACCAAAAGAAAGATTGGGCCAGCCCCTAAATATAATTGCCGGCCAGCCATCAAATTGTATACGTACCTCTTCGCCCACATGAATTAATGGTAAATCCAGCGGCCTTACATAGGTTTCTACCGCAATTTGATAATTTGATGGCATAATACCTACCAATTGTTCTCCCTGGCCAAAAGTTTCACCCAAACCGGCACGCAAAGCTTTGTTTACGTATCCGTCCTGGGGTGCCACGATATGGTATAAATTGCTACGTTGCTCGTAATTGGATCGCTGTATTTCAAGTTTATCTACTTCAGCGCGGGTATTAAATTGATTTCCCTGGGAGGTGAAGATTTCCTGTCTGGTTTTCGAAATTTTATCAGCATATTCAGCGGTAATCCTGTTGATTTCAATTTCAGCATTAATTACCTCATTTCTACTGGACAATAGTTGATTTTCCTGAGCGATTAATTGGGCTTGTGCCTCCTGTAATCTTAAACGTCTTGCTTCCAAATCGGTTAAAGATTTTAAACCTTCTTCCTGTAGGGTTTGTATTCGCTCAAACTGTGTCCTGGCGATTTCTATCTGGGTTTTTGCAGCTTCAAGTTTTATACTGTCACTTAGTACTTTTAAGCGGGATTGTTCTATTTTATTGATGGCCTGCTCGCGCTTTAGTTCCCTTTCGTTTTGCTGGGCTTCCAGTTGTTGGCGCAGGGCGTTAATCTTTTCATCGTAAGTTAAGGCAGAACTGCTTTTTGCATCAATTTGTCCCGTGGTTCTGCTTATAAGTTGAGGGTCAAAATAGTCGCTGCTTACTTCTGAAATCCTTAAAATAGTGTCGCCTTTATTTACATAATCACCTTCATCTATGTACCACTGTTCAATTTTTCCCGGAATTGGAGATTGTATAGTTTGTGGCCTGTGTTCCGGGCTAAGCGTGGTCACGTTTCCTGTAGATCTTATGTTCTGTGTCCAGGGTAAGAAGAGAATAATAACAAATAGTATAAAAAGGCCAACGAGTACTTTATTGAAAATTTCGTAGTGTTTTCTAAAAAAAACGAATTTTCCCGATTTAGTATCGGTAATATCTATGCGTTCGTTGAGTTTTTCGTCAGAAATATTCAGCATAACTACAGGGGTTTAACGATTCTACCATCCTGTAACTCCAGGCTTTCGTCACATACGTCTTTCCATAAATCATCATTACTGGCAACAATGAGACTCCACTTATGCTGCGGATTGGTTAAAAACTCCAATAATTTTTTCCTTTCCTGGGGTTCAAATTTTTCAAATGGTTCTTTTAAAATCAGGACTGAAGGCTTTTTTACAATGGCTCTTGCCAGGATTATACGTTTCGCGATTAGCGTAGATAGATATCTACCTTCCGGATGAATTGGTGTGAAAATACCATTAGGCTGATCTTTTACAAATTCTTTTAAGCCTGAATGCTCCAGTGCCCAATCAATATTCTGGTCTGAAATTGATTCATCTCCAAAGGTTATGTTCTCCCAAAGACTACCTTCAAAAGGAATTTCATCGGGTAAAAAGGTGCCCAGATGCTGCCTGTATTCATTGAGCACCAATGTGTGTCTAGCGGTGTCGTTAATATATATTTTTCCGCGAGTAGGTGTGAAAATACCAGAGATAAGTTTTAAAAGACTGGTTCTTCCATTTCCCGCAGGTCCTTTAATCAGCATACTTTTTCCGGGAGAGAGGGTAAAGTTTATGCCCTTTAATACTGTATGCCCTTCCGGTTCGAATGCGACGTCTTTTAATTCTAACTTAATCCCATTGGAAACGTCTATGGTGTTTTGGTTTTCAAAAGCCTCCAGAGGTTTGTCAACGACCTGGGCCAATTTTTCCAGGGAAGTTAGCGTGTCATAAATATCTTCCAAACCGCGAATTAATTTTTCTACCGAAGAGATGACCAATAAAATAATGATCTCAGCAGCTACGAATTGACCAATATTCATTTGTTGGTTTAGAACCAACATCCCTCCAATGGCAAGTAGTCCGCCGGCCACTAAGACTTTGAAAACAATGAGTTTGATATATTGAATCTTGAGAATCCCAAAATGTTCTTCTCTTTCCTTCAGGTATTTTGCGGTAAGCCTGTCGTTTTTATCCATGGCTAATCTACTTCGGCCAGAAATTTTAAAACTCTTTAAATTGCGGGCTATTTCCTGAATCCAGTAGGCAACCGCGTATTTGTGCTTAGACTCATCTAAACTGGTTTTTAGACCTTTTTCTGCGGTAAACTTAAAAACGATGTAAAGGAGTAGAACAAGTAATAAGCCATATAGAATAAAAAATGGATGATATAACGATAGTAGAATTACCCCGAATATAATTTGCACCGTAGCTGATGGTAGGTCCAGCAATATTTTACTCACTCCTTTTTGAACGGTAGTGGTATCAAAAAAGCGGTTTGCCAATTCGGGAGGATAGATATTTTGAAGCGCTTCACTTTTGATTTTTGGAAACCGAAAAGAAAATTCAAAACTGGAACGTGTAAAGATTTTTTGCTGAATATTCTCTGCCAATCTAAGCTGTAATAATTCAAACACTCCTACCAAACCTACGGCGAGAGTCACTAAAACAACCAAAACTATCCAGCTGGTACTAACTTTCCCTCCCTGTATTAGGTTAACGATAGCCTGGATTCCCAAAGGGACAGCTAAGTTAATTAAACCGGCGAAAAGTGCGTAGAAAAGAATGTGTTTTACATCGCGTTTATCTAATTTTAGTAAATTCCAAAGTCGTTTTACCGGGGTTCCAGGTTTCGTTTTCTTCATTCAGTTTGTTATAGAATCTCATTTTTCCAGTTGCAAAAATAAATTTATGTAAATTGTTTTTGCAAGGTTTAAAAAAGTTTTAACGCTTGTTTTTTAATATTTTTCATTTTTTCATTTTTATGAAAATAACTATAAGAAATTCTTGGTTTTTTACCTTAATTTTTTGCATTTAAAGAAATATTAATTGTATCTTTTTTTCCTGCCCTTTTAATTTTTAACTTACCAGGACCTTCATTTCCCTGTATTTTTAATTCAAATTCTGATCTTGGTGCAAGGATAAAGGGTAAGCTTTCCTTGTTCAGGATAGTGAAATTATCGCTGATAGTAATTTCTGTAATTACAATGGCCTGGTTTCCTCCTCTATGAGAGATCCTCAAATTTTTTGTTTTTCCTTTAGGAATATCGAGGTTGCTTTCTGAAGCTTTTAAGTCTCCGGCAAGGATGGCTTCGGTGCTAAAGTTAAGCTTATTATCCCGGGAGTAGATTTCGAAAGATTGCAGTTCGGGTCCGCCACCTCGATTACCACTACCAGCTCCGATAATAATTTGTTTGTTAAGATTGATGGCCTGGGTACCGTGCCTGCCTTTGTTCATTGCTGGTAAACTCTTCCATTCTCCTTTTCCAAGATCAAAAATTTCAGCTTCATTGTGCGCTGCTTCCTGCGAATCGCTTTCGCCACCCAAAATCACAGGATTATTATCTACAAGCCCTATTGCGGTCCCGGCCCTTGGAGTAGGGATTTCCGCAATAGTTCTCCATTTTTCAGAATCAAAATCATAAATATCGGTAGCGTTTATCGTACCGGCAAATCCGTTACCTTGCACACTGCCCGATTTTCTCCCGCCGGCAACAAAAAGAATATTTTCTGTAATTACCGTCTGAAAGTGGTCTCGTGCATTTGGAGAATCTGGTAGTTTTTTCCACTTGTTTTTGTAAAGATCATACTCATCAAACCAATTCACCCAGCCTGAGGTATGGCCGTTGGTGATTCCGTTTACCAGATAGATTTTTTTATCTTTTACAGCAACTCCGGCCGCGCCGCGTCTACGGTCTTCAGGAATTTCCGGGCCTTTTATCCAGAGATCTTCCAGGGGATCGTAGATATAAATATTCGGGATTGGGTCTTCGTCAGGCCAGCCGCCAGTAAAAGCACCCAGGACATAAACGAGTCCGTCCAGGCTAACCGCCTGGAAATGGTGCATCTCCAGGGGCGGTTGTGCGCCTTGTTTCCAGGTTTGATTTTCAGTATGATAAATATCTATAGGTTTATTGCCACGCCCGCCAATTAAGATAAACCGTTTCCCGGCCTGTACAAAAGCATTCTCATGTCGTTCCTGCGCTTCTCCGTTAGCAGGAAGTTTTTTCCAGGATTGGGAATTCAGGCTAATTACCGAAAAACAAAAGAGGCTAAGCAGAAGGTATTTTTTCATCATAAATTGCATTTGTGATAAATATAGGGCTTCTAACAAAATCCTAAGGCAGGTTTAACCAAGCCTTAACTGGTTTAGGTTTTTATTTTTAATAAGTTGTACGGATTAACCATAAAATCTAAATTATGAAACTGAAAGCTTTATTTATGAATTGTACCTTAAAAAAATCGCCTAAAACCTCCAATACCGAAGCCTTTATTGAAGAAGCTGAAAAGATATTTAAAGACCTGGATGTTGATACCGAAATTGTTCGCGTAGTAGATCACGATGTGAAATTCGGAGTTACTTCCGATGAAGGCAAAGGCGACGAGTGGCCAAAGCTTTTAAAGAAGATTAAAGCCGCTGATATTTTAATTCTAGCCACTCCAATTTGGCGTGGAGACCGCGGTGCAGTTGCCAAGATGGTTGCCGAGCGTTTTGACGGAATTATGGAAGAGGGAAACGAAGAAAACGGACAGTTCCCGACTTATAATAAAGTTGCCGGAGTAATGGTAGATGGTAATGAAGACGGTGCTAAAAAAGCGATTTCCAGTATGGTTTTTGATCTCTCGGAACACGGATTTACCGTTCCCGTTAATGGATTCTGTTACTACGTGGGTGAAGCCGGTCCCGGGCCAAGTTATATTGAAGCCGAAGGGAATAAGCACGAATTCACCAATAATATGATGTTACTTATGGCGCACAACCTGGTGCATTTGGCAAAAACCTTAAAAGAAAACCCGTATCCCACCGACGTAAAGAAACTGGAAGAAAAAGCTAAAAAGATGAGTAAGTAGGAAGTTAGAAAATTTGAAAAAGATCATAGGAATTATTTTTAAGTGCTTTTTTAATCTAAGGAATTTCTGGTCACCCAGGATTTCCAGCCAATTATTGCCATTTGCACTTTACTGGCTTTTCTAAGATCCAGTTCTTTTTTGGTATAATTGGGGAGGACTTTTTTGTTAAGTTTAGAAAGTACTTTAAAGAATGTCTTTTTCATTGTTGGTTGGTTTACTCGATAATCGAAATCTATCCCCATAAATATCGGGAGCTTGGAGGATAGACTCGAAAGGAATATCGTTTTCTTAGCGTATTTCGTGAGTATACTCCAAAGCGGTTTACTTCAAAGATATCGAAAATCGGGTAAAAGAAAAAGCAGGTGCTGCCCTTGAAGTCAAATTCTGCAATAGATAAAATTCCCACAGCGCATTGATAGTTTTATCTTAATTTCTTACATTATTTTTTGATTTTCAATGCTTTAACAATTAATTATGCCTTTGGTCTAAAAAAATTGTGAACAAGGTTTATTCATTATACTTTAGAATCACCATAACATAAGTAGGTTAAGTTCATGGTAGATTTGGGGCAAAGAAAGGTGGATCTAAAAAATCCGCCTTTTTTTATTTTAAACATACTTGCAAAAAAGAGGCTGTCTGAAAAAGTTTTTTAAACCGTCATTCTGATTTCTTTTTAGAATCTAAGATGTTGATAATTAAAAGTTGTTAGAATCCCGATATAAATTCGGGATAAAGTCTGAAACAAGCCCGCCTGAACCGACGGTCAGGTTCAGCTTGACGAAATTAGACTTTCCAGACAGCCTCTTTAAAATATTCAAATTACAATGAAAAGCGAAATTATTCTTTTGTGGTTTTTTCTTTCTTGGTGGTGATTTCTATTACACCATCTTTAGTTTCTTCGCCATATTTTTCTATAGCTCCTTCGCCTTTAAGAACATTTATTTTTTCAATATTTTTTGGATCAATAGCTTTTAATGCAGTTCCATTGGCTTTTACACCGTCAACTATAACTAAGGGTGAAGATTGTAATTCACCATTTGTGAAAATATTCGCTTTCACACCAAAACCTTTTATCTTATCCGAATCAGGCTTTTCTTCAAATTTCTGGAATGCATGAATATCTTTCGCATCAGAATAACTAAAACCTTTACCGGTTATTATTTGATAATCAGTTTTTTTCTTGAATTCCTGAAATCCAATCGACAATGCCTTCGCCTCAATCACTTTGTTTTTAGCTTTCTTTTGTGATTCTTCATCATCTAAAACCTTAGTAGTGATTATCACCGCACCATCTTTCGCATCTTCCCCGTAGAGAGAAATGGCACTTTCTCCTTTCAACACGTTAACACTTTTGATTAAGTCTTTATCAATAAGGTCTATAATTTCCTTTTTTGTGGTTGCCCCGTTAAGAATATAAAGCGGATCACCGGGGATTTCTGTAGGGTTTTTAGAAGTTTTGGTATTGATAAGTATTACTCCATTTTCACCCTTCTTCCCAGCTTCATCTATTGCTTTTTCTCCTTCAATTACCTGTATTTCGGCTATTTCCTCGGGATTTAGTTTTTTTGCATCTTCCACAGAGACTATTTCACCATCAATTTTATAAACTAAATTTTCAGGTAGTTTTTTATGTTTTATTGGCGCAACCTCTTGTTCCACTAATTGAGAATTAATGGGTTCCCCTACTTTTTGATTACTAATTGAAATAAAAGCTATTTTTCCGTTTTCGTGAAATCGGGCACCAATTTTAAATGGTAATAAATTGCCATCTTCATCGGTTTCTGATTGAAATTCCCGGCTATCGCCTGTTTCTAAAGTATAGGTTATATGAATATTTTTTAGCTTATGAGCTGAATACCGTATGTCGCGCCACTCAAGTGTTACATTGTTTTCAGCAAAAGCATCCTTATATTTCTCAAGGTCTGCTTTTGATGTGTTTTCTGAAAAATGAGCTTCTAAAAGTTTTTGATCTTCTTCATCGTTAGTATTTAAAATTTCATAGTTTTTCGAGGAATTAATTCTGGCTTCAGTCTTTACATTAAAAGCTAGCATAAAAGCCAGGACTAAAGGAAAAACAAGGCTTATTTTCCAAAGACCGGAATTTTGAGATGATTTTTTATTCAGCATAAGAATTCGTTTTTTGATAAATGATTGATAAAAATGATTGGTAAGCGCGGGCTGTAAGTTGGCAATAGAAACTTTTACCAGGGCTTGTTGATATGACTTTTTTGCACCGGAAATTGCGACGGTTTCCCTGTCGGCTATATACTCCAGGTTTTGTTCCACACTCTTTTTGTACAACCAGCTTAAAGGATTAAACCAGAGTAGGGCAGTGATGAGGTTGGCGATTAAAATATCTACAGAATGCCATTGGGAGGCGTGAATTTTTTCGTGCTGTAAGATCATTTTCAGATCTTTTTCTGAATGTGCTACAGGATTGTAAACTATAAATTTGAAAAATGAAAACGGACTTATTGTAGTATTGGTTTTTATGAATTTAAAGCTTTCAGCATTTGTGATTTTACTCTGTAGAATGAGTTTAGAAATATGGAATAGCTGACGAATAATCCGGGTTATGAAGAAGGTAGCAATAAAAATATATATAATTCCCAATAATTCCCACACTCCAATAGTTGATGCTAGATCTTCTGAAGAAATATTTGTGCTAATTGGGATCTCGTTAAATGAGATACTATTAGCTTCAACAATAACTTTCCTTGTAAAATATATTCCAGGTAATACAGCAGATGCGAGAATACCACCCAGTAAAAACCTGCGGTTCACCTGAAAACTGGTTTCTCTTTTTAGCAAGATGATATATGCCAGGTAAAAAATATTTAGCAATCCCGCACTTTTGAGAAGATAAATTAATAATGCCTCCATGAATTAATCCTTTTTCTCCTTTTCTATAATTTCAAGGATTTCCCGAAGCTCATCGGCACTAATTTTTTCCTCTTTAGCAAAAAATGAAACCATGCTTTTATAAGAATTATCAAAGAAGCGTTTTGATGTCAAACTCATAATATGCTTTCTATATTTCTCTTTAGAAATCACTGGGTAGTATTGATGCGTATTACCGTAAGCATCGTGAGCTACAAAACCTTTATCTTCCAAATGCCTTACTATAGTAGAAACCGTATTGTAATGTAACTTCTTATCCTGGATATGTGGTATGATCTCTTTTACAAAGGCTTTCTCCAGCTGCCAGAGAATGCGCATTACTTCTTCTTCTTTATTAGTTAATCGTTTCATTTGTATATAAATTTAATCCCATAGGGGGAATTTTTCACAGACTTATAATCATTTCACTGTAAGTTGCTAATTTCTGGGTCCAGCATCATGCTGGTTTCATTTTAATCCCTGATTGAGGGTTTAATTCCCTAAGGCTTGCCAGCCCGTTCCGCAGGCGGGCCTCGAAATTATAAAATAGTTTTCCAATTCATACCTCGTAAGCTTACCCCGAGGTTCTTGATTTCATTTATTCAAATATAACGAAATAAATAGTTTATCAACGAATAAAACAGTTTAATCATTTTCGTTAAAATCTGTCGGTAATAAATACGCCAGTCTTTTATTGCCCATACTCCCGCTAAGTACAAGGTTTTGCGGTGGATCGTGATTGCCAAATTGGTCTATAGAAAATTTTCCACTTGCCAAAAGGCCGGATTGCTCGGTATTGTTATAAAGAATATTTAGTTTTTCAGCTAAAACCTTAACGAGCACCAAATTATCTTTTTGAGTAAGCTCAAAATATTCGTAGGGCCTAACTTCAGAGCTCTTTTTAAAAATTCTGAAGCCTTCTTCTGCTAAAGTTTGGTTGCTTAGTGCTCTCATAAAATGAAGTAGTGAACCCTCAAAAGATTTCTTTCTACGTCTTATATATCGTTTCTTGGTTTTTGTCTTAGTTTCTTTAAAAAAACCGAAACCTTCGTAATAAATCATATAAGGTATAATTAATCCGGAATCACTTTTTTGGTAAGTAACTTTAAATGAACTTAAATTGTAGGTTATTGTATAACCCAGGTATCGATTTACCACTTTTAAGGGCTCAGATGCATTAGCGATTAGGGTTTTCTGGGAAGGGCTGTATCTTAATTTAAGGATATCTTCGTTTTCTATCCTTAATGAAGAAGCTACCGGGGTAGGGCCAAAAAACTCCCTTCTAAACTCTGCTAACTTTTTTTTTCTGGTCCAAGGGTCAGCCTCCAGTAAAACGGCATCTAGAGCTTCGGGCTTTTCAATTAAAAATATAGGATTTTCTTTAGTTATTTCTGAAAGGTCTGCGATTGCTTTAACTTGAAAACCTAGAGAACTAATTATAAGCGGGGAATTGATGTGCTCTGGTACTTTAATGGAGAAAAAGCCTTTGGAGTTGGTAGAAACTCCAATACTGGTGCCGTCAAAATAAACCGAAGCTGCAGCTATAGCGGTAGAATCGTCAATATTTAATATATAACCTTCAACATTTTTTTGAGCTTTAATTTGCTGACTTAAAAAACAAATTAAGATTAGAGTAAATATTTTTTGCATAAACAATATTTATATTTATTGAATAATATACTAAAAAAATAGTTTGTCAACGTTTCTGTTAGTTTTAAAATGCCTTTATACTTTGGTTGAGAGTTGGGGGTATTATTTTATCTTCGCAAAAAACTACAGATGAGCATTGTTTTTATTCTTATAGGTCTTGTTTTACTTGTGGTGGGAGGAGAATTTCTGGTTAGGGCTTCTGTGGCTTTGTCTTTTAAATTCAATATTTCCCGAATGGTAATTGGGTTAACGGTGGTTTCTTTTGCGACTTCGGCACCCGAACTTTTGGTTAGTTTACAAGCTGCCTTAAGTGGGTTTTCTGATATTTCCCTGGGGAATGTAATAGGCTCCAACATCGCTAATTTAGGTTTGGTATTGGGAATAACGGCAATAATAACCTCTATTTCTGTAGACAGGGAGTTCTACCGGTTTAACTGGCCAGCGATGATGTTGTTTTCCATTGTGCTCTATTACTTTTTAAATACCGGGGGGCATATCTCGCGTCTGGAAGGTTTAATCTTATTTTTAGCACTTATCCTCTTCCTATTTTTATTGATAAGAAGATCGCGAAGAAAAACTGAAATTGCAGTGGAAGGAATAGACGATTCTTTAAAGAAAACTTCTAATTTTAAAATGATTATCTGGTTGGTTATTGGAGGTGTAGCGCTGTGGGGAGGATCTGAACTGCTGGTAGATGGCGCGGTAGATTTGGCGACTATGCTTGGTGTGAGCGAAAGGGTGATTTCGGTTACTATGATTGCAATAGGTACCAGTGTACCCGAACTCGCAGCTTCGGTTATCGCAGCCTTAAAAAAGGAAAAAGCGCTTTCCCTGGGGAATCTAATAGGCTCCAATATTTTTAACATCGCTTCGGTTTTAGGTATTACCGCGATGATTCAACCTATTTATATTCAGTCAGATGAAATTCTTACAAATGACATTTTCTGGATGATAGGGATCTCTTTTGCTATTGCTCCTTTAGCTTTTATTCCAAAAAAGTTTCTTTTCAATCGATACAAAGGTGTGATTTTATTCGTGAGCTACGTAATTTTTACGGGTCTTGCATTTTTGGGTTAATTTTAAGGGGGTATATTAAGGAATACATAAAAATTTAAATCTGGGTAGACTTATTTGGTGGGGTATGTGTAAAAATACATACATTTGGTAGCTGAAATTTAAAATTATCAAAAACACCAATATGTCAACTTTACGATTTGAAGCTTTAAAAGAAACCTTTAACCGCAAGCCGGTTAAAATTAAGGAGCCGGCCCGAAGGTCTGAGCTGTTTGGAACGAATGTGTTCAACGAAGCCTCCATGAAACAATACCTTACCAAGGAAGCCTATGAAAATGTGATGGAAGCTATAAAAACCGGTAAGAAAATTGACCGTAGAGTGTCTGATCATATTTCTACCGGAATGAAAGAATGGGCCATCTCAAAAGGGGCGACCCACTATACGCACTGGTTTCAACCACTAACCGGAGCAACTGCCGAAAAACACGATGCCTTTTTTGAAACTCAGGCTGATGGTAGTGCAATAGAGAAATTTGGTGGTGGTGCTTTGGTACAACAGGAACCAGATGCCTCAAGTTTCCCGAGTGGAGGAATTAGAAATACTTTTGAAGCTCGTGGCTATACCGCATGGGATCCTACTTCTCCCGCTTTTATTTGGGGAACCACGCTTTGTATTCCTACAATCTTCGTTTCATATACTGGCGAAGCTTTAGATTATAAAACACCGCTTCTAAGAGCATTGCAAGCAGTAGATCAGGCGGCAACTTCAGTAGCTAAATATTTTGATAAAAATGTTACTAAAACAACTGCAACCTTAGGCTGGGAGCAGGAATATTTTCTTATCGATTCTGCTTTAGCGGCGACCCGCCCTGACCTTTCTTTGGCAGGACGTACTTTGCTGGGACATTCTCCCGCAAAAGGACAACAATTAGACGATCATTACTTTGGTTCAATCCCTTCAAGGGTATTGGCTTATATGCGTGACCTGGAAATTGAGTGTATGAAACTTGGTATCCCGGTAAAAACACGTCACAACGAGGTAGCTCCAAATCAGTTTGAGCTTGCTCCAATTTTTGAAGAAGGTAACCTTGCCGTAGACCATAATTCATTAATTATGGATATTATGAGCAAGATTGCCGAAAAACATCATTTTAAAGTAATTCTGCACGAAAAGCCTTTCGCAGGAATTAACGGTAGTGGTAAACACAATAACTGGTCTCTGGCTACAGATACCGGTACAAACCTATTGGCGCCAGGTTCAACTCCAATGAAGAACCTTCAGTTTCTAACTTTCTTTATTAACAGCATTAAAGCAGTACACGATAACGAAGAATTGTTGAGAGCTGCCATTGCAAGTGCATCTAACGATCACAGATTAGGAGCTAACGAAGCACCACCGGCAATTATTTCGGCATTTATTGGAACTCAGCTAACCGAGGTGCTGGATGAATTAGAAAAAGTAACCGATGGAAAATTGTCTCCGCAGGAAAAAACAGATCTAAAACTTAACGTAGTAGGTAAAATTCCGGAAATTCTACTGGATAATACCGACCGTAACCGTACTTCTTCTTTTGCCTTCACAGGTAACAAATTTGAGTTTAGAGCAGTTGGTTCTACCGCAAACTGCGCTAATCCAATGACGGTTCTTAATACTATTATGGCCAAGCAGCTTAAAGACTTTAAAATTGAAGTTGATGAGTTGATTAAAGGCAAGAAGATGAAGAAGGATGATGCCATCTTTAACGTGCTTAGAGATTACATCAAGAAATCCAAAAACATTCGTTTTGAAGGTGATGGTTATGGTGAAGCCTGGGAAAAAGAAGCTAAAAAACGTGGTTTAAGTAATAATAGAACTACGCCGCAAGCATTAAAAGCTCAGGTTTCCAAGAAAACGATCGCTCTTTATGAAGAAATGCAAGTGATGAACAAAGTGGAGCTGGAAGCCCGTCACGAAATCGAGCTTGAAGACTACGCGATGCGAATTCAGATCGAAGGTAGAATTCTTGGAGATATCGCCAGAAATCACGTGATCCCAACAGCGGTTCGTTATCAGAATATTCTTATTGAGAACGTAGAAGGCTTGAAGCATATCTATAATGAAGACTTTAAGAAACATTCTAACGAGCAATTAGAGATCATTGAAGAGATATCTGCACATATCGCTAAAATTAACAGCGGAGTGAAAGCTATGATCGAGGCTAGAAAAGTTGCCAATAAGATAGAAGACTCTGAAAAACGTGCCTTTGCTTATTGTGATGATGTTAAGCCTTATTTTGATGAAATAAGATATCACTGTGATAAACTGGAACTTCTGGTAGATGATGAGCTTTGGCCATTAACTAAATACAGAGAGTTGCTTTTTACCAAATAATCTGTTTAAGTAAATAAATATTCAAAACCACGTGTGTAATGCACGTGGTTTTTTTGTTTCTATTGAAATTAGTAATCGGCATTATACGCTAAAAAATCTAATCTGTTTATCTTTGGGCCTTCAACAATACAATTATGAGTCAGGAAGTAAGTAAAAGATATGCCCAACGTGGTGTTTCAGCAGGAAAAGAGGATGTGCACAATGCGATTAAAAATGTAGATAAGGGATTATTCCCAAAAGCATTTTGCAAAATTGTGCCCGATCATCTCACGGGAGATACAGATCATTGCCTTATTATGCACGCCGATGGTGCGGGTACGAAATCTTCCCTGGCCTATATGTACTGGAAAGAAACCGGAGATCTTTCGGTTTGGAAAGGCATCGCGCAAGACGCCTTAATTATGAATATAGACGACCTGCTTTGTGTGGGCGCTACAGATAACATAATGCTTTCTTCTACCATTGGCCGCAATAAAAATAAAATTCCGGGTGATGTGATTTCAGCAATAATAAATGGTACTGAAGAATTGCTTGCTGAATTAAAAGAATTTGGTGTTGAAATTCATTCTACCGGTGGTGAAACTGCCGATGTTGGCGATCTGGTGCGAACTATAATTGTAGATTCTACAGTAACTGCCAGAATGAAAAAAGCTGAGGTTATCGATAATGCCAATATAGAACCTGGAAATGTGATTGTTGGTTTATCTTCTTCCGGAAAAGCTTCTTACGAAAAAGAATATAATGGCGGAATGGGAAGTAACGGACTTACATCTGCACGCCACGATGTTTTTTCTAAAGTTTTAGCTAAAAAATATCCCGAAAGTTTTGATAATGATATTCCTGAAGAATTGATCTATTCAGGAACAAAATCTTTAACCGATTCAGTTAAAAATTCACCTTTAGATGCCGGGAAATTAGTGCTTTCCCCAACCCGAACTTACGCACCTATTATTAAGAAAATCCTGTCTAAATTCAGCAATAAAGAAATTAATGGAATGGTGCATTGCAGTGGTGGGGCTCAAACCAAGATCCTTCACTTTATAGATAATCTGCATATTATTAAAGACAATATGTTTGAAGTGCCACCGCTTTTCAAACTTATTCAACAAGAAAGTAAAACCGACTGGAAAGAAATGTACCAGGTTTTTAATATGGGCCATCGTATGGAACTCTATGTAAACCCGGAAATTGCCGAAGAAATTATCGCAATTTCCAAATCTTTTAATGTTGAAGCACAAATTGTTGGCAGGGTAGAAGCTTCAGAGGAAAAGAAACTCACTATAAATAGTGAATTCGGAGAGTTCCAGTATTAAAAGCTGAACGTTCTGTGTATTTAAGAGGGAAATTTACATAGCATTCTTTAGAATTATAGATTTTAAGAGAATACAGCTAAATTTTTTAAAAACCATAAGTTTAATCGTATATTTTGTTTTTTAATTTATATAGGTAGCCGGCTTAACAAGGTTAAAATCGGATCATTATAGATGATTTTTGAAATATTCGCGAAAATGATTCATACCTGGTTTAAGCTGTAAAAATGTAACTTCTTGCTGAATAATTTGAATATATATAACTCAAAATTTGTTTTTACTTCTACAATATTTTGGGTTGTACTCAATTTACTTGGGCTCTATTTTTTAGATGATGAGCATAGTAGGTGGTTAAGGGTAGGAGCTTCTTCTTATTTTATTTTATGGAGTTTATCTTTTCAAGCGCTAAATTCTAAAATTCATTATGTATTGCTTTCTTTTTGGATTTGCGATATATCTCTGCTTTTATACGAAAATCAGATTTTTAATTTTATTACTTTTATTGCCCGGTCACTTACTTTTTTTCTGTTAGTTTGGATTGTCTTTCCTAAGATTCGAGCTATAAAGTATAGACTTATAGAATTGTTAATTGGGCTTTTCGTAATAAGTGTAAATATTTATTTTTTGTTTGAATTGTTAACTATGGTGCCTGAAGCGCATTTATACGATTATTTTAATCCCGCATATTTAGGGTTTACTATTCTTACAATGGTTTTGGTTGGCGCTGCAATTACATATAACAATAGATATAGTAATAAAAAGAGCTTCTATTTTTTGCTGGCTTCACTTTTTATGGCCCTCTCTGATGTTAATTTCTTTATTGCATTTTATTTAGATATACCGGTTTTTTATTACCCTGATAGATTTTTTCATATTTTCAGCTTAGGATTGATACTTCTTTTTTGGATCAAACCACTAGAAATGTCTGCCTATAATATTGAAAATCGTGAAGTTTAATCCCTCATTAAGGGTTTTTACTGCAAATCTAGAAAGTTCCGGGTTGTAAATAATGGTAATCCTCAAGTGCTTTTTTATTTTTAATAAGCTGCGTGCTGCCATTCTTTAACAGGTACAGTTCATCGCTTGCATCCAAAATATGCCTGTACATATGGTCGGTTATAATTATGGCTTTTTCCTTCTTTAACTTCTGAAGTAAGTCTTTAATTTTTTCAACATAAATCGGGGAAAGATGCGAAAAAGGTTCGTCTAAAAGAATGAGTTTGGCTTTGCTGTTTAGGCAAATATAAATTTCTATTACGCGCTGTTGACCACCAGAAAGGTTTCGCATTCTAAAATTTTTAAAACCTTTGAATTCAGGAAAATCATTTTCAAATTTTTGGAGGTTCAATTTAAAAAGCTGAAAAGCACTTTCAATTTTCATTTTTGGCGGAATATAGTTCTGTTGCGGTAGATATTTTACGTTCCCGTATTTAAATAGTGGCTTCAGGTAAGGTTTATTGTCAATTCTAATCAGCTTATGCCTGGGTTGGAGGCTTCCGAAGAAAATATTGAGTAAACTGCTTTTTCCGCAGCCATTAGCGCCAAGTATTCCGGTAACCTGTCCCGTTTCAGCTTTTAAGTATATGCCATGGAGGATTTGCTTTTCAGCAAAATAAAGTTCAACATTATCAATTTCAAAAATCATAATAGAAGAGAATAAATTCCGGCGGAAAGCATGACGAAAATAACATCTATCAGAAAGCTAAAAACAAATAGTTTTATACTGCTCAGAGAAAGATTTTGATAAAAGTAAAGTTGGTTTTGATAGGAGGTTTTATATATATAAAATACCAGGGAGCTAAGAAAAAGTTTAAATATAACAATAAGTGATATAGGTTTTCCGAAAAAAAGGAAAAGGAAATTCAGTAAAACAGACACCAAAATAAATTGCCTGTAAAAATAGAAAACTGCTCTTATTTTGCTTGTCATTTATTTCCCTTTAATTATCAATTTACAATTCTTTTTTCAATCTTATAATTCAATCAATTTATCGTAAATTTGTTTTCCTAAAATCAGTGTGATTATATGATTGAGAAGCTTAATATAGTAAAGCAACGTTTTGATGAGGTGAATGATTTAATTATTCAACCCGATGTGATTTCAGATCAAAAGCGATATATAGAATTAAATAAAGAATACAAAGACCTTAGGGCTTTGATGGATGAGCGTGAAAAATATTTGGAGCTCACCAATAATATTGAAGAAGCCAAAGAAATTATTTCAGACGGGAGTGATGCTGAAATGACCGAAATGGCGAAAATGCAGTTGGAAGAAGCCGAGAAAGAAGTCAAAAAGCTGGAAGAAAAGATTAGGATGATGTTGGTGCCTAAAGATCCTGACGACGCTAAAAACGTTGTGATGGAAATTAGAGCAGGTACCGGTGGCGACGAAGCCAGTATTTTTGCCGGTGACCTTTATAGAATGTATACCAAATATGTGGAAAGCAAAGGCTGGAAACACAATATTGTAGATTATAGCGAAGGTACCAGCGGCGGATTTAAAGAGATGATCTTTGAGGTTTCCGGTGAAGATGTATACGGAACAATGAAGTTTGAAGCAGGTGTTCACCGGGTGCAACGGGTGCCACAAACCGAAACCCAGGGTCGTGTACATACTTCGGCAGCTACCGTGATGGTTTTGCCTGAAGCTGAGGAATTTGATGTGGAAATAGATCCAAAGGATGTAAGAATAGATTATTTCTGTTCTTCCGGTCCAGGCGGGCAATCGGTGAATACAACCTATTCTGCCGTGCGATTAACTCACGAACCAACCGGGTTGGTAGCTCAGTGCCAGGATCAAAAATCGCAGCACAAGAATAAGGAAAAGGCTTTTAGGGTTTTACGATCTCGTCTATATGAAATCGAACTCGCTAAAAAGCAGGAGGCCGATGCCGCTAAGAGAAACTCAATGGTTTCCAGTGGTGACCGTAGTGCGAAAATTAGAACCTATAATTATTCCCAGGGAAGGGTTACAGATCACCGTATAAACCTTACCCTTTATGATCTTTCTAATATTATAAATGGGGATATTCAAAAAATAATAGACGAATTGCGATTGGTAGAAAACACCGAAAAGCTCAAAGAAAATTCAGATATATTCTAACATTAGTCACCTCCGCCTGCGCGGAGGTCTATTTGAAGTCTTATCGAAAGTTTTATTTTAAGATTTACTTTCCGCGAAAGCGGAATTTTCTTTTTATATTTTAAATCTAATTAACCATAAAAATCGAAACTATGTCCCCACAAGAATTAACTGAACAGATCCTGAAAAAGAAGTCTTTTTTATCTGTGGGCCTTGATGTGGATATAGACCGAATTCCCACCTATTTACTGTCGGAAGACGATCCTATTTTCGAATTTAATAAAGCAATTATAGATGCCACCCATAAATTTTGCGTGGCCTATAAGCCAAATATCGCCTTCTATGAAGCCAACGGCGTTGAAGGCTGGCAGGCATTAGAAAAAACGATTAATTACCTTCACCACGAATATCCGGAAATGTATACCATTGCTGATGCTAAACGTGGCGATATTGGTAATACTTCCAGAATGTATGCTAAAACCTTTCTTAAAGATCTTGGTTTTGATTCTGTGACCGTAGCACCATATATGGGAAAGGATTCAATAGAGCCATTTCTGGAATTTGAAAACAGGCAGGCCATTTTACTGGCACTAACATCTAACGAAGGTGCTTTCGATTTCCAGACGCAAAAAATAGACGGAGAAGAGCTTTATAAAAAAGTCCTGAGAACCTCTAAAACCTGGAAAAATTCTGACCGACTTATGTATGTTGTTGGTGCGACTAAAGCCGAATTTTTAAAGGAAATCAGGGAAATAATTCCAGAGAATTTTTTGTTGGTTCCGGGAGTTGGTGCCCAGGGCGGAAAACTGGAAGAAGTTTGTGAGTACGGAATGACTAAAAATGTAGGCCTTTTAGTGAATTCTTCCCGAAAGATTATTTATGCTTCTGAATCTTCGAATTTTGCTGAAATAGCAGGGGCCAAGGCCGAAGTGCTTCAGCAGCAAATGGCCGAAGAATTAAGGCAGCTTTAATTCTCTTAGCATGGAATTTAGGGATCAACTACAAAGACAAATACACCTTCCACAAGTCCCCAGACGAATTGTTTCTTTAGTTCCCAGTCAAACCGAACTTCTGGTAGATTTAGGCCTGGAAGAGAATCTGGTAGGCATTACTAAATTTTGTGTGCATCCTGAATATCTTCGCAAAACCAAAATCATTGTAGGCGGCACAAAAGAAGTGAAACTTGAGAGAATAAAGACTATGAACCCCGATATTATTCTCTGCAATAAAGAGGAGAACACCAAAGAAATGGTAGAGGAGCTGGAAGAAATTGCACCGGTTCACGTTTCAGATATTGTTAAGCTTGAAGATGCATTTGAATTAATGTTTCAGTATGGAAAGATCTTTCAAAAAGAAGCTTTGGTGGAAACGATGGTAAATTCCGTAAAGAAAAAAATAGCAAGCCTACAGGAGCAGGTCAAAGATAAACCGGTAAAAAAAGTTGCATATTTTATTTGGAAGAAACCTTTAATGGTCGCAGGAAAAGACACTTTTATAGATGAGCTTTTAAAGCTGAATAAGTTCGAAAATGTTTTTAAAGAATCCCGTTATCCTGAAACTACTTTTGAAGAAATAAAGGCAAAGAATCCTGACTTACTATTACTTTCCTCAGAGCCATTTCCATTTAAGGAAAAGCATAAAGAATATTTTTCACAATTAAATATGGAAATCAGATTGGTAGATGGGGAATATTTTAGCTGGTACGGGTCGCGATTGGTGGAAGCAATAGACTATTTTCAAAAACTGAGCATCTAGGAATCTATTTTATCGTATTGCATTCTTCTAAGTTCCTTGAGTATCGTTTTCGCCTTTGCGTTAAGTCGGTCGCTTTCTTCCTTATCGGTAAGCGCCAATTTATAAGCTTTGTGCATAAGATGTTTATACTTATCACAAAGGCATTCTTCTGTAGATCTTGTTTCGAAGATTTTGAACATAAGTATTAGTCTTTGTTGCAAATATAGGAGGCACAAGCGCAAAGGATTGCTAAGTCAGCGTTAATGTTGATGTAAAATTTTCTTCTTGTAGCTTTAAAATGTTAAATAAGCGTGCTTTTTAATTACTTTTAACTGAATATAAAGTTTTGAAGGACTCTTTTAGTATTGCCTGTCCTGTAGGGCAAAAACCCTTTGCAAAAGGCTGGTAGTTCTTGCAGAAACTTTTTCTCTAATTTCCTTTTCTTCAATAGCTATCATAGTAAAAACTCCCTCAAGTGCTTCTTTAGTCACATAATCTGCAAGATCTGGATTTACATTATTGGTAAGGGGTAAGCTGTTGTATCGGCTAATGATATTTGTCCAAATTTCGGTAGCGCCAACTTTTTCAAGGGAAGTGGTAACAACGGGATTGAATTTTCCGTAGAGCGGTTCTTCGGTTTTCCCGGTAAGATACATCGTAGCCGCATTATTCTGGCCTAATAAAATACTCCTGGCATCATTAAACGTGATTTCCTTCACAGCGTTTACAAAAATTGGGGTGGCTTCTTTTACCGCTTCTTCGGCAGCCCGGTTTAAAACTTTTAAACCTTCATCGGCTAAGGCATCAAAACCCAAATCACGAAGTGTTTTGTCTACTTTTTGTAATTCGGGCGGGAGGGTAATTCTCACTAATTCATTACTGTAAAATCCGTTTTCTTCAGTTAGTTTGGTTACTTGTTTATCAATTCCGTTGTCCAGTGCCTGGCGTAAACCTGAAGCTATTTCAGCATTACTAACACCGGCTTGCGGGTAATTTTCTGCTATGGTTTGTAATTCTGCGCAGGAGGAGAAAATAAGTAAACTTAAAACGGGTAGTATTTTTTTCATCTTTTTATATTTTATCCCAAACAGGGAATCTAGGCACAGGCTTATAATTATCCCTGTATGTTGCAAATTATTGAATCTGGCATCATGCTGGTTTTATATAATTGCTTGCGGCCAAAGATATAAATTAAAGAATTGGGTCTGAAAATTACTTTTTCTTCTTTAGCAATTATTAGAAAGCCGTTTAAAAGATCCCTATAAAAAACTTAAAATTCTAATATTTGGTTGCGATTTTCGTAAATTGCAGGTCCAAAATTCAGAGATAATTAGCAATGGAACAACAAAAGCCATATACCCCTAAAAATAAAATAAGAATCGTAACCGCAGCTTCGCTCTTTGACGGGCACGATGCGGCTATAAATATAATGCGCCGAATAATTCAATCTACCGGCGTTGAGGTGATTCACCTTGGTCACGATCGCGGTGTAGAAGAAGTAGTGAACTGCGCCATTCAGGAAGATGCTCAGGCTATCGCGATGACTTCCTACCAGGGCGGCCATACCGAATACTTCAAATATATGCACGATTTGCTTCAGGAGAAAAATGCCGGTCATATTGCTATTTTTGGTGGTGGTGGCGGAGTAATTCTTCCGGAGGAAATCAAAGAATTAATGGATTACGGAATTACCCGAATTTATTCCCCAGATGACGGTCGTGAAATGGGGCTGCAGGGAATGATTAACGATATGGTGAAGCGGGTTGATACTGAAACCCGTGATTTAGTTGAAGAAAAATCTGTTTCTGAAGATTTAAAAAATAAAAATGTAAATACTATTTCGAGGCTTATTTCCCTTGCTGAAAATAAGCATGATTCATTTCTTGAGCATTTTGAGCCTTTAAGAAATGGGACCGAAAAAAGCAAAATTCCTGTTTTGGGAATTACAGGAACCGGTGGCTCAGGGAAATCCAGTTTGGTAGATGAACTGGTACGCCGATTCTTAGGCGATTTTCCTGAAAAAAACATCGGGATTATTTCCGTTGATCCTTCTAAAAGAAAAACCGGCGGCGCTTTACTGGGAGATAGAATTAGAATGAATGCGATAAATAATGAAAACGTTTATATGCGTTCCCTGGCGACACGCCAGTCTAACCTTGCCCTTTCTAAACACGTGGCAGAAGCCGTTGAGGTGTTAAAAGCGGCAGAATTCGATTTGATAATTCTTGAAACTTCAGGAATTGGCCAGAGTGATACTGAAATAATGGATCATTCTGATGTAGCTCTATACGTAATGACTCCGGAATTTGGTGCAGCTACGCAGCTGGAAAAAATTGATATGCTGGATTTTGCTGATTTGGTGGCTATAAATAAGTTCGATAAGCGCGGTGCACAGGATGCCTTGCGTGATGTTAAAAAGCAATATCAGCGTAATCACCAGTTATGGCATGAAGACGCTGATAAATTACCGGTTTTTGGAACTATAGCCTCTCAGTTTAACGACCCGGGGATGAATACACTGTATCGTGAGATTATGGATACAGTTGCCGAAAAGACCAAAGCCGATCTAAATTCCACCTTTGAAATTTCTGCGGAAATGAGCGAAAAGATTTTCGTGATCCCGCCGAAACGTACACGTTATCTTTCAGAAATCGCTGAAAATAACCGAAGCTATGATGAAAAAGCTGCAAGCCAGGCTGAAGTAGCCCAGAAACTTTACGGGGTTTTTAAAACAATCGAGTCGGTTTCCGGTTTAGATATGACTAATAATCAATCTCAATATTTAGAAAAACACGGCATAAACCAGGAAGAGATCAATGATTTTGCAGAAGATTCTCAAAAGGATTTTTTAAAGTTACTTTTTGCAGAGTTTGATCGTGTAAAAATGGATCTCGATCCTTATAACTGGGAAGTGATTCAGAGCTGGCAGGAAAAAGTTACAAGATATGTGGAGCCGGTTTATTCATTTAAAGTTCGGGATAAGGAAATCAAGATAGACACCCATACCGAGTCACTTTCACATTCTCAAATCCCTAAAGTTTCGTTGCCCAAATATAAGGCCTGGGGAGATATTTTAAAATGGTGCCTTCAGGAAAATGTACCGGGAGAATTTCCTTATACAGCGGGGCTTTATCCGTTTAAACGCCAGGGGGAAGATCCTACCAGGATGTTTGCCGGGGAAGGTGGGCCAGAGCGTACCAACCGTCGATTTCACTATGTAAGTATGGGCTTGCCTGCAAAAAGGCTTTCCACCGCATTTGATTCTGTAACTCTGTACGGAAACGACCCGGATGAACGTCCCGATATTTATGGGAAAATTGGTAATTCCGGGGTTTCTATTTGCTGTTTGGATGATGCTAAAAAGCTTTATTCCGGCTTTGATTTGGCAGATGCCATGACTTCGGTGAGTATGACGATTAATGGACCGGCGCCTATGTTGTTAGGGTTCTTTATGAATGCCGCCATAGATCAGCAATGTGAGAAATATATTAAAGAGAATGAGCTTGAAGATAAAGTTGAGGCAAAGTATAAAGAACTATATGATGATCGAGATTTAGACCGCCCGGTTTACCGCGGAGATCTACCCGAAGGAAATAACGGACTCGGTCTAATGCTTTTAGGACTTACCGGAGACCAGGTTTTACCTTCAGAAGTTTATGAGGAAATTAAGGAACAAACCATTAGCGTGGTTCGGGGAACAGTGCAGGCCGATATTTTAAAAGAGGACCAGGCGCAGAACACCTGTATTTTTTCAACGGAATTCGCACTTCGTTTAATGGGCGATGTACAGGAATATTTTATTAAAGAAAAAGTAAGGAATTTTTATTCGGTTTCTATTTCTGGTTACCATATTGCTGAAGCCGGAGCTAATCCAATTACCCAGTTGGCATTTACTTTAGCCAATGGTTTCACTTACGTGGAATATTATTTAAGTCGGGGAATGGATATCAATAAATTTGGTCCCAACCTTTCGTTCTTCTTTTCCAATGGAATTGATCCAGAATACGCAGTAATAGGTAGGGTAGCCAGAAAAATATGGTCTAAAGCGCTGAAGCACAAATACGGTGCAAACCCAAGAGCACAGATGTTGAAATACCACATTCAGACCTCAGGAAGATCTTTACACGCCCAGGAAATAGATTTTAATGATATTAGAACTACGCTTCAGGCCTTGTATGCGATTTACGACAACTGTAATTCCCTTCATACTAACGCTTATGATGAAGCGATTACAACTCCTACAGAAGCTTCGGTAAGAAGGGCAATGGCAATTCAGTTAATCATCAATAAAGAGCTTGGGCTTGCGAAAAACGAAAATCCAATTCAGGGTTCATTCATAATTGAAGAATTAACTGATCTTGTAGAAGAAGCCGTTTTAACCGAGTTCGACCGAATCACAGAAAGAGGCGGGGTATTAGGCGCAATGGAAACTATGTACCAACGAGGAAAAATCCAGGAGGAAAGTCTGCATTACGAAACCTTAAAGCATAATGGAGATTACCCGATTATTGGTGTAAATACCTTTTTAAGTTCAACAGGATCGCCAACGGTTACACCGGGCGAGGTAATAAGAGCGACAGAAGAAGAGAAACAACACCAGCTTAAAACTCTTAGCACGCTTCACAAAGCCAAAGAAGATTCTGCAGAAGAAGCTTTGGATAAGATTAGAGAAGCCTCTATTAAAAATGAGAATATCTTTAAGGAGCTAATGGAAGCCACCAAAGTTTGTTCCCTTGGTCAAATAACCAGAGCGATGTTTGAAGTTGGAGGGCAGTATAGAAGAAATATGTAAGCAGCTCGCCCTTTTTCTCAACCGAAGGGCAGAGAAAAAGGTGCAGGCTGCTTATCCCGATGAGCGCAGCGATATCGGGATCTTTTGAAACGAATGTTTTTGAAAACAAAATTTTGTTTAGGAAGTGTTCTTCCTCCCGATGAGCATAGCGATATCGGGATCCTGTGCAGTAGAATGTTGTTGGGTTTTTTGTTGGAAAAAGGTGCAGGCTGCTTATCCCGATGAGCGCAGCGATATCGGGATCTTTTGAAAGAGCATTTTTTTGAAAGCAAAATTTTGTTGATTCTGATAAGCGAAGCAATATCGGGAACCTTTAGACCCGAATAATATAAAAATCAATCATCCCAATGGGCGGTAGCCTCATTGGGATTTTTGTTGACTTCAAAAAAAACTTTGTTGCTCCAGAAAAAAATCTAAAAATTATTCATTCTTATAGAACTTATAGAAGAAAAGAATATCGTGATTTTTCAATTATTCCGGTTCATCTTCCCCAAATGGACTATCAAAAGAAATATCATCATCTGGATCTTTATCATCATAATTAATCCCGGGCGGATTAAACAATCCCCATCGATCTATAATGTAATTCCACTCATCAAAGGTTTTTACCCATTCAGCAAAAAGTACACGAAATTCTTCAATCGTATCTCTTAAAAGATGCAGGTATTCGGTTTCTTTAAAATCATCAGCAAAAAAGTGATTGCAGGAAACATAAATATCACGGGCACTTTTTCTAATTATCGCAGCATTTTCCATACGTATATCATAAAGATCGGCTCCTTCGGCACCGGCGATTTTAGCCGGTAATTTTAAAGCGTCGGCCATCATAAAATCCCCCTTACTTTTCAGTATTTCGTTTTCTTCAGGTATCAAATCGATAATTCGATGAACCATATTTAAGATTTCTTCAGCTTTTTTAAATAGGGGTAAATTTCTATAATTATCAAGTTCCATAATGCTTAAAATTTTTATCTTTTTTGTTGGGTGGGGCTAAAATTTCAGATTACTTTTGCAGCTTCTAATTTTTAACCTCTTAAGTACCAAAAACATAAATCTATGGAAAATATCTGGTTATATGCCATAGGTGCGTTTACAGCATTTTTTGCGATCAATAATCCCATTGGAAATATCCCAATATTTCTGAGCCTTACCAAACAGGCCGATGGAAAAAGAAAGCGTTTTATTTCTAAGAAAGCGACTTTTACGGCCTTTGTTATTGTAACCGGTTTTATTCTGTTGGGTAAATATATTTTTCAGCTTTTTGGTTTAACTATTCCTGCCTTTAAGATTACCGGTGGAATTCTTGTATTTTTTGTTGGTTTTGAAATGATTAGAGCACAGCAATCCAGTATTGATAACCAGAAAGAAATAGATTTTAACGAAGGGATATCTATATCTCCATTGGCTATTCCAATTCTTGCGGGGCCGGGAACTATTGTGACGGCAATGAACTACACTACAACTGCCAGTTATATGGATATGGCAATTATTGCAGCAATGTTTGGACTGATTATGTTCTTAAACCACCTTGCTTTTATTTCCAGTGATTATTTAGTGCGATTTATTGGTCAAAATAAGATTATTGTGATCGAGAAGATCATGGGGCTAATTATAGCAATAATCGGAACTAATATGTTGATTGATGGTATTAAGATCGCTTTCTTTTAAAAATGCTCAAAGCTAAAGTAAATTAGGCTTTTCTAATTTGTTGCATCCAGTCAGCTATCATTTTATCGAAAATTTGAATTTCTTTCTTTAGCAGCGTTAAAAATTCACTTTCCCTTACTCCGGAAAACTCCAGGTTTTTACAATGTAATTTCAGACTTTTACTTGCTTTTCTGATATTTCTAATACGCTCTAAACGCGAGCCGGAATTTTTTGCTGCAGCTACAGCAGCTACCCCAGGTGCCAGTTGAAGTGATTCAGTTATAAGATCTCCGGCATACCTGTCTTTAGGGCTGGCCGCAAATCCCATTTCTATTACGTTTTTGTCCTGAGTAAAATGCACAGCCATTGCCCTGGAAAGTTTGAATATTTCCAATGCTTTCCGGTAAACGGGCATCTGATAGGTATTCTGCGAAAAAGCCTGTGACATTAAATTTAATTTCTTATAAAATTAATCAGAAATTAAATAGGCTATCTTTGCTTTTTAATGTTAAAATAAAAATTTACATTTATTTAAAAGGTATTATATTAATAAAACTTTAATATGCAAATCGATGAATTAAACTGGGCAATCCTAACTAGATTACAGCAGAATGCCCGCTATTCTTTTGCTGAAATTGGTCGGGAAATAGGATTGAGCTCTCCGGCAGTAGCTGAACGGGTAAAGAAAATGGAAGATGCCGGGATTATTAAAGGTTATAAAACTCAAATTTCCTATCATAAAACCGGGCATCAATTAAAAGCAATAATAACCCTGCGAGCATTTATGGGTAGATTGAAGCCATTCCTGGAAAAAGTAAAGGAATTTAAGGAGGTTAGTAATTGCTACCGCATCACCGGAAACGAAAATATTATTATGGAAGTTGTCTTGCGGGATCAGTCTCATTTAGAAGAATTTATTGACAAATTGATAACCTATGGAGAAACAAAAACCCATATAGTACTCTCACAAGTTGTAGAGTTTGCTGCTATTGATAAGAACAGGGCGAAATAATCTTAATTTCTAGGGAATAGTGATTCTTAATCAAATTGCACTTAAATAAATTTCACTGCTAATCTTTTAACTTTAGTTAAAGTGAGACCTTTTTAGCATCATTTTTAAGGAATTTCTAAAACCAGTATTTTTTTTTAGTTAAATTATAGCAAATTGTAATTTTATTAATACTAATGCGACTACACTGTGCTTACCTTTATAAAAAAAGAAATTACATATGAGAAAGTATAGTTTAGTATTCCTTATCGTTTCAGCAATAACCGGTGCGATAGGATTTTCCGGATTAAATTTTTCCGGTATTGAAGTAGTGAGGGTATTATTCCTAATTTTTGCTGATTTACTTGTAGTCTCCTTATTTGCCCATCTTTTATTTGGAAATGACAATTTGAAATTGCAACCGATAAAAAAGTAAAATTACCTATATATTATTAAGCCTTCATCTTGTGATGAGGGCTTTTTTATGCACGATCTTTGATATCTATGCTTATATTTATAGTAATTATTTAATATTATGATGAGAAAGATACCTTTTTTAATTATACTCCTGGGTTTTATTCCTCAATTTAGTAACTCTCAGGATTTAGAAATTCCTTTGGGTAAAATTGTAGATTCAATTCCAATAACCGATACAACTACAAATAGTTTTACTTTGTATCTGCCACAAAACTTTAATAAAGAGAAACAATGGCCTATAATTTTTGTTTTTGATCCCCATGGAAGGGGAAGGGGAGCTACGCAACTTTTCAGAGCAGTGGCCGAAGAACAATCATACATTATTGCCGCCTCTAATTTTAACCTTAAGAAAGACTCTTTAAAAAACAATATTAAAAAAGTCGGGCCATTTATAAATCAAGTAGACGGCATGCTGTCTATAGATAGGGAACAGGTTTATGTTGCCGGCCTTTCTGAAGGTGGGCAGTTAGCTGGAGCTTTACCATTTATATATAATAATATTGCTGGGGTATTGGCTGTAGAGAATGCCTGGATAAACACTCAATATCTAAACGCCAACAATAAATTTATGTTTAGTGCGGTGGCTTGTGATAGTAATAACACGCTATTTGTTCTGGAAGAAATTAAAGCTTATTTAGATAAAAGGAATTTTCCTACAGAAATGAACTTTTACTCCTGCCAGGATGAGGCAGAATGGCCTGTTGCTAGTATAATCCAAAACGCTGTTGCCGGCTTTACCTTAAACGCGATGAAAGAAGGGAAAAGGGAGCAAAACCTGGAGTTAGTGCAAGAACTGTTTGCTGATGAAGCCGAATATGCAGAAGTTTTAAGACGAACTCGTAACTACTACCAGGCTTTTGAAAAACTTAAACAAATTGAAGATAAATATGATGATTTTGATCTGGATATAGATTTACGGGACCAGAAAAGAAATGTTCGTAGAAATAAAACCTTTAGACAGCAAAGACGGGAATACCGAAATGTTGCTGCTGAGGAAGAAGCTAAGCAGGAAGAATATCTTTATTACATGGAAACCGACGTGGTGACCGCTAATTATGAAAACATAGGTTGGTGGGCCGCACAGGTAGAAGAATTAAAAGAAAACGAAGAAAAATTAAAAGGGCCTAAGCAAAAAATGGCTGGCAGGCTTCAGGGATTCCTTGACAACCTTAGCAAGAACTATTATGATGGCTATGTAAATTCTGAAGCTAACTCAAGGACTAAGGTTTTTGTAAGTATTCTTAGAACTATTTTCGATAAAGAAGATCCTGAAGCTTATTTAAACATCATTAAGATTGCCGGTCACGATGGCGATCACGAAACAGCTCTTTTGTATCTCGAAGATTTACTAAAAACCGGTTTTGATAACATGGAGGCCCTATATGATATAGAAGGAATTTTAGACCTTAAACTAAGTGAGGAATACAATTCTAAGATTAGAGAATATCTTGGGAAAGCAAAATATTATCAGGCAGAAATTTAAATTTGGTTTTTGTTCTTCATATATCCACTTGTTTGATTTGTCGGTTGGAAATCAGGCAGCGTAGTTTCCGCAGTAAAGGATAAGAAATTAGTAATCTGAAAAAGCCTTCTTAAGCTGAAGGTTTATCTTTTCAATATTTATTTATTAAAATTGATCGCTAGTTTTGAACTAACGATGTTTTCTGGAAGAGTTTCAATTAGAATTACTAACGAAGAAACCACCAACTCCGGCGGACGGTATTCAGACTTAAGGATACCGGAGGGTGATTCCAATTTGTTAGATGCTTAATAAAGCATATAATCCTTACTTTGCTTTAAATAGTATTTATGTTCAAGCTGGCCTTATAACAATAGATTACAAGGTGATAAAGAAACTCAGTTTGTAGAAATCGTTCATAGCAAATCTTGCATCTTCATCGGCTAAATTTCCACCGAAGGAAAATCTAAGTCCGACATTCCCTTTTTGAAATTGCAGGTAAGGTCCTAACCAAAGATAACCATCGGCTCTCTCAAGATCCTGGCCACCATCAATTTCACCTCCAGAAAGATACAACTCTTCAAAATGCCCACCCATGGAGAAAAAGTCAGAAAATTTATATCCAAGATTTACCCAATAATGCACATAATTGTTGGTAGATTGTCCTGCTGCTGTATTATTTCTAAGTGCGGCATAGTATCCAAAATAAAGTTCTCCTTCAAGATGGTCAGATCCGTAATTCATAGTAAGATTTGGTACAATCCCATCTCCTATAATACCTTCCTGCGCAGCGCCACTGGAAAGTAGACTGCCCATAGTAAATCCCAGACTCGGGTTGATATCAAAATTTCCTACCGTCTTATTATACCCCAAGCCAAATTCAGTCCATTGTCCCCAGGCAGATGCGGTACCGGCACCCCATTGTATTCCGTAAACGGTAAAGGCATCTGTATCGGAAAATTGATAAGATAAACTCATCATAGGGTTAAAGCCGAAAAATGCATCATGATTAAGACTTAAATCTGCTCCAATTTTGTCAATAGTTTCTTGTTGAGCATTTGAATTTTGACTCCATAAAAGAGCCCCAAAGAATAAAACCAGAATTGTTTGTTTTTTTAACATGTTGTTGTTTTTAAGTTGTTAATTAAATTTAATGGTGTGTGGTTTTGTAATTTGGTTTAATTGTTATTATCGGTTGCTTGCCGTGCCAAATTCAGCATAGGCATCCATACCGTGTTCGTGTATATCGAGACCTTCGGTTTCTTCTCTTTCTTCCATCCTTAAGCCCATTGTTGATTTGATAATTTTTAAGATTACAAATGCTGAAATGCAGCAGAAGGCACCTACTATTCCAATTCCGGCCAACTGGGATAGTAGTTGATCGAAACCGGCCAGACTTCCGAAGATACCTACTGCCAGTGTGCCCCAGATTCCGCAAGCAAGGTGAACAGCTACAGCACCAACGGGATCATCTAATTTTAGTTTATCAATTAATGACACTCCAAAAACAATAACTCCCCCAGCAATCAAGCCGATAAGAACTGCATCTAAAGGACCCATAACATCTGCACCGGCGGTGATACCAACGAGTCCACCTAAAATCCCGTTGAGAAACATAGTGAGATCATAATTCTTATAAGCAATTGTTGAAACTAAAAAGGCTGATATACCACCAGCCGCAGCAGCGAGGCAGGTGGTTACAAGGGTGATGGAAGTTAAAGACGGATCGGCTGAAAGTACCGAGCCCCCATTAAAACCAAACCAGCCTAACCAAAGTATAAATACCCCTGCAGTGGCCAAAGGAATATTGTGACCAGGAATCGCGTGTGACTGTCCATCTTTTCCAAATTTACCTAAACGTGCACCCAATAAATAGATAGCTATTAAAGCTGCCCAGCCACCTACAGAATGTACAAGCGTAGAACCTGCAAAATCGTAGAAACCAAGCTCGTCCAGGAATCCGCCACCCCATTTCCAGGATCCTACAATAGGATATATAATACTTATGTAGATCACAGAAAAAAGCATAAAACTTCCCAGTTTAATTCGTTCTGCCACTGCCCCGGAAACTATTGTTGCTGCCGTAGCTGCAAACATTCCCTGGAATAAGAAGTCTGTCCAGTAAGTATAGCCTTCGTTATAAGCTAAGTCTAAAGAACCGTCTGCCACTGGAGCATCTAATCCAAACAGGCCGAAGAAATAATCGGGGATCACCCCAGCAAAAAAGGAGTCGGGATACATTAAATTGAATCCAAGCAGGCTGTAAAACAATAAACCGGCACAGATTATAAATACATTTTTGAAAAGGATATTAATGGCATTTTTTTGACGTGTTAAACCAACTTCAAGAAGTGAGAAACCCAGGTGCATAAAAAATACCAGGGCAGTACACACCATCATCCAAACATTGTTAGTAGTAAGTAATTCCATAAAAAGTAATGTTTATTTACGTTGTATATTTTAGGAAAGTGAGTCTTTTCCTTTTTCTTTAGTTCTTATGCGGTAAGCTTCTTCAACAGGTGTTACAAAGACCTTCCCATCTCCAACAGAACCGGTATGGGCGGCTTTTAAAATGGTTTCTACCGTACTTTCTACATTTTCATCTGATACTACCAGTGAAATTTTGCGTCTTTGAATATCGCTGGTGCTATAAGAGACTCCGCGATATACATGACCTTGTTTTTCGTTACCTACACCGGTAACATCCCAATAACTAAAAAAATTGACCTCGGTTTCGTGAAGCGCTTTCTTAACTTCATCAAACCGTGATTTTCTAATAATTGCTTCTATTTTTTTCATGAATACCTATTTTTTTCAGATGTAAATGTATAAAAATATCACAATACCCGTTAAAAAATAGGGGTTTACGCTAAATAAATATGAATTAAATAAAAACAACCCCTAAAATTTTAGGGGTTGTTTTTATAAATAGGTAAATTTTATTTAGTTTCTATTTTATGGGAGGTGGCTTAGGTCAATTTTGAGAGAAATAGACCTAAAAACACAGCCAGAATTCCCAAAATTATGCTTCCGAAGGTATAAATGAAGAAATTTAGGTAATCTCCAGAGCGTAAAAGTGCATGGTTTTCAAAAGCGAAACTGGAAAATGTGGTAAAGCCGCCACAGAAACCAATAGCAAGGAATAAAACAGTATTAGAATTGAAAATATCAGATTTGGCAGCGATCCCCAGAATTAACCCCAGTAGTAAACTACCAAGAATATTTACTGTGAAAGTGCCAAATGGAATAAACGCCGTTCCAAAATTCAAACTTTTACTGATTAGATAGCGGAGAACGCTGCCAAGGCCGCCACCTAAAAAAATCAATAATAGTTGTTTAAGCATAAGTCGTTATTTAACTGGGATATAAAGGTGGGTAATCCATTTTGCAGGATTGGCAACATTGTCTGGTGAAGTTAAGTGAACCTCAAAGTTTTTAGCGCCTTCTGCTATTTCAAGATCATTTGCTTCCATATAATTATAGGCAGTATCCCAGGCTTCCTTTAGGTTTTTGTAATCGCCCTTCAGGGTAGTTTTTAAAACTTTCTGGTTAGGCATAAATCCGGTTAAAATCTCACTTTGAGCCGGAGTAATGACCTCACTTGGTGTAAAGATTCCAGCGGAAAAAATAGCCGTACCCGAGGCTTCATTCCATTCATTATAAAGAACAAATGGATTGCCATTTTTTTCAATCCCATTCTCATCCATATAAGTAGAAACATCTGCAAACATAGGTATCATTTTTTCGTCTACCTGGCTTATTTTGCTGGCGGTAGTGGTATACATATAATATCCGCCACCGTGCTGTATAATTCCGTCTACGTTGATAGTGTATTTATCCATTTTGTTTAAAACAACGCTTTCCATATTATTGAGCCCTTTTTGAAACTTTGGGCGCATCATTTCAGTGATACTTTCATCCTGAAAAGTAAAAGCCAGTTTTTCCATAAAACTTTGGTGGCCTTTCATCCCCCAGGTTACTTCAGTACCATTTTCAATTTCGTTGAATTCCCAGTAAACTTCACTGGTAGATTCACCAAATGGCGTTTTAAAGCTAATTTCCTGTTCTATTTTAGAATAAGGTTTAGCTGAAATAGTTCTTATTTCCCCATCGCCGGCACTGTCACTCTTCCAGGTATAAGATGCGCTATCACCGCTGGTTTTAGCTCCATATTCAATAATCATATCTTCATTTTCAGCGGACCAGGGTTCCCAGTTCTCCCAGTTTTTAAATTCATTTACTTCCTGGAACATCATTTCTACCGGAGCTGTAATTACTTTGGTTTCTTCAACCTGATAATCACCATCTTTTGTGGCGATATAAATAGAACCTGCAATTATCACTATTAATAGTAAAAAGAAAAGATATTTAAGAATTTTCATATTGGGTGGTTTATAAGCGAAGATACTTAATTTAACATTAGTTGTTAAAGGAGAAATTATGGATTTAAAAAGCCTTTAAGTACGAATAGTAAACCTATAAAGGCCAGGAAAGCCAGGAGCACCCAAATACTTCCCTTGTATTGTTTTTTGTGTAATAAAGTATCTTTTTTATAGCTAATAACGATAATTATTACAAAAGCGACTATAAATAAACCTGCAAAAATGAGTTGGCCGGTGCTAAACATTTTATTTACTTTTATGCAAAGTTAAGGTTTTAGGCTTACTATAATCGATTTTATTAAAATGAAACCAGTAAAATGCTTAACACAAAAAATCGAAAATTGCAGAGATCATAAGCTTGAGATAAATTTCTAAACAAATGAAAAAAAGACTCGCTGCCGTAAAAGAATTTCATAAAACCTTTAGGTTGGGAATTGCTGAAAACCCCAGGGCTTCCCTGGGAGCTGAAAAAAACCGTTTACGCTTCGAATTGATGAAAGAGGAAAACGAAGAATATCTGGAAGCGGCATCTAGTGGCGATCTTACCGAAGTGGCAGATGCGCTGGGCGATATGCTCTATGTTTTATGCGGAACCATTATTGAACATGGCCTGGAGCATAAAATTGAAGCCGTCTTTGATGAAATTCAGTATAGTAATATGAGTAAGCTTGATGAAAATGGAAATCCTATTTATAACGAAAATGGAAAGGTGATAAAAGGCCCCAATTATTTTAGACCTAATATTGAAAAGGTTTTAAAAAGCAATGATTATTAAAATAGGAAAGAGGCTGTCTGAAAAAGTTTTTTAAATTGTCATTCTGAGACCCGTGATAAAAAATTTTATCTAGCGTAGGAAAATGACGTTTCGAGCATAGCGAGTTTTAAACTCCGTGTGTGAGTGTAGCAAATCAGCAGCGTTAATAATTTTTGAAACCCTGGAAAAAATTTAGCTGCTGATTTGCGATTTTTTCTGCCTCCGACGACCAGAAGGGAGAGGAAGGCAGTTGCCAAAAAAACACCTCCACATAGGGCGCACTTTTTTGTTTCGTTTTACTTGTATCCGACGAACGCAGTGAGAGGAATACACGCAAAAAATGAAAAAGGAAACTTCCAAACCAGGTAAGTTGCTTTTTGAATTATAAAAAAACAAACCTAAATATCAGGGTTTTAAAAATACGTCAATGGTAATTCATTTCAGAATCTAAGATATTGATAATCAAAACATGTTAGAAGCTGAAAAAATCAGCTTGACGAAATTAGACTTTTAAGACAGCCTCTTTATATTCTTAAAGAAATCAATTTATTTTACCTGGTATCTCCAGTTGTGCTTGTCTTCTGCCTGGTTATATTGAATTTTCATAAGGCGGTCTTTAAAGGATTTTCCGTAGGAGTCTTCCATTTTTGGTAGCTCAAACTTCTCTCCTTTATATCCAAATCCGGCGATAGGATTAATCACCGTTGCAGTACCTGAACCAAAAATCTCTTTTAGTTCGCCTTTTCTGGCAGCTTCAACAACCTCAGAAACTGGTACTCTTCTAATTTCAACCTCAATATTAAGGTCTCTGGCAAGATCTATCACACTTTTTCGTGTTACCCCGTCTAAAATTCTATCGCTGGTAGGAGCGGTAATAAGCTTGTCTCCAATTCTGAAGAAAATATTCATTGTTCCGGCTTCTTCTAGATAATCGTGCGTATTGGCATCGGTCCAGATTATTTGCTGGAAACCGGCTTCTTTTGCAAGATTGGTAGGATAAAATTGCGCTGCGTAATTTCCGGCAGCTTTGGCAGCACCAACACCACCATCGGCAGCACGGCTGTATTTTTCTGAAAACTGAACCCTCACTTCGCCGCTGTAATAAGCCTGGGCGGGAGAGCAAATAATCATAAATTTATATTTGGTTGAAGGATTGGCAGAAACACACTCTTCGGTAGCAATTACAAACGGACGAATGTAAAGCGAGTTGCCAAAACCTTTTTTGATCCAGTCTTTTTCCAGTTTTAATAATTCTTCCAATCCGTTGAAGAAAAATTCTTCAGGAAATTCTGGAATTGCCAACCTGGCGCTGGATTTATTGATTCGTTTATAATTTTCGTCGGGTCTAAAAAGCCAGATTTGGTCATCTTCATCTTTATAGGCTTTCATTCCTTCAAAAACGGCCTGCCCGTAATGAAATACTTTAGCCGAAGGATCCAATTGAATAGGTCCATAAGGCTTGATTTGAGGATTTTGCCATTGTCCATTTTCATAATCACACACAAACATATGATCGGTGAAAACTTCGCCAAAAACCAGATTGTCGAAATTTACTTCTTCAATTTTAGATTTTTGGACTTTATTAATCTCGAGCTGGTCAGTATCGTATTTCATTATCATAAGTTTAGTTAACAAATTTACCTAAATTAAAACAGAATCAAAATCTAAAGTTTTGGTAAATTTGTTTGCCGGCAAGTTTTTAACTAAAAATAAGAAAATGAGAAAGATAGCGTCAATATTAGCCTTATCGCTAATTTTTATAGCCTGTAAAAACGAAAAATCCAATAATGAAGCAGAAGTTTTAGCCGAAGCAGATCCTGTTTCCTATAATTCGTTTGGAGCTGAAATAACGGTTGAAAATTCCTTAAATTCAGCTGAAGCGTTAGAGAAATTTGATTCGCTGAAACCTGGCGATACTTTAGAGCTTAAATTTGCTTCAAAAATCAACAGCGTTTGTAAAATGAAAGGTTGCTGGATGATTTTGGAACTTCCGGAAGAAGAAGATATAAGGATTACCTTTAAGGATTATGGATTTTTTGTACCGAAAGACAGCGAAAACACCGAGGTGATCGTAGAAGGGAAGGCCTTTTTAAATGAAATGTCAGTTGAGGATCAAAAACATTATGCTGAAGATGAAGGAAAATCTAAAGCTGAAATAGCTGCGATTACTTCGCCTGAAATCACCAAAGCTTTTATCGCTAAGGGGGTACTTTTAAAAAAATAATTTGGAAAGGAAGATAATAAAAACCGGCGATGGCTCGGTAACCATTCATTTGAGCGAGTGGGATGAGCAATATCATTCTAAGCACGGTGCGATACAGGAAGCCCGGCACGTTTTTATAAAAATGGGGCTGGAATATTGGGTGGGGCTAAATAAAGGAAAGGAGCTTGCTATTCTGGAAATAGGATTTGGTACCGGCCTTAATGCTTTCATCACTTTTCTTGAGTCTAAAAAAAATCAGCTTGATATAAATTATACAGGGGTAGAGGCATACCCGGTTTCTGAAAATGAAATAAGGGAATTGAATTATGCCGAAATGCTTTCAGCAGAAAATCAGGTAAATTCTTTTCATAAAATGCACGAAATTACCTGGGATGCACCCGTAGGTATTTCTGAAAATTTTCAGCTTGTAAAACAACAAAAACGCTTTGAACAAATTGAAGATGTCAATAAATACGATCTGGTGTTTTTTGATGCTTTTGGAGCCAGGGTTCAACCCGAACTTTGGACAGAAGAAATCTTCAATAAAATGTTTTCCGCGATGAAAAGCAAGGCCGTTTTGGTAACTTATTCGGCAAAGGGGAGTGTAAGAAGAGCTATGCAAACGGCAGGTTTTATGGTTGAACGGTTGCCAGGCCCTCCTGGAAAACGGGAAATGTTAAGAGCATTTAAAAAGTAGCCGGTTTTGCTGTTAAATCAGTAATAATATTTAGTAGGGGTTTATTCTTGTTGCTATCTTGTAAAGAAAAATGCGAGTATTAATCACAGGAGCTACCGGTTTAATTGGATCTAAAATCAGCCAGTTATGTCAGGAAAAGGGGATGGAGATATATTACCTTTCAACCAGCAAAGATAAACTGGAAAATGAAACAAATTACAAGGGGTTTTACTGGAATCCTGATGAGAATGAAATTGATAGCAGGGCGTTAGATGGTGTTGATGCCATTATAAATCTTGTGGGCGCCAGTATTGCCGAACGATGGACACCCGAACAAAAAGAGAAGATCCTTAAAAGCCGTACCGACACGGCAAATTTACTTTATACATGTTTACAGGAAAATGTGCACCAGGTAAAACACCTGGTTTCAGCCAGTGCTATAGGCGTATACCCGAGTTCTCTTGAGAAATTATATACTGAAGAAGACCAGGCAGTAGATGATTCCTTTGTAGGAGAAGTGGTGGTTAAATGGGAGGAAGCCGTAGATAATTTTAAAGATCTGGGAATTGAGGTCGCTAAAATTAGAATTGGATTGGTACTTGCCGAAAAAGGCGGAATGCTTCAGAAGCTTAAAGAGCCGGTGAATTTTAATGTAGGTTCGCCGCTTGGTAGTGGGAAACAATGGCAATCCTGGATTCATATAGACGACATTAGCGGCATATTTTTGTTCGCACTAGAAAACGAGCTTAACGGCGTTTACAATGCCGTGGCACCAAACCCGGTTACCAATAAAGAATTGGTGAATGAAGTGGCGTCCCAAATGGGAAAACCGGTGTGGTTACCTAATGTGCCTAAAGTAGCCCTTAAACTTGTGTTAGGGGAGATGGCGCACCTCGTTTTATCCAGCCAATTGGTGAGCAGCGATAAAATAGAACAGGAAGGCTACTCTTTTCATTATGTAAACCTTGCAAAGGCCCTGGAAGATTTGATATAGTATTTCAAGACATAAAAGCATAAAAAAGGCTGCCAAAATTTTGGCAGCCTTTTTTAATAATCAAAATTATAAATCGTCTTAAGCTTTAGTAGCTTTTAGGTTGATTTTTAGAGTAACATCGTCACTTACAAAGTTATCTCCAAGTCCGTCAAAAACAGATTTAGAACCAAAATTCACATTCCAGTTTGTTCTGTCTATAGTGAATTCTTCACTGGTAATTTCAATACTGTCATCAGATTGGTTAATGTTAACAGGGAAAGTAATGTTTTTAGTTTCCTCTTTAATAGTAAGGTTACCAGATAACATTTTTTGACCGTTTTCTTCAGTAATATCAGTTACTTCAAAAGTAGCTTCAGGATATTGAGTAGCGTTAAAGAAATCACCTTCTTTACCTTCTACGGTTCCCATTAAGTGAGCTTCAAGATCTCTTTTGTCATCTCCTTCAAGATCGGTCACGTTAATAGATTGCATATCAATTACGAAATTTCCACTTTCAATAATGCTATCGTTAGCGCTAAAAGTACCTTTAGTAAGTTTTATTGTCCCGGTATGCTTTCCGGTTGGTTTACTTCCTTCCCACTCAATAGTAGAAGCCGATGTATCTACCTTAAACTCCATAGCTTCTGCCTGAGCAGTTGCTGCGTCTTTAGCTTCTGAAGTTTCTGCTTTATTTTTATCGTTCTTACATCCTACAACCGCAGTTAAAAAAGCTGCAATCACAAAAGTGCTTAATATTGATTTTCTCATTTTTGTTAAATTTTAATTTATTTAGTTTGCAAAATTACGCAAAGTTAAATTACGTAAATGCTAAATGTTTACTAAATATTATGAGTGACATTTTGACATCGAATCATTATTGGCAATGATTTTGACCCGTTCAGGCTGTATTAAAATGCATAAAAATGAGCAAGAAGAAAAAAGATATAAGCGAAGAGCAAAAAGACCAACCTGTAAAAGATCAGGTTGAAGATATTTTAGATGAAGCTATAGACGAGGTGGAAAAAGAAAAGGAGGAAAGTAAAAGTGAAGAGAATGGAGCTGAACTTACTGAAGATGAAAAGCTGAAAGAAGATATTCAAAAGGAAAAAGATAAGTTTCTGCGCCTATTTGCTGAGTTCGAAAATTATAAAAGAAGAACTTCAAAAGAGCGTTTAGAGCTGTTTAAAACTGCCAACCAGGAAGTAATGACAGCCATGTTGCCAGTTTTAGACGATTTTGACAGGGCATTAAAAGAAATTCGCAAATCTGGAGATGAAAATTTAGTCCACGGTGTTGAGCTTATACATAATAAATTTAAAGAAACGCTTAACAGCAAAGGCCTGGAAGCAATGAATGTGAAAGAAGGTGACGCCTTTGATTCTGAAATTCATGAGGCTATTACCCAAATTCCTGCACCTAAAGATAAGCTTAAAGGCAAGATAGTTGATGTAGTTGAGCGAGGTTATAAACTGGGGGAACGTATTATTAGGTTTCCTAAAGTAGTAACCGGCAAATAAAAGCTTTTTTAGAATTCGCAAAACGAGACCATGAAAGAAGATTATTACGACATATTAGGCATAAGTAAAGGCGCTTCAACCGCCGAGATAAAAAAGGCGTACCGAAAAATGGCCATTAAGTACCACCCAGATAAGAACCCGGGAGATACTGAGGCTGAAGAAAAGTTTAAAAAATCGGCGGAAGCTTACGAAGTACTTAGCAATGAAGACAAACGAGCCCGTTACGACAGGTTTGGCCACCAGGCATTTGAAGGTGGCGCCGGTGGTGGCGGTGGCTTCGGCGGAATGGATATGGACGATATATTCAGCCAGTTTGGAGACATCTTTGGCGGAGGTGGCTTCAGCGGTGGCGGAGGCTTCTCTGGTTTTGGTGGCGGTTTTGGCGGTGGCCAAAGACGCGCAAAAGGAAGTAACCTTAGAATTAGGGTGAGTCTTACTTTAGAAGAAATTGCCAATGGTGCCGAGAAAAAGATAAAAGTAAAAAGGAAGGTTCAGGCGCCCGGGACTACTTATAAAACCTGTACTACCTGTAAGGGAACCGGCCAGGTAACCAGAGTAACCAATACAATTTTAGGTAGAATGCAAACTGCATCTCCCTGTACGGCCTGCAGCGGTTCTGGCCAGATCATAGACCAGAGACCACCTGAGGCAGATGCCCATGGTTTGGTGCAAAAAGAAGAAACGGTTTCTATTAAAATTCCTTCGGGAGTTGAAGATGGAATGCAGCTAAAAGTTGCCGGAAAAGGGAACGATGCACCCGGAAATGGAGTGCCTGGAGATTTATTGGTAGCCATAGAAGAGAAGGAGCACCACAGCTTGCAACGAGAAGGAGATAACCTGCATTACGATTTGTATATCAGTTTATCTGAAGCTGTATTAGGTTCTTCAAGAGAAATAGATACCGTTACCGGAAAAGTAAGAATTAAGGTAGAAGAAGGAGTACAATCTGGAAAGATCCTTAGGCTTAGAGGAAAAGGAATTGGTAATCTTAATGGTTATGGAAAAGGAGATTTACTGGTTCATGTAAATGTTTGGACCCCAAAAACACTAAATAAAGAACAACGCGATTTCTTTGAAAGAATGGCTGAAGACGAGAACTTCCAGCCGAATCCGGAGAAAAGTGATAAGTCATTCTTTGAAAAAGTTAAAGATATGTTTTCTTAGAACCCCAGTTTTAAGAAAAAATTTATATATTTGGTTATCACTAAGTCTTTTAGTGACAATTTTTCTTTTTCATAGCAATTTTTTTCCCATCCTTAATTTATTAAGGGTGGGTTTTGTTTTTAACAGGATGGTTAAATCTATTATAAACTTTTTTAAAATAAGCTGTCCTATAGTTGATTATGTGATAAATTACTGAAAATCAACTAAATAAATTATTATGAAAAAATTAAAAATTTTATTGTTCATTATTTTTGGACTAACAGCTATTACAGGATTTTCCCAGGAAAAATTTTTTGATGGAGTTGGGGACACAGGTGCCCATACGGTAGTAGAACTCGCAGAATCTGATGAAAGGTTCTCAAGATTTTTGAGTTTGCTTAAAGCATCTGGAGTGGATACCTCTATAGAATATACGGAAGGTTATACTATCTTTATGCCAACCAATGAGGCTTTTGGTGAGATGGAAATAGAAAAACTTAACAAACTCAGCGAGCCCGACAACCAGATTAAATTGATAAATTTCGTAAGAAACTACATCCTTCCCACAAAAGTAAACCATTATGAATTTGAAGATTCTCAGGTGATTGATTTTGAAGGAGATCAGAGTTTCAAAGTTAGTACCACCGGGGAAACAGTATATATTGGAGGTGCACAGATTATTCAAAGCGATGTAGAGGCCGAAGACGGCATAATTCACGTTATTAATAAGTTGGTTACTCCTGCCTCTACCTTTTAAAGTAGATTAAAAAGAAAAGGAAAATTTTAAGCATAGGCTTCCAGAGATGGAGGCCTTTATTATTCAGAATAATTGAGCCAAAATATTATACCTCATTTTTCAAGCTAATTTTTTAATTTAAATATCTTTACACTTCAACATTGCTTTATGGAAAACCTCTTAGTAGCAGAAAATATTTATAAGCAATTTGGCAATTTTACTGCACTAAACAATGTGTCTATCGCTATTCCCCGCGGAAGTATTTTTGGTCTTTTAGGACCTAACGGGGCAGGAAAAACCACTCTACTTCGTATTATTAACCAGATTACCATGCCCGATAAAGGCCAGGTTTTTCTTGATGGTAAGCCATTGCACCCCGATGATATTGCTCATATTGGTTACCTGCCGGAAGAGCGGGGACTTTATAAATCTATGAAAGTTGGGGAGCAGGCACTTTACCTGGCGCGGCTTAAAGGTTTATCTAAAGCAGAAGCCAAAGAACGGCTGGAATATTGGTTTAAAAAGCTTCATATTGAAGGTTGGTGGGATAAAAAGATCCAGGAACTTTCTAAAGGAATGGCGCAAAAAGTACAATTTATTATTACGGTTTTACATCGTCCTAAATTGCTGATTTTTGATGAACCCTTCAGCGGATTTGATCCTGTAAACGCGGGTTTAATTAAGAACGAGATCCTCCAGCTTAAAGAAGAAGGAGCTACCATTCTTTTTTCTACCCACCGTATGGAAAGCGTAGAAGAATTATGCGATTATATGGCTTTGATACATGAATCTAATAAATTATTAGACGGTAAGGTTTCAGAAATAAAAAGAGCATACAAATCCAATACATACGAAGTAGGCCTGGAAACAGAAACAGAAGACCTGCTTTTGGCAGATTTAAAGGAAAGATTCGTGATAGGCAATACTAGTTTTAAAAGTATTAACGACGACCTCAAATTAACTATTCAGCTTAAAGATGGAGAAACTCCAAATCAGCTTTTAAATTACCTTATTGGGAGGGCCAGCATAAATCATTTTGTAGAAGTTATACCTTCAGTAAACGATATCTTTATTAAAACTGTAACTCAAAATGCGTAATCTAAAGCTAATAATTCAGCGGGAATATCTAGCGCGTGTAAGGAATAAAACCTTTATTATCATGACATTCTTGAGTCCGTTGATTTTGGTAGGAATGTTTGCCTTAATCGCTTATTTAAGTATGCTAAATAGCAGTGAGCAACGTATTATTGGTTTGTATGATGAGACCGAAATGTTTTCTTCAGAATTTAATGATCAGGAACAGGTTCAGTATTTAGACCTTTCAGGAAAGTCTCTTGAGGAAGCAAAAAAAATGGTGAATGAACAGGATTATTACGGGCTTATTTATATTCCTGAAAATATTAACAGAGATCTGGAAGGTGTTCAATTCTTCGGAAAAGAATCGCCCGGCCTGGGAACCATACAAGCAATAGAAAAAACCATTGCCGATAGGCTTACCCGGGAAGAACTTATTGAACGTGGGATTGATGTTAACCAGTTAAATGAGGCTAAAACAGAGGTGAGAATTGAAATCCAAAATTTCTCTGGAGAACGCACCTCTAAAATGTCTAATTACATAAAAATGTTTTTTGGTGGCGCTGCGGGATATTTACTTATGATGTTTATTATCATTTACGGCAATATGGTGATGCGTAGTGTAATTGAAGAAAAAACCAACAGGATTATTGAAATTATAGTTTCTTCTGTAAAACCCATCACACTTATGATGGGGAAAGTACTGGGAACATCTTTAGCCGGTATTACACAATTCACTATTTGGGTACTTCTGGCCGGCGTTTTAGCAATTACGTCATTTTATGTTTTAGGGATAGATGTATTTACTGTTCAGAAATCACAATTAGAAACCGTTGAACAAATAGCGCAACCCGAAATTGCCCAATTGGTAATGGATGTACTTAATTTGCCAATTCTAAGCCTAATTATATTTTTTCTAATTTATTTTATTGGGGGATACTTTTTATACAGTGCTATTTATGCGGCAATTGGCGCGGCGGTAGATAGCGAAACCGATACCCAACAATTTATGTTTCCGGTTATTTTGCCATTAATGCTGGGAATTTATGTGGGATTCTTCTCTGTAATCGAGAATCCGCATGGGAGCGTTTCTACTATTTTCTCTATGATCCCGCTTACTTCACCTATTGTGATGCTTATGCGTATCCCGTTTGGGGTCCCATGGTGGGAATTAGCAATCTCAGTAGGGCTATTGATCATCACCAATTTTGGAGTGATCTGGCTTGCAGCTAAAATATACAGAGTGGGAATTCTTATGTATGGTAAAAAAGCCAGTTACAAAGAACTATTTAAATGGCTTAAATATTAGAAATGCAAGAACAGGGGAAATCAGAAGCGATCAAAGAGGTTGTAGAAGAGGATATTTGGGGTAGCCTGGTAGATTTCTGGAATTTTGTTGTTTTCGATTATGAAATTGGGGGTTCCCAACAGCAAATTACGATAGGTCTAATTTTCCTGGTGATTTTCGCTTTTGTAATTACCAGTATTGTTCTTAGGGTAATTAGATCGTTCATCACCGGGAAACTAGCAAAGCAAGACAAACATAAGTTTATAAGCGTATTTAAGTTTATTAAATACTTTGTCTATTTGGTGGTAATTTTAATGTCCTTGAGCTCTGCCGGAATAAATATTACGATACTTTTAACAGCTTCGGCTGCACTTTTTGTTGGTATAGGTTTAGCTTTACAAGAGCTCTTTCAGGATATTATTGGAGGGGTTTTTATAATTATAGATAAGTCGCTTGTGGTAGGAGATGTTATTGAAATGGAAGGCAGGGTTGGCCGCGTTTTTGAAATAAAACTGAGAACCACCCGCGCTTTAACCAGAGACGATAAGGTGATGATTATTCCTAATCACAAGTTTATTAGCGATGTAATCTATAATTATACTCAAAACCACGCAACCACAAGGGAGGGAGTTCAGGTTGGAGTTTCTTATGGTAGTGATACGCAAAAAGTAAAGGAAATTTTGCTGGAATGTGCTAAAGAAAATAAAAATATTGTGAAAAGCCCTGAGCCCTTTGTTCTTTTTGATGATTTTGGAGATTCAGCCCTGGTTTTTTCCCTGCATTTTTATGTAACCGATAGTTTTGTAGACCCAAAAATAAAAAGTGAACTTAGATTTAAGATAGATGAAGAATTCAGGATAAATAATATAACAATTCCTTTCCCACAGCGGGATGTGCATTATTATCCTACCCAAAACCCAAATCAAAATTTACCAAATAATGAATAAGACCCTTAAATTTATAACTTTCCTTTTGCTGGGAGTTGTAACTTTTCCGGTAATGGCGCAATCTACAGATCTAGCGCGAATAGAATACACCTATTTTCCGCAGTCAGATTCAGATAATTCATTTCGAAGGTTTAGAACTTTCGTGAATTTCCCTATTAAGCTTAATGAAAATGATGCCTATCTGATTCCGGGGGTGGAATACAGAAATGTAAATTTTAAATATAGAAATGATGAAGCCTTTTCCACCAATAACCTGGATCGATTCCAGTCATTCACCGGAAAAATAGGTTATACTTTTAAAATGAATGATTTATGGCGTTTTGGAGCCGAAACAGGAGTGAAAATAGCTTCTAACTTTGCGACCAGTGAGTTGGCAAAAGACGATTTCATTTACACCGGTTCAGTATTTTTCATAAAGATTAAAGAAGATGAGCGTTATATAGAACCCTGGCGCCTAATTCTGGGTTTAAGTTATTCTACAACTACAGGATTTCCGTTTCCTCTGCCTGTAATAAATTATTATAAACGTTTTGATGAAAAATGGTCTTACGGTTTAGGAATTCCAAAAACCAACCTTGTGCATTACTTTAACGACAAACATCAGGTTCAGGGTTTTGTAACCTTAGATGGTTTTTTCGCAAACATTCAGCAAAATTTTAATCCCTATCCTCAAACAAATCCCAATGCAGACAGGCTGGCAGAGAGTATGTCTATGACCATTGTATTAAGTGGTTTGGGCTATCAATATAATTTTACCGATCATATCTCTTTCTACCTCTATGCCGGATATACGGTTTTGAATGATATTAGATTAAGAGACAGTGACAGGGAAAACCTTTATACAATAGACGACAAGAACACATTCTACGCCCGTAGTGGCTTAAAATTTAGTATATTATAATATGGCACGTATTTTATTAATTGAAGATGAAGCAGCAATAAGAAGGGTTTTAGTGAAAATTCTTACTGAAGAAAGTAAAAACTATGAAGTTGAAGAAGCCGCAGATGGTCTTGAAGGAACTGAAAAAGTAAAGGATGGAGATTTCGACCTTGTACTTTGTGATATAAAAATGCCCAAAATGGATGGGGTAGAAGTTCTGGAGGCTATTATGAAAATTAAGCCTGAAATCCCCGTGGTGATGATCTCAGGTCACGGTGATCTGGAAACTGCTGTGAATACAATGAAAATGGGCGCTTTTGATTATATCGCTAAACCACCGGATCTTAACCGACTATTAAACACGGTAAGAAACGCGCTGGATAGAAAAGAGCTGGTAGTAGAGAATACACGGCTTAAGAAAAAAGTGAGCAAGAATTTTGAAATGATTGGGGAGTCTGAAGGAATTCAGCGAATCAAGGAACTCATTGAGAAGGTTGCTCCAACCGATGCCCGTGTTCTTATCACTGGCCAGAACGGTACTGGTAAAGAATTAGTAGCTCACTGGATACATCAAAAAAGCGACAGGTCTAAAGGGCCAATGGTAGAAGTAAACTGCGCAGCTATTCCCTCAGAATTAATAGAAAGCGAACTTTTTGGACACGTAAAAGGTGCGTTTACTTCAGCAAATAAAGATCGCGCCGGTAAATTTGAAGTTGCGAATGGCGGAACAATTTTCCTGGATGAAATTGGTGATATGAGTCTTTCGGCGCAAGCCAAAGTTTTAAGGGCTTTACAGGAAAGTAAAATCTCCCGGGTGGGTAGCGGAAAAGATATTAAAGTAGATGTACGGGTTGTTGCAGCAACGAATAAAGACCTGAAAAAAGAAATTGAAGAGAAGAAATTCAGGGAAGATCTTTATCACAGGCTGGCGGTTATTTTAATTGAAGTGCCGTCGCTAAACGAACGTCGAGAGGATATTCCTTTGCTTATAGATTATTTTAGTGAAAAAATTTCAGGGGAACATGGTTCTGGTAAAAAAGAGTTTACTGAAGATGCTTTAGAGATCCTTAAGAATTACGACTGGCGCGGTAACATACGTGAACTTCGTAATGTAGTAGAACGCCTAATTATCCTTGGAGGTGAAAAAATTACCGAAGAAGACGTAAAACTTTTTGGAAGTAAATTTTAAAGAAAATTAATTCTGATCTTTCGGCGGGGGAGTGTACCTTAAAAAGTACATGGTATCCCCGCTTGGGTGTTGCCATTCGTGGAATAACTTAAACCCAAAACGCTGATAAACCAGGGCGTTTTTGCGCATTCTGGTTTCAGCATAAAGAGGGATTTGGTATTCCTTTGCCTGGCGGTAAAATTCGTCTTTCATTTCTTTTCCTACCTGCGTGTCAGCACCACGGGATTCAGCTAAAATTCCCCAGAACCAGCAGTATAAGTATTCGCTGTTTTGGGGGCGTTGCTTTTTGATGTAATTCTGGTTTTTAACAATGCGGTAAGCATTTTTTATTCCGGTAACATTTAAAACCAAACCAATTTGTGTCCAGATATCTTTCAGGAAACTATCTTCTTTCTTGCTGGTTTTAAATAAAATAGCAATTCCCATTCGGTTTTCAGAGATAATAAGAGCGTCTTTTTCAATGGCTTTTTCCACCATATGCGTGGCAAGGTATTTAAATCGCTTATGGCGGTCTCCTCCCTTTTTAACGATGTCCATAGATGATGGGATTTCCTTTAAAAGGCTGGTAACCTTAGCGATGATCTCTTCTTTCTCTTCTTTGTTCAAACTACTAAAATTTAACGGCGAAGATATAAAATTTATCCTTTTTGTAATTGCCTGTAAGGCGGTTAATATTCATCGTGATTTTGAGGCATATTCTTTGCTTGTCAATTAGCTGAGAATAATTTTTGAGGAAATTTTCTGAAAAATTTCAGGATTAAAATAGAAGCTTCCGAAGTAATAATTATTTTCGTGATTCATAGTTTAAAAAATTAAATCCCATTCCCTCGATGAAACGATACATTTTCGCTTTTTTTTGCTTCGTATTTACATTAAATATTAACGCCCAGGCAAACGAAACTAAAGAAGATTCTCTTCAAATTCGTAAATTATATGATGCAGCCCTTATTAAGGGGAAGGCGTATGATTGGCTGGATCACCTTTCCAATAATATTGGCGGGCGCTTATCGGGCTCATTAAATGCCCAAAAAGCAGTAGAATATACCAAAGCACAACTGGAAGAACTTGGCCTGGATAAAGTATGGCTGCAACCGGTAATGGTACCAAAATGGACGCGTGGCGCACGTGAGCACGCTTATATCCAAACAGGCCCGGGAATGACTACCGAAGTTAATATAACTGCCCTTGGAGGTTCTGTAGCTACAGCTGTAGGTGGTTTAAAGGCTCAGGTTATAGAAGTGCAGGGAATTGAAGACCTTGAAAATTATAAAGATGAAATTAAGGGTAAAATCGTTTTCTATAACCGCCCGATGAAACCGGAGCTTATCCAAACCTTTGAAGCTTATGGTGGTTGTGTAGATCAGCGTTACTCTGGTGCCGAAGCTGCGGCAAAATATGGTGCTGCAGGTGTAATTGTTCGTTCATTAAGTCATAAAATTGATGAATATCCACATACTGGTTCTATGAGTTATGGCGATTTGCCGGATAGTCAAAGAGTTCCCGCTGCTGCGATTAGTACCAAAGATGCTGAATATCTATCCGGAATTTTAAAGCTGAAAAAAGACCTGGAATTTTACTATAAATTAAGTTCGGAAAATCACGGGGAAGTACAATCCTACAACGTAATTGGCGAAATAACCGGAAGCGAATTTCCCGAAGAAATTATGGTAGTGGGTGGCCACTTAGATTCCTGGGATTTAGGAGACGGTTCTCATGATGATGGTGCCGGGGTAGTGCAGTCTATGGAAGTGTTGCGATTATTTAAAGAAACCGGTTATCAACCTAAAAGAACTATAAGGGTAGTGCTGTTTATGAATGAAGAAAACGGTTTACGTGGTGGAAATAAATATGCTGAGGTAGCACATAGCAAAAACGAAAACCACATTTTTGCCCTGGAAAGTGATTCCGGCGGATTTACACCTCGAGGCTTTTCTTTTGAAGCCGATGATGCCCAATTTGCCCAAATTGAAAGCTGGAAACCACTTTTTGAACCTTATCTAATTCATTATTTTGGAAGAGGTGGTAGCGGTGCAGATATTGGCCCTTTAAAAAAAGGAGATATAGTCCTTGCCGGACTTAGGCCAGATTCCCAAAGATATTTTGATCACCACCACGCAGCAACTGATACTTTTGAACACGTAAACAAGCGTGAGTTAGAATTAGGAGCCGCTACAATGACTTCACTAATTTACCTGGTAGATAAGTACGGAATGAAACGTATTAACCTTGAAAAAGATCAAAAACTTTAAGCTGAAAATTTAATTATTCTTTATCCGATTTAAATTTTAGGGCGGTAAAATCCTATTATCTTTGCCGCCTAAATTTATGTTTTGCAATTAAGCGCCTACACTAAAGAATTTAATAAGAATTTAAATATTGCCTTTCCCGTAATGCTCGGCCAGTTAGGTCATGTTTTAGTAGGACTGGTAGATAATTTAATGATCGGGCAATTGGGACCGGCGCCTTTGGCTGCGGTTTCTCTAGGCAATAGTCTGGTGTTTATTGCGCTTTCCCTGGGAATTGGATTTTCTTTTGCCATTACGCCATTAATTGCTGAAGCCGATGGTGCTCAGGACATCAACAAGGGGCGGAGTTACTTTCACCATGGCGTTATTTTATGTACCATTAATGGGGTTGCTTTATTCCTCACTTTGCTTGTTGCAAAGCCGGTTTTATATTATTTAGATCAGCCGCCAGAGGTAGTAGAGCTCGCTATTCCATATCTCGATATTGTGGCGTTTTCGATGATTCCGTTAATGATCTTCCAGGCCTTTAAGCAATTTGCTGACGGACTTTCCCAAACAAAATATGCCATGTATGCGACTTTAATCGCAAACATAGTGAACGTTGTTTTTAATTACCTGCTTATCTACGGAATTTGGATCTTCCCAAGATTGGAACTGGAAGGTGCGGCGATTGGCACCTTAATTTCCCGCTTCTTTATGCTTTGGTTTGTCTGGGAAATCTTGAGACGTAAAAAGAAATTCGCCGAATACTTTAAATGGGGCAAAAAGGAATCTTTGAACTCTAATGTATTTAAAAGATTATTGAATCTCGGTTTCCCAACGGCACTACAAATGCTGTTTGAAGTAGGGATCTTTACCGCTACGGTATTTCTTGCCGGTGTACTGGGTACAAATCCACAGGCAGCAAATCAAATTGCTTTGAATCTCGCTTCTATGACATTTATGATCGCTGTTGGCCTTGGTGTTACCGCCACTATTAGAGTAGGGAATCAAAAAGGTCTGGCCAATTTTAAAGATCTACGAAGAATAGCCTTTTCAACCTTTCTGTTAGTTTTTTTAATTGAAGCTGTGTTTGCCTTAGGCTTTATTTTGCTGAAAGATTGGCTGCCCACATTTTATATAGATAATGCTGAAGTGATTTTACTGGCAGCGCAATTACTGGTAGTAGCAGCATTATTTCAGCTTAGCGATGGTTTGCAGGTTGTAATTCTGGGAGCTTTAAGAGGGCTTCAGGATGTAAAAATTCCCACAGTAATTTGTTTTATTTCTTACTGGATTATTGGCTTCCCGGTTTCCTGGTATTTTGGAAAAGCCGAAAATCTAGGGAGTATGGGAATTTGGCTGGGACTCCTTGCAGGGCTCTCTGTTTCGGCATTAATGTTGTACATTCGATTTAACTATTTAACAAAAAAACTTATTTTGCAAGAATCAAGTCTTGTTCAATCAAAAATTTAATTATGGATTTCCCTAAATTTCTTCTCGGTGACAACACCGATTATCCTACTGCAATTTTCGTAGTACATACCGAATTTCCACGTTTTATAATCAACCTTGAAAACGATGAAGTAGAATGGCTGGAAGAATTTGACCAGCACGATGAGGAGGAGCTCGAAAATGAGACGGAAGGCCTTATTAAAGAAGCTTCAGAATTTTACGATAGGGAAATAGCGCGATACGAAGACGATTAATGGACAGATTAATAGAATTAGATCACAAATTATTTCTTTGGCTTAACAATCTTGGAAACGAATCCTGGGATTGGTTATGGTTGCTTATCACCGATAAATGGACGGCAATACCTCTGTACGCATTACTATTATTTCTTATTTTCAAGAAATTTGGATGGAAATCCAGCCTGGTAACCGTTGTTTTTATTACACTATTAATCACCGCGACAGACCAACTGGGGAATGTCTTTAAAGATGCTTTTGAACGTTTAAGGCCCTGCCGGCAGGAAGGGATAATGGAATATGCCCGTTTTGTCGCTGTTCGTTGCGGATCTTACGGGTTCTTTTCGGCACACGCTTCTAATTCCATGGGGGTAGCTATATTTCTGGGATTATTGTTCAGAAAAGTATTTCCGAAAATGATATTCTGGCTAATTGCCTGGGCATTTCTGGTGGCTTATAGCCGGGTTTATCTGGGTGTTCATTATCCGGGAGATATACTTGTAGGTATGCTTATTGGTGGGCTATTAGGCCTAATCTTTTATTTGCTTCACCAGTGGGCTCAGCAAAAAATCTTTAAAAAAGATTAATCCAGATTTTCAAACTTTTCAATTAAAACATCTGCAGCGGCAAAGGCGGTAATCTTATTATTTTCTATAGCTTTCAGCTGAATTTCAAGTTCGTTTTTCATTACAGGATTTCTATAAAATCGATTTTTAAGATGTTCGTTTATAGTTTGTAAAAGCCAGAATTTGTTCTGCTCTTTCCTGTTTTTCTGAAAATATCCGTTTTCATTTACCGTATTTTGAAATTCAGAAATAAGTTCCCAAACACTATCTATTCCTGTTTGCTTAAGGGCACTGCTAAGGGCAACTTTTGGTTTCCAGCCGCTCTCCTTTGAAGGATAAAGCTGAAGCGCGCGGTTAAACTCCAGTTTTGCTTCACGTGCTGCTTTGATATTGTCGCCATCTGCCTTATTAATCACTATGGCGTCGGCCATTTCTATAATTCCGCGTTTTATACCCTGCAATTCGTCCCCGGCTCCGGCTAGCTTCAGGAGTAAAAAGAAATCGGTCATACTGTGCACGGTGGTTTCGCTTTGACCAACGCCTACGGTCTCAATAAGCACCACATCAAATCCTGCAGCTTCGCAGAGAATAATACTTTCACGGGTTTTTTTGGCTACGCCGCCAAGGGAAGAACCGGAAGCCGATGGCCGTATAAAAGCGTTTTCTTCTTTTACCAGGTTTTCCATCCTTGTTTTATCACCTAAAATACTCCCATGGGAGACGCTACTACTGGGATCTACTGCCAGCACGGCTACTTTTTTTCCTTGCTGAATTAAATACGATCCAAAACTTTCTATAAAAGTACTTTTACCAACCCCGGGCACGCCGGTAATTCCAATCCTTATAGATTTCTGGGAATGGGGGAGGGCGCCTTCCAAAAGCTGTTGGGCTTTTTGCCGGTGGGAGAATTGATTGCTTTCCACTAAGGTGATTGCGCGGCCCAGGGCGGTTTTATTGCTATCTAGTAATTGCTGAAGCAGGTCTTCTTCTGCAAACTTACTTTTTCGGGAAGCCCTTATCTTTTGAGCAGAATTTGGATTTACATTACCGGAAGCCGGCTTACTACCAGATTCACTTAATGCCGATTGTTGTTCTTTCTTGCTCAAACTACACTTATTTATGACAAATTTATGAATTCGATCTTTGTAAGCCTTGTTTTTGCTTGGTATATTCAAGCCTAATTAATATAACTTAAAATAACGATGAAAAATTTGTATAAAACAACTGTAACTACCAAAGGAGCAAGAAAAGGCCACGCCAAAAGTGACGACGGGATACTTGATCTAAAGCTTAGTATGCCTAAGTCTATGGGGGGAGAAGGTGGAAATTTCACCAATCCTGAGCAATTATTTGGAGCCGGTTATTCCGCTTGTTTTGGAAGTGCGTTACAGGTTGTAGCTAAAAAACACGATATAGAATTGGGTGAAGACCTTAGCGTAAGCGCAGTAGTAGAATTAGGCCAAACCAAAGACGAAAATTTACAACTTGCCGTTATTCTGGACTGCTATTTACCTGGAGTAGACGTAGAAACCGGAGAGAAAATTGTAAACGAAGCTCACGAGGTATGCCCTTATTCAAGAGCAACCAGAGATAATATTGATGTAACACTGAACCTTTTAGTAGACGAGGATTAATGCAATTATTTGAAATTCTATTTTCGTCATGCTGACTTGTTTCAGCATCTAAGACTTTGAGAATTACTAATAAATTAGACTCTGAATCAAGTTCAGAGTGACGTAAATTATAAACCTCACAGGTTTTAAAAACCTGTGAGGTTTTTTTATGCTTTTTCAGGTTTTATAGGAACGCTAACCAGCGTTGCATCCCAGGCGAGATTTAAGTTAATGAATTCATTTTCTGCTTCAAAACCTATGGTGAATTGTTCCAGTGTCTGTTTTAAATCTTTGGTAGAAACTTCAAGTACAAGCGCGTCAAATTCAGGGTTACGATAGGCTTTTTCATCGAGGTCAATTCCCCAGGGATACATTTGGTCATTAAAAATCACTTTCCAGGAATTTTCCATTGGGATAGTCCATAAAGTATATTTCCCGGCTTTTAGAAGCGAGCCGTCAACCATAAGATCTTTGTTGGATTCAAAAGTAGTAGCCTCATTGGCACCGGTTCGCCAAACTTCATTATAAGGAACCAGTTTTCCGAAGATTACCCGCTCTTTTTTATACGGCCTGTTATAAAAAACCTCCAGTTTAAGATCTTCCTGGGTATAAGTGACCGTGTCTTCAGGGCTGTGGGCTTTGGTGCTGTATCGGGTAATAAAAATTACTACCGCAGCCAGCACGATAAGTATGCCCCCAATTTTTAAAAACGTTTTTACCGGTTTTTTCATTATCAATTTAATTTGTAAAGTATAGTTCAAAAAGCGTGCAAACTTCATTTTTAGCCTCTAAAAGGGAAAAAAACGTAATTTTCAGCTAAAATTCACCAGAAGCTTGCAACATTGAAAAAATAGTTTCGTCTTTATAGTGAAACCAAGCTGGTATAAGCCGAATTTTTTGATAATTAAATAAAATATTTTACTGCTTAATTCCAGTATATTAAATCCCATTTAGTGGGTGAAACCAACCAATAAGAATGATACAGCATCAATTAATAGAAGCCTGTAAAAACCACGATCGCAGGGCCCAGCTGAAGCTCTACAATCAATATTGTCAGGGGATGCATTATGTGGCCTTACGCTTTTTAAAAGACCCGTATGAGGCCGAAGACGCAATGCAGGAAGCTTTTATAAAGGCCTTTGCCAAACTGCAGCAGTTTACAGGAGAAGTAACTTTTGGCGCCTGGCTTAAGCGCATTGTGATCAATAAATGCATAGACAAATTAAAAGCGAAAAAGCTGGAATTGGTCGCTATAAACGAACAGGTGTTGAGCACTGCCGAAGAGGACGATAACTGGCAGGTAGAAGACGGAATTGGAATGGAAGAAATAAAGAAAAGTATGGAAAAACTTCCGGAGAAATATAAATACCCCCTGATGCTGTTCTTAATGGAAGGTTATGATCACGAAGAAATATCAGAGATTTTAAATATAAGTCCGGTAGCCTCGCGGACCCTGGTACACAGAGGTAAGAAAAAATTGCAGGAAGAATTAAAGACTATAAAAAATGGCACAGGATATTAGAGAAATGTTCAGGAATGAGAAGGAGCCCAAACCACATACTTTACCCAAAGGGCACCAGAAGCGATTTGAAGATCGACTGGGAAAAGATTTTCCAAAGGAAAAGGAAGGCAATTCTTTCTTTTTTCTGAAGATCGCAGCGATTTTAATTGTGGCGCTGGGGGTAGGATTCTTTTTTCTGAATTCAGGTGGGGAGGATTTTAATAATGAACCTTCAGTTGCCGATACTCCAACTGAAACTTCAAAAGGAAAAGAAAATAAGCTAAAACCTACTGAAGATAATTTTCAGCTAAGTGAAGTTTCTCCTGAATTCAAGAAAATTGAAGATTATTATATGGCGAGTCTTAATATTGAACTTTCCAAAATCAATATTACTCCAGAAAATAAAGCGCTTATCGATTCTTTTATGAATCAGATGTCAGAACTGGATAAGGAATATCAACGTTTAAATACAGAAATTAAAGAAGCGGGACCTAACGAGCAAACTCTGGAAGCGATGATCGCTAACCTTCAGCTGAGATTAGATTTGTTGTATAAGCTGAAGAATAAATTAAAAGAAATCAAACATTCAAACGATAAAGAATATGAAAACTATGAGGTATAATTTAATATTTGCGCTGCTGCTTTGCCTTCCGGTAACATTAAGCGCACAAAGCAAAAAGCTGGATAAAACTTATAAAACTTCCGGCGATGTAGAAGTGAAGATCGATGCCAGTCACACCAATATCATCGTTGATTATTGGGATAGGAACGAGGTGCAAATAGAAGCCATTTTAGAAACCGATGAGCTTAAGAAAGAAGAAACCGATAAACTACTCGCCAGTTGGAAATTGAACACTTCAGGAAATGCTTCAGAAGTTAGTATTTCTTCGGGAGGCGGAATGCAATGGAACGGCGATTTAGATCTAAGCGGACTCGAAAAGCCTCTTGCCAGCCTTCCGCAGATGCTGGAGCCATTGATGAACAATTTGATAACGCCCTTAATGCAAAGTATGGGCGAAAGTATGGGGGCACCGCTTCCACCGGAATTCAGTGAGAAAATGGGAAAAATCAAGTTTGATTATGAAGCCTATAAAAAAGACGGGGATAAATACCTCGAAAAATTTGAAAAGGAGATAGAAGCCAATTTTGGAGATGATTTTGAAAAAGATATGGAGAAGTGGGCTTCACAGTTTGAGAAGAATGCTGAAAAATGGGAGAAGAACTTTGAAATGAAAATGAGCATAAACGAAGAAGAGTTAGAGAAATCTATGGAGAAATGGGCAGAAAGTTTCGGGAAAGATATGGAGGCCTGGGGCGAATCCTTTGGTGCACAAATGGAAGCCCGTTTTGGAGATTCAGAGAATGGAAAAAGTAAAGTGATTGGTTTAAATAATGCTAAGGCTAAAAAGACGATAAAAGTAAAAATGCCCAAAAATGCTAAACTTAAACTGGATGTGCGCCACGGGGAAGTAAAACTATCAGGAACTACCAATAACCTCCGAGCCGATCTTTCTCACAGTAAACTAACCGCCGACAGAATAAATGGAAAAAATACAGATGTAGAAGCTGCTTATACGCCTGTGAATATCAATTATTGGTCGTATGGAGTTATGGATGCCAAATATGTAAAAAAATTTAAAATTAATAAGGTAAAAAGCATCAAGCTTAGTTCTAATTCCAGTAATCTAAACATAGATGAGTTGGAGGATACAGGGATTTTATCGGGGAATTTTGGGGAGTTGAATATAGCTAAGCTTGGCCCCAATTTTAAAAACCTGGACATCAGTTTAGAAAACAGCGATTTGAAATTAGGCCTGCCTTCTTCAGCATTTAACTTTATTTATAGTGGTACGCAGAGCGATATAAAGCATCCCAATGCTTTAAAATTGACGAGTAGCGAATCTTACGATAATAAAAAGCTAAGCGGCTACCATAAAGCTAAAGATTCAGGTGGGAACATAAGTATTAAAGCTAATTTTAGTGAAGTCTTGTTAAATTAGATTTCAAGGCGTAATTTTGGCGATTCTTAGACGGCAAATCGTTTAAAAGATCGCTTATGGGAACCACAAATTTTTCTGAATTTCTCTCACAGCTAACCCCGGGTTTTACCCAGGTTTTAGACGTGAATTTAAAAGCAGAAGATTATATTGTAATAGATTTATCTGAAAATAATGTAGAGCTCGGGAAAGTAGATATTTCTTCTTCCCGGGCTTTTTCCAATTATATAGCTGAATATTTAAATGCCTTTGGAAAAAAGGTTGCTTTTGGTGGTTATTCTGAAGTACGAAAGCTCTATAAAAGGAGTGAACTTTTTACTACTTCAGAAGATGAGGACAGCAACAGAAACATTCATTTAGGACTGGATTTTTGGGCTGATGCGAATACTGATGTTTTAGCGGTTTTAGATGGAAAGATTCATAGCTTTAATGATAATTCCAATTTTGGCGATTATGGCCCCACTATAATTTTGGAGCATCAGTTTGAAGAAAAGAAATTCTATTCGCTTTACGGACATTTAAGTAAGGCATCTTTAAATGATCTCAACCCCGGAACTTCTGTGAAGAAAGGCGAAAAAATCGCTGAACTGGGAACTCCTGAAGAAAACGGAGATTACGCACCGCACTTACATTTCCAAGTCATAGAAGATTTAGTCGAGAAAATTGGCGATTTTCCTGGGGTGACCTCTAGAAGGGACCTGGATTTTTATTTGCAAAACTGCCCTGATCCCAATTATTTACTGAAATTAAGAAATTCCTGATTATTCTTTCTTTAAAATAAGTGCGGCTATGGCTGAAGTTACTACGCCGAACATTAATGCGCCGGCAATGGACTGGACAATGTAGGAGCTTAGATTAAAATAGGCTTTTGCGTCTTCAAGTTTCATTGCATTTCTGGCTACGCTGCTTTCAACAGCATTTTCAAAGAAATCAGGAGAAATAAGAAAGTGTGTAATTAGTTGTCCAATTGGGGAGAGCAGGGCAATGACTATGCTTAAAATAACCCCCGAGACAAAACCCTGTTTCCAGCTCATTTTTCCGCGGAAAAAATTCTTTCTTTTATCGTGGATAGCAAATAGATAGATTGCGATAGCGATTAAGCCGAAAAAATTTGTGTAGATTGGATGTTTGGCAATTAGCACATCGTGCCAGCCCATGAGTTTTTCAAAATACATCCAAAGTAAAGAGGCAGCGAAGAAGATAACTCCCCACTTTATTTCTATCTGGTAGTTTTTCATTTTTTGATTGGTTAGAAAAGCTAATTTACTCAAAATAAAAAAGAAAGGGCTGCCTAAAAACTCCTGTATTTCGGAATTTTAGACAGCCCTTTTATAGAAATTGATTTTAGGTTATTGATTTACCACAACCCAATCGCCTTTTTCAATAAGCGGAATAGCTTGTTTGTATTTCAAAGTCTTGTTTTCACCGCTCATTACATTTTTAATGGTTACTTTGTCATTACGGCCAATTTTCGGTTGGTCCCGGGTAATGGTTTCAGTCACCTGGGGGCGACGTTGCTGTTGTTGGGTGTTCCCGGCAGCCCGACTTTGAGCAGCCCTTTCGTCTATATTAGGAATTTCGTCCTTCTGGGTTTCTACTTTTTCTTTCTTGCGTTGTCTCGCTTCCCGAATATTAGAAACATTGCCTTCCGGAATTTCACCTTTGAAAAGGAAAGAAATCACATCACGATTTACATGATCAAGCATAGCTTTAAACAATTCAAAAGCTTCAAATTTATAGATCAGTAAAGGATCTTTTTGCTCGTGAACTGCTAACTGAACGCTTTGTTTTAACTCATCCATCTTGCGAAGGTGGGTTTTCCAGGCATCGTCAATTATGGCAAGACTTATATTTTTCTCAAAATCTTTAACCAACTGAACGCCTTCAGTTTCGTAGGCTTTTTCAAGATTGGTAACTACCTGAAGCGTTTTTTGCCCATCTGAAAATGGTACTGAAATTCTTTCGAAATTGTTGCTTTCATCTTCATAAACCTGTTTGATTACCGGGAATGCCCTGGAAGCACTGTGCTTCATCTTTTCCTGGTAATGCTCGTAGGCTTCTTTGTAAACAATTCCAGAGATTTTTTGCACGCCCATTTTCTCAAAATCTTCTTCTGAAACCGGGGCACTCATAGAAAAATACCTAATCAGTTCAAATTCAAAATTCTTATAATCCTGGGCAACTTTATTGTTTTCGGTAATAGCTTCAGAAGTATCAAAGATCATATTCGCGATATCAACCTTAAGCCTGTCGCCAAATAATGCGTGATAACGACGTTTGTAGATAACTTCCCGCTGGGCGTTCATTACATCATCATATTCCAGCAAACGTTTTCTAATTCCGAAGTTATTTTCCTCTACTTTTTTCTGCGCTCGTTCAATAGATTTTGAGATCATGGAATGCTGAATTACTTCACCTTCTTCCAGCCCCATCTTATCCATTAACTTCGCTATCCTTTCAGAGCCGAATAAACGCATCAGGTTGTCTTCAAGCGACACATAGAACTGGGAACTTCCCGGATCTCCCTGACGGCCGGCACGACCTCTTAACTGGCGGTCTACACGACGTGAGTCGTGACGCTCTGTACCTACAATGGCTAAACCACCGGATCCTTTAACTTCTTTGCTTAATTTAATATCGGTACCACGACCTGCCATGTTGGTGGCAATGGTCACAATACCCGATTTACCTGCTTCAGCCACAATATCGGCCTCCCTCTTATGCAGTTTCGCGTTAAGTACGTTATGCGGAACATTTCTCAATTTCAGCATTCTAGAAAGCAATTCTGAAATCTCTACGGAAGTTGTACCAATAAGCACAGGCCTTCCGGCATTAGAAAGATCGGTAACGTGATCTATAACCGCGTTGTATTTTTCCCGTTTGGTTTTGTAAACCAAATCGTCTTTATCGTTTCTCGCAATTGGGCGGTTGGTAGGAATTTCTACCACATCAAGTTTATAGATCTCCCAGAATTCTCCTGCTTCAGTTACCGCAGTACCTGTCATACCAGATAACTTACCGTACATTCTAAAGTAATTCTGAAGGGTTACGGTAGCAAAAGTTTGAGTTGCGTCTTCAATTTTTACATTTTCCTTGGCTTCAATTGCCTGGTGTAAACCGTCGCTATAACGCCGCCCGTCCATAATACGGCCGGTTTGCTCGTCTACGATCTTAACTTTGTTATCTATTACCACATATTCGTCATCTTTTTCGAATAGGGTATAGGCTTTTAACAACTGGCGCAAGGTGTGAATACGTTCACTTTTTACGCTGTAATCTCTAAATAGCTCTTCTTTTTTCTCAGCTTCTTCTTCCTTGGAAAGTCCTTCTTTTTCGATCTTGGCAATTTCCATCCCCATTTCTGGCATTACGAAGAAATCACTATCTCCATCGGCAGAAAGGAATTCAATACCTTTATCGGTAAGGTCTATCTGATTACTTTTTTCTTCAATAGTGAAATAAAGATCCGCGTCTACTTTTGGCATTTCGCGGTTATTATCCTGCATATAGTGATTTTCGGTCTTCTGCAGTAATTGTTTTATACCTTCTTCACTAAGGAATTTAATTAAAGCTTTATTCTTTGGAAGACCGCGGTAAACCCTTAGCAACAGGAAAGCACCGTCTTTAGTGTTTCCTTCTTTAATAAGCTTTTTAGCCTCAGCGAATACTTTGGTAAGGTGCTTACGTTGAAGCTCTACAATGTTTGCTATCGCAGGTTTTAACTCGTTAAATTCGTGCACATCTCCTTTTGGGATAGGCCCGGAAATAATAAGTGGCGTACGCGCATCATCAATTAAGACAGAATCTACCTCATCTACGATGGCGAAGTTATGCGGACGCTGTACCAAATCGTTTGGGGCGTGAGACATATTATCACGTAAATAATCGAAACCGAATTCATTATTGGTTCCGTAAGTGATATCTGCATTATAGGCTTTTCTCCTGGATGCAGAATTTGGTCTGTGGTAATCTACACAATCTACGCTTAAGCCGTGGAATTCAAAAATAGGAGCCATCCAGGCGCTATCCCTTTTTGCCAGGTAATCGTTTACCGTCACCAGGTGAACCCCTTTTCCGGTAAGTGCGTTAAGATACATAGGTAGGGTAGCCACAAGGGTTTTACCTTCACCGGTTTGCATCTCGGCAATTTTTCCCTGGTGCATTGCTACACCACCAATTAACTGAACATCGTAATGAATCATATCCCAGGTTACCGGTTTTCCGGCAGCATCCCAGGAGTTGTTCCAGATTGCGTGATCACCTTCAAGATTTACATAATCTTTTTCTGCTGAAATTTCACGATCAAATTCTGATGCGGTAACTTTAAGTTGTTTATTATGGAAAAAGCGCTTCGCGGTTTCTTTTACAGTTGCAAAAGCTTCCGGAAGAATATCGTTTAATACTCCTTCAGATATTTCGTAAGATTTAGCTTTTAAGGCATCAATTTCAGCATAAATATCCTCATTTCGGGTAATATCGTCACTGGCATCAGCTTCAGCTTCCAGTTCTTCAATTTGCTTGTTTATATCATTTAATGATTCAGCGATCTTCGCCTTAAAGCTTGCTGTTTTTGCTCTAAGTTCGTCTATAGACAGGGCTTCAAACTCACCTTCCAGCGCCTTGATCTTTTCGACTATGGGTTGTATTTCCTTGACGTCTTTTTTGGATTTATCGCCAACAAATACTTTTAATACAGAATTTAAAAAATCCATAATGGTTTTTGTTTAATACGGGGTTTAAATGTACGCAAAAAAAAAGCCTCACTTTGGAGACTTTTTTCTAATTTTTGCGTGTTATTATTTAATATTCATCCTCATTCCAAAGATAATCTTCGTCAGTTGGATAATCGGGCCAAATTTCCTCAATAGAATCATAAGAGTCTCCTTCATCTTCAATTGCCTGTAGGTTTTCTACTACTTCTAGCGGAGCACCTGTTCTAATCGCGTAGTCAATTAACTCGTCTTTAGTTGCTGGCCAGGGTGCATCACTTAAATAAGATGCTAATTCTAAAGTCCAATACATGGGTTGATCAGGTTTATTATTTTTGCAAAAATAAATTTTTTGTGGTAATAGCCAAGAAAAAAATCTATTATTTAATCAATAACGTTAAGAACATACGCTAAAATTATAGATTTTACTGAATAATTCTTGCTAATGCCGTATGGAGGGATTAGGATTTTTCGGGAACCCATTTTACCTCTTCGGCCTGTAATCTTTTAGACAACATCCGTGCCAGCACAAATAGGTAGTCAGAAAGTCTATTGAGGTACTGTAAAACGGATTCATCAAAAGCTTCAATTTCATACAAAGCAGTGGCAAGTCGCTCTGCACGGCGGCAAACACAACGTGCTATGTGACAGAATGACACGCTTTGATGCCCCCCCGGAAGAATAAAATGAGTCATCTCGGGGAGTTCCTCATTCATTGTATCCATTTCTTTTTCCAGCAATTCAATATCTTCTGCTGAAATCTTAGGGATTTGAAGCCGATCTTTTCCACTCTTTAATTTTTGTTTTTCGGGATCTGTAGCCAGGGTGGAACCAATGGTAAATAGTCTATCCTGAATTCTGCTTAAAATCTGCTTGGTATGATCTCCGGTATCCTGGTCTCGAATTAATCCAATGTGGGAATTGAGTTCGTCTACAGTACCGTAACTTTCTATGCGAATATGATGTTTGGGGACTCTGGTGCCTCCAAAAAGTGCGGTAGTACCTTTGTCTCCGGTTTTGGTGTAAATCTTCATATAAATGTTTTGTTTTTTCTACTTAATACTTTGTAGACTTGTCGCAAGACAGTTCTCTCGATAATCGAGATTTAATTGCTCCGAGGCTTGGCTGCCCGTTTCGCAGGCGGGCCCTGAAATCAAGATGTTTTTTCCAATAATGCCTCCGGAGCTTGCCCCGAGGTAGTCTACTTTTCAAAGGTACAAAATGAAGATTTAAGCCAATGGTTTTGTTATATATTGAATCAGGTTCTGGTTTCTGATTTTTCATCATTTCGGCGCTCCATATATCGCTTTCTGAAGTTTCTATTCTTACGTGCTTTCCGATTCTTTTTAGCTCGGCGCGAATTCCAGATGAAATAAATAAGAAAAACCGCAATGAGTGCGATGTAAATCCAGGTTTCCTGGTCAAAATCAAACATGATTGGTTGCTAATTTTTTACAAGATAAGAAATTCTGAATTTTTCCGGAATAAAAATAGGTTTTAACAGAAAGTGCCTGATTAAGTAGATTAATGAAAAGCTGGAGAAACAAGGACGAAAATATTTTTGGGGAAAATTATAAGCCTGCTTTGAAATCTCTTTAAAACAGGCTTATATATCTGTTATGGTCAGTTTTTTAAATAGTATTAAGAAAGTTTAATCTTGCGTAGAGGTGGTCACTTGTGGTCCCAGACCGCTAAGATTAGGATTATAAACCCATAACTCTTGTGAGCCGCCTTTAGTTATTGTTATCCAATCTTTTACAAAACTATCGAAATTTCCCGCTCCGTGAACTTCATCATATTTTTCTTTGAGTTTCTGGTCTTTTCCCAACCAGGAATAGTTATCAAAGAAATAGACTACAGTTAAATCCTGACCTGATTGAGTGGAGGTAAATTCGTTAGTGTAAATTCCAAAAGGTGTTTCGGGTGATTTCTCTTTAAGAACTTTGCTTACTTTTTCCAGACCGGAAGTCATATTTTCATATTTACCTCTTTCTATATCCCAAACAGTCACTTTTAATTTGCTCATCTCAAAATCTGTCGGGAAATGTGAAAGTTGGTTATGAAATTTCCAAAAGGTCGTTTCATTTTCTTCGGCAATATAAGGAACCACATTGGCAGACCAGTCTTCATCGTGAGCTGTGTTGTCTCTGGATTCATCTAACGCGCTCCAGCGCATTGGCCCCATAACTGCCATAAAACTATTTGCGTTCTGACCGTTCATAATATTGAAAACCCTGACCCCCATTGGCCCTTCCGCATGAAATTGCTCATTGTGGTTTTTCATTCCTTCAGAAAACTCCTTCATTTTATCGCTTTTAGCAGAAAAAATAGTAGTTCCAACAATAAGGTATTCCTCACTATTGCTTTGTTCGTTTTGGGAGAATACTAAAAATGGAATTAGTATCATCCAGTAGAAAATTGATTTCATAAGCTGTATATTTAAGTGTTAGTAATGCAGCTATGGTAGGTGAGGCTAAATAAATAGGCTCTATAAGTTACTAAAAAATAGTCAGGTACATTTATTTTATTCGTTATTTTCCAGTATAAAGACCATAAAAAACGCCCGGCAGGGCGTTTTGTACTTTAAAAAATTTACTCTTGTTATAAACCGAAGCTCAGCGATAAAATTACATTAGAGAGGTCTCTATCTATGTTAGCCGTATTGGTTAATCCGGTTTCGTAAAGTCTTGCATTTTCCTGGTAACTGGCGTTGGTGTATGCCAAATCTAGTTTCATGCTCCCAAAATCATAACCAATGCCTCCTGAATAACCGGTTAGGTCTCCAACTGTAGATTCATTGGCATAAGGGCTTTGTTCAAAACGGTACCCACCTCTTAAGCTCCAATTGTTAATTCTGTACTCACCACCCAGCCTAAAAGTAGAAGCTGCCTGAAGTTCATTGGAAATTAGATTATTCTGAAATTCAAATTCGGAATCACTGGCAGGTCTGAATTCAGTAGCCGAATAATCTTTATAGGAATAATCGAAACTGATAAGGCCTTTAGTGCCGAAGAGTACTGCTAAACTTCCGGTTATTTTCCCTGGTGTTTTTAAAGTGTAATCAGGATATAAGTTTAATACATTGGGGTTCACTACAACACGATCATTTGCGTTATTGTTGGTTTCAAGATATTGTGAGGCTTCTTCAACGATATTAAACCAGGTAGGGGAGTGATAGGAAGCTCCAACTCTAAACCTGTCGCTTACTTTTGCAATTGCTCCTAATTGAAAAGAAAAACCGTCTCCGTTGGTACTTAAGTTATTATTAAATCTAACCTGATTAGTAGCGCTCCCTGGATTATTGTTATTCTCTCTAAACCGTGTAACCCGGTCGTAATTAAGGAAGTGCGTATTTAAGTTAGCACCGAGGTAAAGGAAATCTTCGTACTGCGTACCGAAATTGAATGAAAATTTCCCGTTTAAACCTGTAGCTACTGAACGGTATTCCTGGTTAAAGTTGCCGGGGCCTATAAATGAACTATAAGAAGTGTTATCGGGAGAATCATTATCCTGATCTATAATGTATCCCTGATACCCTAAAAAGGCCTGTTGTGCCCCATAGCCTTCATTTTCACCTAAGAACGAATAAAGTTCTGAAATGGTTTCATTTTCACGGGTTTGAATTAAATCCAAAGGCACGCCATTGGCATAATTTAAAAAGTACCGGTCTATAGAAGTTTGGCTGGTACCCGTTGCTACAAAAGCATCATCAAAATTATTGGTTTTGCCATAATTTACACCTAGAGTGAATTTTCTCCAGGGACTATCGCTTCTTGTCTCAAAAACAAGTACTCCACCGGCCTGGTTAAAATTGATGTCTGAATTTTCGTTTGAGGTAGTTGTCCCAAAATAATTTACTTGTTTGTTTGAAGACTGATGATCCAGAGTTATTGTTCCAAAAGAGTTTAAGAACACAGCGGAACTGGCTGGATTAACGGTGATAGCCGATAAATCGCCACCCAAGGCGCCAAAAGCACCACTCATAGCTCTAAACCTGGCTGTACCATTTAACTCTTCAGAACTATAACGATAAGCATCGGTAATGTTTTGAGACTGGACGCTGCCTACAATAAAAAAAACGCCCAATAATAAAAATATCTTTTTCATAAGGTTTTTTTAATCCCTATTTGAGGGGGTTAATTACCCAGGTATTAGTTCCGGGCTTATTAAATAAAAATTTTAGAAAAAACCTTACAGCTTGAGACTGTAAGGTTGGTTTTATAATTTTTTTACTCTTCAAATTAGAAGTGAATTATCCTCTACCACCACCTCTGGATGATGAAGAACGACCTCCACCAGAACTTCTGGTTCCGGAACTTCTTGAACTGCCACCTGAGCTTCTCATGGTACCACTACTTCTTGAAGAACTATTAGAGGATCTATTATAAGTAGAGTTTGACCTTGAACTTCTATTAGATGATCTGTTTATCGCCGAATTTCTTCTCGTAGAAGAAGTGTTTACTCTCGCCGGTTCGCTTCTTCTGTTAGAACGGGAATAAACGTTTGAGTTGTTATCATTACTTCTATTATAGCTTCTGGTTCTAGTTGAATTCTGGTTGCTCCTTATATTACGAATACTTCTGGAGTAAGAAGATTCGTTATTTCTTAAGCCGGAAACATTATTCCTGCTATTGGTACCATAATCTGAATAACTGGCTCTTCTGCCGCTATTATAAGCTATGTCATTATAATTATTACGATGGTTGTAAAAAGGATTGTTTACAAAACCTCTTCCCCAGTGGCCACCGCCATAGAATCCGCCATAACCAAATCCAAAGCCAAAGCGATTACCCCAGCCCCAACGGCCGAATCCAAAACCACCGCCCCAGGGACCCATAAAGCCTCCGCGCCATGGGCCATATCCAACTGCACCCCAAGGGCCAAAGCCGCCGCCCCAGGGTCCGTAAAACGGATCCCACCATAAATCGTTATAAAATCCTCCAAAACCAAGACTGTTCCACATCCAGGGATTATAAAATCCGCCGTGGAAACCAGTATTATAAATGTTTATGTTATGTTGATCCGGATCTTCACCCCATGGAGCTCTCCCACCAGCATAGGCTTGTTGGTCTTCATAATAAATTTCATCTTCCCTACCTTCAGCAGAAGTATACGATTCTACATCGGTAAAGACGATATTATCGGCCATCTGGCCATAAAATTGTGATTTTTCTGAAAAAAGGTTCTTATAGTAAGAATTTCCTTGATCCTGATTATTATTAGCATATTGAGATGGCTCTTCAGAAGTTGATTGCTGCCGTGTAGAATCTCCGTAGATTCCGTCTTCATAACCAGAATACTGGTAAGAACCGCAAGATGCTAACAACAGCAAGAACATAGGAGCAACAAATAGAATTGCTTTTTTGTGTAAGTTGTAATTGCGTATCATTAGCGTGGTATTTTATTGTTGAACATTGCAAAAATAGTTAGTTTTGCGCTAACTAAACTTGCATTTACATTGTGTTTAACAAATTCACAAGATTTATGCCAAATATATAGAATGAGTAAAAAGTTAACCAGTAGAAGCGAAGATTATTCAAAATGGTACAATGAATTGGTAGTAAAAGCCGATTTAGCTGAAAATTCCGCAGTGCGGGGTTGTATGGTTATTAAACCCTACGGATTTGCCATTTGGGAAAAAATGCAGGCTCAGCTTGATAAAATGTTTAAGGAAACCGGACACGAAAATGCATATTTCCCACTATTTGTTCCAAAGCATCTTTTTGAAGCTGAAGAGAAAAATGCCGAAGGTTTCGCAAAAGAATGCGCGGTGGTTACTCATTACAGGTTGATGACCGATCCCAATGATAAATCTAAATTAATAGTAGATCCAGAAGCTAAACTGGAAGAAGAGCTCGTGGTTAGGCCAACTTCTGAAGCAATTATCTGGAATACTTACAAGAATTGGATTCAGTCTTACAGAGATTTGCCTATAAAAATCAATCAATGGGCCAATGTAGTACGTTGGGAAATGCGAACCCGTTTGTTCTTGAGAACTTCGGAATTCCTTTGGCAGGAAGGGCATACCGCCCATGCGACCAAACAGGAAGCCATGGAGGAAACAGAATTAATGAATAATATTTATGCTGAATTTGCCGAAAAATTTATGGCCATGCCGGTTATTAAAGGTAGTAAAACTGAAAGTGAACGTTTTGCCGGTGCTGTAGAGACCTATTGTATTGAAGCAATGATGCAGGACGGAAAAGCGCTGCAAGCAGGAACTTCTCACTTTTTAGGTCAAAACTTTGCTAAAGCTTTTGATGTGAAATTTACTTCTAAAGAAGGAAAATTGGAGAATGTTTGGGCAACATCCTGGGGGGTTTCTACTCGTTTAATGGGAGCTCTTATTATGACCCATAGCGACGATAATGGCCTGGTTCTTCCTCCAAACCTGGCGCCTACGCAGGTTGTAATTGTTCCTATATATAAAGGAGAAGAACAATTAGAAGCAATCTCTAAAGTAGCGAATAAACTTGCCGATGATCTCAAAGAAGCCGGTATTTCGGTGAAATATGACGACAGAGACACTCAAAAACCGGGCTGGAAGTTTGCCCAATACGAATTACAGGGTGTGCCGGTAAGATTGGCTATTGGTCCTAAAGATCTTGAGAAAGGCAGTGTAGAGCTTGCAAGGAGAGATACGCTTACCAAAGAGTTCGTGAACCAAACCGAAGTAGTGGAGAAGGTGAAGCATTTAATGGTAGAAATTCAGGATGCTTTATTTGAAAAAGCCCACAACTTTAGAAATGAACATATCACGGAAGTAAATTCTTTTGATGAATTTAAAAAAGTTTTAAAATCTAAAGGCGGATTTATTTCTGCACATTGGGATGGAACTACAGAGACAGAAAACAAAATAAAAGGCCTTACCAAAGCCACAATTCGCTGTATACCATTTGATTCGGAAAAGGAGTCGGGAAGCTGTGTGCTTACTGGTAAACCTTCAAAACAAAGAGTGCTTTTTGCGAAGGCTTATTAAATTTTAAATTTTTTTTGTTCAACTCTTGCGGCATTCAAAAATAGTTGTATTTTTGCATCCGCATTGAAACAAAAAAATGGTCCGTTCGTCTAGGGGTTAGGACGCCAGGTTTTCATCCTGGTAACAGGGGTTCGATTCCCCTACGGACTACAAAAGAACACAGGGTATAGATTTGTGTTTTTAAAGTCCTGAAAAGGCAATTTGAAATAAATTAATGGTCCGTTCGTCTAGGGGTTAGGACGCCAGGTTTTCATCCTGGTAACAGGGGTTCGATTCCCCTACGGACTACTTTAAAAAATAATTAAAGCAATTTTGTAATGGCAAATCACAAGTCAGCATTGAAGAGGATTCGTAGCAATGAGACCAAACGTCTTAGAAACCGCTACCAGCATAAAACTACCAGAAACGCAATTAAAAAGTTGAAGGAGTCTGAGAAGAAAGAAGCTGAAGCTCTTTTGCCTTCTGTTATCTCTATGGTAGATAAATTGGCAAAGAAAAACATTATACACGATAATAAAGCGGCGAATTTAAAATCGCAACTTACAAAGCATGTAGCTACGCTTTAAGAAGTATTACAGTGTTCAATTATAAGAAAAATGCTTTCTGCGTTTGCGGAAAGCATTTTTTTATTTTTAATAGTTTTGGGTCTAAAAAACCGAAAGACCGGTTAAGGTAGTAAGACGTTCTAGAGCTTTCATTCCTAATTCTGAATTTCCTTTTTCATTTAAAATAGGACTCCAAACAGCTACTGAATATTGGTCTGGATGAATGGCAACAATACCACCGCCAACACCACTTTTTCCGGGTAGCCCTACCTCAAAACTAAATTCCCCGGCTTCGTCATAAAAGCCACAGGTTTGCATTAAAGAATTTATTCTTTTTACCGTTGTAGGCGTTAAGATTTCTTCATCTGTTCCCAGAATTTTTCCTTTGTTTGCGAAAATCATGAAAGCTTGCGATAATTGTTTGCAAGACATTGCCAGTGAACAAAGATGGAAATAGAAATCTATAATAGGTTCTACTTCACATTTAATATTCCCTAGCGCTTTCATATAATTAACCAGTGCAACATTTCTGTACCCGGTAGATCGTTCTGAAGCTGCAATTTTGGGATCAAAATTTATACTATTGTCCTCTGTTATTTTTCGGACAAAATCCAGTAATTCCTGTTTGGGATCTTCCAGCTGGTCTACCAAAATATCTGAAATTACTAAAGCGCCCGCGTTTATAAATGGATTCCGTGGAATTCCGCTTTCATATTCCAACTGACTTAAAGAGTTAAAAGGATCTCCAGAGGGTTCTACATCTACCCGGTCCCAAAGATCTTCTCCCATTAAACGCATCGCCATACAAAGGCTAAATACCTTGGAGATACTTTGAATAGAAAAAAGTTCCTGACTGTCTCCGAAACTAAAATGTTGACTATCGCCACAGTAAACGTGCATTCCAAATTTTCTTGGATCTACCTTGGCAAGTTCGGGAATGTAAGAGGCTACTTTTCCGGTTACATCCCGGTAGCTCAATTCGTCGTTAATGGTATTTAATATTTTTTGGTAATCCATAGTTTAATTTAATTCGCTTAAGTCTGTATTGGTTTCTATCTCGTAAGGTAATTTTTCTGGTTTAAAAATGCGAGCGCTTAACTTACCTTTTAACTCAATTTTATTATCTGAAATCAATAACCAGCTCCCTTCACGTAAGCCTACCACCGGCTGGGTGTTTATGGTGTGAAATTCTTTAATACGGGTTTCCCGCGTTTCTCCTTTATGGGTAGAATTGGTATCAGGATCTAAATAATGCGGATTGATATTAAAAGGGACAATCCCCAGGGTTTTAAAACTAGGCGGATAAACAATAGGCATATCATTGGTGGTTTGCATAGTAAGTCCGGCAATATTTGTTCCGGCACTGGTTCCCATATAAGGAATGCCATTTAGAATCCTTTCTTTAAGCGGTTGCATTAATTTGTTTCGGTAGAGTTCTGATACCAAAAGAAAAGTATTACCACCGCCTGTAAAAATACCTTTAGCAGAAGTTATAGCTTCTTCCTTGTTATTGAATTCGTGAATTCCGCGCAGCTTAATTCCTGCTTTTTTAAATGCTTCGGCGGCCTTTTTGGTGTATTCATAGTGTGAAATTCCGCCGGGACGTGCAAAGGGGATAAAAATTACTTCTTCGGTTTCGCTGAAAAATGTTTTTATCTCCGGAATAAGATATTCCAAATAATTTTGTTCGTGTAAAGTTGAGGTGCTGGCTAATAATGCTTTGCTCATAAGTGGTTTTGTTTTCTAGTACGAGTATAGGATTTATTGCCTTAAAATTAGTCTAAATAGGGGTTTTAACAAAAGTTTACAAGCTGCTTTACTAGTTATAAGAAGCAAGAATTGTTTCTTTATTTATATGAAAACCACAACTATGATAAAGAATACAGTATATATTATTTTTATTCTATTCAGCAGTATTTTATTTGCCCAGCAGGAAGAAAGAATTCTGGTTAATGGGAAAATTATTGTTCCAGAAGAAGATTCTCCCGAAGGAATGACAATTTTTAATCAGAATACTGCCAGAGGTACCATCGCCAATCCCAGCGGAGAATTTAAACTAAGTGTAAGGCTTAATGACACGGTGGTATTTTCATCCATACAATTTGAAGAATTTAAAGTGATAGTAGAAGAGGGGGTTATAAATTCTGGAGAAATGAATGTATTCGTGACTGAAACCGTAACTGAACTTCCTGAAGTGCTTTTGTCTAATAATGAACTTTCTGGAGATATTAGAGTAGATGTAGCCCGGATTGGGGTTAACGATCCTGAAGTTCCCAGATATTCTGCAGCCGATTTAGAAGGAATGGAAGTTAGGAGACAACCCGATTCTCTTATGGGGGCAGGTAGAAACGACGCTATGGCCGCGAGCAATACCCGATTGGTCAACGGACTCAATTTTGTGAATCTTTTTAAGTTCATAGTAGGGGCAGAGGTTGAAAACAATCCTTTCACGAAAAAAGAACTGGATGAAAAATTACGGGACTTATACGACGATGAATTTTTTAGGGCAAATCTCGATGTAGAAAGGGAGAAAATAAATGACTTTATCTATTATGTCACCGATCACGGACTTGATAACGAATTACTGGAAGATGGGAATGAACTAAACCTTATTGAATTTTTAGTAGAAAAAAGCAAAGAATATAAAGCTTTTCACGCTCGTGAGTAGCCCTGAATAAGCGACATCAATCATCATCGCCATCAATCAATGAAATGTTTTTTATCTCTCTTATTGCTTTGTTTCGTGCTCGCGGTAAGCGCTCAGGAAAAGCAACAGCTTACCGGTAAAATTGAAGCCGACAGTATTGAGGCACTTATTCATATTATCAATCTAACCAAGGAGAAAGGTAGTGTAAGTGATAAAGAAGGAAATTTTAATATTGAAGCTACAGAAAATGACTTGTTGTTAATTTCTTCGGTACAATTTCATCGAAAAGAAATTAAGATCACTTCTAAAACTCTAAGGAGAAAGTACTAATTGTAGAATTACTGCCCGCCCTTACAGAACTGGAGCAGGTTAGGGTTCATAACCTTAGTGGAAATTTGGGAGAAGATATTGCCAATATCACGGTGATGGATGTACCGGTTTTTAATATTGCCCCGCCACCCATTAATTACATCCCACCCAGAGGCACACCTAACGCCGCTTTTGAGGCAAACCAGACAGGAAGGACAATGAAGAACGGACTTAATTTTAAATCTTTAGGAAGTTTGATTACCGGGAATAGGAATTTTGGTAATATTAGTGGCAAGAAGAAGGAGAATCCGAAAGCTAGCCAAATTGAATTTGTGAGAAATGTACGTAGTAAATTTGACGATTATTTCTTTGATAACCACCTTCAAATAGAAGCTTCACATATTTATAATTTTCTTGTCTATGTTTTTGAAAAAGGGATAAAAGAAAGTTTATTTGAAGATGAAAATGCCCTACAACTTGCGGTTTTTCTTGAAAATGAAAGTAAGACCTATTTAAAATTGATTGGGAAATAGATGAAAAGCAGTTTCTCTTTATTATTTCTGCTATTTTCAACTCACTTATTTTCCCAGGAAAGCATAATGCTAAAAGGTAAAATACTTGCGGATTCTATTTAAGCCCCAATTCATATTATAAATGTTACAGCCGAAAAAGGTACGGTAACCGAAGCGAGCGGGGAATTTATGGTAGAGGTTAGGGAAAATGACTTATTGTTGTTTTCTTCGGTGCAATTTCAGAAAAAGGAAATAATGGTTACTTCTGAAATCTTATCATCGGGATTATTAGGAATTGAATTGCAAAAAGATCTTACCGAGTTAGATGAAGTAAGGCTGCACCAATTAAGCGGAAACCTGGGCAATGATATTGAAGGTATAGAAACTTATGACCCCAGGATTATTGGTTTCGCACTTTCCGATAAAGAACCTTTAAGTATTGAAGAACGAAAACTGGTTGCAATTAGCAGTCCCGACGATCCTGTGGGAATGCTATACGGCATCATTTCCGGACAAAGAAAAATGTTTAAAAAAGCTATAAAAAACAATAAATTAACTGCGCTGGTATATAAAATCAGGGAATTTGTTCCCGATGAATATTTTACCGGAACCTTACTTTTACCCGAAAATAAAATTATGGATTTTCTCTACTATTGTAGTCTAAAACCTAATTTTAAGGAATTAGTAAACAAAAATGATCCCCTGGTCTTAATTGAATTCCTTAAAGGAATGATCGCGGAATATAATGAGTTCATCAAAGCTTAAAAATATTTTTATAATGATTTTTCTTCTGATTTCTGTTTCGGCGGTTTCACAGGAGAAAACAAGGTTATCTGGTCAAATAATTACTACAGAACCTCTTAATTCTCCTGTACACATCATTAATATTACACGTGAAAAAGGCGGTTTAAGTGAACTTTCCGGGCATTTTTCAGTAGAAGTAAACATTGGCGATTCTTTGGTTTTTTCTTCGGTGCAATATAAAAAAGAATCTTTTTCGGTAACTCTTGAAAGTATTCAGCAAAACAATTTTACTATTAAATTAACGGAAGATCTAACCGAATTAGACGAAGTAAAACTTCATAAGTTTTCGGGCAACCTGGCAAAAGATATTTCAGAAATTAAAACTTTTAATAAATTCGATTTAAATGCACCAATAGCTAGAAAACCGCCACCATCACAAGTAGAAAGGCAATTATTTACGGCTACCACAGGCCCTGGAGGTAGTAGGCTTTCTGTGTTAGGTGTGTTAACCGGCACTATCCCTTTAGCTCCTGTTATGAATGCCATTAGTGGCAGGACTGCAAGGCTAAAGAAAATAAAGGCAAAGAACGAGTTTCAATTCACCATTGAAAAAGCGATTTATTTAATCTCTGAAAACACTTTCATTGAAGACTTCGAAATCCCGGAGAACGAGGTGATGAATTTTGTGTATTATTGTGCTGAAAATTATGATTTGGAAATTCTTCTGGAAAATCCTTTAGAGTTATACGAGTTTTTTCAAACCAAATCAGTTGAATTTAAAGCTTTAAGTGCTTTGGATTAATATTTGTTGTAGAACAGAAAAACATTAATGAGAAAAATAAGCCTAATTCTGGCCAGCTTTTTTTTGCTTTCGGCATTTAAATCTGGTGCTCACGAGTTTTACCTTAGTGTTACTGAGATTGAATACAATAACGAGGAGCAAAGTCTGCAAATTATTACCCGTGTGTTTATAGACGATTTTCAGAATGTTTTAAATGAACGTTATGATGCCGATATTCAACTTTCTCAGGAAGAAGAAAAAGGCGCAGTTACCGATAACATTTCAAAATATCTCACCCAAAAATTAAGGTTAAATGCCAATGACCAAGATCTTCAGCTAAATTATCTGGGGAAAGAATACGATGCCGATCAGTTGGTGCTTTATATTGAAGTGGAAAATGTAGCTTCCTTTAATCAAATAGAAGTCACTAACGAGATCCTAACCGATCTTTTTGATGATCAGAAAAACGTGGTGCACGTAAAAGTAAATGGTAAAACAAAAAGTTTATTGCTCATGCGGCAACAGGAAACAGAAAAACTTACTTTTCCTTGAGGAAAAACTAATTAAAATATTTATTTTTAGCAATCTTTAAATTAAAACATAATTAATGAACAAATTAAGACTTTTAAGTTTCGCTTTAGTGATGCTTTTTGTAAGCGGTGTTCAGGCCCAGGATTCAGAAGCCGAAGAACAGCAACCTAGACAGGAAGGTCACGAAAATAACAACAAGTTCAGGCAACTTTACCAAACCTTTGCCACTCCAAACCAATATCGAACCGGTGCCGGAGCGCCAGGGGAAGCCTATTATCAAAACCAGGCCGATTATAAAATGGATATCGTTTTAGACGATAAAAACACCCGTTTAGATGGTGAGGCCGAGGTTACTTACTATAATAATTCTCCCGATAAATTAGAATATTTATGGGTGCAATTAGACCAGAATGTAAGAAAAAAAGATGCCCCAACCGAAGATAGGAACCCGAGTGGAATGAGCCCTGTAGCAACTCCTCAACGCTTTGTAGATCAACATATGAAAGAGGCATTTGATGGAGGTTTCAATATTGTTGATTTAACCCATGATGGGGATAAGCTGAATTATACCATAAATCAAACAATGCTAAGAATAGATTTGGAGGAGCCTTTAGCACCCGGTGAATCTTTTGAGTTTGAAATGAAATGGTGGTACAATGTTAACAATCATATTACCGATAGGGCAAGAAGCGGTTATGAGCATTTTCCGAAAGATGGAAATAATGCATATGTAATTGCACAATTCTTCCCAAGAATGGCTGTGTATAACGATGTGGAAGGCTGGCAAAACATGCAGTTTTGGGGAAGCGGGGAATGGTCCTTGCCATTTGGTGATTACGAAGTAAATATTACCGTTCCTGCAGATCACGTTATGGAAGCTACCGGAGAACTTCAAAACCGAAAAGAGGTTTATACCAAAGAAATGATGCTCCGCTATGAACAGGCTAAAAAATCTTATGATGAGCCTGTAATTGTGAGAACTCAGGCAGAAGCTGAAGAAGCTGAAAAATCTTTTTCTAACAAAACCAAAACCTGGAAATATAAAGCCGATATGGTTAGGGATTTTGCATTCTCAACCTCAAGAAAATTTATCCTTGATATGATGGCTACAGATGTGATGGGGAAAGATGTAATGGCGATTTCCTTATATCCTAAAGAAGGAAATCCTCTTTGGGAGGAGTGGTCAACAAGAGCTGTAGCCAGTACCTTAAAATCTTATTCCGATCAAACTTTTCAATATCCTTACCCGAAAGCGGTTTCTGTTCACGCGAGAAATCAAGGGATGGAATACCCAATGATTTGCTGGAATTATGGCCGTCCCGATGAAGACGGTTCATATTCCGACAGGGTTAAATTTGGAATGATAAGCGTTATTATTCACGAAATTGGGCATAACTTTTTCCCAATGATTGTGAATAGCGACGAACGCCAGTGGGGCTGGATGGACGAAGGTTTAAATACTTTTAGCCAATTTCTTGCTGAGCAGGAATTTGGGGAGAAATACCCAGAAGCAATCACTCCCTTAGAGCAGTATCCTTCTCGTAGAGGAATTCCGGCTAAAATTGTTCCTTATATGAAAGGAAACCAAAAGTATATCGCGCCGATTATGTCGAATCCAGAAAATGTGTACCAGTTAGGAAATAACGCCTATGGGAAACCGGCCACGGCCTTAAATATTTTGCGCGAAACTGTGATGGGGCACGATCTTTTTGATCACGCCTATAAAACATTTGCACACCGCTGGATGTTCAAGCATCCAACGCCTGAAGATTTCTTTAGAACTATGGAGGATGCTTCAGCAGTAGATTTAGATTGGTTTTGGAGAGGCTGGTTCTATACTACAGATAATGTAGATATGGGAATCAAAGAAGTTAAAAAACTTTATGTGACTGATAATGTTACGAAAGAAGGAAAAGAATTTTTAGAGCGTTACGGTGCAGATCCTGAAGAAGTGGATGCAGTTTATGTAGTGGAAGAAGGAAGCGAAGAATTTGATGAAAGCCTGAAAGGGAAATCTGTTTTAGAAAATTCGCCTACAATAAAAGAGTATGTGATGGATAATTTCTCTGAAGAAGAAAGAAAACGATTAAAAGATCCTAAATATTTCTATCAGGTTACTTTTGAAAAACCAGGTGGAATCCCAATGCCTTTAATTGTTGAATTCACTTATGCCGATGGTTCTACCGAAATGAAGAGATATCCGGTACAACTTTGGAGAATGAACGATGAGGTAGCTACCAAAGCTATTGCTACCAATAAGGAAATTGTAAAAATGGTAGTAGACCCAAACCTTGAAACGGCAGATGTTGATGTTAGCAACAATATCTGGCCAAAAGAGGAGACTACCAATAAATTTGAAGAATTTAAAGAGAGCCTCGGAAACTAAAATATTTTAAGCCGACTTTAACGAGTCGGCTTTTTTTATGCTTAGATTTGTGGCTATATTTGTTTTGCTATGAACATCATACCCCTTTTTATTAGTGGTGCCGAGATTGCCTTTATACTGTTTATTCTGGTAATGGTTTTTGGCGCCGATAAGATTCCTGATATTGCCCGTGGAATGGGAAAAGGAATGAAGATGCTTAGAAATGCATCTAACGACATTAAGACAGAAATTCAGAAAAGTGCCGAAAAGCAGGGCATAGATACTGATATTTCTAAAGATGTTAGGGGTGAGATCGATAAGGTTAAGGAGGATATTGATGAAATCACCGGTTCGGTAAAACGTAGATTTTAACCTCATTACATGTTAGAGCAGCTAAAACAATGGGATCGCGAGCTGTTTGTCTATCTCAATGGATTAGGAATTGAGTCTTACGATAATTTCTGGATTACTGTAACTACCATCCAAAACTGGATTCCGCTTTACATTACTTTTTTTATTCTTTATTTTATCAGTTTCCATTGGAAAAAGGCACTTTTTACCAGTCTATTTATACTTGCTACCGCACTTTCCACATATGGTTTCACCAATGTGGTTAAAAATTTCTTTTTGCGGCTCAGGCCAAATAACCAGCCCGCAATAGCTGATATTATTAGAATATTGCAAACCCCAGATAATTATAGTTTTTTCTCCGGGCATTCGGCGGTTTCTACTGCTGCAGCATTGTTTTTTATCCTTTCATTGAAGGATAAGTATCCCTGGATTTGGGTAGTGCTACTCTGGCCTCTTTTATTTATGTTAAGCAGAATTTACGTAGGAGTTCACTATCCCGGCGATGTTTTGGTTGGCGCGGCTGTAGGGATTATTTTTGGAATTATCTTTTTCCTGTTTTACCAACGTTCGGGGAAACGCTTTATTTAACCCGGGTTAGTGTTAATCCATCCCGAATAGGTAAGATCACGGTTTCCACACGATCATCCTCTACCAGCATTTTATTATATTTTAAAAGCGCCTGGGTAGATTCATCATCGGTTTTTACCGGCTCTACTACTTTTCCACTCCATAACACGTTATCTGATAATATAACTCCGCCGGGGTTCATCTTCTCAATAATTAAGTCGAAATATGCCGGGTAATTGGGCTTGTCGGCATCGATAAATACTAAATCGAATTTCGCATTTATCTGCGGAATAATTTCCCGGGCATCCCCAATATATTGTTTAATTAAATCTTTATATTCTGAAGCCTTGAAAAATTTTTGCTGAAAATCATACAACTCTTCATTGATATCTATGGTATGCAACATTCCATTCTTCGCCAAACCTTCTGCCAGGCATAAAGCAGAATACCCGGTATAAGTTCCAATTTCTAAAATGCTTTTTGGTGCGATTATTTTCGAAATTAGACTTAAAATTCTGCCCTGATAATTTCCGCTTATCATTCGCGGTTGCAATACTTTCTGATTGGTTTCGCGGTTAAGTTTTGCTAAAAATTGGGGTTCTTTAGCTGAATGTTCTAAAATATATTGATCTATCGCTTCAGGAAGAAAATGCATGAAATTCTAATTTTTGCCAAATTTAGAGAAATTAATCTTTTATAATGAAATCTATAAAACTGTATATTTAAATCCTGCAAGGTTCTGAAAACCTTATAGGTGTTTCTCTATCTACCGCTGCGAGAATGAAAAGCACTTGCCGAAATAAAATAAAATATTTTAATTAGAGGAAAACGCCCTGGTTTCAAATTTGGAAAAAACTGAAGAACAATACCATTCGAATATCAAAAAATCATCAGAAGGAGTCTGTCAATAAATTGTATTTTTACTCACGAAGTAGAAGGCTTCATCGATTAAAAAAATTGAACCACACATGCAATTTAAAAACACGCTTGAATATGCCCGGGAACTTGATGCCCGGGATAAAATATCCTCATATCGCGATCAATTTATTTTTCCGCAACACGAAGGAAAAAATGTGATCTATTTCACCGGAAACTCACTTGGTCTACAGCCAAAATCTGCAAAGAAATATATAGATGAAATTATGACCGACTGGGCTAATCTTGCCGTAGAAGGCCATTTTAAAGCTGAAAAACCCTGGTGGGATTATCACGAGCGATTTTCAGAAAAACTGGCTAAAGTTGTGGGCGCTAAACCTTCTGAAGTTACTGTAATGAATACCCTTACGGTAAACCTTCATTTGTTGATGGTCTCTTTTTACAGGCCAAAGGGAAAGCGGTATAAAATTATTTGTGAGGAAAAAGCCTTTCCCAGCGACCAGTACATGATCTCGAGCCAGGTTCGTTTTCACGGCTATGATCCGAATGACGCTATCGTGGAAATTAAAAGACGCGAAGGTGAAAATAATTTTAGAACCGAAGATATTATAGCGAAGATTAATGAAGTAGGAGAGGAATGCGCCCTGGTTTTAATTGGTGGTGTAAATTACTATACAGGGCAGGTGCTGGAGATGGAAAAAATCACAAAAGCCGGACACCAAATTGGCGCGTTTGTAGGTTGGGATCTTGCACACGCCGCCGGAAATATTGAACTTAAACTTCACGAGTGGAACGTAGATTTTGCCGCCTGGTGCAGCTATAAGTATATGAATAGCGGCCCTGGAAATGCTTCCGGTTGTTTTATTCATGAGAAATATCACAGTCAAAAAGATATTCCTCGTTTTGAAGGTTGGTGGGGGCACAATAAAGAACGCCGCTTCTTAATGGAGCCCGAATTTCAACCTGAAAATGGTGCCGATGCCTGGCAAATTTCTAATGCACCGGTTTTAGCCCTTGCGCCGTATTTAGCTTCGCTGGAAATGTTTGATGAAGTGGGAATGCCGGCTTTAATTGAAAAACGAAATAAGATTGTTGCCTACCTGGAATTTGTTTTGCACGAAATTGATAAGGAAGTAGATAGTAGTTTTGAAATTATTACTCCGGCCGATCAGGAAGAACGCGGTACACAGCTTTCTGTGTTTTTACATGGGGAAGGAAGAGAATTGTTCAATTATTTAATGAAAAATGGTGTGATAACCGATTGGCGTGAACCAAATGTGATTAGACTGGCTCCTACGCCGTTTTATTGTTCTTTTGAAGATATGTATCGGTTTGGGCAAATTCTTAAAAGGGGAATTCTTCAATAGGAAATAGAGAAGAGAAATTAGAAAATAAGAAAGCCACGAATGCACTAATAATTACTGCATTCGTGGCTTTTTTATTTTCTAAATTTAGTTTTACTTCACTTCAATATCGCTAAAGAACAATTCAAAACTTCCGTCTGGGGATTTATGGGATTTTGCGATTTTTAAGCCCTGGAAATCTTCAAAATCTTCCCAGGTGGTGGGCATTTCCCGGTTTCCATCAGCCGATTTATAGATCCATTCTTTTAATAAGAGATCATCTTCATAATAAACCACGTAGGTGTCACCAGGAGTATAACCACCCTTATCTTTATAAGCAACTTCCAAATAGTTCATCTCTTGCTTGCTAATGGGTGCAGTACCGGTTTTTTCTTCAGAAATCTCGGCATCACTCCAAACCATTTGGTAAGGGAATAGCAGCCAGTAAGAATCGTTGATAAACTTCTGATCTATATCTTTATGATCTTCAGTAATACTGTCGGTTTTGGTGTAAGTGCGGCTAATATCGCCTTCAGTAAGCCTAATCTCATCGGTTTGCGGTTTCCAGGTCCAGGCGCGGCTGGTTCTAATTGAGTCTTCAACCCTAACATTAAAAGTAAATTGAATTTCCTCAACTTCCTCAAAGTTATTTAATCCATGGGCCTCCGCGATTTGTTGTTGAATGCTTTTATCTGCTTCGTTATCAACTTCTTTTCCGACTTCGGTTTCGTTATTCTTACAGCTAATTAAGGCTGAAATTAAAAAAGTAAAAAGTAGTATTTTTTTCATTGTGTTGGTTTTCCTGGAAAGATACAAAAAACTGGGTTTATATGGCATTAACGCTCATTCCGCCATCGGCAACAATATTTTGCCCTGTTATATAAGAAGATTTGTCCATCGCTAAAAATGTAATAATCGCTGCCATTTCACTAGCTTCTGCAACACGATTTAAAGGCGTTCTTTTGATAATGGGATCCATTCTCTCCCTTTCACTCAAAAGTCCTTTAGTGAGCGGCGTAACAGTGAACCAGGGCGATACCGCGTTCACGCGAATGCCATCGACAGCCCACTCAACGGCAAGGCTTCGCGTTTGTTGCAGTAAACCTGCCTTAGACATTGCATAAGGCGTGCCCGTGCCAACATCCTGAATTGCTGCTGAAGAGGCTATATTTACAATCTTTGCGTTACCACTTTTCTTAAGCAGGGAATGAAGTTTTCGGCTTAATTCAAAAGGAGCGTTGAGATTTATTTCCATCACTTTTCTGAATTCTTCTTCTGAATAATCATTTGCTTTTTTTCGAATATTAATCCCGGCATTATTCACCAGGATATCCAGTTTTTCCCAGTGTTTTTCAATATAATTATAAACTTTTTGCCGGTCTTCAGCAAGGGCTACATCGGCTACCAGGCCGTGTACTTTTTTACCGTATTTTGATAATTCTTCTAATACGAGGTCAATATCTTTTTGAGTTCTGGACGTAAATAGCACTTCTGCCCCCAGTTCGAGAAATTCAAGGACAGTTGCTTTTCCTATTCCTTTGGTGCCACCTGTTACCAGGGCGGTTTTATTATTAAGATCCCACATAAGTATTTTTTAAGCTCGAAGATAAGGTTTTACTCAGAAAATAAGATTCAAAAATGTTCTAAGGTTTAGTACCAAAACAAAAACCCTTTGAAATTTTCAAAGGGTTAATGGATTCGATTAAATTATTAATTACAGATTGCGTCCGGTTAATAATTTATACAAAATTAGAATTACTGCTATTACGATTAGGATATGAATAATGCTTCCCAGGTCAGGAAATGCAAAATAGCCAATAAGCCATCCTATTACTAATAATACTACGATAAGCCATATTAAATCTTTCATATCGGTTGGTTTTTTGTAGCTAAGCTACGTTGGTTAATTCTCTATACAAGTTAATAAATAAATTCGTGATTTTAAAAAAAAGGAAAAATATAATATTTTGATTTATAGTCTTCTACCGTTCTTATGTTAGATACAAAACATATTGATTCCTTATTGTTTATCGAATTTATAGAATAAGTCTATTAGGAAGATATCTTTTAACTAGTGTTTAACTTAAATGTTAAAAATTTTGAGGATTGAGAATAATAGCGGCGGCTCGTTCTTTTATATTAACTAGTTCATCTTCAGGTTTTTTATCTAACATTTTGAGCATCATCATCATTCTACGGTTATTTTGAAAAGATTCTCGCTTATCATCTAAAAAATTCCAGTATAAACTATTAAACGGGCAGGAATTCTTTCCGGTTTTTTTCTTTACATCATAAACACAGCCCTTACAGTAATTGCTCATCTTATTGATGTAAGCTCCACTTGAAACATAGGGTTTGGTGGCTACAATACCACCATCCGCAAACTGACTCATTCCACGGGTGTTCGTGATTTCTACCCATTCTATCGCGTCTATATAAATCCCCAGGTACCAGGCATCAACTTCATCTGGATGGGTTTGGGTGAGTAGCGCATAATTTCCGGTTATCATTAAACGCTGAATATGATGCGCATACGCGTTATCAAGGCTTTGCTGAATGCTGTGTTTCAGGCAATTCATTTTAGTATTGGCGTTCCAAAAGAATTCCGGTAATTTATTCTGATTATCAAGCTTGTTTGTTCGTTTGTAACCGGGCATTTCTTTCCAGTAAATGCCACGCATATATTCGCGCCAGCCTAGAATTTGCCTTACAAAACCTTCTACCTGCGAAATATCCATCTCATCTTTATTTTCCCTCCAATGGCCAATTACCGAATCTATAACCTCTTTTGGATGTAGCATCTTGGTATTTAAAGCAAAAGATAGTCGTGAATGAAATAAATAAGCCTCATCGGTATGTAACGCATCCTGAAAATCCCCAAAATGAATAAGCAGGTTTTTATAGAAATAATTCAAAACCGAAAGTGAATCTTCCCGGCTGGTTGGCCAGTTAAATTTTTCAGGATTAATATTTCCAAAACTATTAATTCCGGCTTTTTTTATCTCCCTGAGTAGTTCTGAAACATCTTTTCTAAATCCGCGTTCGTGTGGAACTTCAGGAGCGCCTGTCCATTTCTTACGGTTAGATTTGTCAAAATTCCATTTTCCTCCTTCAGGATCTTCACTGTTTAGCATAAGCACGTCATATTTTTTCCGCATATCACGGTAAAAATATTCCATGGTCATTTGCTTTTTTCCTTCGTAAAAAATGGTAAGATCATCTCTTGAAGTGAGAAAATGCTCAGTATCGTATGCTTCAGAATCTATGGATAATTGCTTGCAAAAATCTTTTAGCTGAACGTCCAGCCTGTATTCATCGGGAAGTTGGTATTCGAATTTCTCAATTTTGTATTTAGAAATTAACCATTTCAGGTTCTCAGGTAAAGTTTGCTTATTGTTTTTATCGTTGATCTTAAGGTAAATTACTTCGTGCTCACGTTCCTTTAAGTATTCAGCAAAATTCCGCATCGCGCTAAAAAATCCAACTATCTTCTGGATATGGTGTACCACATAATCGGTTTCCTGCTTCATTTCCATAAAAACGTAAAGCAGATTATCCTGTTCTTCTTTAAACCAACTATGTTGATGATTAAGTTGGTCTCCTAAAATCAGCCTTAAAGTCTTTATTCTTTTAGCCATAATTCCTGAAATTTTTGGTGTGGCTCATAGCGTTCTGCCTGGCTTTTAATATTGAATTTCCTGTCGCGTGGATCATTGCCCACACCGCTGTTGTACATCCAGTTTCCCCAGTTACTGTGCACATCATAATCTATAAGCAAACTTTCAAAATAAGCGGCGCCAACACGCCAATCCTGTTTTAGTTCTTTAGCCCAGAAACTGGCAACATTCTGCCGGCCGCGATTGCTCATAAATCCTGTTGCGGCAATTTCTTTCATATTTGCGTTAACAAAAGGTTTATCGGTTTCTCCGGAAATCCATTTCTTCCTGGCTGTTTCGCTATTGCTCCATTCCAGATCTTTACCCAGAATTCCTCCAATTTTGAATATTTTATCACCGTGTTTCAGGGAAATGAATTTAAAATAATCACGCCATACAAGTTCAAAAATAAGCCAGTAGGTATCTTCGTTTTTGATGATCTCATTTTCAAATTTTTGTACTTGCCAGTAGATTTGTTTTGCTGAAATGCTCCCGTTGGCAAGCCATCCCGAAAGTTTGGAGCTGTAGTCTTCGCCAATTAATCCGTTGCGGGTTTGTTTATATTTCGCCAGGTTTTCAGTTTGCCAGAAATACTGCTGAATTCTCTTTTTAGCCTGATTTTCGCCACCTTTAAAAGGAAAAGCGCTTCTTAAATCTTGCTGAAATTCTTCCAAACCAAGTTTTTTTAGGTTAGGAACTTCAGTCTCATTAATCATATTGAAGCTTTCTTCATTTAATGGTTCAGGAGCCGGCGTGCAATTCCTTACCGAAACTTTGGTTTCAATCTTTTTTCTGAAGTTGGTAAATACCTTTGGAATTTCATTAAAATCCGAATACGGTATATCTTCAGGATGAAATAAAAACTGATCGTAATAAGTTTTAAACTGAATATTTTCTGAAACTGCATTTTTTACTCTGGAGATTAGGCTTTGTTCCTCGCTGGTCCATTCTTCTTGAAGGTAAATAGTAGAAATGGAATGCTGCTGAAGGAATTCTGGTAATCGATTTTCAGGTTTTTCATAGTGAATAAATAATGGAATATTTAAAGCCGCTAGATTTTCTTTTAATTCGGTAATCGATTCTATTAAAAATTTTGCTCGAAATTTTCCGATCTTTTTAAAACCGAATTCAGTTAGCTCAAACTTCCGGGGATCAAAAAAGTAAATACCAATAACCTGCTCATGTTCTTCGCAGGCCTTTGATAAAGGTAAATTATCTTCGCTGCGTAAGTTGTTTTGAAACCAGACTAATCCTGTACTCATTATTTATTTCTTCTGCATTTTTCACTACAATAAATCACTTCTTCCCAATTCTTTTCCCATTTCTTACGCCATTTAAAAGGTTTTTCACAAACCGGGCAAATTTTTTCCGGAAAATCGCCCTTTTTTAGCGTTTTCACTTGATCAGTCTTCTTTTTTAAAAAACGACTTGATTTCCTGTTCCGGCCTGGCGTAGTGAAACCGATCCAGGAGATTTGGAAGCGCATAACCGTCTAAACCATTTATGGTGACCGTTTCGGCATCATCAAGCCTTAACCAGCCATCCGGGGCCTGAATACCTTCATCGAAATAAATATGTTCAATGGCCCCAATTACCATAACGGTATCATTTTCCTTGATAAAATATTCATTCACGAATTTGCAACCTAACTTAACAATAGACTGCTTAACATAGGGCGCATAAAAACTATCCAGGTATTCTTCTTCTAAGCCTGTTTTTTGAAATTCAGAAATTTCCTCTTCATATTTTGCCGCGGTTTGGTGAGCGCTTTCAATCATATCTTTTTGAATATGATTTACCGTAAAATACTTATTCTCTTTAATGTTTTTATAGGTGTTTCTTGGTACAGCTTTAGTAGGGCGGGTAATAAAACCAAGTAGCGCGGGATTGCTGCCCAAATGAGTAACTGAGCTAAAAACCGCAACATTAGCTCCATTTTCAGCAGATTTGGTAGCGATAAGATTAGCCGATTTATAGCCGGTAACGCTATTAATAAGGTTTAAGCGGAAAAGCTTTTCCATAGCCGCTATTTCTTCTGAAGTAATATGTTGCATAGAATTGATTTAATAAAAAAGGTGACTAAAACTAAAAATGCCTGTTATAGACAAATTTATGTTTTAGTCACATTAAGACTGTAATCATTAGCTTTTCTTTATAAATTGATTAGCCTTGATTTTCCAGTTTATTGATTCGCATTTCGTATTCTTCCATAGCTTCACGAACCGCATCTACATTGTCTGAAGATTTTTGGTGGGCATCGTTCATAGCTTTCTCCAACTCCTTGTCGGGGTGTTGAAACAAATCGGTAATCACGTGGTTTATCTTATCGATAATACTTTCCTGGCTATTTTTAATATCTTCCAGTTTGTTAAGCGTAGACCTCATTTGTTCAATTTTCGACTCATCCATATTTCTTACATTTTTTAGGGTTGAGTAATAAATTTACTTCTTTCTTTATAAAGCAAAAGTCCAATTAACCTGTTTTTAAGGAGATTTAATCAAAAATTAAGAGTTTTTCTTCTTAGATTTTCCAGCATCATAACTCGGATAATCTGTATAACCTTTCGGTCCGGGAGTATAAAAAGTATCTTCATCCCAGTCGGCTAAGGGTGCATTTTTCGCAAAACGTTCGGGTAAATCTGGATTGGAAATAAAAAGCTTGGCAAAAGAAACCATATCGGCATTGCTTTCCTCTATAATTTTATTTCCTGATTCCTGGTCAAAGCCCGCGTTAATTATTAGTTTTCCTTTATAAATAGGACGATAATGCTTTGCGATATTAGGTTCCAGATAAGGAATTTCACTTACATCGGTGAAAGGTTCAGAGAGATGTAAATAAGCGAGATCGTAGGCGTTCAATTTTCCAATAACATAATCAAAGGTGGGAATTGTTTCTTCAGAGGCGATGATTCCAAAAGCATTATGCAATGAAGGATTTAATCTTACGCCAATATGGTTTTCGGGCCACACTTCACTAACAGCTTCAAGTACATCAAAAAAGAAGCGTGCCCGGTTTTGGATACTTCCGCCGTAATCATCGGTCCTAATATTGGCATTTTTATTAAAGAATTGATGAATAAGATACCCGTTAGAAGAATGTATTTCTACCCCGTCAAATCCTGCTTTCTTAGCATTTTCTGCCGCGTTTTTAAAATCTACAACCGTTTGTTTAATATCGGCAATGCTCATGGCCTGGGGTTCTACCGTATCTTCAAAACCATCTGGAGTGTAAGCCTTGGTATCGGGATTTACCGCGCTTGGCGCCAAAGGTTTTTCACCTTCGTGAAATTTAGGATGGGAAATACGGCCACAATGCCATAATTGTAGAAATATTTTTCCATCATTTTTGTGGACTGCAGTGGTTACTTTTCCCCAACCTCTTACCTGACTTTCAATATAAATCCCCGGCGTATTTATATATCCTATCGCAGCTTTAGAAATTTGTGAACCTTCAGAAATTATTAGTCCGGCGCCGGCACGTTGGGCATAATATTCAGCGTGTAATTCAGTTGGTGCATTATCTTTATTATCGGCTCGGTTCCGTGTCATGGGTGCCATAATTACCCGGTTTTTCAATTCCAGGTCGCCAATGTGAACCGATTTTAATAAAGCTTGATTTTTAGTCATAATATTTACTGTTTTACTCTCGAATTAAGTTTTGAAATTCTATCAAATTTTTTTCCAATGAATAACTTTAAAAGCTTTCTTAAGCTAGTATGCAATTAAATTTAAGGCAAGCAACTCGTAAGTGCTGTTAATTAAATGGTAAATAGGCTTTTCTTAAAGCATACAAGAATGCCTAAAGTCAGTAGAAATAAGTATTTTCGTAATATAAATTCGCATCTTCCTTAAGCTGATTTCTTTTCTTTTTGTAAGATGCACAGCAGGCACTTATGCAAACACCAAAAAAAATTGCCATTGTTGGCTCAGGATTGGTTGGATCTTTACTCGCTATTTATCTAAGAAAAGCCGGGCATCAGGTTGAGGTTTTCGACCGAAGGAAAGATGTTAGAAAAGTAGAATTTTCTGGCCGTTCCATAAACCTGGCGATGTCTAATCGCGGTTGGAAGTCTTTAAGGGCGGTGGGTATAGAAAAAGAGATTAAAAAACTTGCGTTACCATTAGATAAAAGGGCGATGCACGTTAATGATAAACCCCTTTATTATCAAAAATATGGAAAGGAAGAGGAAGCCATTTTTTCAATTTCCCGGGGAGTTTTAAACCGTAGAATGATCACTCTGGCTGAAGAGGCCGGCGCAAAATTTAGGTTTGAAGAAAAAGTTTGGGACATAGATCTGGCCGAAGCCAAATTGTATACCGGCGAAAGCGAAAAAGGGGAGTGGAAAGAATATCAATTCGACCTTATTTTTGGTGCTGATGGAGCTTTTTCCAGGGTTCGGCATAAAATGCAAAGACAAAGCAGGTTTAATTATTCGCAGCATTTTATAGATGTTGGTTATAAAGAATTGAGTATTGGACCTAATGAAGACGGCAGTCATAAACTGGACAATGCTTCATTTCATATCTGGCCAAGGGGCGAATTTATGCTTATCGCCATGCCTAATTTAGACGGAAGTTTTACCTGTACCTTATTTATGCCTTTTGAAGGTGAAAATTCTTTTGAAAGCATAAAGACTGAAGCTTCTGCAGATGCATTTTTTAAAAAACATTTCCCCGACATTAATGAAGAAATTGAGAACCTGAAACGGGATTTCTTTAGAAACCCAACCAGTAGTATGGTTACCATTAAGTGTTTTCCCTGGTCTTATTGGGAAAAAGTGACTTTGGTTGGCGATTCGGCACACGCGATCGTGCCATTTTACGGGCAGGGAATGAATGCCGGCTTTGAAGATATTTTGGCCTTGAGCCAGAAAATGAAAAAGCACGGAGACGATTGGGAGCGGATTTTTGAAGAATATCAAAACGAGCGGAAACCCAATACCGATGCTATTGCGGAACTTAGCTACAGGAATTTTATAGAAATGAGCAGCAAAACCGCAGATCCCGATTTTTTACTTCGGAAGAAAATAGAAAATTGGTTCTCTAATAAACATCCTGATACATGGGTGCCATTGTATTCAAGAGTTACTTTTTCAGATAAACCGTATGCTGAAGCTTTAGCTATTGGGGATTATCAACGAAAAATCATGGATGAAGTGATGGAAATTTCAGGGATTGCAAAGAAATGGGATTCGCCCGAAGTTGAAGAGAGAATTCTGAAATTATTAGATGACAAACCTGTTTTTTCAGTTTGATTTTTCATCAAATTCAGGTTCAATATTCAGGCTTTCATAAACGGCTTCCATGGTTTTGTGATCTTCAGTTAACACCACCAACATATCATTAGCTTCAACTACCGTATTTCCATTTGGCGTAATAAACTGGTCATCCCTTGAGATCATTGCGATAATTGCCTTCTTCGGAAAATGCAAGTCCACAATTCTTTTTCCTACCGAATGATTTTGTTCCGGAATATTTATTTCCCTTAAAAAAGATTTAGCGCCATCGGCCATAAAAGCGTCTACCGGCGATTTTTGCTTGGCCTGCATCGGTAAAGCTACACTTAGCCATCTTGCTACCACAGATAAGGTAGTTCCCTGAATAAGCACCGAAGTTAGTGATACAAAAAATACAATATTAAAGATCATATCTGCTTTTTCAATTCCGGCAAGCAGGGGATAGGTGGCAAATACAATAGGAACGGCACCACGAAGTCCTACCCAGGAAATATACCAACGCCGGCGCATTTTCATTTTAAAGAAAATTAAACTTAAAAACACCCCCAATGGTCTTGCGATAAAGATGAGGAAAACCGAGATAAAGATACCTACGCCTATAACCGGAACGATATGCGACGGATAAACTAACAAACCTAAAGTAAGGAACAATACAATTTGCATTAACCAGGCAAGGCCATCAAACATTCGCATAATGGTCTTTTTATGGATAATATCGTGGTTACCCAGATAAACTCCACTTAAATAAACCGCTAAAAACCCGTTACCACCAAGGGCATCAGTTGCAGAAAATACAATAAACATTAAAGCGATGGCAAGTACGGGGTATAAGCCTTCAAAATCTAAGCGTATTCTGTTAATAACGAGCCGGCTTAATTTACCGAAGATAAATCCAAGCGCCGCACCAATTAAAATTTGCTGAAGAAATAATGGTATAATGCTGTAAATACTTTTATCCTGGTTCACGACCAGGCCTAAAAAGGCGATGGTTAGGAAGTAAGCCATAGGGTCGTTACTACCACTTTCCAACTCGAGGGTAGGTCGCAAATTAGATTTTAACGCCAGGTTTTTAGCCCTTAAAATGGAAAATACAGCTGCTGCATCGGTAGAAGAAACAATGGCACCGAGCAACAAACCTTCATAGATCGTAAAATCTGTAATATACCAGACAAAGACACCTACGCTTACCGCGGTAAATAAAACCCCAAGAATAGAAAGTGAAATTCCCTGCCACATCACCGGTTTTATGGTTTTCCAACTGGTGTCGAGTCCACCGGAAAATAAGATGAAATTAAGGGCAACAATACCTATAAATTGGGCGAGTTGTGGGTCGTTAAAATAAATGCCTCCAATCCCTTCCGAACCCGAAAGAATGCCTACTGCAAGGAAAAGCACTAAGGTTGGTACGCCAAAACGGTAGGAAGTTTTCCCGGCAAGGATACTTATAAACAACAAAAGAGAGCCAATCAAAAGAATATTTTCTATGGTTATGCTCATTGTATATTGTTGTTTTTCTTACTAAGTGAGACCTGGAGTCCAAAAAGGTATTTTGCGCGGTAAAAATACATATTCAGCTCTATTAAATAAAGCTGAATATGTTTAATATTAAAAAATTAATTAGAAACTAATCGCCAGAAATTAATGCGAGCCTTCTTTGAGGATTTCAGGGAATTTTTCTTTAAAACGATTCAATCTCGGAATAGAAACCTTTTGAATATAAGGATTGTTTGGATTGTTCTTTTCATAATTCTGGTGATAATCTTCAGCTATCCAAAATTTTTGAAAAGGTAGTATTTCGGCAGCAATTGATTTTTCGTAATCTTTGGCTACTTCATTCTTCACCTTGTTTATAATATCTTTTTGTTCTTTATTCTGATAAAAAATAATTGAACGGTACTGCGAACCAATATCTGGACCCTGCCCATTTACCTGGGTAGGATCTTGAGAACCAAAATAAACCTCTACCAAAGTTTCAAAACTCACCACTTCTGGATCATAAATAACTTCTACAGCTTCAGCGTGGCCGGTTCTCCCGGTATTGCTGGATTCGTAAGTAGGGTTTTTAGTATGCCCCCCTGCGTATCCGGAAATCGATTCTTTCACTCCTTTTATGCTTTCATAAACAGCTTCTACACACCAAAAACATCCGCTGGCGAAATAAGCTTTTTCATATCCGTTTTCTGCCGGAACTTCCACGGGATCGGCATTAGCTATTTCTGGTTTAGTGACGGTTTTTTGCTGAGCATTATTTCCGCAGGAAATCAGTAAGAAAATAAATGTAGGTAAGAAAAATCGTTTCATTAAATTATTGTTTTTTATAGGTTCCTTCAAGCGTTTTTTTGCCATAAATGGCATAATCTATAGCGAGTTCGCCATCAATGTAAAAGCCTTTCCAATCTAATTCCATTTGGTCATTTTCACCGGGATTTAATACTGCAATGGGAGTATTAGTATCAAAATCCTGCCAGGAAAGATCTTTCTTAGTGTTTTTATTTGATGGGCTCACGTAATATATATTTACATTATTCCCAGATTTTGAATACCTGGCGTTTATATACATTTTATCTTCTAACAGGCATAATTCTGTATTGTTACTCATGTCAAATTCTATGCAGTAACAACTGCAATTCGCATCGCTTTCGTCCATTTTCACATAAATGGAGCCTGAGGTAATTGCTTCTGAATGTTCCTGTTTTTTGTTAGAATCTTTATCGGATGATCCCACGGATTCATCTTCTTCATTTTCGCTATACGTAATATCTGAATCTGATTTTTCAGAATTAGATTCAGAAGTCCGGTTATTTTCGCTCTGTTCTGTTTCAAAACTAGTCTCGTTCTCCTCGCTTCTATCTTTGTCTTTACAGGATGCTAAAACTAACAAAAGACAAAGTAGACTGGCATAAAATCTCATAATTATTGGGGTTAGTTAGTAGAAATAAAGGTAGTCCTTAAATAGATTAAATATGTGAAAAGCTTGTTAATCAATGCTGCATCCTGAAAACTAGAAATAAATGAGGTTGTAGGAAAGAGATAATTTCTTTTTATCAATTTTAAATTTAAATCGTGTGATTTATTAAATGATACCCTTTTAATTTAACAAATTTTTATAGATTTATATAAATATTAATAAGTTTTGGATATGATCTAAAGAATAGTTTCTTGATAATACTGTGAACTTTAAAAAAAAATAGGTGGAAACAGGACTCACCATCCAAAGTCGAACATGCGAAAGTGAACATCGACATAAAATAAAATAGTAACCGAGAGCGAACTTACTTACCGAAAATCGAGAGAGTAGGTAAATAATTAACCCAAATCAAAATGAAAGATAAAATAAAATTACTTTCCGTTATAATCCTGCTAACAATTAGCCTTCAATCCTGCAGTACAGACTCTGAAGAAACTACAATTGATTCCACGGAACTGGAGCAAGAGCTGGCGTTAGAAAATAATGGCTTTCTTAAAATTGAATCGACCACCTACATTTTTAAAAAGACTGGTGAGATAGTCAAATTTGAAAATGATGACAGACAATTTAACTTTAAGTTCTTGAATGAATTATCATATGAAGCAGCGGCAACCAGCAAACATGCTATTGAAGGACTAACAGTAACTAACCCTGAAACAGAAGAATATTTAATATTCTCAAATTTTGAAGAATTAAAAAGCGGTTTTTTAAAGTTTGATGTAGAATTTAGTACGGGCCAGACGCTCTCGTCAGTATTGTATAAGCCAGGCAAAGCGAATGCTTCTTCAAATAGGTGGCACGGAGATCCTATGCTGGATGAACCTTCTCCTGTTGTAGGTGCTATGATCGAACTTTCGCAGGAAGAGCTTGTAGGAAAATGTAGAGCAGCATTTGAGGTTTGCTCTAACACCAATGGAGTTCCTACAGTCGCGTTAACTAATGGAAAAGGATGGTTTGCTGAAATTGAGGCCTGCTCGCTGGAATGTCATGATTAAATATAAAAAGTGAGATACCTGAAATTAATTCGTTCAGTCAAACCACAGATTGATTATTAGATTAATTAAACTAAAAAAGCCTCCCAAATGGAGGCTTTAGTTATTATATCAAATTTCGCCGATTAAACTTTGGCAAAAAGGTTTTGCATTTTTTCCTGCTCTTCTTTTGCAAGTTCTTCGTCTACAAGAATTCTCCCGCTATGCTCATCGGTAATAATCTTTTTTCTACCGGCAATTTCCATAATTACCTGTGGTGGAATGGTAAAGTAAGAACCTCCGGAAGCACCTCGTTCTACAGGAACAATTGCAAGTCCGTTTTTAACGTTGGTTCTAATTCTTTTATAAGCATTTACTAAGCGTTCTTCAATATTCTTCTCGAATTCTGCAGATTTCTTGATAAGCGCCTGCTCTTCTTTTTCAGTTTCGGCCAGGATCTCGTTAAGTTCGCCTTTTTTATGTTCCAGGTGTTTTTTCCTTTCTTCAAGACGTCCTTTAGTCTGGTCGATCACCTCTTTTTTCTGCTCAATTTGAGCCCGGTATTCTTTGATGTGTTTCTCGGCAAGTTCTATTTCCAGTTCCTGGAATTCAACTTCCTTGCTAAGCGCATTAAATTCGCGGTTGTTACGCACATTTTTTTGCTGCTCAGCATACTTTTTCATGGTCACTTTAGACTCATCAATAAGATTTTTCTTACTCTTTATGTCGTTCTCGATTACCTCAATATCGGCATCCATTTTGTCCAAACGCTTGCTCAATCCGGCTACTTCATCTTCCAAATCTTCCACTTCTAACGGAAGCTCACCGCGTACGTTCCTTATTTCATCAATTCTGGAATCAACCAGTTGAAGGTCGTACAACGCTCTTAACTTGTCTTCTACAGTAACATCGTTCTTTTTTGCCATAGTTATATATACTTGATTGGATTGGTGTTTGTCTCTCCTAAAATAAGTGCAAAATTACTAATTTTTTTTGTAAGATAAGAATGTAATAAATCTTTTGTGTATTGCTCACTTTCATAGTGGCCAATATCGGCTAAAATAAAGTCTTTATCGGCTTTGTAAAAGTCGTGATATTTTAGATCGGCAGTAAGATAAATATCAGCCCCGGCAGCTTTTGCCTGGTTAATGGCAAAACTACCGCTACCTCCTAAAACCGCTACCTTTTTAATGGGTTTGTCACGCAATTCAGAATGCCTTATACAACCACAATTAAATTCACTTTTTATACGGTTTAAAAAGCTTTTTTCATCTTCGGGAGATTCCAATTCTCCAATCATTCCCATTCCCAAATGCTGGTTTTTATTATTTAGTGTACTTACTTCATATGCTACTTCTTCATAAGGATGGGAGCTAAAAAGAGCCTCAAGTAGGTTTTTCTCCAAATGCGAGGGATAAATAAGTCCTATTTGAGTTTCTTCTTCCAGATGTACTTCCCCGCGTTTGCCAATTACGGGATTGGCTTCTTCATTGGGTTTAAAGCTGCCCTCTCCTTTTAGATTAAAACTACAATTATCATAATTTCCAATGCTCCCTCCACCGACCTCAAAAAGTGCTTTTCTAACTTCTGCAGCCTGGTCATTTGGGACAAAAGTGATAAGTTTTTTTATACTGTCTTTCCGCGGAATTAAGATCTGCCGGTTTTTAAGGCCTATTTTTTCAGAAATCATATCGTTCACGCCTTTATATTGATTGTCCAGCGCGGTATGAATGGCGTAAATTGCGATATCGTTTTTAATCGCTTTAATCACTGTTTTTTCTACATAATCTTTTCCGGTAAGTTTTTTTAATCCCGAGAATATGATGGGATGAAAACTAACAATTAGGTTGCAATTTTTCTCAATGGCTTCGTCTACTACACTTTCTAAAGTGTCTAAAGTGATAAGCGCACCGGTTACAGTTGTGTTTTTATCACCAACCAAAAGGCCTACATTGTCAAAATCTTCGGCGTAAGCAGCTGGTGCAAATTCTTCAATTATATCAATAATTTCTCTTACAAGCATCTTGTTTTTTGGTTTTTATAAACGTAGCAGGTCGGTTTTTATTAATTTCGTAGTAGTTGTAGACCAACTTCAAATATAATTATTATAGCCCGCCCTTTATGACGATTTTACGAAAAATGCTATTTCCTTTTTCTTTAATGTATGGTTTTATCATCTGGACCAGGAATTTGTTTTATAACTCCGGAATTCTAAAATCTAAAGCCTATAACTTTCCTGTAATTTGTGTAGGGAACCTGAATACAGGAGGAACCGGAAAATCACCAATGATAGAATATTTGATGAATTTTCTACTGCCAGATTTCAAGGTAGCGACTTTAAGCAGGGGCTATAAACGTACCACCAAAGGCTATAAAATACTAAGTGGAAGGGAGAGCACAAATGAAGTAGGGGATGAGCCTTTGCAATTTAAAAGAAAGTTTAGTGAAGCCATAATCGCTGTAGATGCCGATAGGCAAAACGGAATTGCAAAACTTCAGGAGGAAAATGCTGAAATTATATTGCTGGACGATGCTTTTCAGCATAGAAAAGTTAAAGCGGGACTTAATATCTTACTCACGGCTTATACAGATCTTTATGTGAATGATTTTATGCTGCCTACAGGATATTTGCGCGAACCAACTGTTGGAGCTGACCGGGCTAAAATAGTTATTGTCACCAAGTGTCCTCCAAAACTCACAAAGCCCGAAATGGAATCGATAAGGCGTAGGCTCAGATTACAGAATTATCAAAAACTCTATTTTACTTTTATTGCTTACGATAAAGAAATTGTTTCTGATGAAAAAAAAGTACAATTAAGCAGTTTAAAGGATAAGAAATTTACACTTGTTACCGGAATTGCAAATCCGTCGCCTCTTGTAAATTATTTGGAAGAAATGGGACTGGATTTTAAGCACCGGGCGTTTAAAGATCATCACAATTTTACCGAAGCTGAAATAGCGCAATTAAAAAAGGAGCAACTTCTATTAACCACCGAAAAAGATTACGTACGGCTGCATAAAAAAATTGAAATGGGACGCCTATTCTACTTACCTGTAAAGACCGCATTTTTAAATAAAGAAGTAAAATTTCAGCAGGAAATATTAAAATTTGTGCATAAAAAATGAGGTGAATTCACACCTCATTTTTCTTTTGGCTAATTCAAACTATATATGGTTTTTTCGATATATAATTCAATTAACCAGTGTTTTACAAAGCGTATGCCAAAGGTTTAAACAGTGCTTTCCTTAAGTGCCAACTGCCTGTTAATTTTTAGAAAGAATTCTTCTGTTTTATAAGGCTTCGGAATAATATCGCTAAATCCATTTAAAAAGAACTCGTCCAGATTCTCATCTAAAGTTACTGCGGTTAGAGCGATTATAGGAATTTCAGAGTTGAATTTCCTGATTTCTTTTGTGGCTTCAATACCGCTAATTCCCGGCATATGAATATCCATAAGAATAAGATCGTATTCCTCTTCTTTGGTCTTGTCTATAGCAATAGTTCCATTATCGGCAACTTCACAAATTACCCCTTGTTTTTGCAAAATCTTACGGGTAATCATCTGGTTTATTTTATTGTCTTCAACAATAAGAATGTTTTTACCTTCTAATTTATCTTCAACTGATGCTTCTTCTGTGATTTGCGGACTGTTGTTATTTTCAACCTCCTTGGCTTCAAATTTCAACTGAAAAGCAAATGTAGAACCTTTGCCTAGCTCGCTCTTTAAGTCTATTTCACTCCCCAGCAAACTAAGCAGGTTTTTTACAATAGAAAGTCCAAGTCCCGTACCGCCAAATTTGCGGTTAATTTGCGTAGAGCCTTGTGTGAAATTCTCAAAAATGGCTTTTTGTTTCTCCTTGCTAATACCTTCACCATTATCTTTAATTTCAAAATCCAGTAAAACGATATTTCCTTCCCGGCTATTATTGGAAACATTAATCCATATATCCCCGTCTTCGGTAAATTTTATAGAATTCCCGATGAGGTTTATAAGAATCTGAGATATTTTTAATGGATCTCCTTTTAATTCCTGCGGAATGGTATCATCGAAATTAAAATGTATTTTAGTGTTCTTTTCGTCGGCTGAATTTTTTAGAGCTACCAACACATCAGAAATCCGTTTTTTAAGATCGAAAGAAGCTTCCATGATCTCCACTTTATTGGCCTCAAGTTTATTAAGATCCAGAATGTTGTTAATAAGGGAAAGTAAATATTCTCCCGAGAATTTAAGCGAATTAAGATGTTCTTTTTGATTTTCGGTAGGGCTCTCTTCTAACAACAAGTGTGTGAGGCCGGTTACCGCATATAAAGGAGTTCTTAACTCGTGAGTAATAGTAGATAGAAATTGCGCCTTGGCCAGGGAAGCTTTTTCGGCATTTTCTTTGGCTTTGGTCAACTCGGTATTTTTCTTTTGAAGCAACTCGTTGGCACGGGCCCTTAAGTTGTTGTTTTTGTATAAAGAAAGCGTTAGGAGGGATAGAATAGTGATAAGCGCTACACTCAGGATGGTAGTAAGTTTATTCACCTTTAAATTTCTTTCCTGCTCGGCATTTTGAAGACTTAATTCATTTAAACTGCTTTGTAATGCATCTACACCATATTTAGCGTTCGCCTGTTCTGCCAGCACTTCTTTATTCATTGCAATAATAGAATCTTTACGGGCATTGCTTTTTTGAAGAAAGGCTAAGGAAGATTTAAAGTCCCCGGTTTCTTCGCGTATTTGGCTCAGTAGATTATTGGCAGTCATAATCATCCCTCCAAAATTTTGAGCGTAAGCAATATCAAGAACCAGTCTACTATTTTCTTCGGCCAATTCGTGATTTTTCAATTTTAAATGAGCACGGGCAGTATAGTAGTAAAGTCGCGACAGTTCATATAGCTTGTTAGAATTAGAGAGTCTGTTTTTTGCTCTCTCAAGAAAGCTTAGTGCCTGCCTTGGCTGATTTTGAGTATTGAGAACTATAATTGCCCGGTTTAAATCTACGATTCCCAGGTATACTTGGTTATCCTGTTTTAGATAGATCTCTTCAGCGAGATTTAAATAGCGATCGGCCCTTGTTTTATCCAATTGAGCCATAAAAATTTTTGCGAAATTTACATAACTATAAGCCAAACCTTCCTGATCGTTAATTTCTCTTTGAATAGAAATTGCCCGTTGTAGTTCAGTAATAGCTTTATTAAAATCGTGCCTTAAATAGTAAAGTTTGGCGAGAATACTACTGGAAAGGGCAATAGCACGCTTATCGTTTATTGATTTTGAAAGTTCTAAGGATGAATTAAGTTGCTCTATTGCATGGTCAAAATCCAGCATATTTACTGAAACTTCAGCATCGTTAAGTAATTGTTGAATTTTCTCATTGGCTACTTCAACTTCTTCGGTTTCATCTTGCTGAATTGCATAGGAAAGATTGCACCAAAATGCGAAAAGTAGTATAAAAGTAAAGTTCTTCATTCGGGGGAATTCAGCTAAACGCTTAATCGTGTTAAATATAGCTATTTATCATTAATCATTGAAATTAAATCGATAAGACGACTCGAATATCCGATTTCATTATCATACCAGCCAATAATTTTAACTAATTTTCCACTAATTACAGAAGTCATTTGCGCATCAAAAATACACGAATGCGGATTATTGTTAATATCTATGGAAACAATTGGATCTTCGGTATAGCTAAGAATTCCTTTTAAGGAGGTTTCTGAAGCTTTCTTAAAAAGCGCGTTAATCGCCTCAATACTGGTTTCCTTACTCACATTTAAGGTCATATCGGTTAAAGAACCATTCGGTACAGGCACTCGAATTCCGCAGCCGCCAATAACATCGCTAATATCGGGAAAAATACCGGTTAAGGCTTTTGCTGCTCCTGTAGTGGTAGGAATTATTGATTGTCCCGCTGCCCGGCTTCTTCTTAGGTCACGATGAGGCTTATCGTGCAGACTTTGGTCTGAAGTATAAGAATGTATCGTAGTAATATATGCCTGCTCTACCTTAAAGTTTTCATGAATTAATTTTAGCATCGGAGCTGCATTATTGGTGGTGCAGCTGGCGTTCGAAATTATTTTCTCACTACCGTCAAGAATATGCTCATTTACTCCCAGGACCACCATTTTTATCTCATCGTCTTCTGGGGGAACAGATAAAATCACTTTTTTCGCACCATTATTAATATGATGCTGAAGATCTTTTGAAGTTTTAAATTTTCCGGTAGATTCTACTACTGTATCAACTTTATATTTACTCCAATCTGTATTTTTTGGGTGGGACGTATTTAATAGTGGAATTGATAAGCCATTTACGATAATATTATTTCCTTCAGAAAAAATTTCAGCGGGGGAAACGCCGTGAATACTATCGTATTTTAGTAAATGTGCAAGGGTTTTAGCATCGGCAAGGTCGTTTATTGCAACAACCTTTATGCTTTTATTTTCGATTAAAAGCCTAAAAAGGCTACGCCCAATACGGCCAAAACCGTTTATGGCAATATTGATGCTTTTATTCATTTAGTTCAGGAAAAACTTAGTCGATATGTTTGTGTGCTTTGTAGGAAGAACGAACAAGGGCGCTACTTTCTACGTGACGGAATCCAAGATCAAGGCCAATAGCCTCGTATTTCTTAAACTGGTCTGGAGTGATAAATTGCTTTACCGGTAAGTGCTTTTTGCTGGGTTGCAGATACTGGCCAATGGTTACCACATCTACATCCACACTTCTAAGGTCATGCAGAGTTTGGATTACTTCGTCTTCCTTTTCACCCAGGCCGAGCATAATTCCAGATTTGGTTCTGTTAATTCCCTGTTGCTTTAGGTAGCGAAGTACCTCAAGACTACGATCGTATTTTGCCTGAATCCTCACTTCACGAGTCAACCTTCTAACGGTTTCCATGTTGTGGGACACTACTTCTGGCATAACTTCTACGATGCGATCTAAATTACGCTCATTCCCCTGAAAGTCGGGAACAAGTGTTTCTAAAGTAGTTTCAGGGTTCATTCTGCGAATGGCCTTTACGGTTTCAGCCCAAATTATAGATCCCATATCTTTAAGATCGTCGCGATCTACACTGGTTACGACGGCATGCTTAATGCCCATTATTTTAATAGAACGGGCTACTTTTTCGGGTTCATCCCAGTCTACCGTTTCCGGGCGGCCGGTTTTTACACCGCAAAATCCGCAGGAACGGGTACAAACATTCCCTAAAATCATAAAGGTAGCGGTACCTTCACTCCAACATTCACCCATATTTGGGCAGCTTCCCGAAGTACAAATGGTATGTAAATCATATTTGTCTACCAGGCTTCGAAGTTCGGTATATTTTTTACCGGTTGGAAGTTTTACCCTTAACCATTTTGGTTTGGCTTTTGGCTTTTCTTTTACGGGGCTTATAGTGTCTGTACTCATAGCAAAAATCTAGGTCTCAAAGATACAATAATCTAATGAACTGCATAAATTAGACTGTTAAGTCGGTGATAACTTACATCTATTTTCGGCCTTCAATAATATCGGCGAGTAACTTTTTGGCTCTCAGAAGTTTAATTTTCACATTATTCATAGGTTCATCCAGGCTTTCGGCGATCTCTTTATAAGATTTCTCCTGAAAATACCTGAGGTTGATCACTTCCTGGTAATGTGGCTTCAGTTGTTTAATATCGGTGAGCAATTGCGCTAAATGCTGCTCACTAATCAGTTTGTCTTCAATGGTAGGGGTTTCATCAGCAATGCGGTAAACTTTTTCATTTTGATCTGAAGTAGTTTGAGACCTGATAGAAGACTTATTCTTCCGAAGCATATCTACGTGAATATTCTTTGAAATGGCAATAAGCCAGGTGTTAAAAGAATAATCTTCATCAAAAGTATCAATCTTTTTAAAAGCTTTGGAAAAGGTTTGAATGGTAATATCTTCAGATTCATATTCGTTTCCGGTTTTTTTAAGCTGAAATCCGTAGACGTTATCCCAGAAAGTATCCAGCAAATAATTAAAAGCTAACTGGCTCCCGTTTTTGGCGGCCTTAATTTTGGTAAGAAGCAATTCCTGATTTATTTCCAATGCGTAGGTTTTGAAACGCTGTTTGCTATAAATATGCCAAATTGGGTAAATATTAAAAATACCTCTAAAAACGGAAATAACCAAACCACATCGGTCTCCTGAAGTTTTTGTGCCGATTTAGCGTAAACTATTGCCTGAACCAACAAAACCAGACCTGTAACCCCTAAAACCATTTGCCATTGATACTGAAGTATTAATAAAACAGCCAGTAAGATCCAGAAAAAGAATCGGGAAGCATAAAATAATCCCAGTAAAATTTTGTCTTTTATTTTATAAAATCCTGCCACTGAAGCATGTCTTCTTTTTTGATGAAGCCAGGATTTTAAATCTTTTTTCGGAATACTTCGCGTGCTGGCTTCAGGATGATGACATATAAAGGTGTTGTTTTCATTTCCGCCTTCGTTCACAAAAAGATCATCGTCGCCAGATCGCAGGTGTAAATGACTTGCAAATCCTTTTTGATCGTAAAATTGTTTGGAAGTATAAGCAAGGTTCCTGCCTACACCCATATAAGGATTTCCCAATTTTGCATAGGAAAAATATTGAATTGCAGTGAGCAAGGTTTCAAAGCGAATGAGTTTATTTAGTAGTGAACTGCTGTTTTTAAAATAGCCTCCATAACCTAAAACAATACTTTTTTCTTCCTGAAATCCAGAAGCCATATGCGTAATCCAGTTTCGGCTTTGCGGCGCGCAATCTGCATCGGTAAAGATTAGATATGCATTTTTGGCTTTTTTAATCCCAAGGGTGAGTGCGTACTTTTTATTTGCCCAAAAAGCTTCATTATTTTGAACATTTACCAGTTTCACTCTACCATCAAGTGCCTGGAAGTTTTCAATAACTTCTAAGGTTTTATCTACTGAAGCATCATTAATAATAATAACTTCATAATCGGGGTAATTTTGATCGAGAATAGGAGGGAGGAAGTTTTTAAGGTTTTCGGCTTCATTTTTTGCACAAACAATAACCGAAACCGGCAAATTCACCGTACCTGGAATTTTACTTTTATCTCCTGCAAACGAGAAGAAGGCCAGGTAAAAGGCCAATATAATTAAGGAAAATAAAAAGAAAAATCCCAGTAGAAGTGTTGCCATTTAATCTAATTAGCCTTCTTTTCCCCTGAGCAATCAGACATTTCATCGGGTAATTTCCCACAGAAACTGCAGGCTTCCCCTTCTTTATTTAGAAACGGACTTTGGCTGGCGCAGGTTCCTGCAAATTTACCGTCTTTCTTTCCCCATATTTTTATGGCGATTCCGGCAAATGCCAGTCCTAAAAGTAAAATTGTTATTAATAATAATTGCATAGCTATCTTTTTTCTAAAGCCTCTTTCTTAAGATAAGACTTTTTGTTTGGAACATATTCCCGAACCTTTTCGGGTAATACATTTGCAAAAATAACAATAAATTGACGTTTGGGAAAATCCATAGGCATATTAGCATAAGCTTTGCATAATTTAACTAAAATTTAATCGTAAACCGCTGTTTATGTCAGGTTTAGGTAATAAATTAGATAGGTTAAACCACTAAAAACTAAATTTATGAAAACCAAGATTGTATTAATATTACTGGCTTTATTTGCTTTCAGTTTTACTTCTTGCGAAGATTCTAAGAAAAAAGAACAGGAAAAAGCACAAATGGAGCAGGAAGAAGCCAAACGTCAGGCTGAAATGAAAGCTGAAGAAGAACGTATGGAAATGGAATCTAACAGTATTGCCGCTAAAGCAATGGCAACCGATTCCTTGAGTACCTTAGTAAGCGCGCTGCAAAACGCAAATTTAGTTGCTACTTTTGTTGAAAATGAAGGTCCATATACCGTTTTTGCACCTACAAATAGTGCCTTTGAAAAGGTTGATCAGGCCACTATGGACGAATTGATGAAAAGCGAAAATAAAGATCAATTAGCCACGGTGCTAAAATATCACGTAGTTGATGACGAAATTACAGCCTCAGATTTGAGCCAGATGATAGAGGATGGAGACGGCGAGGCAAGCTTTTCTACTATGGACGGGGGAGAACTTAAAGCCATGATGGAGGGTGATAATATTGTTCTTCAGGATGAAAATGGAAATAAAGCAATCATTATAGCTACAGATATTGAGGCTTCAAATGGTATAGTTCATATGATTGATGGTGTTGTTATGAAGAAAAAAGCTTCATAAATAGCATTTTAGATATTGGATGATGTAATATATCCGCCGGCGATTTAGCCGGCGGTTTTTTTGGAATTATTTAAATAAAAAAGCTTCATTTTCCCTAAGGAAAATGAAGCTCACTCTAAAAAAGACACTAAAGTCTTTTAAGATTCAATATTTCCTACGCTGGAATTAACCAGATCAGGTTTTGCGGGTATATCTCAGCCTAAGCACCCCGATATTGATCTTATAAAGATAAGATTATTATTCGGCGTAAAATGCTAATTTTAAGCCAAATAAGAGTGTTGTTTTGTAGGTTGAACGTTAATTTTTTTCCTACAGAAATTAAAATATGTTTACTTCCGGTTCTAATTTGATCTTGTATTTCTTATAGATCTTATCCTGAATTTCTTTAGAAAGAGCTAAAATTTCTTCCCCGGTCGCGTTCCCGTAATTTACTAAAACCAGCGCCTGATTTTTATGTACCCCTGCATCTCCCTGACGGTAACCTTTTAAGTCGGCCTGATCTATTAACCAACCTGCAGGAATTTTAATGTTATTTGCCTGCAAGGCATAAAATGGCATTTCAGGAAATTGTTTTTGTAGTTTTTTGAATTCAGTTTCTTTAATAACCGGATTTTTAAAAAAGCTACCGCTATTTCCCAGTTCTCTTGGATCTGGTAATTTTTCCTGCCGAATACTTATCACGGCATCCGAAACATTTTTAATAGTAGGTTCTTTGATCTCATTTTTATCCAGTTCAGCCTGAATCGCACCGTAAGAAGTGCTTAATTGATGATTTCTTTTACTTAATCTAAAATTAACCGAAGTGATAATATATTCTCCCTTCAGTTTATCTTTAAAAACAGAGTTCCGATAATCGAATTCACATTTTTCCAGACTAAAAGTTTCAATCTCGAGGGTTTGAATGCGCAGAGCCTCGCAAGATTCAAAAGTATCCTTAAGTTCAACGCCATAGGCCCCAATATTCTGTACCGGTGCGGTACCTACGTTCCCTGGGATTAAAGAAAGGTTTTCTAACCCGCCGTAACCTTTTTCTATACAATAAAGAACAAATTGGTGCCAGTTTTCGCCGGCACCAACTTTTAAAACCACTTCATCCCGACTTTCAGAAATAAGTTCTATTCCCTTTAAGCCAATATGAATAACGGTTTTATCTATATTCTGGGTAAGCAACATATTACTGCCGCCTCCCAGTACAAAAATTTCTGAAACATAGGTTTGCTGTAAAACATTACGTAGTTCTTCGGTAGAATGTACCGAGATAAATTTCCTGGCCTTAACATCTACTCCAAAAGTATTATGTTCTTTCAGTGAAAAATTTTCAGCAACCTGCATAAGAATTATTTATTGTATTCTTCCAGGGCTATTTTAAGAATTTCAATGGCTTTTTCCATATTTTCTTTTTTCAAAACATACGCAATCCTAACCTGGTTCATCCCTGTGTTGGGTGTAGAATAAAAACCGGCGGCAGGAGCTACCATTACTGTTTCATTATTATGTTGAAAATCCTCCAGTAACCACTGGGCAAATTTGTCGGCGTTTTCTACAGGTAGTTCAGCGATACAGTAAAACGCACCTTTTGGTTTCGCTACTTTTATACCAGGAATTTTTTCTAAACCTTCAATTAAAAGATTTCTTCTTTCGGTATATTCCTTGTTTACTTCTTCAAAATATTCATCTGGAGTATCTAACGCAGCTTCGGCAGCTATTTGAGCAAAAGTAGGCGGACTTAATCTTGCCTGAGCAAATTTCATTGCGGCGGTCATTACCTCTTTATTCTTGGAAACCAGGCAACCAATTCTGGCACCGCACATACTATAGCGCTTAGAAACAGAATCTACCATTATGGCATTTTGTTCCAGGCCGGGAATGCTCATAATAGAATGATGTTTTACACCATCGTAAGCGAATTCACGGTAAACTTCATCGGCAACAATAAACAGATCGTGCTTAAGGGCTAGATCTGCTAACTGTTGAATTTCTTCACGCGTATAAAGATAACCGGTCGGATTTCCGGGGTTACAAAGTAAAATCGCTTTAGTTTTGTCGGTAATTAGTTTTTTAAATTCTGAAATTGCCGGAAGTGAAAAATTATCTTCGAGAGATCCTTTAATAGGAACTATTTGTACTCCTGATGCCGTTGCAAAACCATTATAATTGGCATAAAAAGGCTCCGGGATAATAACTTCATCTCCCGGGTCGGTTATGCTTCCCATAGCAAATAACAAAGCTTCTGAACCTCCGGTGGTGATGATAATATCTTCAGCATCTACCGGGATATCATTTTTACGGTAATATTTGGCCAATTTGGTTCTATAAGATTCAAAACCAGCAGAATGACTGTAAGAAAGAACATCGATATCGTTATTCTTTACAGCGTCCAAAGCTGCTTTAGGCGTTTCAATATCTGGTTGCCCAATATTTAACTGGTATATTTTTTTTCCTTTTTTTACAGCTGCTTCAGCAAAAGGAACTAATTTTCTTATTGGAGATTCGGGCATATTACGCCCCTTGTTTGAAATACTTGGCATGAGATTGTTTTTAATAAAGTGCAAAAATGCAAAATTCCTGTAAGATTCTAAGCCTATTTTACGTTATAATTGGCTAGATCTTAAATTGCATTTTTTGGTTTAATTCTAAATTTATAGGCGTAAAAAAGCCGTTTGAATATTCTATCTCCGTCAAGCTGAACTTGTTTCAGCTTCTAATATCTTAGATCCTGAAACAAGTTCAGGATGACGTTTATAAAACATTTCAAACGGCCTTTTCTTAGTTTTTAAGCTTAAAAATTAACGGCTGCTATCGTCTTCGATAACTCTACCTTTAATTTTAAGCGCTTTTGTAGGCTCATCGGCATTAGAATAAACGGTAACCGTTTTTCTAATTGGTCCAACACGTTTGGTGTCGTATTTCACCTCGATTTCACCGGTTTCTCCCGGTTGAATAGGATCTTCAGGCTTTTTAGGGATGGTACATCCGCAACTTGAAGTTACATTGGCAATAACCAATGGAACATTTCCGGTGTTGGTGAATTCAAATACCCTAACGCCATCACTTCCTTTTTTTATTTCGCCATAATCAATAGTTTCACTCTTGAATTCTATTTTGGCTGTTTCCTGTGCCACTGCAGTACCCAGACCGGCAACAACAAAAATGGCAATAGCAATTAACTTTTTCATAATTTCTGGTTTTTAATAAACGAAAGGTAAAGATAAGCTGAAATGATGTATGCTCAAAATTATATTCAAATCAACTTCTTTTATAATCCTTAAGTTATAATTACTTTTGCCTTTATTTTTCAAAAACCAGACCAATATGGCGATTGCTTCCCAATACGATTCAAAAAAAGTAGAAGATAAATGGTATAACTACTGGATGGAAAACAAGTATTTTCATTCGGAAGTAGACGAGAGAGAGCCTTATACCATTGTAATCCCGCCACCAAACGTGACCGGTGTTTTACATATGGGCCATATGCTGAATAATACCATTCAGGATGTTTTGGTTAGACGTGCCAGATTAAAAGGCTTCAATGCCTGCTGGGTACCGGGAACCGATCACGCCTCTATTGCGACTGAAGCAAAAGTGGTAGCGAAATTAAAGGCTGAGGGAATTGATAAAAACGATCTTAGCCGTGAGGAATTTCTACAGCACGCCTGGGAATGGACGCATAAGCACGGAGGAATTATCCTTGAGCAGTTAAAAAAGCTGGGAGCTTCCTGCGACTGGGAACGTACGAAGTTTACGATGGATGAAAATATGTCAGCTTCAGTAATTAAGGTTTTTGTTGATTTATACGAAAAAGGCCTTATTTACCGGGGTTACCGAATGGTAAACTGGGATCCTGTAGCAAAAACCACTCTTTCTGATGAGGAAGTTATTCACCTGGAAAAGCAGGGAAATCTTTATTACCTGAATTATAAAGTAGAAGGCAGTGATGAGGTTTTAACCATCGCCACCACCCGTCCTGAGACAATTCTGGGGGATACTGCAATTTGTATTAATCCAAACGACGAGCGTTTTACGCATTTAAAAGGTAAAAAAGCAATCGTGCCTATTTGCAATCGCGTAATCCCAATCATTGAAGACGAATATGTAGATGTGGAGTTTGGTACCGGTTGCTTAAAAGTTACTCCCGCACACGATGAGAATGATAAAATGCTTGGAGATAAACACAATCTTGAAGTTATAGATATTTTAAACGACGATGCCAGCCTAAATGCCTACGGAATGCATTATGAAGGAAAAGACAGGTTCCAGGCGAGAAAAGAAATTGTTGAAGAATTAAAGGAAATGGGTGTGCTCACCAAAACTGAAGAGCATACTAATAAAGTAGGAACCAGTGAGCGTACCGGTGCGGTTATTGAACCAAAATTGAGCGATCAGTGGTTTTTGAAAATGAAAGAACTGGCCAAACCGGCTATTGATGCCGTGGTTGGGGATGAAATTAACCTGGTTCCTGATAAATTCCTGAATACCTATAAACACTGGATGGAAAATGTGCGCGACTGGAATATCTCGCGTCAGCTCCTATGGGGACAACAGATCCCTGCTTATTTCTTCGGAAGTGGAAAAGAGGATTTTGTAGTTGCTGAAACTGCTGAAGAAGCTTTGGAAAAAGCCCGTAAGAAATCCGGGAATGCAAGTTTAAAGGCTGAAGAATTAATTCAGGATAAAGATGCGCTGGATACCTGGTTCTCGTCCTGGTTATGGCCAATGAGCGTTTTTAACGGGATTTTGGAGCCGGAAAATGAGGAAATTAAATATTATTATCCTACCAACGATCTTGTTACCGCACCTGAAATTTTGTTTTTCTGGGTAGCACGAATGATTATGGCCGGGTATGAATATCGAGGTGAAAGACCTTTTAAAAACGTATATCTAACCGGTATTGTTCGTGACAAGCAACGTAGAAAAATGTCTAAATCCCTGGGAAATTCACCAGATCCTCTTGGGTTGATTGAACAATATGGCGCCGATGGCGTAAGGGTAGGAATGTTACTGAGTTCTCCCGCCGGAAACGATTTAATGTTTGAAGAAGACCTGTGTAAGCAGGGGAGTGCCTTTTCAAATAAAATATGGAATGCTTTCAGGCTGGTAAAAGGCTGGGAGGTTTCCGAAGAAAAAGAACAGGACGAAACTTCTAAAATCGCGATAGACTGGTACACAGCGAGATTCCGGAAAACCCTTGCTGAAATTGAAGATCATTATTCTAAATACCGTATGAGTGATGCTTTAATGAGTACATACAAGCTGGTTTGGGACGATTACTGTTCATGGTTTCTCGAAATGGTGAAACCCGCTTACGGGCAGCCTATGGATGCTACAACCTACAAAGCTGTAATTGAAATTTTGGAGGATAACTTAAAAGTCCTTCATCCTTTTATGCCTTTTGTAACCGAAGAGATCTGGCAGGAAATTACCGAAAGAACCCCTGCAGAAGCCTTGATCGTAGCAAAGTGGCCGGAACTTAAGGATTTCAATGAAGAAATAATCAGTGAATTTGCATTGGCTTCAGAAGTTATTGCGGGAATTAGAAAAATTAGAAAAGAAAAGAATATTTCATTTAAAAACACCATAGACCTTATGGTGATGAACAATGAAAAGACTTCAGAATTATTTGATCCCGTAATCTTAAAAATGGGAAATATAAACGATTTTGCTTATGTAGATAAACAGGTTGAGGGTGCGCTTTCTTTCCGTGTAAAATCTAACGAATATTTTATTCCTATTGCGGGATCTATAGATGTGGAAGCTGAAATTGAAAAGTTGGAAGAAGAATTAAAATACAATGAGGGTTTCTTGAAATCTGTAGAGAAGAAATTATCTAACGAGCGTTTTGTAAATAATGCGCCAGATAAAGTCGTGGCAATTGAGAAAGCTAAACAAGCTGACGCCGAAGCTAAAATAGAAGCGATAAAGGCCAGCTTAAAAAGTCTGAAATAAATTAAAGGGAGATTTTGGCGGGGCAATTATCCAGTTACTTCGCCAATATGTTCTTCTACGAGTTCAACATATTTTTCCCGAGCTTCCTGCTTAGTGAGATCCTTAACCTGCAATAAGGCATTGGTTTTAAAAGCATCCCTTAAATCACCCTCGTTGTTAGAAGGCGGGATGTAGAACCCGTTAGCTTGAGTGGCTCTTTTGAAATAAGCATAGAAATGAAGCATAACATCTGGCGCAAACTTTTGATCTGTTTTGCTGGCCATTTCATAGGCTTTTAAAAATTTTTCATCTGTTGTTTCAGGCATAACGTTTTGCTTATTCTTCAATATTGGCTATTACACTTAGCCCACCTTTCACTTTCTGATTAAGCTTAACCAAAACCGGTGTATCTAATGGTAGAAAAACATCTACCCTGGATCCAAATTTTATAAACCCGCTGTCACTACCCTGAATAACTTCGGTGCCAACTTCAGCATAGTTTACAATTCTTTTTGCCATCGCACCGGCAATTTGTCTATATAAAACTTCGCCGGCAATATTGTTTTCTACTACAACGGTAGTTCTCTCATTCTCTTCACTGGATTTTGGATGCCAGGCAACCAAAAATTTTCCGGGATGGTATTTACTGTATTTTACTTTTCCGCCAATTGGATGTCTTGTTACGTGCACATTTATTGGAGACATAAAAATAGAAACCTGCAGCCGTCTGTCTTTAAAATACTCTTTTTCTTCCACTTCTTCAATAGCAACAACTTTTCCGTCTACAGGAGCTACCACATTAGCATCATTTAAAACAGTTTGCCGTTTAGGATTTCTAAAGAACTGGACGATAAGTAAAAATAATATTATCGTGACTACCAGGATGGCAAATTTCACCCAGTATGTATTTATTAACGAATAAGAAACCACGTTTATTGCGATAAGCAGCAAAGCCGCTATCGCCATAATTTTATAACCTTCTTTATGAAACATAATCTAGAATATATAGATAAGCATATACAAATGGGCTCGAAAAAATAATACTATCCAATCTATCAAATAATCCGCCGTGCCCCGGCATGAGGCTTCCGCTGTCTTTTACACCGGCCTGCCGTTTGAATTTTGATTGAATTAGATCTCCCAATGTCCCGAAAATACTAAGTATTACAGCCATTCCAAGCCAGATGGTAAAGGTGAGGAACTGGGTGTAGTAGAAAATAAAAAAACTGGCTATAGCACTAAAAACAAGTCCGCCCAGGAAACCTTCCACCGTTTTGTTGGGAGAAATTCGTTCAAAGAGCTTTTTATTTCCAAAATTCTTACCAACAATATAAGCAAAAGTATCATTAGTCCAAATGAGAATAAAAATCCCTACTACCAGTTTCGGAATAAAAACGCCTTCTATGGTTGGAATAAGCGTAAGGAAAATAACCGAAGAGATAAGGTAAAAAATTATAATAATGTATTTCTTCTTTTCAAAGACTGGAATTTTTCTAACTACCAGTAAATCTTTTACCAGGAATAAGTTTACAAAAATCGTTATAAAAAGCAGGAGAATAGTGGCATCCTGATTGAATTTTAGATAACTGAAAAGGTAAAAAAGTAACGCCTGTACTGCATAAAGCGCATAACTTTTTAAGTGCAAAAGTTTTTGCATCTCAATAAGGCAAACGAGACCCAAAAGATAAAATAAACTGATGAAAATAAGCTCTGAAGAAAGTATGGAAGCAACCAATATCGATACATACAATAATCCTGAAATAGCTCTAATAATTGCTTCCCTCATGTGTTATAAATCTTCCAGCAGGAGCAAATATAGGTTTTTTGTGCTACTTCCATAGCTCATAAAATCTCCTTCTTTTTGAGTTTCAAAATTTTTGATGGTAGTAATATTAGAAGGAATTCGCTGTTTGTTTCTGAATTTAATGCCGCGAAGGCCTTCGCCAATAGTATCGATTAATTGGCTTGTGGAAGATATAATAACGAAGTTATCTGGTAAATCGTTGAGTTTGCATTCTTTTATCTGGTTGGAGGAAATCAGGATCGAGCCATCGTTGGCTACTAAATATTCGCAGGTTGATAGAAAAAAAGGCGCTGCACCAGATCTGGTAAAATTGAGATTGAAACCTTTAAATTTATCCTGAAGATTGGGGTCTAAGCAAAAGCAATCATTTTCATACCAATCATTTTCCAGAAGGATATTGTCAAAAGCTTCTTGCAATTCTTTATTGTCTTCGCAATAAAGAAATTTACCACCGTTATTTTTAAAATTGAGCATAAAGCGTTCATCGGTAGGTAACTTTACCTCAGGCATGTATTTACCCCGCTCAGCTTTTTCAGGAGATTCCTGTTTCTTGTCTGATTTAGATTTAGGGTTAAGAAATCTTCTAAATAGACTCATAGAGTTTTGGGTGTGGTTCTCAACGTCATTTTAACCAAAGGTAAAAAATCTTAATTTAACACTTGTGTAAATTAAGATTTTTTAAACCGTGGTTATGAACTATTTATTAACTGAATTATTCTCAGTTATTGTATTCTCTTCTGAATCATTTTCCGGTGCAGGATTTTGCTCTTCGGTTTCAGCAGCTTTATCTTCAACTTTGGGAGTTTCTTTCTTCCCAAGAACTTCGCTTTTCTCCTTGTCTTTATCGTAAGGTCTTTTTCCGAAGATACGTTCCAGGTCATCTTTAAAGATCACCTCTTTGTCCAGGAGGATATCGGCTAACTGTCCCAGCTTATCTTTATGCTCTGTAAGTAAATCCATAGCCCGTTGATATTGAGTTTCAATCAAATTAGAAATCTCTTTATCGATAAGTTCAGAAGTACTTTCACTGTAAGGCTTGGTGAAATTGTATTCACTCTGGCCTGAAGAATCATAATAGGTAAGGTTTCCTATTTTATCATTCAATCCATATATGGTAACCATCGCTTTCGCTTGTTTGGTCACCTTTTCAAGATCACTTAAAGCTCCGGTAGAAATCTTGTTAAAGACAACCTTTTCAGCAGCACGACCTCCAAGGGCGGCACACATTTCATCCAGCATTTGCTCGGGCCTTACAATAAGGCGTTCTTCTGGTAAATACCAGGCAGCTCCCAGCGATTGTCCTCGAGGAACAATGGTAACTTTTACTAGCGGTGCAGCGTGCTCTAACATCCAGCTTACTGTAGCGTGACCAGCTTCGTGATAAGCAATTGCTTTCTTTTCGTCTGGCGTGATGATTTTATTCTTTTTCTCAAGTCCGCCAACAATACGGTCTACGGCATCAAGGAAATCCTGTTTTCCTACAGCTTTATTGCCTTTTCGGGCAGCGATAAGTGCAGCTTCATTACAAACATTGGCAATATCGGCTCCGGAGAATCCAGGAGTTTGTTTTGCTAAAAATTCAGTATCAAGTTCCTCTGCAACCTTTTTAAGTGGCTTCAGGTGAACTTCAAAAATCTCTTTACGTTCATTTAAATCTGGAAGGTCAACATAGATCTGACGGTCAAATCTTCCGGCACGCATTAAAGCTTTATCTAATACATCGGCACGGTTGGTAGCAGCAACAACAATAACGTTGGTGTTGGTTCCAAAACCATCCATTTCTGTCAATAACTGGTTTAATGTATTTTCACGCTCATCGTTAGATCCTGAAAAATTGCTTTTTCCACGGGCACGACCAATAGCATCTATCTCATCAATAAAAATGATGGAAGGTGATTTTTCTTTAGCCTGTTTAAACAAATCACGAACCCTCGAAGCTCCAACTCCTACAAACATCTCTACGAAGTCTGATCCTGAAAGTGAGAAGAAAGGTACTTTGGCTTCTCCTGCAACAGCTTTAGCTAATAAGGTTTTACCGGTTCCGGGAGGGCCTACAAGTAAGGCTCCTTTCGGGATTTTACCACCCAGGGATGTATATTTATCCGGATGTTTAAGGAAATCTACAATCTCCTGAACCTCTTCTTTTGCTCCTTCAAGTCCGGCAACATCTTTAAAAGATGTTTTTACATCGGTATTCTGGTCAAATAATTTTGCTTTAGATTTACCTATATTGAAAATCTGGCCTCCTGCACCGCCACCGGCACCAGAGCTCATTTTTTTCATTATAAAAATCCAAACTCCAATAATTAGTATAAAGGGTAATAATGCCCAGAAAACTTCACCCCAAACATTGCTTTGCGTATCGTAAACAACGGTGGTGTCAAGATTATTTTCGGCTTTGATTTCTTTAATATCGTCTTCAAGATTTTGCAAATCTCCAAACTCAAAACTATAAGCAGGAGTTTCCCCGCCAGTGTTGAATAGTTCAGGATCGCTAGATCTTTTATGAATATCTTTTTGGGCAGCCTCTTCGGTAAGATATACTTTGGCTTGTTTCCGGTTTACGATTTCTACCTTTTTTACATCTCCATCTCTAAGGTAGGAGAGAAATTCGGCAGGGTTGGTTTGAGCGGGTTCACTAAAACCGCCTCCGCTAAAGAAATTGATTCCGAGAAATATAATTATTATAGCGCCATAGATCCAGTAAGCACTAAACTTAGGCTTCTTGGGATCTGCATTTTTTTTGGGTTGCTGTTTCGCCATTCTTGGTGATTCTAAATTAAATAATTAATAATTGGTTTCTATGGAGGTGATTTTTGCATCGCCCCAAAGACTTTCAATATCGTAAAACTCTCTAATATGCTTCTGGAAAACGTGAACAACCACGTTTACATAATCTAATAGGACCCATTCTGCATTTTCACTGCCTTCTACGTGCCAGGGTTTGTCTTTAAGAGATTTACTTACAGTTTTTTGGATGGAATTCACAATGGCGTTTACCTGTGTGTTGGAAGTACCGTTGCAAATAATAAAATAATCACATACGGTGTTTTCTATTTGCCTAAGGTCCAGAATATCAATATCGTTGCCTTTTACTTCTTCAATTCCTTTAATTATATGCGCAATAAGTTGATCGTTGTTCTGTTCTTTTTTTGCCATTAAAATTAATTATTTTCGCAAAGTTATTACTTTTTAGCTGTTTATAGGCTTTGTTTACATAACATTTAACGCCCGTTTTATTTCTATCTATTATTATGCGTATAATCAAAGTTAATGCCACCAATTCTACCAACGAATTTGCCCGGGAACTCTACCGCGGGAATACTGCCTTTGAGCCGATTTGCGTAGTTGCTCATGACCAAACAAAGGGTCGTGGACAACGAGGTTCCGGATGGATTTCAAATGCGGGTGAAAACCTAACTTTTAGTGTACTATATCCTAAAATTAGAGTGAATGTAAACCATCAATTTTTAATGAGTGCCATCGTTTCTTTATCAATTTTAAAAGTGCTGAATAAATTTAATGTGCCTGCATTAAAAGTAAAATGGCCCAACGACATAATGTCAGCACGCTATAAAATTAGCGGAATTCTTATTGAGAATATTCTGAAGAATAATGAAATTGCGGCTACTATAATAGGAATTGGGCTCAATGTAAACCAAACCGAATTTCCCGGCCTGCCTCAGGCATCTTCGCTTAAGTTGGCCACAGGAATTCAATTTAATCTGGATGAAATGCTGAAGAAAATCACAGATGAGTTTGAAGATAAATTAACTGAAATCTCTACTGAGGCTGAAACCTCTGTTTTAGAAGAATATGCGAAGAATATGTTTCGAAGAGATTTGGTGTCTACTTTTCAACTGCCAAACGGCAGTTATCTTACCGGAATTATTCGGGGTGTCACTACTTCCGGAAGGTTGAATTTGGAGATCGAAGATTCAGTTTTTAAAACCTTCGATCTAAAGGAGATTAAATTGATGTATTAATGATCCAAAATGAAATGATAAACGTCATTACGAACGCAGTGAAGTAATCTCTGAGCAGATTACCTATAAATTTGCAGATTGCTTCTCCCGATTATCATCGGGATCGCAATGACGAATAAAAACGTTTAAAAATTTTAGCGTCATCCTGAGACCCGTGATAAAAAATTTTATCTAGCGTAGGAAAATGACGTTTCGAGCATAGCGAGTTTTAAACCCGTGTGTGAGTGTAGCAAATCAGCAGCGTTAATAATTTTTGAAAGCTTGTCCTGAGTGGAGTTGAAGGGGCCTGGAAAAAATTTAGCTGCTGATTTGCGGTTTTTTCTGCCTCCGACGACCAAAAGGGAGAGGAAGGCAGTTGCCAAAAAAACACCTCCACATAGGGCGCCCTTTTTTGTTTCGTTTTAATTGTATCCGACGAACGGAGTGAGAGGAATACACACAAAAAATGAAAAAGGAAACTTCCAAACCAGGTAAATTTCTTTTTGAATTATTGAAATATAAAAAACAAATCTAAATATCAGGATTTTAGAAATACGTCAATGGTAATTTATTTCAGGATCTAACTTTTATCAAAGATTTTCAAACAGCCTTTCAGTTATTAAAGCTTTCCAATATTTTCAGCTAAAGTATTGATGAACTTTGTTAATGGACCTTTAACCATCATTGCCATCATAGCGTTGAATTCGCCGTTGAATTCCATTTGCACCTCGCTCTGATTTTCATTTAAAGCTGAAATATGGGCTTTTAAAGTAAAATCAAACTTATCTGAAGTAGATCCCAAAACTACAAGTTCCGGTTCTATGGTTTCCTGAATTTGTAATTTTATTACGGGCATTCCTTTAAGGCCAAAAACAAAGGTTTTCTCATCCCTAACTTCAAATACTTCTTTGCTCTCGGGCATTAATTGTTCATAATTTTCAACTTTGGTTAAAAAATCGAACATTTCCTGCTGACTTTTATCAGCGGTAACTTTTGGGCTTTCTAAATTCATTTTTTATTTTTTCCAGTTTGCCGGATCCTGACGCCATTCTCTTAAAATTTTGGCTTCGCTGGCATTAATGTAATTAGTGCGTTGCGCGGTTTCCAGAAGAAAATCATAATCGCTTAAAGTGTGTAATTCAATACCCGCTTGCTTAAAGTTTTCATCTGCAGTGCTAAAGCCATAAGTAAAGATGGCCAGCATTCCTTTTACATTTGCTTTGGCTTCTTTTAGTGCTTTAACCGCGTTTAAACTACTGTTACCGGTACTAATTAAGTCTTCGATTACCACTACCGTTTGCCCTTCAGATAAATTACCTTCAATCTGGTTTTTCCGACCGTGACTTTTTGCTTCGGGACGTACATAGATAAATGGAAGGCTAAGAATCTCGGCTACCAGCATACCAATACCAATGGCACCTGTAGCCACCGCTGCTATAACATCGGGCTTGCCATATAGCTCTTCAATTTGGCGTGCAAACTGTTCCCTTAGGTGATTTCTAATTGGTGGATAAGAGAGTACTATTCGGTTGTCGCAATAGATTGGCGACTTCCAACCGCTGGCCCAGGTAAAAGGTTCTTGTGCATTTAATTTTATTGCCTTAATTTGCAATAATAGTTCAGCAGTAGTTCTGGCTGTTTCTTTATTTAAAATCATACTGCAAATGTATAAAGTTTTTGTAAATGATGTTCCCTTAATTCTCTCTACAAAGAAAGATTTTGGTGAAAATTATGTGTCACTTCCAATAAAGAAAGTGAGAATTAAGCGAATAATCAAAAAAATTAGCAATGGAGAAATGCTTCATGTGAACCTTTATCACGAGAAAGAAGAGAAACTGCTAAAGCATCTGTTTAAGAAATTACGTGTGGTTACTGCTGCCGGCGGAATGGTACTAAACGATAAAGATGAAATTCTATTTATTTACCGAAAAAAACGCTGGGATCTTCCTAAAGGAAAAACCGAAAAAAATGAATCTATTGAAGCTTCAGCAATTAGGGAAGTAGAGGAGGAAACCGGTGTAGAAGGTCTTAAGGTCACAAAATTCTTGCAGAAAACTTATCATATTTTTAAACGAAAAGGTCGCTTCAGACTTAAAGTTACCCACTGGTACGAGATGCGAACCTCTTACGATGGGGAATTGCGTCCCGAAACCAAAGAAGGAATCGAAAAAGTTAAATGGAAGGATCTTAAGAAAAGCCAAAAGGCCCTTCAAAAATCTTATGCAAATATTAAACTTCTTTTTTCTGAGAAATATTTAGCGCGGCATTCTAAAGATAGGGTAGCGTAGATGTGCTTCTTCATAATGCTTAGATTCTTTGTGCAACCAGTCTAATTGATCGTACCAGCTATTTGAAAATTCAGCATCGCTGCGTTTCTTTTCTTCAAAACGTTCTTTTAATTCCTGATTCTCGTCAAGCATTTCTTTTGCGATATCTTCAAAAACGTATGGTGAAAAACCTTCTTTTTGCTGAAGAACAGTATCAAAGAAATTCCAGTTAAAGAAAGAATCAGGCGCTTCAGGCTCTAAAGTTTCAATCAAATATCTCGCTCCATCCTGAAAGGTTTTTACCACAAAATCTCCTTTTCTAAACCTTACCGAATCCATAGATTTAGAAACTTTGGTTTCACTATGCATATAATGGCCTTCGTAGGCTTTGTCCCGGGTTTTAAAATCTTCTATTTTATAAGTTTCAACATATAAAGTAGTATCGCGCTGCAGAGGTTCTAATTTTATTTTGTTCAGCTTCAAAAGGTCGGTGAGTTGCCACCATCCTTGAGGAACAATGTAAGCTCGTGGAATTTCAATAGTGTCTTCTGCTACAAAATTGTTGTAGTATTCTATTTCTTTGGTAAAAGGTTTATTGCGGTCATATTTTAAACGTTCGCCTCCCGTAAGCTCACTTGCAATCTTTTCTCCTTCATAACCTTTAAAATCTCTTTTGCTGGGGGTTTCCATATCGGGTTTAAAATTAATGGGGTACCAGCGTTCTGTCATGTATTTTCTTGACGCCCGGTTACGAATATCTTTCATTCGCTCCCTGTCATTTTCAGCAATACCTATCATACTTCGCATCAATTCATAAGTTCCCTTTACCCGTTCTGCATAGGGTTTTAGCATATGAGTTTCTACCATCATTCCAATAGTGTTCCACAGCGTTGCATAACCTGTAGAATAACGCGGATGATCATTAAACTGCGAAAATCCTTCTTCGGGAACTTCATTAAAAACATTTACATAAGGCGTGATATCCCAGTCTTTTTTCGCTAGCGAATCCTCAAGGGCAGGCATAATTTGTTCATTTACATAAGAGCCCAGTTCCCCACCAAGTTTATTATGTTGAGTAAAAAGATGAGTAAGTGTATATTGATAATCTGCTCCGTTACTTACGTGATTATCTATAAATATATCGGGTCTTACATGATGAAATATTTCGTAAAAACTTTGGGTGTTTCGGGTGTCGGCTTTTATAAAATCCCGGTTTAAGTCGTAATTTCGTGCATTTCCTCTAAATCCATACTCGGCAGGACCGTTTTGATTGGTTCGACTACTGGAATTTCGGTTTAAGGCACCTCCAATATTATAAATAGGAATTGTTGCTAAAACCGTATTTGTTGGGACATTAATAGAATCTCCCGCTAGATCTCTAAAAAGCATCATCGTTGCATCTATCCCATCGCTTTCCCCTGGATGTATTCCATTATTTATAAGAATAATACTATTTTTTTCTCTTAAGTCTTCAAAATCAAAATTTTCATTAGGACTATAAACGGCAAGATGAAGCGGCTTACCGCTGTCTGTTTTTCCAAATTCCTGCAATTTTATTTTGGCAGAACTTTTTGCTAGTTGTGTGTAAAAATCAATGATTTCGTCATAGGAACCGGTTTCCTTTCCATTGCTTTTCTCAAAACGGGTTTTGAAATCGTAATTAGTAATAAGTTGATATTTTTCTAAATCGCAGGAAATCAGCGAGAGTAGCCCCAAACTCAAAACGAGAATTTTTTTCATAGTATCCTTAGCAATTGAAAGCATAAACTTAACTAAAACCCGCATAGCCACCAAAAAACTAAGGCTAATTGATACATGTTAAAGTAAACCTAATCTGCTATAAAAACTTTTTAGTCGAATTTTTAAGGGCTAATTTTAGGCTAAAATTTTGAAGAAAATGAAAAAGTTTTCAGTGATTTATTGCCTGGCGGTGTTGTTAGCCTTCCCTATTATAGCTGAAGCCCAGGTCAATGAAGATTTAACCGAAGAAAAAAAAGAGAAGCTTTCAAAGCGCCCTGCAGATATTGTGCAAACTGAAATTGGTGAACTAAGATTAGTGCCGCCTTTTTCTTCAGAATCTGTTACAAAGGAAAGTAAAGTTATTGGTTGGGGAGATAATAAGCCTAATGCCCCCGCCGGATTTAAAGTTACCAAATTTGCAGAAAATTTAAATCATCCGCGCCGAACTTATATTGCGCCTAATGACGATATTTTTGTGGTAGAATCTAATACCGAAAACAGTGCAGACAGGATTACTTTAATTCGTGATATTGATCAGGATGGAACTCCGGATTATCAGGAAGTCTTTTTAGATAATTTAAATCAGCCATACGGAATGTTGATTTTAAATGATTATTTCTATGTAGCTAATACGGACGGACTTTACCGTTATCCTTATACTGAAGGGGATACTGAAATTAAAGATGAAGGAGAGAAAATTCTTAATTTACCCGCAGGCGGTTATAACAATCACTGGACGCGTAACTTAATAGCCAACAAAGAGGGAAGTAAAATTTATGTTTCTGTTGGTTCAGCAAGTAATGTTGGTGAATATGGAATGGAAAAAGAAAAAAGGCGTGCGGCAATTCTTGAAATTAATCCCGACGGAACCGGTGAAAAAATCTATGCTTCCGGCTTGAGAAATCCTGTTGGTATGGACTGGAACCCTGTAACCGGGGAACTTTGGACTGCCGTAAACGAACGTGATAAAATTGGAAATAATTTAGTGCCAGATTACATTACCAGTGTTCAGGAAGATGGCTGGTACGGTTGGCCTTATTCCTATTACGGGCAAATTCAGGATCCGCGTTGGGCAGAAGACCCGCATAAAGATTTAGTCGAAAAAGCTATTGTACCAGATGTACCCGTTGGCCCGCATACTGCTTCTTTGGGACTGGCTTTTTACACGAAGGATAAATTCCCCGACAAATATAAAAATGGTGCTTTTGTAGGGCAACACGGTTCATGGAACAGGGCAGTTTTTTCAGGCTATAAAATTCTATTTGTACCTTTTGATGAAAACGGAAAACCCGGGCAACCCGAGGACTTTCTTACCGGATTTATTGCAAATGAAGCCGAAAGTAAGGTATATGGCCGTCCTGTAGGAGTTAGCATTACCCCAGATGGTGCTCTATTGGTAAGCGATGACGACGCAAATGTAATCTGGAAAGTTTCAGCCGAATAAAAATATAAAATATTGGAAAAAAAATTACTGGCACTTTTGTGCCTACTCTACGTTGGAAACCTGTTTTCTCAGGAAAATCAATTTAAAATACTTAATGCAAAAACTACTAAAGCGGTTGAAGGAGCCAGCATCTCGGGTGCATCTGGCTTTGTTACCATTTCAAATTCAAATGGGGTCTTTAGCATAGATTCAGAAAATTTGCCTGGAGATTATAAAATTTCTGCACTGGGGTTTGAAGTCTTAGAAATTAACCTGAAAACTTCAGTCTCACTTCAGGAGATTTACTTGAGCCCTACTTCAGAAAACCTTTCAGAAGTATTAGTTCGCAGTACGATGATTCCTAAAACACTTAGAAAAGTGCCGGCGGCAGTGAATCTGATCACTGAAACCGATTTCAACAGAACCGATGCAACCAATGTCCTGGAAACCTTTAATAATGTTCCCGGCATGTATGTTAATCAGGGTGCTTTAAATACCAATAAGATCAATATTCGGGGTATTGGCGCTCGCTCGCAATACAGCACCAATAGAATTCAAGCCTATTTTGACGGAATTCCTTTGACCACCGCAGAAGGGGAACTCACTTTAGACGATTTTGATCAGGAAAGTTTAGATAGAATAGAAGTAATTAAAGGTCCAACATCCAGTATCTACGGTGCGGGGCTGGGTGGTTCCATAAATTTATATTCAAAAGAACCTGGAAAAGAAGAAGCTCGTCTGGGCGTAAAAACACAATATGGAAGTTTTAATACGCAAAAACAGGTTTATCAGGCATCAAATACCACTGCTAATTCTGCCTTATTTGCAACTTTCTCTAATTTAACCAGCGATGGCTACCGTGATAACGGAAACTATGACCGGAAATCGGCTTTAGTTAACGGAACATTGAAAACAAGTGAAAATGGAAGTCTTTCTTACCTGGCAAATTTTACCCGATTAAAGGCTTTTATACCGAGTTCCCTTAATGAAGATGATTTCTTAAATAATCCCGAAACTGCCGCTTTTACCTGGGGTAGTGCTCAGGGTTACGAATCTTATGATCGTGGTTTGCTCGGGGGTTCTTATACACATTCGCTTTTTGATAATTTCAGCAATACTACCAGTATATTCTTGAGTTTTAGGGATGCCTACGAGCCCAGACCATTTAATATTTTAAAGGAAGAGCGTGTTTCTGCCGGAGTTCGTACAAAATTTAATCTAAATACGCAGATTTTCGAGTTACCTTCTGAAATTAGTTTTGGAGCCGAATACTATAATGAGTGGTATGAAACCGGCACTTTTGAAAATTTATATCGGGATTTTCCCGATGAGGGCAGCGTGCTTGGTGACCGTTTAAGCAATAACGAACAGGACCGTAATTATGCCAACTTTTTTGCCCAGGTTAATCTTGAATTTTCTGAAAAATGGAATATGGAAGCTGGTTTTAACCTGAACACCACCAGTTACAGTTTAACCGATCTTTATACCCGGGATGACGTAGACCAGACCGGGGATTATGGTTTTGATCCTGTTTTCTCACCCAGGATTGGAACGAGCTACGAAATTGGAACAGGAAAAAACATTTTCGCTTCAGTAAGCCACGGATTTTCAACACCGACAGTTGCTGAAACCTTAACTCCGGACGGACGAATAAACACTAATCTTGAGCCGGAAACCGGAATTAATTATGAAGCCGGATTTAAAGGTAACTGGCTTCAGAATAAATTATACACTGAAGTTTCTGTTTTTTCAATTCAAATTGAAGATTTATTGGTGGCGCAACGAGTGGGAGAAGATCAATATGTTGGACTAAATGCGGGGAAAACCAGTCACAACGGGGTAGAATTCCTTACCAATTACCGTTTCTTAGTAGGACCCGGAATTTCTATTAAACCTTATGTAAACGGAGCTATAAACTTTTTTGAATTCAAGGAATTTGTAAATAATGATGAAGATTTCTCCGGTAACAAACTACCCGGAGTGCCCAAATACACGATGAACCTGGGTGTGGATATTCAAAGCGAATCTGGTTTTGAATTCTACGGAAACTTTAGAAACGTAGGAGAAATTCCTTTGGATGATGCGAATTCGGGTTATACTGATCAGTATAGTCTGCTGAATTTTAAAGCGGGTTATACTTTTAATGTATTTCAGGATCTAAACCTGAATTTATACGGCGGAGTAAACAATGCTCTCGATGAGCATTATGCAGCCAGCGTTCTAACCAATGCCGTTGGCTTTGGAGGCTCAGCTCCCCGCTCTTTCTACCCAGGAAACCCAAGAAATTATTATGGGGGCGTTCAGTTGAATTATATTTTTTAGAATAATTTTTAAGTAGACCTCACAGGTTTCGCAAACCTGTAAGGTCTTACTAATTCAAAATATTTTATGTCATCGCAAGCGGAGAGCAACAAAGCGCAGCGATCTTTTGTTTTGAGTGAGTGCTTCAAGGAAATAGAACTAATGAAGAATAGATTGCCACGTCGGCTATTGCCTCCTCAATAACAGGGTTTTTTCGTCATCGCGAGCGAGGAACGAGCGCGGCGATCTTTTGATTGAAATAAGAATCTTAGGGAATCGACATATTCTAGTAATAAAAGCTCTCCTCCTTTCCAAGGAGGAGTACCCGAAGGAGGAGGTGGTTTGCCGAAATAATTATAATTAGGCAGAAGATTTTGCTCATCTATTCTATATCCTTTTTTAACTTATCTGGATCCTGCCTGGTATCAAATATTGTAATAATTTCAATCTCATTGGATTGAATTCTAATAGAAGGTTGCTTGTTTAGTGATCACACATTTATAAAGTCCGTTAAACTTTTCTGATTTCGGACAATTATGTGGTTGAGAAGATATTTGTTCAATTTTACCGGTTAATTTTCAATGAATTTATTCCGGTTTTCAGATCCCACTTTTCGATTAAATATTCAGATAAACGGATTAGTTTGGATTCAGCAAGCTCGGAAAGAAATACTTTCATCAAGAAATTTTCTTTAGGAATGATTCATAGGAAACCCTTTTTCCTCGGTCCAGATCTTCAATTCCCTGCTTGATTTCTTTCTGTTCAATCTCGTTTAACTCATCCCAAAAATCCGAACTTTCTTTTTGCACAAAATCAGCCACTTTTTGGATGAATTCTGAATTTTCATTCTCCAAAATAGTCTTGAGCAATTTAAGCTTGGTGGTCTGGATATCCATGTTTATATAAGTCTTAAAACAAATTTACTAAAAATTCAATTCAGTAAATAATCTTTTTTATTGATTCACAGTGTCTTAATTCTTCCTTACCACATCAGGAACCATAAACTCATAGTCCCCGTTATTGCGAATCACATCACGAACCACGGTGGAGGAAATATGACTTTTCCCCGAAGATGTGATAAAAAATAAGGTGTCTATACCGCTCATTTTGAAATTGGTTTGCCCAATGGCTTTTTCAAACTCCAGGTCCTGCGCATTTCGCAAACCGCGTAGAAGGAATTCGGCATTTTGTTCCTTGCAGAAATCTACAGTAAGTCCTTTATAAGTGTTGACTTTTATTTTAGGCTCATCTTTAAAAGTCTCTCTTAAGAAATGAAGTCGTTTTTCCAGCGAGAACATATATTTTTTATCGGAATTCGTCCCAATCGCCAGAATAATTTCATCAAAAAGTGGAAGCGCCCTTTCAATGATATCGGTGTGGCCTAAGGTAATGGGATCAAAAGACCCCGGAAATACTGCTTTTTTCATCATAATAACTTTGTCTTTCCCGCGCGGGAAACTATTTTCTTAACTTTGTCATTTCCGTGTAGACGGAAATCTAACTTTATCTTCCCCGCACAAACGGAAATCTAATTTAGTTATTTTCAAATAAATTTAATTAAGTTCCACCCGTCACTTCGATTTCTATGACAAAACCAAGCGATTTTGGTAATATGTTTTGTTTTTAACCAATGCCATAGCAATGTGGATTAACTTGTTTCTTACTGCATTTAATACGCTCATTTTATTTTTCCCT
>NZ_JAIQZA010000050.1 GCF_020164485.1 Salegentibacter tibetensis
ATACTCAGCAACAGGTATGAAACACTATACTTATATCGGTTAACTCGTGGTTCATTATATTTACCATTAAAATTACGTCAAAATCCTACGCTAGGTAATTTTTTTACCGCAGGTCTCAGCTTGACGAAATCAGACTTTTCAGACATCCGCTATTTTAAAATTAGTATGTTGAATTGAAAAGACGATTTGCTTTCAAAAATCTAAAGAATAAAAGCTTAATCTATAATTTCGTAGTGTATAGGTTTAAAATTTCCATTATTACTGTCTTCAGCGGAACACGCGGTTAAGGCTACAATCAGGTCCATTTTGGCTTTAAATAGAATATAATCGCCCGCTTTACTCATTGGCGGGTCTACGCTTATTTTTCCTTTTTCGTCAAATTGAACGTTCATAAAAATATTGAAGGCGGTAGGAATATCATCGGGCTGAATTTCAAATTTTTCCAGATTGGTATATAGGTTTTCAAAACAGCTGGGATGATAACCTTCATAATCATACATCACTTCAAAAGTTTCAGGGCTGCAAGGTGCCAGTAAAAAGTCATTTCTTCCGTTGGTATCCTCAATTATTTCCATCATTTTCCGGCTACGGTTGCTCCAGATAAAATTGCCTGCGCTTATTAAAATAGACTCTTCAAAATCCAGGGTTTTTCCCGAAGAAATTTTTTCCCTTCGGTCTTTTGCATTAAATAAAACCATATCGCTCACCTGCTCGCCTTCGGCATCTATCACTTTCAGTTTCTGCCCTTTTTTCAGTTTAAAGGCGGCTCCAGATTGTTTTTTTATTACGTGCATTTATGCTCTTTTTTAATGTTTTCGCTTAACGCGGAGTTATTTTGTTCCTGTTCTAAATGCGAGGTTACAGATTCAATATCCTCTTTATCATAACCCTGATGCAGTTTCGCAATTCCCTCAATCTTTTCCACTTCACACCAAAATCCTGTAATCAATGGGAGATGGTCTTCCCTCATTTTCTTAGGAATATCTTTGTAATACAACGGATTTTTCTGTGGTTTTTCAAAAGTGGCTACAAGTTCCTTTAACGACTCTTCTAGCTCCTCTCGCGATTGAATTTTTAGTTTTACGTTAATATGCACCGCAGAGTAGTCCCAGGTGCTTATATCTTTTTCCTTATACCACGAGGAAGAAACGTAACCGTGTGCCCCCTGAAAAATCAGCAGAGCTTCTGTACCATCTTCTAAGTATTTAAACTGTTCATTGTGGTTGGCGATGTGGGAAAATAGAATAAAATCTTTGTCTGTCCCTTTGGTTAAAACCGGAATGTGCGTAGCTAAAAGTCGGTCCCCTTTAATTATAAAAGTAGCAAAAGGATGATGTTGTATAAATTTAAAAATGAATTCAGAATCGTCCTTTTTGTATTTCTTAGGCTGGTACATGCTTATTTTTTTCCGTGAAGAAAAGGACATTTCCATTCCTCTCCAACTTTACGGCCACTATATTGCCTTGTTTCGCTGCTTTCTCCAAAATCTTCCAGCATTGGGTTTATATTTCCCTGTAGTTCAATATCCCGTTCCCTAATTTTATCCCGAACGCTAGTAAAGACTCCCATTTCCCTTAATTTTTCAAACTGCCAATGCAAATTAAAAGCGATGGCCGGGTATGGGCTTTGTCTTGCTTTACGGCTGCTGTCTGGATGCAATCCTACTATATAGAAAGCTTTTCCGCCAATACTAAAACTAAAGTTATTATCTTCTGGGTTTTTGCTAACGTTGGGATCCCAGGCTTCGTTATCTATATTATGTATAAATTCGAGCTGTTTCCAAAGAGCGGTTTCAAACTGCATTTCAGAAAAAGAGTTCTGTCCCTTGAAGACCGCTAAAAAAGTATAGAATTCGTTCGATTCAAAATCGTAATTTTCTATATATTTTTTTAGGTCTTTATATATTTTTTGAGCAGTTTTTCTGCTGGGAAATTCATCGTAAGTATGCAGGTCTAGATGATCCTGGCCAAAAACGGTTTGGGCCATTATGCAGGGATGGTCTTTTGTTAAAACAAAATCGTTAAAGGCTGCTTTAATGTCTTGATCTGCAGCAATTTTCCGCTGCTTAACTTTAGGTTTTAATTCGGGAGAAATCATAATATTGAATGGATTATTTTGGTAAAACTATTAGGTTTGTATCCTCTTTCAATATGGTTTAAGAATAAATTAGTTCAATATTCTAAAAGATTAACAGACTGCGGTTTACTCTTTTTTACGGTAGCGAAGCATTAAATACAACATGACACTGTTTAACCCCAATGAAATCCCATTTGCTGCAATTATGGGGAGGTCATTCTGGATAATCCCGTAGATTATCCATAGGAAAACACCCAAAATTAAGATGCTAAACATTCCCGGGGAAACATCTTCTACTTTTTTCGTTTTCCAGGCTTTTTTAATCTGCGGAATTACTGCTACTGTCGTGCAAATTCCTGCCGCCAGTCCCAGAATAACTGTCCAATCCAGCGTCATTTTTTTAATTATTTTAGTACATCTTTTGTAAGCCAGGCTTCTACTTCCTGCTTTTCATCAGGCGTATGTAAAACCGAAATATCTCCGGTAGTTTCAAAAACAACCGCCCGAATTTGGGAAAGATCCAAAACATTGGCCTCCCTTAATTTTGACCGAAGATCACCTTCGGTTACCCGGGCTTTCTTCAAATTTTTATGAAGTACTTTTTTACCGTCCATAAGAAGTAAAGGTGAATTATCTATCGCCTTCTGAAACCAGGAATAGCGCCTTAGAATGGCTGCCGAAATTTGCAAAATATATACTGCCGCAAGGCCTACAATTCCCTTTTGTAGACTTACAGTAGGATATAGTACGGTAGAAGCAATAATTGAACCTATAGCCACCGTCATAGCGAAGTCAAAACTGGACATTTTAGAAAAACTGCGTTTTCCGGCAATTCTTGTGAAAATTATAACGGCCAGATAAATTCCCACAGCGCTTAGTAAAATTGCAAGAATCGATGTCCACGAAAATTCAAACCATTTTTCCATAGTTATTTTATTGAAGAGGTTGTTCTATAAATTTAAATACTATCGCCCATAAGTAAATGTTAAATCGTGATAAGCCTTTCTTAATAAGAACTTTACTCACTTAATGAGATTGGATATATTTGCGGTATGAAGGGAGTTTTAAAGATTGGCCACCGCGGCGCCAAAGGACATGTTGCGGAAAATACGATAGAAAGTATTCAGAAAGCTCTGGAGTTTGGAGTTGATGCGATAGAAATCGATGTTCACCGATGCAAAACCGGAGAGCTGGTGGTGATTCACGATTTTACTTTAGATCGAACTACAGACGGGAGCGGTGAAATAGCTAAAAAGTCTTTAACCGAATTAAAAGCTTTAAAAGTTGAGGAACAATTTGAAATTCCTTTGCTTACCGAAGTGTTAAATCTTATTGAAGGAAAATGCACAATTAATATTGAATTGAAAGGTTTAAATACCGCTACTGTTACTTCAGAAATCATCAAAAAATTTATAACTGAAAAAAGGTGGAAGTATGACGATTTTATCGTTTCCAGTTTTCAGAAAAATGAGCTGTTTCAAATGCGAAAGCTCGATGAAAAGGTTTTTCTGGGAATTTTGAGTAAAGCCAGCGTTATGGAAGCTATAGAATTAGGAAAACTGCTCAAAGCATCGGCAATTCATCCTTCTTTAGGAATTATCACACGAGACAATGTAAAAGCATCTCAACAGGCTGGTTATAAAGTTAATGTCTGGACAGTAAATGAGCCTGAAGATATTGCGCGAATGCGGGAATTTGGAGTTGATGGAATTATCTCAGATTTTCCCGACCGACTTTTTGAAAAGAAATAAGAAAAAAGAGGCAAGAATCAAGATTTAAATGACTCGAACCTGGAATTTAAAACTTCAAACTGAAACTTAAAAATGCAGCATTTCGATATTATCATGATTGGCGGTGGCGCGGCGGGCTTTTTTACGGCCATAAATACTGCTGAATTAAATCCTAAGCTGAAAATTGCCATTTTAGAACGTGGAAAAGAAGTGCTCACCAAAGTTAAAGTTTCTGGTGGCGGAAGATGCAATGTTACTCACGCCGAATTTCTTCCGAAAGAACTCAGCACTAATTATCCTCGCGGGGAAAAGGAATTGCTGGGACCTTTTCACAGTTTTATGACCGTCGATACAATGCAGTGGTTCGAAGAAAAAGGCATAGCATTAAAGATTGAAGATGATGGGAGAATCTTTCCCGTTTCAGACGATTCACAAAGTATTATAAATTGCTTTTTAATGGAAACCGAAAGATTAAAAATCCAGGTTTTAAAAAGTCACGCCGTTCAGGATTTTCAACAGGAAGAAGGTTTCTGGAAAGTAAAAACCAGTAAAGGAGATTTTTCAGCAGGAAAAATTATGCTCGCTACCGGCAGCAATCCAAAAATGTGGAATATGCTGAAGAAACTCGGCCATAAAATTATAGAACCGGTGCCTTCACTTTTCACTTTTAATATAAAGGATGATCGAATTAAAGACCTGCCTGGAATCGCAACAGAAGCCGAAGTGAGAATAAACTCCAAAAAAATAAATTTAGAAAGTAAAGGTCCATTGTTAATTACCCACTGGGGAATGAGTGGTCCGGGAATTTTAAAGCTTTCAGCCTGGGGCGCGAGAGATTTAGAAAAGTTGAATTATCAATTTGAAATGAAAGTAAACTGGTTGCCTGGAGTCACTTCCGAAGAAATTTTAGATCAATTAAAAGATTTAAAAACCAAATACGCCAAACAGCAGGTTTTAAAAAATGCACAATTCGATTTGCCTAAGCGATTGTGGAGAACTCTGATAGTAGCTTCTGGAATTACAGAAGGCACTACCTGGGCCGATTTAAATAAAAATCAGTTACAAAATTTAAGCCTTCAACTTACCGAAGCGATTTTTAAAGTAAATGGAAAAAGCACATTTAAAGAGGAGTTTGTTACGGCCGGCGGGGTAGATCTCAAAGAAGTGAATTTTAAAACTTTTGAAAGTAAACTTCACAAAAGCCTTTTTCTAGCCGGGGAAATATTAAATATTGACGCCATCACCGGCGGATTTAATTTTCAGAATGCCTGGACGGGCGGTTTTTTGGCTGCAAAAGCTATGAGTGAAGATTAGTTAAGTCGCCAGATTTCAAAATTAAGTGCCATCGCAAAAAGTACCCATATCGCGTAGGGAACCAGTAAGTAAGCCGCGATATTATTTACAATTTTAAACCATTTTATGGTAAAAATTATTAGAATAAATAGTGCGATAATATTCAATAAGGCTAAAAGTGGTTTTTGAAGTCCAAAGAAAAGTAAAGACCAGGAACCGTTTAATAGTAATAAAAATCCAAGGTGATATAAAGCGGTTTTAACCCATTTATGATAAAAACCTTTACTCCAAACTATTCCTGCGGCTATCCCAATTAGTATATACATCATAAACCAAACGGGACCAAAAAGCGAGTCTGGCGGATTAAACCAGGGTTTGTTTAATTCAGGATACCAGCCTTCAATTCCTGCCTGAGTGGCAATTACCCCCATAAAACCGAAAAGCAAACAAATGCCAATGGCCACCGAACTTCGTACAAAGAGTTTTTTGGTCATTTTGGTCGGTTTTGTATTTAAAAATAAAACGTTTCAGGCTTTTGTCTTTAAAATGATTTTATGTAAAAATCAATATTTCAGACTTTAAGCTTACAAGTTTTCATCTACTAAAATATAAATTTATTTGAATCGGGAAAGAAAATTCCCAAAACATAAAACATATCTTTGCTGCCTAATTGAGATTAAATTTTTTCAATCTACCGCCTTTGGGTTGCTCCGGGTGGTTTATTAATAATTTTGCTATGACTGAAAAGGATTTTATTCCACAGCAATTTTCAAAAAATATAGAAAAAGGTGAAGTAACCTGGCAGTCTCCCAGTAATATTGCCCTGGTGAAATATTGGGGGAAAAAAGAAAATCAAATTCCTGCAAATCCTTCGGTAAGTTTTACATTGAATAACTGCAAAACTACCACAAGCTTGGAGTTTCAGAAGAAATCAGAAAAAACTGAAACATTCGATTTTGAACTTTATTTTGAAGGCAAAAAGAAAGAAGATTTTAAGCCTAAAATCCAACAGTTTTTTGAGCGTATCGAGAAGTATTGTCCATTTTTAAAAGACTATTATTTTAAGATATATACCGAAAATTCTTTTCCACATAGCAGCGGAATTGCTTCTTCGGCCAGCGGGATGAGCGCTCTTGCGCTTTGTGTAATGAGTTTAGAAAAGGAACTTGGGTCAAATCAAGTAGACAACGAAGATTTTTTCTATAAAAAAGCTTCATTTTTGGCCCGGTTGGGTTCAGGAAGTGCATGCCGCAGTTTAGAAGGTGAATTGATAGAATGGGGTGAACATAAAAATATTCCTGACAGCAGTGATCTCTTCGGAATAAAATATCCATTTGAGATCGATAAGGTTTTTAAAACTTTTCAGGATACAATTTTATTGGTAGATAAAGGCCAGAAACAGGTGAGTAGTAGTGTAGGTCATAATTTAATGCACGGCCATCCTTTTGCTAAAAATCGTTTTGCGCAGGCGCATTCAAATTTAGATAAATTAAAGGAGGTTTTTGCCTCAGGTAATCTGGAAGAGTTTATCGCAATTGTAGAAAGTGAAGCACTCACATTACACGCGATGATGATGAGTAGCAATCCTTATTTTATTCTGATTAAACCCAATACCCTGGAAATTATCAATAAAATATGGGAATTCAGGGAAGCTACCAAAATCCCGGTTTGTTTTACCTTAGATGCCGGTGCAAACGTGCACGTACTTTATCCTGAAGCACATAAAGCAAAAGTTTTAGAATTCATTAAGAATGAGCTTGTTGCCTATTGTGAAAAAGGGCAGTATATTTGCGACGTTGTAGGAAAGGGAGCAGAAAAAGTTGTTCCTGCCCAATAAGCTGAAAAACAGGATTTAATTATTATTCGTATTTTTAGCTGAAAGCATTTGCTATGCAAGTAGATTTTAAAAAGTTCGAACTGCTGGATTGGTTGAAAGACCTGGAAGATGAAAATGTTCTTAACGAGATAAAGGCTATTAAGGACAGGAATGAGGAATTCAACTTTGATAAGGAGTGGGAGAATGGTTTGACGGGCGAAGAATTTAAAGCAGAAATGCTGAAAAGGATTAATGCTTACCCGTGGAAAAAGTAATTTTTACCAGATTTACCTTAGAGTATTTTGACAATCTGGTGTTTACGCTTTTTTCTCAAAACTATTTTTCATTTAAAGGAAATGCGCAAAACTATGTTGATAGAATTGTTGATTTTGTAATTACGGAAATAGATAATTTTCCCCATAAAATCACGCCGGATAGCTTGCGTTCCCTAGGTAGTTATTATATTTTTTACAAACCTAATAAACGCACTACCTGGTATATATTTTTTGAGAAAAAGCAGCATCAATATTTGGTGACCTCTATATTAAATAATTATAGCAAGGAAATTACCAATTTAAGTGAAGGCTAGTGTTAAAGAAAGATTGTAATTCATTTACTAACTTTACATTAGCTTGTGAAATTTAAAGCCAATCAATAAAGTTATTTAGTTGTCGGCTTTATTGAAGCTCAACGCTTCAATAAAATTAAAACATGTAGAGTATGAAAGGACCTTTATTTTATTCGAAAATCCTTCTCTTTGGAGAGTATGGGATCATCAAAGATTCCAAAGGTTTATCTATTCCTTATAATTTTTATAATGGTGCTTTAAAAGTTGACGAAGATCCTTCTGACGCTGCTATTGCCTCAAACAAAAGTTTACGACGATTTGCCGATTATCTTAAAGAGCTTGAGCAAAATAATCCCGAATTGGTCCAGTTTGATATGGCTGCTTTAAACGCCGATATCGAAAAAGGCATGTATTTCGATTCTACCATTCCCCAGGGATATGGCGTAGGAAGTAGTGGAGCTTTGGTTGCAGCGATTTACGATAAATATGCTACCAGGAAGATCACCGTTTTAGAAAATCTTACCCGCGATAAATTATTAAAACTGAAAAAGGTTTTCGGGGAAATGGAATCTTTTTTCCACGGAAAATCTTCAGGCTTGGATCCGCTTAACAGCTATTTAAGCATTCCAATCCTTATAAATTCCAAAGATAATATTGAACCTGCAGGCATTCCGTCACAGACGGAAAATGGACAGGGTGCAGTGTTTTTACTGGATAGTGGTAGCACCGGCGAAACAGGCCCGATGGTTGGAATTTTTATGGAAAATATGAAGCAGGAAGGCTTTAGACAAATGCTTAAAGAGCAATTTGTAAAACATACCGACGCTTGCGTTGATGATTTCCTAAAAGGTGATGTGAAATCTCTTTTTACGAACGTAAAAAGGCTTTCTCACGTGGTACTGGACAACTTTAAACCAATGATTCCTGACAAATTTCATAAACTCTGGAAACATGGTATAGATACCAACGATTATTATCTAAAACTTTGTGGTTCTGGCGGCGGTGGCTATATTTTAGGATTTACCGAAGACATTGAAAAAGCCAGAAAATCTCTGAAAGATTACAAATTAGAAGTGGTTTACAACTTCTAAACTCACCTTACATGGCGTCCACTTCTAACAAGCGCTTATTGCTGAAAATGCTTAGTTTGTTTTCGGTGGTTCGTGGATATAATATTTTAGTGCTCATTGTAGCACAATATCTTACTTCGGCATTTATTTTGGCGCCAGAGCTGCCCCTAAGAGATATCTTTTTTGACGACAATTTATTTTTTCTCATTCTGTCTTCAGCCACGGTAATTGCTTCAGGGTATATAATCAATAATTTTTACGACAGCGAAAAGGACCTTATTAATAGGCCTAAGAAAACAATGTTAGATCGGTTTGTAAGTCAGCGGACTAAACTTTCGGTGTATTTTATCCTTAATTTACTGGCTATTTTCTTTGCGAGTTATGTTTCGTTTCGAGCTGTGGTTTTCTTTTCGATTTACATTTTTGCAATTTGGCTGTATTCCCATCGTTTAAAACGAATTTTATTCCTGGGAAACCTCACCGCTTCCATCCTAACCATTACCCCATTTTTCGTGGTTTTTGTGTATTATAAGAATTTTGAAACGGTAATCTTTATTCATGCTACCTTCCTCTATTTAATGATCGTAATGCGGGAACTGGTAAAAGATTTGGAAAATATGCAGGGCGATTTGCTTCAAAATTACCAGACCATTCCAATTGTATATGGAGAACGATGGAGTAAATTTTTCCTTTCAATTTTAAGTATTTTTGCGATAATCCCTATTTTACTCTTAGTCACAAGATTTGATACCGGGTATATGAATTACTATTTTTATGTTTCGCTTTTGCTACTCATATTTTTCTTGCTGTTTCTTTATTTCAGCAAAGCCAAATGGCAGTATTTATTGCTTCATAATATTCTTAAACTGATTATTGTAGTAGGCGTTTTCAGCATCTTACTTATAGATATCAAAGAAGTACTCAACAGAGTTTTCTAATCATTTTATTCAAAAATCAATATGAAAAAAGATCATGGCTATTTTCTAAAAAGAGCTATTCAATTGGCTGAACAAGGAATGGACAAAGGCGAGGGTGGTCCCTTTGGTGCTGTAATCGTTAAAGATGGAGAAATTATAGCTGAAGCCCACAATATAGTAACCGCCAGCAATGACCCCACGGCACATGCTGAGGTTGTAGCGATTAGAAAAGCCTGTGGGAAATTACATGATTTTCAACTGAAGGATTGTATTTTATATACCTCCTGCGAGCCCTGCCCAATGTGTTTGGGTGCTATTTACTGGGCACGTCCCGATAAAGTGTATTATGCACTTACACGGGAAGACGCAGCTAAAATTGGTTTTGACGACCAGTTTATTTATGATGAGATTGCTTTGAAAATGGATAATCGTAAAATTCCTTTTGAGAATCTAATGCGTGAAGAAGGACTTCCTGTTTTTGAAAAGTGGGAGGCTAAGGGAGACCGGATTGACTATTAATAATTCAGTTTTCAATAAATTAAATGGCATAAAATCTTTACATTAAATAGAATGCCACTATAAATCAATAGAGTACCTTTGCAAAAAATTAGCGACATGAGTAGAAACGATAAATCTAAAGGTGGAAAAATTAGCGGAAGACAGGGCGGTGGTTCTGGCAAAAAGTCTTCAGCCCGCGGCAATGCGCCTATAAAACAGCAGCAGTCGGCTCCTAAAACCCCTTCCAAAACCGATGGAATTCGTTTAAATAAATATATTGCCAACGCCGGGATTTGTTCCCGCCGTGATGCCGATATCTTTATTTCTGCCGGAAATGTAACCGTTAATGGAAATGTGGTAACCGAAATGGGCTTTAAAGTAGCTCCAACCGATGAGGTAAAGTTTGACGGAAGAAGCGTTAATCCAGATAAACCCGAATATTTTGTATTAAATAAACCAAAAGGGGTTTATGTAACTGGTAGCACCGAAAAAGGAGGCAAAACGGTAATGGATATAATGGCGAAGGCCACCAAAGCTAAATTGGATCCGGTAGGGAAATTAGATACCCAGGCAATGGGACTTTTGGTTTTTACCAATGATGGAACCTTGGCCAAAAGACTGGGCAAACCAAGAAACGGAATCAGGCAAATTTACCAGGTAAATCTGACCAAGCCGCTTTCTGTAGAGCATTTGGAGAAAATTAGAAATGGTGTTTTTCTTGAAGACGGGAAAGTGAACATTCAAGATATTAGCTTTATTGCCGATAGGCCTAAGAACGAAGTAGGCATAGAAACCAATAGCACAAAAAATCATATAATCCAACGACTTTTCAAAAGTCAGGGATATGAAATAGAAAAACTGGATCGTGTAGTTTTTGGCGGACTTACCAAAAAAGACCTGCCAAGAGGCCGATTTAGAAGGCTTACAGATCAGGAGGTTATAAATTTGGGAATGCTTTAAAAAAAGTGATTCCGTATCAAGTTTTTTAATATTTTTGAACCGGATTAGGATTTGCCTTCTCCGGTTTTCTATTTTGAATATTTAATGCACACAAATAATTGACAGGATTTTATAATCTAAACAACGGGCGGTGCTCACCGCATCCGAACACTCTTAATTTTGAGACCCTTTCAGGCTTCAAATCAGTTATTTCAATTCATTTTCTTAACATTAATTTACCAATCATTTCTTTTGGTGCGAAAAATTAATGCCTAAATTTTTACCTTTAATATATAAAACAATCATTTGAATACTAAATACAGCGATTTAATAGACCAGACCTATTATTTTCCTCAGGAAGAATTTACCCTGGAAGGCACCGAATTAAAATTTCACGACATAGATCTAATGGAGCTTGTAAAGCAATATGGCTCTCCATTAAAATTCACATATCTGCCTAAAATTTCAGACAATATAGGCAGGGCGAAAAAGTGGTTTGCAGATGCTATGGCGAAACACGATTATAAAGGAAGTTATAATTACTGCTATTGTACTAAAAGTTCGCATTTTCAGCACGTTTTAAATGAAGCTTTAAAAAACGATATCCATATTGAAACCTCTTCTGCTTTTGATATTAATATCGTGGAACAACTCAAGAAATCAGGCAAAATCACCGACGATACGTATGTACTTTGTAACGGTTTTAAACGTGATCAATACATTGAGAATATTTCGCGTTTAATGAATAATGGCCATAAGAATTGTATTCCAATTATAGATAATTACGAGGAAATTGATCTTTTAACCGAGAAAATTGAAGGAAAATTTCCAATCGGAATAAGGATCGCTTCGGAAGAAGAGCCGAAATTTGAATTCTATACTTCCCGGTTGGGGATAGGCTATAAAAATATTGTGCCTTTTTATAATAAACAGATAAAAGAAAACGACCAGGTAAGCCTGAAAATGTTACATTTCTTTATCAATACCGGAATTCGTGATACTGCCTATTACTGGAATGAATTACAGAAATGTTTACGTGTATATGTAAATTTAAAGAAAGTTTGCCCTGAATTAGATAGTTTAAATATTGGCGGAGGATTCCCGGTGAAAAACTCGTTGCATTTTGAGTACGATTATGCTTATATGGTAGACGAAATTATAAACCAGATCAAGCTTTATTGTGAGGAAGCCGAAGTGGAAGTCCCTCATATTTTTACTGAATTTGGAAGTTTTACCGTAGGCGAAAGCGGTGGTGCTATTTACGAGATCTTATACCAAAAACAACAAAATGACCGTGAAAAGTGGAATATGATCAATTCTTCATTTATTACCACTTTGCCAGATACCTGGGCGATAAGTAAGAAGTTCGTTATGTTGCCGGTTAACCGATGGAACGATGAATATGAAAGGGTTTTATTAGGTGGCTTAACCTGCGATAGTGACGATTATTATAATTCAGAGCAGAATGTGAACGCCATTTATCTTCCGAAATATAAAAAAGATAAACCCTTATATATTGGATTTTTCAATACCGGTGCCTACCAGGAAACCATTGGAGGTCACGGTGGCTTGCATCACTGTCTAATTCCGCAGCCAAAGCACCTGCTTATCGATAAAGATAAAGATGGAAATATTAAAACCAGTTTGTTTAGCCCCGAACAAAATGCCGAGGATATGCTTAAAATCCTGGGTTATAATGGAAGCAATTAATTTTTTATAAATTTATATAACCAACAACAACCAATTAGCATTACAATGAGCAAAAAGAATTACGCCGGAATACCAGATAAGTACTCGCGAATAGACGACGCGAAAGTGGTATTAATCCCGGTTCCTTACGATGGAACAAGTAGCTGGCAAAAAGGGGCAGATAAAGGACCTGAAGCTTTTCTTGAAGCTTCAGAGAACATGGAGCTTTATGATATTGAAACAAAATCTGAGGTCTACAGAAAAGGAATTTATCTTGCACCTCCGGTAACCGAAGATGCTTCGCCGGAGAAAATGGTAGATACCGTTTACAAAACCGTAAAAAATTACATTAAACAGGAGAAATTCGTTACTGTTTTTGGGGGCGAACATTCTGTTTCTATCGGAACTATTCGTGCGTTTAATGAAAGTTTTGAAGATCTTACTGTAGTGCAAATAGATGCACACGCAGATCTTAGACCAGAGTATGAAGGTTCTAGTTGTAACCACGCTTGTGCAGTACACGAAGCCAGTAAGAAGGCCAATTTGGTGCAGGTGGGAATTCGCTCTATGGACGTTTCTGAAGTAGATCATATGGACGAAAATCAGGTGTATTTTGCCCACGACCTTTATGAAGATTGGCAGGATGATGCGATTGGGCAAATGACGCCAAATGTGTTCATCACCATAGATCTTGATGCTTTCGATCCTTCTATTTTGCCATCTACCGGCACCCCGGAGCCAGGCGGACTTTTTTGGTACGAAACGCTGGAATTCCTTAAAATGATGTTTAAAAAGAAAAATGTTGTAGGATTTGACATTGTAGAACTTTGCCCTAATGAAAACGAAAAATCATCAGATTTTCTCGCGGCTAAGCTTTATTACAAGATGTTGAGCTACAAGTTTAAATACCAAAATTATAACGAAGAAGACGAAGATGAGTAAAGGAGCAATTTCCCAATTTATAGAAAAATATTATTTACATTTTAATTCCGCAGCGCTTGTAGATGCTGCAAAAGATTACGAAAAACAATTGGAAGGCGGTTCAAAAATGCTGGTTTCCCTTGCAGGAGCAATGAGTACCGCAGAGCTCGGTAAGATTTTTGCCGAAATGATTCGTAAAGACAAATTGCATATCATCTCCTGTACCGGGGCAAACCTGGAAGAAGATGTGATGAACCTTGTGGCACATTCTCATTATAAAAGAGTTCCACACTACCGCGATTTAACAGCTCAGGATGAATGGGATTTATTAGAAAAAGGCCTTAACCGGGTAACCGATACCTGTATTCCAGAGGAAGAGGCTTTTAGAAGAATTCAGGAGCATATTGTAAAGATCTGGAAAGATGCTGAAGCCAATGGCGAGCGCTATTTTCCTCATGAATTTTTGTACAAATTATTGCTTTCCGGGGTTTTGGAAAAACATTACGAGATAGATCTGAAAGATTCCTGGATGTATGCCGCAGCCGAAAAGAACCTTCCAATGGTTGTTCCAGGCTGGGAGGATAGTACACTTGGAAATATTTTCGCTTCCTACGTGCTTAAAGGTGAGTTAAAAGCCAGCACGATGAAATCCGGGATTGAATATATGACTTTTCTTGCCGATTGGTATACAGGGAATTCTAAAGAAGGGATAGGCTTTTTCCAAATCGGAGGCGGAATTGCCGGTGATTTCCCAATATGTGTGGTTCCTATGTTGTATCAGGATATGGAAAGAACAGATACTCCTTTTTGGAGCTATTTCTGCCAGATCTCAGATTCTACAACAAGTTATGGTTCTTATTCTGGGGCTGTTCCTAACGAAAAAATTACCTGGGGAAAACTTGATATAAATACTCCAAAGCATATTATAGAAAGTGATGCAACTATTGTAGCACCGCTAATTTTCGCCTATTTGCTGGATATGTAATTAACAAAGAATTATTAGAGTTTAAAGCTGTTTGGTAGTGCTATTTATGTACTATTGAACAGCTTTTTTTGTGCTCTTTTAATCAGGATAATTAAATGTATGAGTAGTAGTTGGTTTGTTTATGCAATTGGTTTTTTAGCCCAGCTTTTATTTTCTGCAAGATTGGTGATGCAGTGGATAAAATCAGAAAAAAACAAGAAAATTGAAACGCCAACACTATTTTGGAAACTTAGTTTACAGGGTGCGGTCTTACTTTTTATTTACGGTTATCTTCGAGACGATATGGCGATTATGCTAGGTCAATTTCTCGTTTATGGAGGCTATTTTAGAAATCTCCAGCTGCAGGGAGAATGGGGTAAATCGGGAATAATGTTTAAGATTTATGTGGTTGCTTTACCCATTCTTATCACCTTGTATCTCATTCTTTTCGGACAATTGGAGTGGGCAGATCTCGTTATTGGTGAAAATATTTCAACCTGGCTTATTATTCTGGGAATTATTGGGCAGGTTGTTTATACTTCCCGTTTTATTTACCAATGGTTTCACGCCGAAATTAACCAAAAATCAGATTTACCCTGGAAATTCTGGGTGATTAGCCTGCTAGGCTCAATTCTTATTTTTGCTTACGGAATTTTTAGGCACGATCCTGTTTTGATCGCGGCGCACTTTTTTGGCGGGTTGGTTTATATCAGAAACTTATTTAGAATAAGGAGATCTGTTTTGGTCGAAAAAATTCAAAAAGAAAGACCCCGATAACCACGCAATATTCAACTGCAATGAGCCAGTAATTTTCCTGAAATTCAGCATTAGTATAGGCCGAATAACTTAACATTACCAAAAATGACCAAACCAGGGCGAACCTAAATTTTGTAAATACCGAAAGCAAAAGTGGCATTGCAATATACCAGGGATGCACTGTGGTAGATAGAAAAAAGTAGACTGAAGCTCCAACAAGCATAGTAGTTAGTAATTTTTCTGTTGAATTATTTCTTCTGAAAATGGCTAGCCCTGCCAGGATCAGGATCACAATTAGCGGTAAGATCTTCCCTGCAGTTGCAATGATATTGTAGCCTTTCAGCTGAAATCCAATCCACCTGATTATGTAATAAACACTCGCATTAAATTCGAATTTCTGAAACCAAAGCGCAATACTCGACGAAAAATTCGAGATGAATTCTGAAGAAATAAATGGAAGAAAACTTACTAAAATCGTTAATCCCACAATCAAATAATAGATCAATAATTTGTTGAGACCTAACTTTCGATCTGACTGAAACTTATTTTTATCCTGATTTTTAAGTTTCCTTTTTGCTGAAAAATAATTCCATAAGAGCGGTAAAAATAGTAATGGTAACAATTTCACTGAAACTGAAATACCTAAAAGCACCGCACTCCCAATCCATTTTTTTTGATGTAATAAAAAAACAGACCATAGTAAGAAGAAAAGCATCACCCCTTCAAAATGAAGGTTTCCGGTTAGTTCTATAATGATAAAAGGATTCAGGATAAACCAAAAAATTTGATGGACAGGCAGGTTTAATTTCAGCAATAATTTTCGGCCAAAATAAAGGATTCCTAAATCCGCTAAAATGATAAAGCATCGCATCGCGATCACAGAACTCAAAATACTTTTCTCACCTAAAAATGCAGAAATAGTAAATAACAACTGATTAACCGGCGGGTAGCTGGTATAATTTCCGGCGCTTAAACTGCCCATTCCCTGTATTAAAGTCTTTTTGACTGCTGTCGGAACCTCGTTGGGAACCGATAAATAGGGGTTTAGTCCTTCTAAAATCAATGTTCCATCCCAGATAAAGCGATAAAAATCCTGAGAGAGATTTGGCGTGGCTACAATAAAAATAAGCCTGAATAAAACTGCAATCCCCGCCAAAAACCAGAAATTGTTTTTTTCTAGTTGAATTAGCTTAAAACTGATAAAAAACAACCCTGTATAAAGGCTTAGCAACTTTATAAAATCACTTCGATCAAGGTCATAACCAAAAGACCAATAAAATGCAATTCCCGTTAAAACGAGGAGGAGGGAATATTTATGGTTTTTAAGGAAATCTGTCATTTCATAAATTATCTTACGTCAAGCTGAGACCTGCGGTAAAAAAATTACCTAGCGTAGGATTTTGACGTAATTTTAATGGTAAATATAATGAACCACGAGTTAACCGATATAAGTATAGTGTTTCATACCTGTTGCTGAGTATG
>NZ_JAIQZA010000051.1 GCF_020164485.1 Salegentibacter tibetensis
AGAGGGAATTAAAGCTTATCAGGAAAAAATACTGCTTAATAAGCAAAAAAGCTTGTTCAAAATGGCAAAAGAAATGGACATGGTAATCAGCTATAAAACAGCAACTTAAAAAATACGTCAATGGTAACTTGTTTCAGCTTCTAATATGATATCAGTTCTAATCATGTTAGATCTCCGAAATAAATTTGGAGCAAGCTCTGAACCAAGTTCAGGATGACAAATATTTCTACTCCTTCATAAAATCAAACCCACCTTTTCTTAGGTTGATACCGTGTTCGAGGTAAGCTTTTAAACAGGCCAGGAAATTGGCCCAACCTTCGGTATTTCCGCCAAACCACTGGATTCCCATATCATCGGCCGCCATTTTTCCTTCAGTGACTTTTACTAAGGTGGTTCTTCCTGGCATTTCGGCAAGGCTAATTTCTACCTTAAGGTTTTGACCTGCAGCACCCTCCCATTCAAAAGAAATCAATTTATTCGGAATTAATTTTAGCACTTTTACCGGCACATATTCATCAAATTCGGGAAATTTCCAGCTAACTGTTTTCCCCTCGTCCATCATCCCCGACCCTTCAGAAATAAAATAATGTTTCATTTGCTCAGGATCTATTATCGCATTATAAACCTCAGCTTTTGGCTTTGCAATTTGTAAAGCGGTTTTTATTTCCAGCATTTCCATAGTCGAAAATTTATTTAAATATAAACAGAAATTTCAAACCTCACAGTCCCGATAGTTACGGGATGAAACCTGTGAGATTTAACTTTTGACACCTAAACGTGTTTTTAATAAAAAATAAGCACGTGTAACATTTTCTTGGTATTTCTGTATATAGAACATTGAAAATGTGCGCAATGAACATAAAACTGACATTAACAATAGAGCAGGAAGTTGTTAATCGGGCAAAAAAATTTGCGAAAGATCAAAATCGCAGTTTATCTGATATCATTGAGAACTACTTAAAGCTACTTACTAAAGAGGAACAAAAAGAAATTAAAGGTTTACATCCCACAGTTGCCTCCCTTAAAGGTTCTTTCAAAATGCCAAAAAAGGACTTGGATTATAAAAAAGAGCTCAGAAACCGCTTGGAGGAAAAATATTTATAATGGATCAAATTCTAATTGACACTGATGTGATTTTGGATTTCTTTTTTGATCGTGAGCCTTTTTCCCAATTTGCAACCGAATTTTTAATTTATGTGAAGAAAAGAAGATCCAGGGTTTTACAAGTCCGGTAGTAATTTGCAATGTTTATTATTTACTAAGAAAAGCAGCAAAACACGAGATTATAATTGAAAAAATAAAGCAGCTTTTAAACATCATTGCTATAGTAGAAATGGATCAAAAAGTTGTGCTAAATGCGCTCAACTCTAACCTTAAAGACTTTGAAGATGCACTGCAAAATTTTTCGGCGATTGAACATAAGGAAATCACTATTATTCTTACCAGAAATATAAAAGATTATAAACGCAGTGATTTGTCCGTATTTACTCCTGAAACTTATTTGAAAGGAAGGTAATAAAAATCAAGGAACTCGGCGCAAGCCAACGAGATGTGAATCGGAGAAAATCTCAAAATTGGAGACTTGCCACTAGAAATTAAACCCTCAATGAGGAATTAAAAACTAAACTTTAAACCGAAACATTTTTATTAACCGGCAAAAACGCAACCTGCTTTCCGGTAGCACGGTAAACTGCATTTAAAATTGCAGCTGCAGAAGGCCCCTGAGCAGCTTCCCCCGCTCCAAGCGCATCTTCATCTGGCCGGTCTATAACTTCTACGTGAACAAAAGGAATATCTGCAAATCTAAAAATAGGATAAGACTCCCAATTGGTGCTGCTTACGTGGGTTTGATCAAATTTAACCGCCTCCTGCAAGGTCCAGCTAGCCGATTGGATCATGCCGCCTTCGGTTTGGTTCTTCAAACCATCGGGATTAATAATCTCACCACTATCTATAGCGCCCCACATTTCTTTAACTGAAACCTTAGCATTTTCGACACTAACCTTTGCAGCTACCGCAAAATAAGAAGCAGAATTTTTATAACGGGAAAAAGCAAAACCAAGGCCTTCACTCTCCAAAAGTTCAACCCCAAGTGTCATTTCTTTTACTTTCTTGAGCACGTCTTTAGCCCGCTGATCTTCTAAATGCTTCAGCCTAAAAGCTACAGGATCTTCGCCTGCTTTATCGGCAAGCCTGTCCATAAAATTCTCAATAGCCAGAATATTGGAATAGGCCCCCAAACTACGCAAAGCCGAAACCCTTAAAGGTCCTTTAAAATAATGTGCATCAATTTTTTGATTGGGAATTTTATAATACGGTTCTGAATTTCTATAAGCGCCACCAAAATAGCCTTTTGGCCGTTTAGCGGTAGTCCCGTTATAGAAGCTTGACGGCAACAAATTTTGTTTATCTCCACCCGGCCTGGTACTATGTGTATCTGACCATACATTATATTTCCAATTCTCAATTTTGCCATTGGTACCCAGGCTACCTTCCATTTCCATAACCATAGCGCTGCCATAAGGCTCCCAGGCATGTTCATCTGCACGGGTCCATTGTAACTTAATGTACTTTTCAGGATTTTCTACCGCGAGAATTGCAGCTTCAGCAGCTACATCATCGGCGGCATTATGCCCGTAACATCCCGAGCCGGGAACACCGGTAATTTTAATATTTTCTTCATTTAAATTCAGTAAATCGGCCAGGGTTTTTCTTAAAGGATAAACGCCCTGGGTATGAGACCAAATTTCAAGCTTTTCCTCTTTAAAAATCGCTATCGCACATGATGGACCAACAGCAGCGTGCATCACATAAGGCTTAAAATATTTTGCGGAAATTGAATTATTTTTAAAAGCTACGTTCCCTTTGTTTACAACATTCTCGGTTTCTTTACTCAGATTTTTTAAATATTCTGCAGAAAATTCTTCTACCGGAAGTTCCGTTTCTGTATCCCATTTACAATCGCGTTCCAGGAAGATTTTCGCTTTTTCTGCCTGATATTCGTCTTCGGAAATCACCCCGATAAAATCTTTTACTTTTATAATTTTAACGTCTAATTTTTCGGCATTTTCTTTATTGAATTCAGTAAGCTTTGCATCATAAGCAGCCGCGCGCACAACCCTGGCGTACAACATTCCCGGAAACCGAAGATCCTGTACATACATAGGAAGCCCTCGTACCATTTCCCCAATATCCTTTCTTGCTACAGGGGTTCCCACCACCTCATAATCTTCTTTTGATTTAGTTTGAATATTTTCGGGGACTACTTCTTCAATTTGTACTCCATCCAAAATATTAAAGAAACTGGCTCTAAAATCTCCGTCTTTTGAAAGAACCATTCCGTCCTTTAAATATAAATTTTCAGCTTTAATTTCATATTTCTCTGCAGTTCGCGCAATGAGAATAGCAGCTGCGGCTGCGGCAGCTTTTCTAACTGACATGGCACTCCGCGCTACCGACTGGCTCCCGGCGGTATAACCTTCATTTGGCGTAGTAGAAGTTTCTGCAAGTTTTACTTCTATAAAATCTACATTCATATTTAATTCTTCTGCAGCTACCTGTGCAATAGCAATACGAATCCCCTGGCCTAATTCCATTTTTCCTGAAAACACCCTTACCCGCCCATCATCCAAAATTTGTAGCCAGTCTGTAATCCTCGATTGTTGCGTTACCCCTTGAGAAGACTGTTCGTTAACCGATATCCACGCGAGGTTGGGCACCAAACTAAAACCAATCGCTACGTAACTGGTATTTTTTATAAAATTCCTCCTGGTAGTTTTCATAATTGTTTAGATTTTGCTGCAGTTTTTATTGCCTTAATAATCCTGGTATGAGTGCCGCACCTGCATAAAACCCTTTTTAGTTTTTCGTTTATTGCCTCCCGATTGGGATTGGAATTTTCCTGCAATAGCCAGGCTCCCGAAATTAGCATGCCGTTTAAACAAAAGCCACATTGAGCCGCCTGTTCTTCCACGAAAGCTTCTTGCAAAGGATGCAATTCTCCATTTTCTGAAATAAGACCTTCCAGTGTAGTGATCTCCTTATTCACCACTTCTGAAACCGGGATTTTGCAACTGGGATCTGCTTTACCATCCATTAATACCATACAGGCGCCGCACTGCTCGAGCCCACAACCATATTTAGGCCCATTGAGCTCCAATTGATTTCGGAGGACATATAGCAAGGGGGTATCTGGCTCTACCTGGACATGATATTCTTTTCCGTTAACTTTAAGGCTTATATCTTCTTTCATAATACTTTAATTAAGACACAATGAAATTAAATATAGGCAAATCCTTAGGCTAAATAAAAAATGACTGCTGAGTAAATAATTTTTTAACAGAATAATCTCTTCCTTTATTTCTAAAAATCAGCTTTAATAATTTTAATATCTTGGCAGGGTTCCCGTTTAAAATTTTAGAATGAACAAATTCATCAGAGCTCTAGTTTTAATAGCAGGCCCGCTAACCTTTTTTATACTTCAAACAATAGGTGCACCCCAAACTATGCCCCCGGCCGCTTTTGATATTTTATGTATTACAATTTGGATGGCGCTGTGGTGGGTTACCGAGGTAATCCCTATCTCGGTTACAGCTTTAATACCAATTGTAATGTTTCCATTAACCGGTGCCCTGGATATTGAAACCACTACTGCTGCTTTTGGCCATAAATATGTGTTTTTATACCTGGGTGGATTTGTTTTAGCTGTAGCCATAGAAAAATGGGATTTACACCGAAGGATCGCCTTAAATATCATCAACTTAATTGGAAGCAAAATAAAGTTCATCATCCTGGGCTTTATGATCGCCACTGCATTCCTTTCTATGTGGATTTCAAACACCGCAACTTCTGTGATGATGTTACCTATTGGCACCGCGATAATAAGTCAGTTAAAAAACAATCCTTTTAGCGATGAAAATGAACCTGCGGTTTTTGGAAAAGCTCTAATGCTGGCTATTGCATACAGCGCATCTATTGGCGGAATTGGCACCTTGATAGGGACACCACCAAACCTGGTTTTTGCCGGGATAGTATCTGAACTATACGGGATAGAGATTAGTTTTATGAAATGGGCACTCTTAGGAGTTCCTATTTCAATTTTCTTGCTTTTTATCTGTTGGAAATACCTCACCAGTATGGCTTTTAATTTTGATAAAGCCGAATTTCCCGGCGGTAAGACCGAAATCAATATTTTACTGAAATCATTAGGAAAAATAAGTAAGCAGGAAAAAAGGGTTCTCATCATATTTATTACCACCGCTTTTCTGTGGATTACTCGATCATTTTTAGTCCAACCCTATCTTCCTTTTATAGACGACACCATTATTGCCATTATAGCGGCAATCGCACTTTTTATTGTTCCCTCGGGAAAGGAGACAAAACCTTTATTGAATTGGGAAGAGGCGGTTAAAATTCCGTGGGGAATTATTTTGCTTTTTGGAGGTGGAATGGCGCTTGCAAAAGGTTTCAGCGATACCGGACTCGCAGTTTGGATAGGTGAACAACTTACCTATTTACAAAATTTGCCATTGTTTTTATTGGTACTTATTCTTGTAGCTGCAGTTAATTTTCTTACTGAGGTTACTTCAAATCTCGCCACCACGGCGATGTTGCTACCTATTTTAGCGCCAATGGCATTAGCGATGGGGCTTCATCCTTATTTATTGTTGATAAGTGCTACACTGGCTGCTTCCTGTGCCTTTATGCTACCGGTTGCGACCCCACCAAATGCCGTTGTTTTTGGCTCAGGTTATTTAAAAATCCCTGATATGATAAAAACCGGACTCTGGATGAACCTGGCCTCGATTCTATTAATAAGTTTACTGGTGTATTTTTTACTACCCACAATTTGGGGCTTTAAAGTGAATGAGATTCCCGGGATTTTTAGATAAGAGAGGTTGCGACAATAAAACAACCAGTAGAAAGCCAATAAAAAAGCCTTCCTAAAATTGCTTTTAGGAAGGCCTTAATGATTTAAGTGAAAATCAAAATCTAGCTACAAGCTTGCTCTATATTTGAAAGCTCACCTTTCTTTGAAACATCATTTACTTTGAAATCGGTCCAAAGATTGGCATTAGGCTGACCAACACCATTACAATCAGTTTCTAAACTTACTGTGAATGAATATTCTTCACAGGCTTCCAGATCCATAGTGGTTTGCTTGGTTACGCCGCTATCACTCCAGTCGTTTAATCCCTCAACAACACCCTGCGGAAAGGTAAATACGAGCTTAGAAGCAGCTATATCCTCTTCAGGGATATAGGTAAAGGTGTAGGTGCCATTATCATTTTCGGTATAGGAAAACGATTCTTCGCAGTCTGAACAATCAACAACATCTAGGCTTACAAAATGATTTGGACCACCTCCTGAGCCAGTAAAATTCGCCCTGAAACTATAGGTGCCTTCTTCAAAAAGCGCTTCTTTATAGGTGAATTCTTCCGGGCCGCTACCTGAATAGGTTAAGTCTGCAAAAGGCTCCCATTCTCCAGATCCTGGTGAAGTTTCAATTTGAAGTTTAATATCTGTATCTTGCTCTTTAGAGCCATTTCCATTTAATTTTTGAGGGAATTCAAATACAAATACCGGAGCTTCCCCGTAACAAATTTCAGAATACTTTAAACTCATAGATTGTTCAGTCTCCTGGAGTTTGATTTTTCCATCTGCTGTTAAAAGGTTTTCAGTAGAATCTATTGGTTCTACACTACATCCTATAATTCCCGCCCCAAGAATTATTAAGTAAACAAATTTTTTCATAATAATAAGAATTTAAGATTAATTATCTGAAATTATGAAAAACAAGGGCTTACACTTATAGGATTATCTAAATATTCGTTATAAAAGATAATTTAAACGACCAGATACTTTTTTAAGGAAAATAATTTCAATAATCTTATTTGTTAACACCTTAGTATAGATGTATTTAAGAAGAATTTATTGTTCAGTTTCATCTACCTTCTTCCTTGTCTTTAAAAAATACTTCGGATTTACCCCGTATTTCTCTTTAAATATTTTAGAAAAGTAACTTCTATTATTTAGACCTATGGCAATTACTATTTCAGAAATATTTTTTTCTGAAGTCATTAGCATTTCTTTGGCAGCTTCCAGTTTTTTATGCTGCATATATTTATTTACGGTAAGATCGTAAACATATTTAAAGCCTTCCTGAAGCTTATTTACATTTGTACCAGCCTCTTTAGCAAGTGCTTCCACAGTTAAATTACTTCCTAAATCTCCCTGAATTCTTTTTACTACGTAATCTACTTTCTCAACATCAGACTGTCTCAATATCTGCGGAAGTTTATCTCCAGATTCATCATCCTCGTATTGGGATATTTGGATAACGAGCATTTGAAAAGTCTTAGCTTCCAAATATAACGAACGCAAGAACCCGGTAAATTCCTTGGTATTAATCTCGTTCATCACATCAGCGGCTTTGATACTATAATTACCCTGATAGAAAAATTGTGTTTCAGCAACCGCATCCTGAAACAATCCTTTTAAAGTAGGATCAAGATCTTTAAAGTCATAATTTCTTCGATGTGCAAAAACCGATCGTATTATTTCCAAACTTGAAACATGAGTGGGCTCATTAGCTTTAAAGAAAAGCACATGGCCATTATAACCACTGCTGGATACGATAATATTTTGGTAAGACTTAATTTCGTTTACCTTCTCAGTATCCTGAAAAGAATGTCCCAGGGTTCCGGCTGAGCAAAAAATGAATTTAAGCGGGTGTACCGTATTGAGCGCAAAATGAATTTCTACATCTTCACGGAACGTGCAGTTATAGGTAATATATCCAATTCCGGAATCCAAACTAATTCCTCTAATAAATCCTTCGCCAACATCTTTCGGCAATTCTAAGGTATATTCTCCACTTCCATTTTCAACCGGAGCATTAAGGTTTTCAGAAATATCTTGAATAATTTCATCTACCGGTAAGGTCTTTACGTTTATCCTCATAAATAAAATACTTAGGGAATCCTCTGTAATTAAGGTGTTTAAACTTAAAATTAGTTTATTTTGTAAATAACATTATAATTAACATTCGTTAATTCAATGTAAAGTTAAAATAAGCAACAAACATACCATTATACCCGATTAATAATTCTGCTTTAAGCTAATGTTAATATGAATAACGTTAATCACTATGATCTTAAAAGAGGCTTTAAAATACTCGATTGCGATTAAAATCACACTATAAACCGTAACTTTTGTTGTAAAAGTGGCAAGCAAAACAAATTAACAGTCAGATATTTACATATTATTAATCGCGTCCTCGCCTCCCCTGGCCGGGCACCTCTATATCAGTATACTATGGATGTTATTTTTCTTCTATTGGGCCTTGAAGTTTTGGCAATAATAATCCTTTCTGCATTTTTTGTAAAAAAAATAATCGAAACACTGAGAAAGAGATAGGGATTTGAAAGATTCTTATTTCTGCTTTTCAATTTACTGTATTGAAAACCTCTATAATCAAGAACCTCGGGGCAAGCCCACGAGATATGAATTGGAAAACTATTTTATAATTTCGAGGCAAGCCTCGGGGAACCTGCCCGAAATAAATTCCATTCAGGCGGGTTAAACCCTCAATGAGGGATTAAACCAAACAATCATTGGGTAAGTAAGTTTTAATGAATATTTTAGACAAAAATTGTATTAATCAAATTTGTCACTATTATGCCCAAGACTTACTACAATCCAGACGATCTTCGAAAATTTGGTGAAATCACCGAATGGAGCGAAGAATTAGGAAATAAATTTTTTGACTACTACGGAAAAGTTTTCGAAGAAGGTGCCCTTTCTGCCAGGGAAAAATCGCTTATAGCCCTTGCCGTTTCTCACGTTGTTAAATGCCCTTATTGCATTGATGCCTATACTAAAGATGGTTTACAAAGAGGAATTACTAAAGAAGAAATGATGGAAGCCGTACACGCCGGTGCCGCCATTGAAAGTGGAGCAACTCTTGTTCACGGAGTACAAATGATGAATAAATATGATAAATTAAGCATGTAAGAATATATCTGACTGCTTAATTCTACAAATCATTTTTCCTAAAACAACACAAAAAGTAACTTTTGCATGGCTTTATTAAAATCCTTATCGGCTAGAAAAAACGATCTTTCAAAACCCGAAAACCAACTTGCATTTTTAAGTAACGGAATTTTTCGAGAGGGGGGACTTCCCCTTTTCAAAGATAAGATTGCCGAAAGCGGTAATTACCCGTTAAAGCCCAAAACACTGGAAATTCTTCAGCTTAATCTAGGATATATGTGCAACCAGGTTTGCTCTCATTGTCATGTAGACGCCGGTCCAGACCGTAAAGAGATCATGACCCAAGAAACCATGCAGCAATGCCTGGAGGTGATTAAAACTACAAAAGCGCATACCTTAGACCTTACCGGCGGAGCACCAGAGATGAACCCTAATTTTAGATGGTTTGTAGAAGAAGCATCAAAAGCCGGGATCAAAGATTTTATAGTTCGCTCTAACCTTACTATTATACTGGCCAATAAAAAATATCACGATCTTCCGGAATTTTTCAAAAAATACAATGTACACGTAGTTTCATCCCTTCCGTTTTATAAAAGGGAAAAAACCGATAAGCAACGTGGCAGCGGCGTTTTTGATAAATCTATAAAAGCTTTGCAAATGCTTAATAAAGTAGGGTACGCACAGCCCGGAACAAATTTAAAACTCGATCTGGCCTATAATCCTGCCGGCGCATTTCTGCCCACCAACCAGGAAGCGATGGAACATGATTTTAAAACAGCATTAAAAGAAGATTTTGATATAGATTTCAATCAACTTTTCGCAATTACCAACTTACCAATTAGTCGGTTTCTCGAGTATTTAATCGCTTCGGAAAACTATGAAGATTATATGTACGAACTGGTAAACGCCTACAATCCAGAAGCGGTTAAAAACGTGATGTGCACCAATACTATTTCAATAAGCTGGGACGGTTGGCTTTACGATTGCGACTTTAACCAGATGCTGGATCTAAAAGTAGCCTCGACTGTAAAGCATATTAGTGATTATAACGAAGAGCTTTTAAACAATCGTAACATTCTTATTTCCCAGCACTGCTATGGCTGTACCGCAGGTGCGGGCAGTAGTTGCCAGGGTTCTACCGCTTAATTTTCTGCTAAAAACTTCAAGTTTTGATATCTAAAACGACTGATGCTTTATTAATGATTTTCACCAAAAACCCCGAATTAGGGAAGGTGAAAACCCGTTTGGCAAATTCTGTGGGAGATAAGGTGGCACTTAATATTTACAAATTCCTGCTTTCGCATACAGTTTCAGTCACTAAAAACCTTGAAATAGATAAAAGGGTATATTATTCTGAAGAAATCCCGGAAAACGATCTTTGGCCTTCAGCATCATTCAGTAAAAAATTACAGCGTGGAGGAAATTTAGGCGAAAAAATGGAAAATGCATTTCAGGAAGCCTTCAACAGCAATTATAAAAGAGTAATTATTATTGGTAGTGATTTGCTCAATTTAGCGCAACAAGATCTGGAAAATGCCTTCCTAGAGTTAGGAAAGAATGATGTGGTAATAGGCCCCGCAAAAGATGGCGGCTATTATTTATTAGGAATGAAATCCTTAAATTCGGATGTCTTTAAAAACAAAGCCTGGAGCACGTCATCTGTCCTATCGGACACCCTAAAAGATTTTGAAGGAAAAAAAATAAAAATCCTGGAAACCCGGAACGATATAGATGAAATTCAGGATATTGAAGAAGACAGCATTTTAAAAAAATTCATAGAATCAAGAATCTTCAGGCAATCCCAGAAGGAATGAACCGGAAAACTATTCTATAATTTCGAGGCAAGCCCGCCTGAATGATTCGGGCAGTCCTCGGACAAAATAAATCCTCAATGAGGGATCAAATTATGATAAAAGAATTAAACGAAACTACAGATTACCTTATTTCAAAAGGTTTCGACAAACCTGAAATTGGGATTATTTTAGGCACCGGCCTTGGCAATCTTGTAAACGATATAGCTATTGAAGCCGAAGTTAGCTATAACCATATTCCTTACTTTCCCTCAGCAACCGTAGAGTTTCATAAGGGAAAACTCATTTTTGGAACATTAGAAGGCAAAAAAGTAATGGTGATGCAGGGACGCTTTCATTATTACGAAGGTTACAGCCTTAGCGAAGTAACTTACCCGGTAAGGGTCATGGAAAAACTAGGCGTAAAAAGATTACTGGTAAGTAATGCTTCCGGATCCATAAACCTCGATTATAAAAAAGGGGAATTAATGCTTATTGACGATCATATTAATCTACTGGGAGATTCTCCTCTGGCCCTTCACGGTGTAGAGAAATTAGGCGAACGTTTTGTGGACATGAGTCGGCCTTATGACGCTGAAATGAATAAAATCCTGCAGGAATCGGCAAAAAAGAACAATATTATTTTACATAAAGGTGTCTATGCTTCGGTACTGGGCCCTCAGCTGGAAACCCGGGCAGAGTACAGAATGCTTAAGATTTTCGGGGCCGATGCCGTGGGAATGAGCACCGTGCCAGAGGTAATTGTGGCTAATCAATTAAAACTTCCGGTTTCGGCTATTTCAGTAATTACAGATGAAGGCGACCCCGATAACCTGGAGCCGGTAGATATCAGTGAAATTATCGCGATGGCCGCAAAAGCAGAACCAGATATGGTGAAATTATTTAAAAAATTAATTCAGGAAATATAGGATATGAGCTATTTGGAAATTACTAAAGACGTATATCGCGAAGCCGCCATGACACCAGATATTGGCTTATGTTGTACCACTAATCCTATCTGGGAGTTACCGGGTCTCAAGATTCCGGCGATAATGCAGGAAATGAACTACGGCTGCGGCACAACCGTTCATGCCCGGGATCTTACTAACAATCCCAGAACCCTATACGTTGGAGTTGGAGGCGGAATGGAGTTGCTCCAGTTCGCTTATTTCTCAAGGCAAAAATCGGGTGTTGTGGGAATAGATGTACTGGACGAAATGCTGGAAGCCTCACGAAAAAATTTCAAGGAAGCGGAAGCATTAAATCCCTGGTTTAAATCGGAATTTGTGGATCTAAAAAAAGGCGATGCAACCAATCTTCCCGTAGAAGATAATTCCATTGATGTAGCTGCTCAAAATTGTCTTTTTAATATTTTTAAAACTGAAGAGCTTACTAAAGCCCTGAAAGAAATGTATCGTGTACTTAAACCTCAAGGACGATTGGTGATGAGCGATCCTACCTGTGAACAGGAAATGAATGAGGATCTTCGGAATAATGACAGATTAAGGGCGCTTTGTTTAAGTGGAAGTTTATCAATTTCAGACTATATAAAAGCGCTGACAGATGTTGGTTTTGGGACCATTGAAATCAGGGCTCGCAAGCCATATCGTATCCTTGATCCAAAGAACTACCCTACCGAAGAACTTATCTATATAGAATCTATTGAAGTAGCAGCAATAAAAGATCCGATCCCTGAAGATGGTCCCTGTATTTTTACCGGAAAGGCAGCAATATATTATGGAGAAAAAGATTTTTTTGATGACGGAAAGGGTCATATCTTATTAAAGAATCAGCCGTTGGCTATTTGTGATAAAACCGCTGCGGCACTTGCTAACCTGAACAGGGAAGATATTTTTATAAGCGAATCTACCTACCATTATGATGGAGGAGGCTGCTGCTAAATTTCCATATTTTTGAAGCTAATTAAAAGATTCTTTTAATTTTAAAAACCTTAATGATGGGAAAGTTAATTCTGAATATCGGTTTTTTAATTACAGGGGCAGTAATGTTTGCTTCCTGCAATCTTATTTCCAGTGCTGGATTCAACAGTAAAGGTTTACCAACTCCAAATGTGGAAGATGATATGTCTTGGGTAGATTCCAAAGTTAAACTAGACCACGGCATTTGGGACCGGTTGCTTAAAAAACACGTGAAAGAAAATGGGATGGTGGATTATAAAGGTTTTAAAAATGACCGTGAGAAATTGGATAAATACCTTAAAAAACTTTCTGACCAAAAACCTGATAATACCTGGTCTACACAGGAATTACTGGCTTATTACATCAACTTATACAACGCCTATACCGTAGATCTTATTCTAAGGAACTATCCACTGGAAAGTATTAAGGATATCAGCGGACCATGGACTAAAGAATTTATTACTGTAGGGGATACAGAACTTTCCCTTGGCGCGATTGAAAACAGTATATTAAGAAAAATGAATGAACCCAGAATACATTTTGCGATCAACTGTGCCTCCATATCCTGCCCTAAGCTGAGAAGGGAAGCCTATACAGCTGATAAGATCGATAGACAACTCGAGGCAGCTACAAAAGAATTCATCAATTCAGATAATAATGAGATTTCTCAAAGTTCAGCTAAGCTTTCATCTATTTTCGACTGGTATAGAAAAGATTATACTGAAGGTGGTTTAAGTTTGATCGAATATGTGAACCAGTATTCCAACACCAGGATCAATCCAAAGGCCAAAATCACTTACAAAGAATATGACTGGGGCTTAAATGATGTGAAATAATTTTCCATACTCATGGTCAGTATTATAATCCCTGTATATAACGAAGAATTAATACTTCCAGATCTTTTAAAATATCTAAAAAAAGTTTCTTCTAATTATATTTCAGAAATCATTATAGTTGATGGAGGTAGTATTGACAATACCTTTGAGATGCTCCAGGACTTTCCAGAAGTGAAGATTATTGATTCGCCAAAGGGGCGCGCGGTCCAGATGAATACCGGTGCCCGGAAAGCCAGATCGAAAATCCTTTATTTTTTGCATGCCGATAGTTTTCCCCCTGAAAATTTTGATCGTTTAATTTATGAAGAGGTTAAAAAAGGAAATAAAGCCGGCTGTTTTCAGATGAAATTTGATAAAAATCATTGGTGGCTTAATCTCCTGGGATGGCTTACAAAACTGAATCATATTTCATGCAGGGGTGGGGACCAGTCTTTATTTGTAGAGAAGAAACTTTTTGAGGAGATTGGAGGTTTTGATGAATCTTTTATAATCTATGAAGACAACGAGATTATCAAAAGATTATATGATAAGAAGCAGTTTGTAGTGATCAAACGATGGGTCACCACTTCCGCCAGATTATACGAACAAATGGGAGTCTGGAAAACGCAGAAATTATTTCTTGAGATTTACTGGAAACGAAGGTTTGGCGCTTCCCCGGCAGAGCTCTATAGTCACTATTATGAGCAGATTAGTTCCTGAACTTTCCGTAATGATCCTGAACCACATTTTTTGCCGGCTTATTTTGAGGAGTGAACCGGTCACTTTCAATTCCACCCGCATTTTCATTTTGATGCCATTTCCATAAAAAGCCACCGACAAACCAGTTTTCGTCCCAGAATTCTTCATATAAAACCTGGAGAGCCCTTGCCTGCAGATTATGGTTTAAAATAAAATTACCTCGCTTTGATAGCCAGGGTTCTTTAAGCGCATAATCCATACTTCGGTAACCATACTCAGTAAAGAGTATTGGTTTTTGAAACTCTAAAGACAGGTCTCTAAGCGTAGACTTATGTTTTTTCCAGCCAGATTTAATAGCCTCTTTAGAAGGTACAGCTTCACTGCTCAAGGGGAAATATGCATCAACTCCAACATAATCCAGGTCTTCCCAGATCATTATTTGATCTACCTTGTCCCAGTTTTCTGCGTACACCAATTTTCCGCTGTAATTTTTTCTGATTTCTAAAATGAGATCTTTCCAAAATTCAGGCCTGGTCACAACAAAATTATAAAGTTCAGTCCCTATACAGAAAATTTCAACTTTATGTTTTTCTGCGATGTGAACATACAGAAGAATATATTCTTTGTAAGAATCTTCAAATTTTCCCCAGTCCTCTTCCGAAGAAAAATTTATATCTCCCGTAAATTGGCCATTTCTTACCCAGAGGTGGGGCTTAAGCATAATTTGCAGATCTTTGCTTTGAAGCAAGAAAATAGCCTGTTCAATTCCTTCAACTCTTTCTCCAAACCACTGTCGGCTAGTATTGAAATAAAGACCGGGATTTTTTGTATCAGAGAGGAAAGCATAAGGCATTAGGGCTATAGCATTAGGGTTTACCTCCAGAATTCCTTTAATATTTTTTTCGGTAAGGCTGTCTCTTGAAGCTTCCAGGCTCAACCCATTTATCTTTTTGGCAGCAAATTCCAGCTTACCTGAACAGGCTGTTATAAAGAATATCAGGCAAATACATTTAAAAATTTTAATCATCTGAAATTTTCGGCTAATATTGAAGCTCATTTCTAAACCATTCCTTGTCATTCTGCCCATTTTCCGCGTAATTTACATAGAATGGCTCCGACAAAGTTAGAGCGCCTTTACAAAGTATGTAAATTTAATGGAACATATCATAATTATTGGAAATGGAATTGCCGGTATCACAGCTGCCAGGCATATTCGAAAAAAGTCTGATAAGAAAATCACCGTTATTTCAGACGAATCTGATTATTTTTTTTCCCGTACTGCCCTGATGTATGTGTATATGGGCCATATGAAATGGAACCACCTGAAACCTTACGAAGACTGGTTTTGGGAGAAAAACCGCATTGAATTAAAAAAAGCCCGGGTTGATAAAATAAATTTTGAAGAAAAAACACTTTACTTTTCTTCTGAAGAAACTTTGAATTACGATAAGCTGGTGCTGGCAACAGGATCCGTTTATAATAAATTTGGCTGGGAGGGTCAGGATCTAAAAGGTGTGCAGGGATTGGTTTCTAAACAGGATTTGGAATTGCTGGAAGAAAACACCCAAAACTGTAAAAAAGCGATAATTATTGGCGGCGGATTAATTGGCGTGGAGCTCGCCGAAATGCTTAAAACCCGAAATATTGAGGTTACTTTTCTAATTCGTGAAAAAGCTTTCTGGCATAATATGTTACCGATACAGGATGCAAAAATGATTTCTGAACATATAAAATCTCACGGGATAGACCTTCGGCACGAAACCGAACTTGATAAAATTATTGGCGATGAAAACGGAAGGGTAAAATCTATTATTACCAATTACGGGGATGAAATCGAATGCCAGCTTGTGGGGCTTTGCACCGGCGTTAGACCTAATATAGACTTTCTGGAAAATTCTGAGTTAGAAACCGACAAAGGAATTTTGGTAAATGAATTTTTACAAACCAACATTAAAGATGTTTACGCGATTGGCGATTGCGCACAGCTAAAGCAGCCTCCTACACATCGAAAACCTATTGAAGCCGTTTGGTATGCCGGGCGAATGATGGGCGAAACCCTAGCGCAAACCTTAACCGGAAATGAGAGGAAGTACAAACCGGGAAACTGGTTTAATTCGGCTAAATTCTT
>NZ_JAIQZA010000052.1 GCF_020164485.1 Salegentibacter tibetensis
AATCCCGGTCAAACCCCCTGCGCACTATTTTACCATTTAGTTCTACCGAGGAGGCTTTGTACTTACTACCCGGCGAAAGGCTAAACCTGTTAGAGGCATCTTTTCGGCTGACAATAATATGAATATGGCTTTGCGAGCCCTCCTTTTTCATTCCCTGCACGATCCGTTCTCCATTTTGCCGATGTGGAGCTTGTTTTTCTAATTGTGCAATACGCTGTTCCCTATCCGCTATACTTCCTTGCATTTCACCCCGGTTAATTTTTCGGACCTCACTTTTAAGCTTCAGTATTTCAGAAGCAAAAGGCTGGTTTTCCCGTACCTGTTTATCGCTCCCCTTAAAACTTCGGGAATGTTCAATTTTAGCAAAGTATTTCACATCATCTATACTGACCGGGCGCCCGTTTATTTCCCGGTTAAAAGAAGCTACATAATCCTTCATCAGTTCCCTGGTATATTTTTTCAGGTCTTCACTGTTATTTTGCAATTGCTTAAGTTCATATTTAGATGGACTTACCGTAATGGAATAAAACCTGGGTTCGGTTTTTTCGAGTTTAGCGGTGTTCCCGTCAATTTCCCGGGTAACTTTATCAGCGGAGATATGATCCTCGTATTGGTTGAAGAAATGTTCCATTTCGTCAGGTGTTAATTCCTGGTTTTCTTTCTCCAGGTAGGCTACAAAGCCTGCAGCACTTTTGGAATAGTTCCCCCCTATTTTTTGCGGGGTGATTGTGATATACATAGCTCCGGGTTTTACAGGTTATTATTATAATTTTTCTTCTCCCGGAATTGCACCCGTTTTTTCTCCACCTGTTTTTTCTCCAGCAGAAGTGGTTTCTTTTTAGGTTCTTCCATTTCAAATAAAGACTGGATCATTGCCACTGTGGGTTTGGTCTGGGTTTTTTCCATATCCCTCATAATGGCGATCACCGCGTTTATTCTTTTCTTAAAAGTTTGCTCTATTGTCCTCCCGGTGGGACCTAACTTTTCTTTGGGAGAAATCTCATTGTAGAAGAAAAAATCCAGCATCGTAGCCATTGCTTCCGTGTGGGATTTGAAGTACGTTTTGGAAAATTGCTGGAAACGTTTTGCAGTTTCCTTCTTAAATCTAATGCCGATAAATGAGTCCATAATTCGCCGATTTGTCGCAAATTCTTCCCTAAAAATGGGCTCTGGCAGGCCATTTGTCGCAAATATCAATTATTAGAAAAAACTAATAAGTTTTAATTAATTGATAATCAATTAATTAAAACAAAAAAGGAATAAGAAACGCGGCTTTGCCCGTTACCCTCTTGCTATTCCTTTTCGTCCCGCAAGGCGGGACAAAATTTGCATACAACCTGGCCTAAAGCCAGTTGCCAAATCCAGGGAAAAATTTTCCTGTGATATAATATTTCGATGTGCAGGATTATCGGCGAAAGTCAAAAAATGGATAATCTGCTTAAATTTTGAAAGCTGAATTTCAGCTAATTAAAGATACATTTTTTTCTATAAAATCAGAACAAAGAATTAAGCAATGATGAAAACTCTTTACTGGATCATTTTCTATATATTTATAATAAGTTAATTTTTTTCATTAATTGATATAAAGGAAAATCCAGGTAACAGCGGATTTTCCTTTTTTGATTAAATTGAGATTGAAATGTTCCTTATTGTTAAGCACTACCAGCCACGCTATTTTTTTATGTTTTCTGCTATAAAGCTGCTTTGTTTATAGCGATTTATTGAGAAATATTTGAGCCTAAAAAAACACCTCTATAAATAGAAGTGTTTTAAAATCCGATTTGAAAATTACTGAGTAAAAATTACAGGATTCCTTCATCTGCGAAACTGTAGTAATTACCGTCAGGAATAAGAATAATATGATCCAGGACTTTAACATCAAAAAATGACGCGGCATTTTTAATTTTCCCGGTCAGGCTTTTATCTGCTTCACTTGGTCTGAGGGTTCCGCTTGGGTGATTGTGCAATAAGATTATTGCCGTGGTTAAAGACTTTAATACTACTGCAAATAAGATTCGAACATCAACCAGGGTCCCGGCAATACCTCCATTAGAAACTTCATAGATTCCTTTAACCCTGTTGGCATTATTGAGCAGGATAATTTTAAAGGTCTCATTAAGTTCAATATTATTTTTATTCCACTGTTCAAATGCTAATTCGGCCGCACATCTCGAACTGGTAATTTTTGGAAGCAAATTTATTTTTAAACTTCCGCTGTAGCTTATTGCTATTTCATTAACTTTGGATTTCATTATTAGCTTAATTAAAAGGTTAATAAAAAAGAGGGCGGTTCTTTCGACGATGACGCCCTCTTTGCTTTTTAAAATTTACTCAACGGTATTTTCCTTACTTCCTAAAAACAGGATCTCATCGACCAAAACTTCGGTAACATATCGTTTTTCTCCGCTTTGGGTTTCATAAGATCGGGAGGTAAGTTTGCCACGAATGGCAACTTCTTTTCCTTTATCGACATACTTTTCGATAAGTTCTGCCTGTTTTCCCCATGCCACAACATTGTGCCAGTCGGTTTGTTGGATTTTCTCGCCTTCTTTGTGGTAGAATTCATTGGTAGCCAATGAAAAACTGCATACTTTTTTACCACTTTCAAAATTCCTTGATTCGGGAGCGTTTCCCACATTTCCGATTAACTGTACTTGGTTTCTTAGATTACTCATAATTAAAAGATTTAAAAATCTGCTTTGTCAGCAGACAGGTTAAACATTGATTTACTTATTATATCCGGAGCGTTTTCCTTTTTTGATTTTTTTACTTCGCTTCCGGGTATGTTGTTTTGAAATGATTTCATAAGTTTTATTTTTTGATTTACTTCCTATAGAGCCGTTTGCTGTTCCCTTTTTTGATGCTGATACATTTTCAGGATTTAGAATTAGGGAGCATTTATAAAAAGGAAGAATAACTGGCTTATGCAATGTGGACTAACTTCTAAATCCTGGTATTTTGCATTATAAAAAAGGGAAAAACAGCAACGGCCCGGGAAGTAAATGGAACTACTGAAATTGAAAAACAACCGGAAGCAAAGTAAATGCAAGAATGGAATTCCTATAAAGCGGGCTTCTTTTTTTTGGTCAATAAACAGCGCTAAGGTACTCTAGAAGGAATCAGGCAAGAAGAAAAAGAGGAATTAAAGTAGAAAGCGCAAAAGTAGCCCAAGATTCTCACAGGAAAGCTCTTTACCCGAAATGAAGCTTTTCACGTAGTGGAGTGGTAATGTGCTGACCGGGTACTCAAAATAAATCATCCTTTTTAAGTCTGATTCAAATCCGACTTGACTGCACAAGTATTGCCAGTATTATGTTCCCCTGAGAAATTCATTATTAAGTATTTTGCACGCCAATTTCATTATATAATTTGATTACTTCCAGAAGTCATATACATTTGGTTTCAACAGATTCAATTTAAATTTGGTTCCCAATCAACATTCTATGAGAATATATATCCTGATTTTAATTTCCTTGTTTACATTGTCTTGTAAAGACTCTGATAAGCAACTAACTTCAACTCCACAATCTTCAAAAGCTTTGGTGACTCCCAACGCAATGGTAGTTTCTGCACGTGCGGAAGCATCAGAAATAGGATTTTAATTATGCAAAAAAGGGGGGTGCTTTTGATGCTATGGGAACTACTGTACTATTTTCCAATGGCAATAAGTTTTCCCGACTTATAAACTCCCCTTCTTCCCCGAACTCTTCTTCTCCAAGTTCGAAGGTTCGCTCAAGACCTGCATTTTTACTGGCGTCGGCTACAGACCAGGTTTCTACAGGCTCAAAAAGATTAAGTAAAACCGCACCATAAAATGATAACCCTTCAACAATGGGCAGCAACATGTATTTAATAATTGTGGCTCTAATTTCAGAAATGCTTCATACTTATAATAAAGAAAGCACAAACTATAAATGGAAAATTAAGTCCAACTACAGTTTGTGCTTAAGAAATAGGGCTCGGTGTTTAACTATTCAACTAAAGTAAATTGAATAGTTCCAAGAATACCATAATCTCCTACATAAGTACCTAAACCTTCATTCTGATCCCCTTTAATGGCTCCGGTCAAAATAATGTCACCAGCTTTCAAAGATTCACCCCTTGAAGCCAATTCTTCACTTAAAAATGAGACCGCTTTAAAAATACCATCCAAAGGAAGTCCAACTTTAGCATCCAGAATAACATTGTTATCCAAGGTACCTAATAGTTCAATTTCATTAGGATCAATGCCTTGATTTAACAAATTTTCCAATTGTGTTTCTTCCCCCAAGATGTAAGTACGTGCAGCACTATTTGTGGCGATGATGTCCCTAAAGTCAATTACCATATTATTTGGAGTAAATCCAAAGTCTGCAAATTCAAAAGCTGGAGCAATGGCTTTGACCGCATCTTTTGCTTCTTCTGGGCTAATAGCAGAAGTAACCTCTCTGCCCATTATTATTGCCACTTCAAACCCGACAGAGCCACCAATGAAATCTTCACTTAGGCTTAATGTTGAACCATTAGGAACTTCAAAACTGGAATAGATTCGTCCGTATATGGGTTTTGGAGCTCCAAAGGGTCTTTCATCCCCGGTAAACCCTAGTTTATAACCGGTTAATGTGCCGACACCTCTATTTTCCAATTCTTTGATTAACCTATCTTGAAAATCATACGCATCGTTGATCGTGATATCCGGAAACATGGGGGTTAGAGCCGGGAAAGGCTCAATATTGAAAAAAGAATCGGCATAATCATCAATGAAATCAAATATTTCAGTATTTCCAGAACCTAAAAGATTTGGTGAATCACCAATATCACCGCAATTTCCTTCTTGAAAGTGGTAGTAGTCTACGTTGTCATCTCCATCCATTAGACCTCTAACATCGTCATCGTTAATAATCCCTGCACGAATTATTCTTTCCTCTACATCTCCGTAGGCATCTGAATTACGCAAGGTGATTTCAACATAATACTCGTCCATACCGGCACCGTCAGGTAAAAACATACAAACCGGGGAAGTATAATAATCGCCGTCCTCAATATCCATTGCATTTTGAAGGTTTTCGTGAAGAATATCGCCTTTTACTCCATCCTCAAAAGACCATACATTTACACTGTAGAGTGCAGGATAGTGTCTTCCGTTTTCGTCACAGTAGTTCCCAAATATACAGAACTCGATAGCTTCAGTTGCTTCAATATCAAAGAATTGATATCCATATAGATTTACATCTCTGTCATCAACACATAGCACTTCCACCTCAAGATAGGTTTTTGATCCCGCCCTTAAATTCCAGGTACTGGCTGCGCCACCTAAGGGATTTGCAACGAATTGGGCATACTCACTTCCAACTTTGGGAGCGACCCATAAAACATTATCCGGTTCCCCGTCATTGTCATCATCTGTCCAAACCACAAAATCGGTTAGGGTAACGGAAACATGTGTTTCGCCTGAAGCTACCGGAATTTCCAGATCTTCATCATAGGCGGTAAAATATCCGTTGCTATCCTCTAATATAGGTACTACAACCGTTACTTCTGTATCACTGTCTCCATATTCAATAGTGATTTGCGCAAAAGCAGGATCTCCGTCAATACATTCGCCTACATCAGCTCCTGTCTGTTGCTTGTTTATCATAGCTCTGCTGAAATCCTGGAGAGCAGTTCCGAAGGAGAGCGTTACACTTTCCCGATCATTGTTCACGGTGTTTTCATCCTTACTACAAGAGGTAAAAATTAAGGCTAAAACTGCCAAATACATTAATTTTAGTTTAAAATTTCTCATTGGTAATAAAATTTAGTTATTAATATTTATAATGGTTAATTGTAATTCCAACTTTTGATATCAATTCGGGCATTTTTTGAATTTATAAAGGTAATATCACATCCAATAAGGGGGGATGGGGGAAATCCCCTATTGGCTTAATTTAACTGTTTGCTGTACGACGAGTCCAAAGAACTTTACATATTAATTAACGGAAATTATACCCCCTCTGAGGGAGAAATTCATCATGTTAGTTTCTAATATTACTCTGGAGAAATCTTTGAAGTAAAAAGAGAGGGAATAATTGTATTTACAGAGAATCAATCAGTGATTATTCTCAAAAGTTGTGAGGAATTCAAAATTCCTTAAATAAAAAGAGTCCTTTTTCCATTTCAAATTGAAAGGCTTTATAATTGTTCAACACTGCTTTCATAATATCTTAACACATATCAGAACAAGTTGGAACACACCATAGCTTCCTCAAATTATGGCGCAAAAAAGAAACCGTCTAAAAATTATTTTAGACGGTCTTCTCCTTATCTAAGCTTTAAATATTATTTAACTAGTCCATTGTATACCTGAATTATTTCTCCTTAGGCTTCGGGATGTATAGTATCATATTCATCTTAGAAGCCATTCCATAACAATCTTAGGATTTTTTAATGGCAATAGATTTTCCCGACTTATAAACTCAGATAAGCACTCGGCATTTTATTGTTAAAGTTAACCAAATAAACATTCTGCTTGGAATGTTTTTAACTAGCTTTGCAGTATGGAACAGGAATTAAAAACAGAAGCCACCCGGAAATTAATAACCGAAAAGGCTTTTCAGCATTTTTATAAGAATGGATTCAAATCCACCAGCGTAAATGCAATTATGAAAGCTACCGGATTGTCTAAGGGTGCATTCTATCACAATTTCAAAAATAAGGATGAGTTAGGTGTGTTGGTGGTGAAAGAAGAATTGAACACCAGAATTTACAATGCAATGATTTCTCCATTATATGCTGAAGGTGAAGCTAAAACTATTTTGAAAAATACGTTTTTGAACAAGTTTCAGGCTTTTACCAGTGATGAAAAACTGATGGGTTGCCCGGTGAATAATCTAATCAATGAAATTGGCGGATCCCAGAATTTGCTAAATGAAGCTTTAAAAGATCTTATAGACACCTGGATACAAGCTGTGGTTAAAATTATTGAAAGAGGTCATAAAGACGGTTCCATTAAGCCTGAAACCAATGCGCAACAAGCAGCCATTTACCTGGTAAGTTCTTTTGAAGGGATGCGCGGTATTCGCAAACTATACAGTGATGACATTACCTGGGATGCATATAAGACAGCGCTGGAAGAATATATTGATCAACTATAAATCAAGGCAGTTTATAGGTAATGATTCAGCAAAATTTATTGCAATAGAGAAATAGGTTCTCGCAGATTATACACTTAAAATTAAATATTATGTTCAAAATCATCAAAATAAGTACTCTTTCATTAATGGCTTTATTCCTTTTTTCTGCCTGTAACTTCGGAAATTCTAAATCATCAGAAGAAAATAAGGAAAAAGAAGAAATAGTAAAACAGGTTAAGGAGGAAAATACTGATTCTAAAAGAAAAGCTCCGCAATTTGAGGTCACTACTATAGATGGCCAAAAGATAAGCCTCGAGCAATCCCTTTCAGATAATAAACCTATGATGATTTACTTCACGGCCTCCTGGTGTCCCATGTGCGCTAAAAACTGGCCCGCTATTTCAGAGGTTTATCCGGAGTATAAGGATAGAATAAATTTTGTAGCCATAAGCATAGACCCTACTGATGATAAGGATGTGATGACGAAACTCGCAGAAGAAAAAAATCTCGATTTCCCATTGGTAACTGGCACCCCACAGGTAATGATAAATTTTGGGGTAGATAGCCAGGCTACTACCGTAGGTATAAGCGATGAAGGCTATATAGAATTTCAGAAAGATAAAACAGTGCTTAGCGCAGAAGAATATCGTGATCTTTTTGAGCAATTGTTGAATTAAATGGATTTTATAGGATTTTCATTCCTGCAGGGCGTTCTGGCGTTTTTAGCTCCATGTGCCGTGGCTTTATTGCCTGGTTACATTCTCGCCTTTATTTCCAGAAATCCAGATAGCGGTTCGAACATTTCTGCACGTTTAGGCAGGGGGTTTAAACTGGCTTCGCTCAGCATTTTGGGGATCCTGATTATCTATAGCGTGGCCGGAGTAATGATCGTATTGGCCGGGCAGGTATTAAAAGATTATATGAAATGGATCACCATTGGGATGGGAGCTATCCTGATTGTTTTAGGTATCCTGATGCTTCTGGGAAAAAGCATTTCATTTTCTTTTAATATTCAAAATTCCAATCCTAAGACAGAAGCTATAGAAGCTTTTTTTTTCGGAATAGGATATGCGATTGGAGCCCTGGGGTGCCTGTTCCCATTGTTCCTAATCGTTGCGACCCAGGCAATGGCCGCAGAAACAATTTGGGAAGGTAGTTCCTATATCCTGGCCTATTTTGCCGGAATTAGCGGAATGATGATCCTGACTATTCTCCTGGCCATTTTTGCCAAAGATTTTTTACTAAAAAATCTTAGAAAAGTTCTTCCATATATGGAGAAAGTTACCGCTGTGCTCCTCATCATAGCAGGAGTATATGTAATCTATTATCAAATGGCGCTATTTTAATTTTAAGGCTTCACGCCTGTAGTTATAGCGTTTTTTAATTAATGTTTAACCTTAAATTTTTAAAATTATGTCAAACCAAACGTACAAAATCGGTTTAAAACCGGTAAAACTAGAAGATGCTAACGAGCAACAAAAGGAAATCCTTGAAAAGGCTAAAAAGGCCAATGGGATGATTCCTAACATGTATAACAACATGGTGAATTTACCGGCCTTGCAAAACACTTATGATACCGGGTATCATCAGTTTAGACAAGACAGCGGATTTACACCTGCTGAGCAGGAAGTTGTTTTACTTACTATCAGTATTGAAAATTCCTGTGGATACTGTACTGCTGCCCATAGCTATTTAGCTGAAAATGTTTCAAAAACACCAAAAGATGTTATTGAGGCTATTAGACAGGGTAATAAAATTGAAGATGATAAATTAAGAGCCCTGCATGAATTCACAAAAGTGATGAATGAAAGCAGAGGAAATCCAACTCCAGAAGAGGCTAAAAAGTTCCTGGATGCCGGATACTCTGAAAAACAGATCCTTGCCATAATTCTGGCACAGGCTGTAAAAACTATAAGTAATTATTCCAACCATATTTTCCATACCGAAGTTGACGAAGCTTTTGCTGGGAATAAGTTGTAGTAAGTTTTAAATTAATAGGAAAGTCAACAATTTGACTTTCCTATTTTAAACAATTTCAAAAAAATATATTGCTAAAAAAATGTCTATGAAATTATTGAATTCATATAACCTAAAAGGCTTAAAGTTAGAAAACAGAGCTATTATGGCTCCTTTAACCCGGGCCAGAGCTAATGGCAATATTCCCAATGAGCTGATGCTAAACTATTACCGCCAGAGAACACAAGCTGGCCTTATTATTTCAGAAGGAACTGCACCATCGCCTAACGGACTTGGCTATGCGCGTATCCCCGGAATTTATACAGATCAACAAATTGAAGGCTGGAAGAAAATAACCGATGTAGTTCACAACGAAGGAGGAAAAATCTTTCTTCAGATAATGCATACAGGAAGAGTTTCTCATAAGTTTAATATGGAAGAAAATGCCGAAATTATTGCGCCTTCTGCAATTGCGTTAGATGGGGAAATGTATACAGACCAAGAAGGGCCACAGCCTTATCCAGTTCCGCGAGAAATGACTTTAGAAGATATAAAGCAGGCTCAGAAAGAATTTGTTCAATCAGCTTTAAACGCGATTAAAGCGGGATTTGACGGAGTGGAAATACATTCAGCCAATGGATATCTGGCCGATCAATTTCTCAATACAGCTACAAATACACGAACCGATAATTACGGGGGAACGAAAGAGAAAAGAAGCAGGTTTACCCTGGAAATCGTAGATAAAGTAACAAAGGCTATAGGTAGCGAAAAAGTGGGAATACGATTATCACCCTATAGTGCTTTCAACGGAACTGAAATTTTTAACGGTATCGATGATCAGTTCATATATCTTACAGAACAGCTTAACAAATTTGAGCTGGCCTATCTGCACCTGGTAGATAACTCGTCACTAGGATCTCCCAATGTTTCTCAATCTATATTTTTAAAAATCAGAGAGAAATTTGAAGGTACCCTTATCCGTAATGGAGGATATACAAAGGATGAAGCAGAAAAAAGCATCACCGATAATAAGACCGATCTTATTTCATTTGGCAGGCCCTTCATCGCAAACCCAGATCTGATCTACAGATTTGAAAATGACCTTCCCCTTAATGAACCGGATTATGATACTTTCTATACTCCAGGAGAAAAAGGCTATATCGACTATCCTATTTTTGAAGAAAAAGGAATAGTAGCAGGTAAGTAGAAATAAATATCAAATAAAAACCCTTGCAGCCAGTAAGGGTTTTTTATCTATCGGACTAAGTCATCTATAGCAAAATCCTGAATTTTATGAAATCATTCCTCTTTTTAATGATAGTGCTTACAGTTTTCCCTGTTGCTCAATCTCAAACTAAAAATGGATTTGATCTCGGTAATTCCAGTATTCCCATAGGGGATATAAAAAGTGGAGGACCTCCTAAAGATGGCATTCCCGCTATTGACGATCCAAAGTTTTTAAGTTCTTCTAAAGCTTCCTTATCTAACAATGATAGAATTTTAGGGGTATACGAAAATGGAATTGCTAAAGCTTATCCTATTGCTATTATGAACTATCATGAAATAGTTAATGATGATTTTGAAGAGAAAGCTGTAGTAATAACGTATTGCCCACTATGTGGCAGCGGTATTGCTTTTAACGCAAAAGTAAACGATAAGATCCTCAACTTCGGTGTGTCTGGATTGTTATATAATAGCGATGTTTTACTTTACGACAGACAAACAGAATCTCTATGGTCCCAATTAAAATATCAAGCTATAACTGGCCAGTTAAAAGGAGAACAACTAACAGTTTTAAATACCGCTAATACTACCTGGGAATCCTGGAAGGATAAACATCCAAATACATTAGTCTTATCTGAAGACACCGGTTTCAACCGGAATTATTCCCGTAATCCGTACCCTAATTATGAGGAGTCTTCTCAATTATATTTCCCGGTGAATAATATAAACGATTTATTTCCGCCTAAAGAAATGGTAATTGGACTTGAAATAAACGGAAGAACTAAAGCTTATCCTTTTTCTGAATTAAAAAAATTAAAAGGAAAGATTCTTGAAGATACCTTTGCTGGTCAAACTTTGAAAATTAAGTATAATACTCAGGCTAAAAGTGCAGAAATCATGGACGCACAAGACAATCATCTTCCGGCAATTACCAATTTCTGGTTTGCCTGGTATGCCTTTAATCCAGATACTGAAGTTTACCAACATACGAGATAATGTGGTAGACATTGATTTTTACTTTTAAAAAAAGTCTCCTGTTTATTAACAGCAATCCCTTTTCTCCTGGATCGACGGACAAGCCAAGGACCCATAACTGCAATATACGCAACAATCTCCCTCTATTGGCCTAAGAACACTTTTACAATTTTCGCACTGATAAAAAAACTGACAGGATTCACTAGGCATCTCCTCCACTTTTTTGTGTCCGCACTCCGGACAGGTAATTTCCGATTCTATGATAACTTTATTCATTTGAAGGGTTTTTAAATTTTATAATTAAACCATATAAACAATGTCTGAACTTGCCGATGGGTAAGTGAGTATCATTGTTTTAATATCTTTAGAAGTAAATTGCGTTTTTATTGCCATCGCAAACAAATTAATAACCTCTTCGGCATGGGGTCCTATTAAATGGGCTCCCAGTATATTTCCGGTTTCTTTTTCAATAAGGGTTTTATAAGCATACGATTTTTCATTAATTCGTTTGGCAGTAAACCAGGATGAAACGCTCTTTTTCTTTACAGTATATTGCAGTTTCTTTTTAGTTGCCTCCTTTTCAGTTATTCCTACTGATGCCATAGTAGGAAGCGTAAAAACTACGGTAGGAATGGCTTGAAAATCGGGCTTTTTATTATTTCCTTTCACAATATTGGACGCGACTATATGACCTTCCATTACAGCGACAGGAGTTAGGGGAAAACCTTTGGTGTTAGCAGCATCGCCTGCTGCATATATATTAGGATTGCTAATACTTTGTAAGAATTCATTTACTTCAATCCCATTTTTACTGAAGGCGATATTAGCTTTTTCAAGATCCAGATCAAAAATGGCAGGTGGTCGTCCTGCAGAATTGATTACAACTTCTGCATCCCAACTATCGGTTTGTGTTTCACCTTTTACCGTGACTTTATATCCACTGCCTGATTCTTCAATAGCGCTAACCTCTGTATTGAGTACCAGTTTAATATCAAGTTCTTCGGTGGCTTTGGTAAGTTGTTCTACTATAAAAGGGTCAAAATTTTCCAGTGGCCTTTTTCCTCTATGAATAATAGTGACTTTTGATCCGAAACGAGCAGCCATATGAGCAAATTCAAAAGCGATATAACCTCCCCCAATGAATAACAACGACTTTGGTAAAGATTGAAAGTTTAGGAAATCTGTACTGGAAAGGGCAAGATCTTCTCCAGGAATCCCGAGTTTTCTAGGTTTTGCGCCCGTCGCGATCACAATTTTTTTGGCTTCAATTTTATTATCTCCTACCTGTAATTGATTCTCATTGATGAATTTAGCTGGTTGGTGATAGGTATCTATTTCATTCTTTTTATAGCCTTTTTCAATTTTTGGGGGCATGGCATCTACAAATTCCTGTTTAAATTTCATAGCCTGCTTCCAGTTAATTGCCGGTATTTCTGCAATGTGTTTTTCTTGAAGGTTTTTGGCAAAATGCTTGGCTTCAGTAGGAGCTAGCATTATTTTTTTGGGATCGCAACCCCGTAAAGCACAGGTGCCGCCGTAGGGCATTTCGTCTGTTATTCCTACACTTAAACCTTTAGAAGCGCAAATATTGGCCACGTTCATCCCGGCCATTCCTGATCCTATTACAAAAACATCATAATTTTTCATGCTGTAATTATTTAATTAAGTTCTTAAGTATATTAGGCAAAAAAATATTATTGTTTGCCAACCACTTTGTAACCAGTTTCTTCTTCCACTGAATTTACCAGTTCATCAATAGAAACCAATGTTTTATCAAATTTCACGGTTGCTGTTCCTGTTTTGTACGATGAACTTGCTTCCACCACTCCCGGACTATTATTTAGCGCTTGAGTTACTTGGTGTTCACAGCCGGCACAGGTCATACCCTCTATAGTGAGCTCAGTTTCGGTAAGGTCATTCTCTTTTACAACTATTGTTTTATTGGCTGTATTACCAGGGAAGAAGATACCGGAGTAGTAGGGAAATGCTATGGAAACAGCGGCAAAAATGGTGATTCCCATTAGAAAACCCTTGGTTTGATACCATTTAGGTTTGTTGTCACTGACGCAGCAATCCTCTTCTTTTTTAGGTTTCAGATGTGCATACCAGGCATATCCTATGGCTATTACAGCCAAACCAATCAAGTATGGGCGTAACGGTTCCACCCAGGAAAGGCCAGATGAAATGCCTCCTATCCCAGCTATGGCCGCAATAACAGGTGGTATGCAACAAGATGAGGCTGCTAAAGCTGCTACAATTCCCGTGGTTGTAGCACTTTTTGTTGAATTATTGGATGTACTCATATAGCCTCCTTTTTGGAATAATTAACAATATGCTCAAAAAATGGTTGCAATAAGCCCAGTTTCTCTTTTTCCAAAGCGTAAAAAATAGTTTGGCCTTCCCTCCTACCATTAATTACGTTTTTATCTTTGAGTTTCCTAAGGTGTTGTGAAACGGCAGGAATACTCATTCCAAGAATATCAGAAATATCACAAGGACAGAGTTCGTTTTCTTCTTCCAAAAGGAATAAAATTTTTAACCTTACCTCATTTCCTGCTAATGCCAAGAGACCGCTCAACTCTCCAAATGCTTTGTTATTGGCTTGAAGAAGACTACGACAATTTTCTATCTGTACTTCATCGGCAAATTGCCTTATGCACGATTGGTTGTTTTCCATGATTTTTCCGTTTGGTTTATTGATATACCAAAGATATACAAATATAATTATTTAAGCAAACACTTAAATATATAAAATCACCAACCTATATAATTTGGAACATCAATACCTTGCTTACGTAAGTAAACCACCGACTGGCCTCTGTGATGAGTCATATGATCCCGGATTAGATAAAAAATGTTTTCTTTAGAGATTTCCTCCTGGTTAAACTTAATTTTTTTAAAAGCTTTCCCAGGCTCTATATTTTCTAATAGCTCCCCCACATAGTTGAAAGCTATTTTCAGAATTGCAATAACTTCCTCTTTACTCAAGGTATCTATATCTTCTTTATTGTAAAATGTCCTGTTTTCTTCTGAAATTAACTGGCTTAAAAAAGATATATTAGTGACAATATGTAATTGCTGTTCTTTAAAACTCATGCCATCTGAATAGGCTTTATAGTTATAGAGATTTTCCGGCATTGCCTCTGCCACAGCTATTGTGTAGTGTGCTCCTCGTTTCCAAACTTTTGGGAATTCCTCTTTAAAATAAGCTTGTGCGTTTGCTTCATTCGTATTGAAGAAGAGGTATAAAACAACCAATAAAAACAATCTTTTCATATATAATTCTTTGTTACTTTAGCTTGTAAAATATACTTATTATAGAATAAGAGACAAATTCTATCACAACAAGAATTGCCAAAGCCACGTGAGCATTTATAAGAAAAAGCTGGCATTTAAGCTATTCTATAAAATATAGATTGCCAGAACACCACCTACAATGGATATTAACATTATTACAAGCGTAATCACGATTTCATCTTGAGTACAACTTTTAGCGAAATCATCGCATTTCCCAATAAGTTTTTCGTAAAAATTTTTTAACATAGGTTATCATAAATATGGGATGCGTTTGTCTCCATCTGTTTTAAGCTATTAAAACTAATTAATATAGGCAATATTTCAATAGTTCGAAGACCAAACACCCATTTGCCAATTGTCTATTTTTCAGGACATGTTTTCTGTTGCTTAATCACCAAACAGTCATCTTCAAAATGGACTTCTATCATATTCCTGGAATGAACCTGTCTGATTCCCCAATATTTTCCTTTTCCCATAGGTGTCAAAACAAAGGCTGGCCTAGGCCCCCTCTGTCCTGCTTATACGTACCATCTTCTTCCCATATCAAATTCCAATATTGATTTCAATTTTCAACTCGGCGTAGACAAACGTTGTCCAGAGAACAGATTTATGAAATCGGCTACCCGGCGCGTTTGAAAAAGTCCCGATCAAACTCGTGTCATTTAAAAGGTAATTTCTGTATTTACATGATATTAAGCAGTTTATTGTCTGTGCTTTTGTTTTGAAAAGTTTTTTCGACCTTTCGTGCGATTTCCCTGCATCAAGAACACGCTGTTAGCGGTTCCTGTTTTTAGAAAGAATTTTTCCCGTTATCTTGGGTAGTTTTAAAATTACAGGTCTTATAAATCTATAGA
>NZ_JAIQZA010000053.1 GCF_020164485.1 Salegentibacter tibetensis
CAAAACCATACTCAGCAACAGGTATGAAACACTATACTTATATCGGTTAACTCGTGGTTCATTATATTTACCATTAAAATTACGTCAAAATCCTACGCTAGGTAATTTTTTTACCGCAGGTCTCAGCATGACGGTTGATCAAAGAATAATTACAATTTCAACAAAAACCTAATCCCATCCCCCGCTCTTTTCTGAGCCATCATATTAATTCCTTTTTCGCTTAGCTGCAAAACCCTCGGGTAACCGCCGGTGGTTTGGCAATCGCGCATTAAGACGATTAATTTCCCGCCGGGGGTGAGTTGCACAGTGCCCGGAAGCACCGGGCCGGTGATAATTGGTTCCAGCTCATTTTCTAAAACCTCACTCAGCTGAATCGCCATTCGGTTGTTGTTTTTATCAATGCTAAACTTGCTCTGGCGTAAATGACTTTTTAAAGTTTCGGGCAGTTTTTCAAATTCAGGGCCGGGAAAAACTTCAATTTCTTCGGAATTTAAATAAGAATCGTGAAATTTTATACCGGCGTGGGTCTCAAATTTTTCCTCTTCAGAAGCTTCGTATTGCAGTTTCATCCCTTTCTCGAGCTTGTAGTGCCTGGTGAGATCTTCATACCAGCTTCGACTTCCCAGGACCTTTTCGGTTTTAAATCCGTTTAGGATTGCCAAATAAGAACGCATTCCCTTGTTTGGTCTTCCAAAAGAAAGTATATCGCCCTCATTAATTTTTACCACTACGTTATTTTTAATTTCTTCCTCATTTAATTTTGGAGAAAGATCAGCTCCACTAATTGCGATTTTAGTAGAAGCGGAAAATTTAAGTTTTGGACCCATTTGGGTGATTTCCATCACTGCGGCATCGGCCTGATTTTGTAAAATAAGGTTCGCAGTTTTTAAAGCGATCCTGTCCATAACTCCGCTTAAAGGAACTCCGTATTTTTGAAATCCGCGACGGCCAAAATCCTGGATCGTGGAAAATAACCCCGGTTGTAATACTTCAACTTCAGCCTTCATAATTTTCTTTTTTTAGTTGAAATTTTCTTTTTGAAACCTGTGCTGAAATTTCTTCAAATTCAGCTTTGGAAACCGAATAGAATTTCACTTTATCCCCTGCTGAAATTTCACAGGGCGGATCGTTATTTTTATCAAATAATTGAACCGGGCAGTTGCCTAAAATTTGCCATCCTCCGGGGCTGGATTTCGGGTAAATTCCTGTCTGATTTTCACCTATGCCAACGGCCCCTTTTTCGATCTTCATTCGGGGTTCACTTTTACGGGAAATCTGAAGCTTTTTATCAAGGCCTCCCAGGTATAAGAATCCGGGTAAAAAACCGGTAAAATAAACCGTGTAAAACGGCGTGGTATGAAACTCAATAATTTCCTTTTTTGATAGGTTTTTTTCCTTAGAAATAAGATCGAGGTCCCAGCCAAATTCTGCGTCATAACAAACCGGTAGGTGAAAAATTTGCCGGTTATTAATTTTTACTATCTTAGCCTTACCAAACAACTCTTTAACCGCCGAAACCTCATCATAGAGATTTTCTATACTAAACATATAACTAATTAATAACGAGTTATATGTGTTGATTACTTCAACATTTACTTCAGTATAAAATTCTTCCAGCTTATTTTTATAAAAGAGTAGTTTCTCAAGTAAATTTTCGCTAATCTCAGGCTCAAATTCTATAAGAATCCCCCGCTCTCCCATCGGTTTTATTTTAGGAAAATCGCTCATTTTCTATTCTTGATTTTAATATTATGCTCAGCAAATCTTTGCTTTAAAAATGTGATTATTTCAACTGAATTTGGAGTATCGCTATGCAGGCAAAATGTATCAGCTTTATAGTTAATTTTTTCAGCATTTACACAGGTGATTTTCCCTTCAGAAAACATAGAAAACAAGTGCCTAAAAACAGCCTCTTTTTCGGTGATCAATGCGTTGGGTTTTGAACGCGATACCAGGCTTAAATCAGGCTCATAATTTCGGTCTGCAAAAGCTTCAAATACGATCGGGGTTTTACCTTTTGCAAGTTTAGAAATCACGGATTTTGGCGGACAAAAAAGCGTTAATTCTTGATCGAATTCAAGTAAAGAATCAATGATGATTTTGGCAGTTTTTTCATCTTTTGCGGCTTTATTATAAAGTGCTCCATGAGGTTTTACGTGAGTGAGTTTCACCCCTTCTGCTTCGGCCAATTGTTTTAAACTTAAAATTTGTGCTATTATAGAACGCTGCAATTCTTCCGCAGAAATATCCACAGGTTTTCTCCCGAAATTCTCCTTATCGGGATAAGAAGGATGCGCTCCCATTTGCACTCCATGCTCCACGGCCAGTTTAATAGTTTCCTGCATCGTTTCCAGGTTACCGGCGTGGCCGCCGCAGGCAATATTGCAGGCAGAAATATGCGGCATTAGATCAGCATCAAAATCGCCTCCTTCCCCTAAATCACAGTTGATATGGATTTCTTTCATTTTATTTAAATAATTATTGTTCTGTTCATTTTTTCCATCGATGAAAAAACGCCTGCATTCCTCTCGTTTCACTCGGATGCAAGTAAAATCCAGGCCTAAGAAGATCTGCTTTCTAACTACCTATAGGTAAAAAAGAAGATCTTTTCATTTCAAATTTAACAAAAGCTTGAAGAAACTATTCAGTCTTATAATAGACCTTCAAGTTCCCGATGGCGATACGGGATAAAAACCTTGCAGGAAATTTAGATCATCTTAAAAACCCTGAAAAACGCTTAGAATCGATTTTACGCCCAAAAACAGGGCGATGGCTATCACTACTATTCCCAACAGGTTTTGCAATTTAGAATTGCGATGTTCGCCTAAAACCGAAGCTTTATTAACTACCCAAAATAAGAAAATCGCGATGACGGGCAATAAGATTCCGTTGGCAATTTGGGCAAATCGTATAATTTCAATAGGATTGATTTGCAGGGAAGAGAAGAAAACCCCGAGAATAAGGACTACCGCCCAAACTATTTTAAATTTCGCTGCTTTCATCCCTCCTTCCCAGCCAAAACAGCCTTTTACTACGTAAGCAGCGGCTAAAGGTGCGGTAATGGAAGAAGTAATGCCGGCTGCCAAAAGCCCCAGGGACATAAACCAGGTGGCAAAGGTTCCGAATAGTGGTTCCAGGCTCACGGCCATATCTGCCGCAGAATTCACATTGGTCAAACCCGAGGATGCCGCGCTTATTAGAATGGCCATAGAAACCGCCCCACCTAAAATTATAGAAACCACCAGCTCTTTTCTGGCAACAGGTAAATAGGAAGCTTCTTTCCACTTCTCACTCACCAGCGAAGCGTGTAAAAACAAGTTATAAGGTACCACTGTAGTACCTACTATTGCCATTACCGTAAGTAAACCTGCAGCATTGCCGGTTGGTATAAGTCCGGTTAAAATTTCTAAAACATTGGGTTTGGTAAGGATTGCAGTAAGTATAAAACTAATGCTCATAAGCAAAACCAGGCCTATAAAGATCTTTTCGAGGGTTTTATAACTTCCGGTAAATAAAAGAATAAAAGCAACAGCACCAATAAAAATACTCCACAGGTTAAGTGTGAAATCACCTATTTGCAGGTTTTGAACCCCAAAAACAGCCTCGGCTCCCAGAACCGCGCCGGTGATATTTCCCGCTTCATAAGCGGCGTTCCCAATAACTATAGCTGAAAAAATTAGGATAATCGCTAAAACCCTGAATACTGGTCTTTTGATCTCTTCCCGAATAGCGTCACTTAAACCCTTTTGCGACACCACGCCAAGCCGTGCGGCCATTTCCTGCAAAATTATACAGGAAAATATAGAAAGCAGTAAAGCCCAGAGCAAGCTATAACCAAATTCAACCCCGGCCAGCGTACAAACCGTAACCGTTCCCGGTCCAATAAAAGCTGCCGAAACTAAAATTCCAGGACCAAGGTTTTTCAGGAAATTTCGCACTACAAACCTTTAGATTCCTGCAGGGCATAGAGGGCGAAGCTTCCAAGCCAGTGGCCGCCTTCATAACTGTCCCCAACTAAATTCGGGAAAGAATAAGCTACGTGCCTGTCAGCGACTCCCTGTAAATGAGAGAATTTATCGGGATATTGATTTATAAGTCCGTAGAAAACCCAGGCGCGGCTAAAGTTAAGTCCGTCGAGATGCACCAGTTTTCCATCGGTTCGGTCAGACACCTCTCCTACTTCCATATTAAAATCTGAAGATTTTAGCTCCGGCAGGAAATCATCAAGCCACATCTCAAAAGCGTTTTTCGGTAAAATACGGCGCATGATATTCACCTCTTCCAGGCAGGGCGATAAAAAGTCGAAACCACCCGGCTCCCAGGTTAGCGGGCAATCATCATCTTTTAAGTAGAAATCTTTGGCTCGCTTTGAGATAAGCTCTTTTAATTCGGTATTCTCTACAGCAACCGCATAATCGTAAGCAAAGCTTAATCCGAAGGCCGTATTAGCGTGTTCCCCAACTCTAATTGGATAATTCAGTTTTGGAAGGAATTCCAGGTATCTTTCAGCGATAAGGTTGGTTAATGGCGATAAATTCTGTTTAAGTTCATCGGCTAAAGGATCGTTCCAGGTTTCAATTTCATCAGCTAGTTTCAGCAACCAGGCCCACCCATAAGTACGCTCAAAAGAATCGCTTTGTTCCCGGTTAAAATAAGCGATCTCCCCCTGAATATTATTTGCAGAAAGGGATTCTTTTAATTTCTCCCTAATGGTTTCAGCTTTATTCAAATCGGGAAACTGCTTCAGCAAACTTACCATAGACCAATGGGCGTGCACCGATGAATGCCAGTCAAAACAACCATAAAATGCAGGGTGTAATTCAGTAGGCTCTCCTATAGCCTCTTTATTCTCCAGGGTTTGGTTAAGCTTATTGGGGTATTCGGTATTAATGCAATTAAGTGGAAGTTCAGCTAACCTATTAGCTTCTTCTTTTGTGAATTCAATTTTATTAGTTCCAAGCATTTCTCCATTTAAAACACTTTTCTCTTTGATACTGTCGCTTTCTATTTCTGTTACTTCTTTAACCTGAGGCTCTCCCTTACAGGCAAATACTGAAACAGCAATTAGCAGCAATAAACTTTTTTTCATAATAGTTTGGTCTTAGCAAATAGGTTGCCCCCGGACAAATGTGCGAGGCAATGAGAAAAAACAAATATTATATTTTAAAATTTTTATAGTTTCTCAAGTGGGTAAATATAAATTTAAAAGTTGACATAGGTAAACCTGCACTCCTATCAAAAATACCAAAATTCTCTTAAAATTAGAGAAGATTTTAGCCTAGCCAACCATCACGGTCCAGGCTTCTATATTGAATAGCTTCACTGATGTGATTTCCTTTAATATTTTCTGAATTTTCCAAATCGGCAATGGTCCTGGAAACCTTTAAGATGCGATCGTAAGCACGGGCTGATAAGTTTAAACGCTCCATCGCGGTTTTAAGCAAGGCTTTTGAAGCATCATCTAATACACAAAACTTACGAATTTGCCGCACACTCATTTGCGCATTGTAGTGAACAGAATCTGACTCTTTAAAACGTTCGGTTTGCGATTGGCGTGCACTGGTCACTCTTTTTCTAATATCAACACTACTTTCTCCCCGGCGTTCTTCGCTAAGTTTTTCAAAAGGAACGGGAGTTACTTCAATATGAATATCTATCCTGTCTAAAAGCGGACCACTGATTTTACTCAAATAGCGCTGCATTTCTGCCGGGGAAGAAGTTGCAGGTGCATCGGGATCGTTGAAATAACCACTGGGGCTGGGATTCATACTCGCTACCAGCATAAAACTGGAAGGATAGGTTACCGTAAACTTAGCACGGGAAATGGTCACTTCCCGATCTTCTAAAGGTTGCCGCATTACTTCCAGTACACCGCGCTTAAATTCCGGTAATTCATCTAAAAACAATACGCCGTTATGTGATAGGGAAATCTCTCCCGGTTGCGGATAAGCTCCGCCGCCGACAAGAGCTACATCCCTCGCACTCGATGTTGTAAACCACTTAAAAAGTTCAGCATTTTCAGTATCCACGGCACTTGTAGAGATACTATCAATATTTTGAGGAGTATTACTACCATCGTTGCCATTGTTATTATACTTTTTCCTTTTTGGTCTATTGTGAATAACGCTGCCTATATCTCTAAACTTTTTATAGGCCTCTGAATCTATAAAAAATGGTAATTCTGCACCGCCAACAAATTCTATTGGAAGTTGCCAACCGTCCCTTTTTTCATCCCAATAAACATGAATATTCTTGATAAACATATTCACAAGTTCCTTTTTTTGCTCGAATGTGGAGTTTTCGGTGATCTTCTGAATATATTGTACAATATTCTCTATCTTTTCTTTGTCTACTTCTATACCATTTAAGCGGTGTTCAGTATCTCTATATTCTTTTTGAAGTTGTTCTAATTCCTTTTTTATTTTTGCATCTTGAACTTTGAAATCTTCCTTTTCAAGTGTACCATCCAGAAGAAACTCCATTGCGTTTTCCTTTCTCTTAGTATGGGTTCTTATCTTTCCTTGAAGGATTTCTTTTTCTTTAGTTAGTTCCTGCTTCTCAGAGTCATTTTTACCACCTATAACCTCTCTGTGTATTGTCATAAGCCTTTCTTCATCGTAGAAGATTGTGAACCAAATATAATTCTCTATAGCGTCTATATTAATGGAAGGATTACCACACGATTGACCTTTGTACCTCTTACTGGAACACATATAAAAATGATCTTTCCTACTTGTACGAGTTCTACCGTAATAATTTCTTCCGCAGACAACACATCTAAGGAGACCTTTCAATAAATAATCATATTTGGGCTTATTACCTGAACTTGTCCTGTTACTTTTAAGGTTATCATTAACCCTTTGCCAATACTCTTTCTTTACAACTGCTGGACAATCATAAGTTTTTCCTTTATACAATCTTTCACCTTTGTAGATTGGGTTTTTTATTATCCCTTGGACTGTTTTACCTGCCCACTTTACATCCTTCTTTTCAGTAACTGTCTTTTCCCCTGTATACTTATTCTTGGTAGTAATAGTACCCTTTCCTATTTTAGCGTATCGAGTTGGGAAATCATGGTCATCTAACCAATAAGCTATACTTCTTTGCCCCATTCCACTTAAAGACAGTTCAAAAATCTTTTTGACTACTTTCGCTTCCTCTTCATCAATTATCAGATAACCGTCTTTATCTTTAGTATAGCCATAAGGCTGCATCCCCTGATGAGCTTTACCTTCTTCAACTCTATGTAAGAGAGCGGACTTAACTTTTTTAGTAGTAATGTCAACAAAGAATTTATTGAATACACTCATAATATCGCCCATCATACTTTGTTGAGGGTCATGAAGATCTATTTCACCTTCCATTTCCGTAAACATCCTCACTCCTTTCTTCTTAAGCATCGTATTTACAACTATACGAGTCTCAGGAGATCTTTCTATCCTACTTTGGTCTACTGCATAAAGATGGGTGATTTTATCCTCTGTAATGTCTTCTATTAGGTCTGAAAATGCTGGTCTCTCAGTTATAGATAAAGTACCAGAAACCCCTTCATCCACATATATTTCATATTCTAATCCAAGTTCCTTAGCTTTAGCAATACCTTTCTTTTTCTGGTCAGGTATACTTATGTTTTTCCCCTCTTCTTTCTCCCTACTTATTCTGCAATAAATTCCTAGCATGACTAAATATTTGATCTCACAATTATAAAAATACAAAATGATATTTTATTACCTTTACATCTTATTAATTACGTTGTGATTATCGTGATTAATTATTTTGATAGAGGGGTGTGGTGATTCGCACCCCTTGCTCATTTAAGACAGTAAGCGTTTAGCAGTATGAGGATAATATTTACCCCCCCTACTGCTTTTATAACCATTGGTATTAAGCTCTCCAGCTATTTCTACCCAGTTTTTTCCCTTATCTCTCAGTAATTGTGCAAAGGCTCTGGCAGGTTTGGTATTTGGATTACTCTTTGCTTTCTCCTTAATAGCCTCTACACCCTTCATACGAGCTTCCTGTGTGAGGTTCTCAGGAGTTCCAAGCTTAACCCCTTTCTCTTTTAGTTCAGCCAATGCAGCCTTTGTTCGTTCACTAATCTTTTTTACCTCGTCGTGAGCAAGAATAGCCATTATATCTATTATTACTTCATTGGCATTTGGATTGTCAGCAACTAGAAACTTCACTTTCCTTTTTTGCAAATCAAATATTAAATGTTTATCCCTTGACAATCTGTCGAGTTTAGCAATTAATAAAGTAGCTTCTGTATTTTCACAGGCTTCAAGAGCTTTATGGAACTCATGCCTATCCTTAATTCCTTTACCTGAGACCTTTTCCTGATAGCTCTGAATAATTTTATCACCTTCCTTAAGAACATTCTTTACAAGACGTTTCTGAGCTTCTATTCCTAGGTCTTGATCTTTTGTGGAGGTTCTATAATATGCTATATATTTCATCTTATTAAAGGTATTAAAAGGGTTTCCCGGTTAGAGAAACCCGATTAGCTAATTTAGAATTTGTAATTATCAATTCGCTCAACTTTTCTGTCAATCTCCTCTGTAAGCATATCAAAGTAAATTTCAGAAGAAGAATCTTTCACATTATATCTTTGGTTGAGATAATGAACAGTGTAGGTGTCATTCCAAGCAAGTACAATAAATACCCAACCGTTATGATGATGACCCTGTACTTTTAAAAGTAATCCTTCATTGTTATAGTTGATAATTTTAGATACTCCCCAACTCCAAAAAACTGAACCAGATGCTTTAAGAAGTTGAAGGGTTTCAGTGGTGTTAAACTCTCTTTCAGTAAGTGTTTGTAAATCTTTCATGATAATTGTGATTATGTGATTAATTATTTTGATACCTCAAATATAGGAATAAAAAACCAAAACACAAACGTTCTTTTAAGATTTGGTTATTCTAATTATTTATACTTTTTAACAACACCATGTGTTTTTCTTATACTGTTTTTTAGCTCAGAATTTCACAAATAAACCTGTGGAAATTGAAAGGTACTTCAGAGTAAAATAAGGTTGAAATTTTATAGTTATATTTATTGGGGTAAGAATTAGCAAACCACTTTAAATGAAATCTCTATTTATTATTATCACCTTTCTCCTAACCTATTCAGGTTTTGGTCAGGAGACATATTTCTCACCGTTTACGGAAAATTTAAAAACTGGCGAGAAAGAAATAATTAATAGAACAATCATAATTCACAGAAACGCTATCATTATTAAAACAGATACAGATGATGGTTATGATATTCAAACTTTGAAAATATTAGAAAAAGAGATAGAAAATGACACAAATCCTTCCACAGCTATTTACGACTGTACCTCACCTGATGGAGTCTATCCAACTACTATTTTGATACCGCAAAAAAGTATCATTTCAGAAATTCTGGTAATTCAACCATCATTCGTCGACGATGCGGACGAACATTTTAGATTTCATATTGAACAAAAAGAAAATCTCTTTCAGTAATCCATTTATTGCGAAAACTATATAAAATTAGTTTTTAAATTAACGGGGGGTACACCAATTTTGCTATATCGAAGGATGTCTTGTTTAAGGGAGGGTTAAGCTCTTCACTTAGACTATAAATTTCAGAATTTGAGAAAAGTGTAGGAGTTTTCAAGGGGGGGACTTCTTTTAAAGTCCTAGGGGTTTTACTATCGTAATTACGTCTATGCTGAAAATCCTCTGATAATTTACAATCTACTATTTCTACCTTTTTAAAATAATTACATTTCAGAATGCCACTTGTTTTAAGAGCTTCCAATAATTCATATATTTATTCCCTTGGAAACATCAATTATGGAAGTCGAAGATGTAATAAAATTAAAAGTTTCATATCAAAATAATGTTTGGAGCTCGATTAATCGTGAGGCAAATCTTGGAGAGATAATTAAAATTATCAAACACGAAAAACTTGAATCCAAAATTTCACATTTAAGAAAGCTTATAAAGAATGACCGCATTGACGAATATAATTTTTTGAAGAAAAGCCTTCCTTCTGTTACTTTCTGTGGAACATTTGAAAATAATAGAAGAATCGAAAATTTGATAAATTATAATTCTATTCTTGTAATTGATATAGATAAATTGAATTCTCAAAAAGTGCGAGAGGTTAATAATATTTTAAAAAATGAGAAATATGTTTTTAGTCATTGGATGAGTCCCTCAGGGAAAGGTTTTAAAGGTTTAATTAAAATAAACACAACAGCCTCTTTAGAAGATACTCAAATAGAGAGTTTTCATAAACTTGCATTTAAAAAATTAACTAAATATTTTTTTGATAATTACTTAATTAATTTGGATATCAGTGGCAGTGACATCTCAAGATTATGCTTTTTATCATCGGATAGTAATTTATTTTTCAAAAAAGATATTGAGCCATTTCATTGTGATTTAGAACAATTAGAATTAGTAAACACTACACCAAATATCTCAAAAAAGAATTCTTCTGAGACCAAAATAAACTTACAGAAAGTATTTAATAATCCATTGGGCAAGAATGACTCTCGAGATAAAAGCACTATAATTAAAGTCATAAAATATTTAGAAAAAAATAATTTTTCAATTACTGAAACGTATGTTAACTGGTACAGAGTGGCTTACGCAATTTCCAATACATTTACTTATGATATTGGTGAAAAATTTTATTTAAAACTTTGTAGATTAGATGCAGGAAATCACGATGAATTAGGAAGTATCAACTTGTTACGTTATTGTTTTCAGAACACTAGAGGTGATATAACTTTTAATACAATCGTGTATTTAGCTAAAGAAAAAGGTTTTGAAATAAGGGGATAATAGTACCTAAATGTTTATGCATTTGCAGGAAACATTATATTTCGATTGCCAAAGTTCATTCTGGTCAGGTGGGTAATCTGGAAAATGACTTTGACTTTGTCAGTATTTATGGTTCAACCATTTACAGGAACTCACTTATCCCCTTTATAAAAAATGTATGACCATAGATGATTTTTTTACGGATGATATAATAATTCGATACTTATGCGATTTAAGAGCAAAAAAAGCAAAACAAAGAAGTGAAAAACATCTTATTCATCTAATTTCACAAAAAGAAAAACTTAACCATCATAAATTTCAGACAGAAGAGGAGATTTACCTTAAAAAGATTCTTCCACCTAGAAGAAAATGGAAAAAATTAGGGAAAGTAAAACGCTATAAAACTAAATGGCAGAAAATTAATTCATTTGATTATAACACCAAATGTATTTATATCACTGTTAAGTATTATTTGCATCATTATCCTAATGAGCCTTTTGTAATAGCTCTTAATGATTTCATAATAACTGTAAGAGAAATTATAAATTCTAATGATTACTGTATTCAACCTCCAAGAATTTACCCCAAACACAAAAAGCCCGAAAAAAAATCGAGCGTTTGTAGACCTATCGCTGTCTATTCTATAGTTGATAAGTTGGTAATTAGTAAAACAAATGCTTATTTGACGAAGGTTTTTGATTCAGGATTTTACGATGCTTCCTATGCTTTTCGTGCTACTCGAGAGGTAAATAAAAAGCAAATACAGGTGAATCATCATACTGCTATCGAAGACATCTTGACTTACAGAAAAAAGTACAAAGGAAAGAAACTTTACGTTGCAGAATGCGATATGAGTAAATTCTATGATTCGGTTAACCATAGTGTTATAAAGAATCAATTCCAAAAAAAGCTAAAAAGTCTACGAAAGAAAGGTATAAAAATAGATGAAAGGGCTATCCATATATTTTACTCGTATTTAAAATCTTATAACTTTATTAAAAATGTTCTTCCCTTAAACAAGGATAATAATTTTTGGGAATATAAAAATTTTTCTAAAGATTGCTATTTCGAGTGGGTCGAAGAAGAACTTCTACAAAAAGGTCATTACAAGCGGACTGCTAGGGCAACAATAGGCATTCCTCAAGGAGGTGCTATTTCTGGGTTTATTGCTAATTTAGTTTTAGATTTTGCTGATAAGCAAGTTCTAAAATCTAAGGATAAAAAATTACTCTACATAAGATTTTGCGATGATATGATTATAATGCATCCATATAAATATGGCTGTATGAATGCAATTGTAAAATACGAGAATGCATTATTGAATTTAAAGTTAATACCTCACGAATTTCACTTAATGCATTTAAATAAAAAGATTGAATTTTGGGATAAAAAGTCTAAACAGCCATACAAATGGTCATCCAATCATACAGCCATTAAACACTTCCCTTGGATTGGTTTTGTTGGATATGAAATGCATTTTACAGGAAAAATTCGGGTCAGGAAATCTACTTTGAAAAAAGAAATTAAAAAACAAAAAAAGGTTGTTCATAAAATAATTAGAAGCATTGATAATAACAATCTCAATAAAAGAAAAGGTACTGTAATGGAATCAGCTATACATAGATTGATAGGAATGTCTGTAGGTAGGGTTACTATGTGGAATCATAATAATCTTGAAAATGAAATGTGTTGGGTTAATGGTTTTCCTGAGTTAAGCGATAATAAATACTTAAGAAAACAATTGAAAAAACTTGACCACTACAGAAACTATCAAATAAAATTTTTGAAAAAATATCTAAAGACAGTTGAAGAGAAAAAACCCAGTACTGACAAAAGAGCAAAAAAGAAGTATTATGGCAAACCATATAGTTATTATAAACAGATGTTAGATACATAAACAATCTCGAAGAAACAATAAACTCAACAAGTTATTACCCTACTGTATGATAAAAGACTTTATTCAGAATAAAATGAGTATGTCTCATATTTACCAACCTGTAATGATTAAAAGATTGTTGCTAAATAAGGGTGTGGCGAATAAAAAAGAAGTTGCACAGGATATTTTATCATATGACTTTTCTCAGGTTGAATACTACGAGAAAATTACTAGTAATATGGTAGGCAGAATACTTCGGAAACACGAAATAGTTTCTAAAAATAAAGACATATATACACTCAACAGTTATGAAGAGTTATCACAAGATGAAATCTCTGAAATTATTGAAATCTGTGACAGAAAAATTAGTGAATATATAGATAAACGAGGTGAAGCAATTTGGGAACATCGAAGAAAAAACCGAAAAGCTGTTAGTGGTTCAATAAGGTTTCAAGTACTTAAAAGAGCTAAAGGTAGATGTGAGTTATGCGGAATTAGCAAAGAAGAAAAAGCTCTCGAAGTAGACCATATAGTACCGAAAAATTTAGGAGGAGAAGATTCAATAAATAATTACCAAGCTCTATGTTATACCTGCAATGCCAACAAGAGAGACACAGATTCAACAGATTTTAGAGACCTAGAATACTTATACAATTATAGAACAGATAATTGTCCGTTTTGCACCAACAAGATAAAACCCTTCCTCGAAAATAATTTAGCATTAGCATTCTTCGATAAATACCCTGTAACTGATAAACATATTCTTGTTATACCTAAAAGACATTGTAAAGATTATTTTGAATTAACTCAGGCTGAATTGAATGCAATTAATAGCTTGACTATAATGGTTCGAGAAAAACTACTCTCTAAAGACGTTTCTATAAGTGGCTATAATATAGGATGGAATGCAGGAGAAGATGCAGGACAAACCATTTACCACTGTCATATGCATCTGATTCCAAGAAGAAAAGGAGATGTTGACAAACCTGTTGGAGGAGTTAGAAATACCATCCCAGGCAAAGGAAGTTATTAATTTCTATAAAGTAGACAAAATGCTTAACCTTTAGAGATTGCTCACTAAACCAAAAACTTAAGAAAAATGATAAATGCTGCTAAACTCGAAAATTATATAAATACTTTCTTCGGATATGGTAACTGGAATGCTACTTATTGGTTTATAGGAATTGAAGAAAATGGCGGTTATTCACCTGAAGATGTCAATCTAAGAATAGATAGTTGGGAAAAATATGGTACAGAATTAATTGATTGTAAAAGGCATCACGTAAACATTGGGTTAAAAAGGTTCTTCACAGAAGGACTAAGACAAAAAACTTGGTGGGGGCTTATAAGGTTGAGAAATACAATTGAGGGTAAAGAAATTTCAACTGAAACCATTAGAAGTGTTCAAAAAGAAAATTGGGGTCAAATAAAATCTAGTAATCTTTTAATTGATTTATTTCCCCTGCCTTCACCATCAGTTGAACTTTGGAATTACAGGAATTGGTACACTAATGAATGGGATAATCTAGGTTTAACTTATTTAAAAACTCGAGAAAAATACTTTGAAAAAATTTCAAAGAAACGTATTAAACGATTAAAAGAAAAACTGAATAAGCACAAGCCCAGAGTAGTTATATTTTATGCCAGTTCTTTAATTCATTTCTGGGAAGAAGTAATGGGAAAATCTTTTAAAAAAGAAGGTGAAAAATATAAAATAGGACGGTATTACATCAGATTACTTCAAACTCAGAATACACTATTTGTGCAGATTCCCCAAACTTCCGTAATTCGCAATAATGAGTGGTTTATATCAGTTGGAGCTATAATTCGGGAAAGAATGGTTGTAGAAGATTTACAAGACTTAAAGACAGTTGAGTAAATCAAATTTAAAACCTAAAAGAAGTGTTTCCAATTGCCGCAGACTAGATTAATTCTTTTAAAGATTAGGTGTCATTATTTTTATGAGAAAGTGTTTTATTATAACTTTTAAAGCATCCAGATTTTCAAATTTTTCAGAATCAAAACTGAAAGATGTTTCTCTTGTATCTTCCAGAATGTTTCGGAATGTAATTTGGTTAATTAGTCTTATATGATATAACGAGGGGTATGAGGGAAAACCTAGATTTATTAACCTTCAGGCTAGATTGTCCCTTCTCAGTCCCCTACGCCTTAAACTTTCACTAAAGATATAATCTTGTTTAGCAAAATTCTGATAAAAATGTGGAGATAATTAAAATCATTTAAACGTTGAACTAATTTCGGAGAAACATAGTAGTACATTCTAATAAAGATTCTACCTAATAAGGTGCTTTTTAAATATGTATCTCTATAATTTCTTAAAATTAGAATGCATAATCCGCTGAAAGCGGACAGGCGTTCCGTTTCAAAACGGACACTTTTCTTCTAAAATTTCGGTTAAGTTAATTAAATTTTTTTTGCTCTTATTTTCTAAATTTTCTCATCGATTCTCCCTCT
>NZ_JAIQZA010000054.1 GCF_020164485.1 Salegentibacter tibetensis
TAATGAATATTTGGAGCACCATCGTCGAGATTCGAGTGATAACTCCAATTTCATATTGGAATAGCTTGGGGACTTTCAGTCCCTAGTAAAAAAACCTCTGCACTTTGAGTGCAGAGTGGTTTAGTTAAAGTCTTGAATTTGCCTTAATGGATACTATTTTAATGCATACTGGCTACATCACTCTTGGTTTTATAGACCTTTCCAGCAGGGTATATCCATAGGGGTGGATATATTTCCTATTTTCATAATTTGTAAAAGACTTAAAAACAATAATTTACATATCTGGGGAATCGAATGACATCGCTCTGCGTGTCATCCTCTTGCTGTGCGTCCTTAGTTATCCGGGGAGCACGAATGTTGAATAACGTTCTTTGAAAACGGATAACGTAACTTTAATTGCGATGGTAGCCTTCATGGCAGAAACAGTAACGAGCTGATAAGTTTTATAGAACGTAATATCAGAGGACTCACAGCCACTATTTCCATGGAGGATTGGACTACCGAACAAGTTGTCCAGGCAGATTGTTCAAACCGGCTTGTGGTGCTCACTTTAACGGGTTGGGTGCTGAGCGACAAGTGTACTGTTCGTATTCTTTAGAATTACAGGCAGCAGGTGTGGATAAGTGGAGTTGAACGCAAGTGAACCTTTATAGACATGTCGAAAATAACCTTTATGATGTCCAAATCGAGGAGGAGCAGCTCCAAGAGATACAGGTGCAACGGTGAACCTGGTTACTGGTTGCACGACATCCGGCATATAGAAGGCAAGACCCTTATCTGGGCGCAATTAAGGAAAAGGAGAACCAGAATACAGGTGAATTAAGTGAAAACGGCGAAAACCTAAGGACAGGAAAGCCGGAAAGTAGCGATACTGTATTTCTGGGACGGATGAAGCCGTAGTAGCGTAAAGCTCCAGAGACCCAAAGCAATAAACTTTGGTTAGTGAAGGGCTTCACTTGAAATGTTTATTTATTGTATGACAACTTAAATTTTTAAGGATGATCTTTAATGAAGAACACAAAACATTACCTATTAAAAAGTCACAGGTTCAGAAGGCTTTTAAGAAGGTAAGATCGAACCGGGGCAGCCCCGGTGTGATGGGCTGATGATACAGGAAGTAGCAAACAACCCTCGGAAGTATCTTTATCCACTATGGAACCGAATGGCCAGTGGAAGTTATTTTCCAAAGCCGGTCAAAGAAGTTCTGATCCCTAAAGGGAAAGGTAAGATGCGACCCCTGGGCATACCTACGGTTATCGACCGGGTAGCCCAGCAGGTTGTAGCCACGGAATTGGAATCGTTGGTAGAGAAAGGCTTTAGTCCAAATAGCTTTGGATACCGACCTAATAAATCAGCCCATGATGCGATTGCTCAATGCCGGAAACATTGTTTCCGCTATAGTTGGGTAATTGATCTGGACATCAAAGGTTTTTATGATAACATCAACCATGAATTATTACTGAAGGCCGTAAGTCACCACACCAAAGAAAAGTATATCCTATTGTATGTGGAACGCTGGTTGAAAGCCTCAGTTCAAAAGGTGGATGGATCATTACACCATCCAAAAGGTAAAGGTACGCCACAAGGAGGGGTGATTAGTCCCGTACTGGCCAACATCTTTATGGATATTGCTTTTGATAAACGGTTCGAGCGTCATTATCCCAAGCTAACTTTTGAGCGTTATGCTGATGATATTGTAATCCATTGCTATCAACAGAAGCAGGCGCATAAGGTCTTAAACGACATCAGAAAACGCCTGTCACAGTGCAAGCTGGAACTCCATCCGGACAAGACCCGGGTGGTCTATTGTCGGCGCAATCAAAAGAAGCGTCCACAGGGAAAGGTAGCCTATCAAAGTTTTGACTTTTTAGGCCATACCTTTAAGCCTAGAATAGTCCGCAAAGGTGGAAAGCTGTTCTTAGGCTTTACACCTTCGATGAGTCAGAAGAGTATCAGTCGGATTAACGAAGAACTCTTCCGGTTAAACCTCCATAAACGGACACAATCTTCCATAGAAGAAATTGCCGGACTGGTCAACTCCAAAATCATGGGTTGGATCAGGTATTATGGAAAGTTTAGACTATCTGGGATGTGTATGCTCTATTCAGCGTTCCACCGAAGACTTGCCAAATGGCTGCGTAATAAATATCGCAGGTATCACCGCAAACCATGGGTTGCCTCGAGGAAGTATCTTCGACGCCTCTCAAAATATTATCCAATGCTCTTCGAGCACTGGAAACATCCCAGTTTGAGGCCTTAAAGCATGTTTTGATCAAGAAGAGCCGTATGAGAGAGGTTCACGTCCGGTTCTGTGAGAGGTTTAGGGGTAAGATTCCCCTTTACCTACTCGACAATTCCCCCTTTCATTTTTCATTTACCTAATCAAACAAATAGGGTTAGCTATTCAAATTTAATTGCAATTATCAAAACCCTATTTCATCTAGGCGATTTTCATAAAAAATCGAAAAACAATAAGTGCGATTAAAAATGAGATTTCAAAAAGTCATTATCAATTTCATGATCATTGATTGATATGATTTTAAATTGATTTACTTTTTATATCCGGATCGTTTTCCAATTTTAAATTCCGATTGAAAGTAAAATTTCCAGGTTGAACTGAACTAAACCTCGCTTGATCGAAGCATTTAAACCACTGAAGATTCTCGCTTAATGGATGCGCATCATAATATAGAAACCTCGGATGTTATTTTGTTTGATTTATCTATTAGCATTTTATTTTTGAGGGAGCAATAAAATAACCCAATAATTACCTTAAACCCCCATTTCCATTTAGTTTTACAATCGCCAACGGACCATATTTTGAAAAAAGTGTCAATTCGTCGTACATAGGACTATTGAATAAACTTCTAATAATTGTATATCCTCTTTAAAAAAAATCATTGAATGCCGCTACATAAAATGTAAGAAACCCGATCAGCTCAGGTATCATGCTACCATTGATAAAATTATAAACAAAAGTATTCACCTATAATTGGCAGCGCTTTGCATTATTAAAAGGATTGTAATTATGGTGAAGCTCCGAGCTCTTTTGCTGTATTAGACCGTTTAATAGACACTTCAATTTTTTTAACTTGATTCTTTCGTGGGATTGATATAACCAGTCAAGCAGTGATTTATACACGATTTTTTATTAGTCCCTGGTATAATTTCAATATCACCCACTGTTTTTAATACCGAAATAATAGTTTAGGCAACTGTTGCAGTTATTTCTCCATTTGCAATTGTAGTGGAATAAATTTGAAGGTCTCTTGTGTTTCCAGACGAATTTTGGGGGCCTCGGATTACATCACCATCAGGTTCATATTGCGCAAAATGCAATTGGCATTCAATGATTTCTTCATTGTTAATCCACGCCAAATTCCCACCTTGATGAGGACAAATAGCCTCCGTTGCAATAAAGTCGCTACTGGAGTTTCCAGCACCAACCCTTATAAACAAAATCCTGCTTTTAGTGGTTTGATCCCCTACATTGGGTATTGAGGATAAATTTACAGATACCCTGGTACCGGAAGTAGGTGGCGGGTTATTGTTTCCATTTATTGGGGCCTCATCATCACTGGTGCTACAAGCTGACATCATACAGGAGCCCGCACATACAAAAACAACTCCTTTTCCCACTGATTTAATAAATTGAACACGTTTCATAATGTTATCATTTTAATTAATATTCTTTTAATATCTTGGCTACCTACCTGCCAAGTTAAAATTTCGTGATATGGCAAAACCAAATCTTACCCCACCATCCTCCCAGGATTTTTGGGTGTTTGGGATAAAATTGTTTTCAATAATATAGGAGGAGTTTTGAAAGTTTAGGCTAAAAACATGGCCACCTGTTTCAATTTCAAGCCCTATTCCCAGGGGGTTGTAGTATTCAGTATTCAAATCCTTTGATCTTCCAAGCCCGTTTACCAAAGTATAATCTGCGATAAGTGAAAATCTTTTATAAATTTTTAACCTTCCTCCAATACCAACTGAAAAAAGGTTTTGCATCTCTTGTGGGTCTTGGGGTTGTGCCCTAAACAAATAACCGGGACTTAGCATCAAAGAAAATGAAGGGGAAAATTTTTTGGCGACAGTAGCTTGAAAAAAATGAGAAGTCCTATCATTTTGACTAGGAAATTCATTATTGTTGAATGCCTTTCGTGTAATCCAGTTGCTTTGGCCAAAAAGTGTTACTGAAACAGGCATAAATTCGTGCTGCCTTAAAAGTTTGTATTTTGCAAGCAAATTATAAGATTCATTAAATTTGCTTCTCCCCACCCCTATGGTCATTCGGTCGGTAATTCCATAATCAAACCCAATATAAAGATCTGTGGCCACATCTAAACCGAATAAGGTGTGGGAGCCTCCAAACTCCCCGCCTATATCACCAAATCTATGTCCAATCCAAAATGCCAAATCCCCTTTGTTTTGAGTTTCGTTGGTTTGCAGTAAAACTAGGCGCGGACTTTTAAAAGTGGCTTGAACAAATTCCCTTTCAGCACCAGAATCCAGGTTCTGCATTATTGAGTCCATATCCTGGGCACAAACACTGAAAGTAGAAATTAATAATAAACAGAAGAAAAATTTATTCATTTGTTAATTTTTGATAGTTAACATTTACTTCAACCGAAATAACCTCGGCTATATTCTCCCATAATATTTTGGGTATTTTTATATCATGATCCTTGCATGCAACGTCAAATTGACTTTTTATGCTAATTTGTCCATTTTTGACTTGTATGGTCAATAGAATTTCCCTTTTTCTCCCTACCCCATGAATAATTAAATTCCCTGAACATTTCACTTGATATTCCCCGTCTTTTCCAAAATTTATCTTGTCGAGGATTCTGCCTTTAAATGAGGAAAATGGGTGTTTTTCACTTTCTAGATAATTCTCATTAAAATGTTCCTGCATTAAAGCTTTTCTAAATTGAAAACTTCTTGTTCTAATTTGGAATAAAATCTCCCCTGTTTCGGTATTTAAAATGGATGCACCACTGTTAGAAACTGCTTTAATGTCCTCTATAGGCGTTGTAGAAAAAAATGTTGTTATTACTTGGTTGGTTTGATAAATTTCCTGGGCAAGAATTTTTGGACTTATAAAAAGCGAGAGCAGTACCAAAAACATAATATTTAAATGTTTCATAATAATTTAAATCAATTCTTAAAAAAAATAAAACTATAAAGTATACGTAATCTGAGATAGCTTTGGTTTTATTTGTATAAAAAATTAATAAATCTGAATTTATTCCTTTAAAATATAGGTGATAGTAATCAAACCAATTTAACCTTTATTACGTAAGTACTAAGGTATATTTTAAACAAAGTTTTTTTACAAAATTTAGCATACCCCTCTAATGATCATAAATACTGCGATTCTAATATTTGCAAATTCTTCAAAGGAAGAGCAGCTTCAAAAAGCTATCCCAAATGGCCTTAAATTATTTGGGGTGCTTAATAAACATACCCTTGACACAGTACGAAAATCGGGTTTACCGTATTTCCATTTTACCGAGAAAGAGCAACAGGGTTCTAACTTTGGAGAGCGTTTTACCAATGCCATAGAACAGGTATTTGATTATGGTTATGAAAACATTATCACCATTGGAAATGACACTCCTCAACTAAATAAAAATCATCTTATACAATCTTATGAGCTTTTAAAACAGCAAAAGTTTGTTTTGGGACCATCACAAGATGGAGGGTTTTACCTTATGGGGATCCATAAGTCTCATTTTAATCCAGTCTCCTTTTTACATTTACCATGGCAAACTTCAAAAATTTCAGGGGCTATATCCCATTTATTAATACAAAATTTTAAAGTTAAAATATATAAACTTCAGCCTTTAAAAGATATAGACCAGCTCGAAGACGTCAATCAGGTTTTAAATGTTTTCCGCACAATTAGTGTAGAACTTAAATATATAATCTTAGTAATACTTCAGCTAAAAAAGAAGGTTGCTATTAGGCTTAATACACTACGATACAAACGTATAAAATTATCATTTCACAATAAAGGTTCTCCTGTTTTTCATCTTTTATAGCCTAAGAAGCTTTGATTCTACCTAAATACATTATTAATTTACTCCAAATGAAAATTATATTCATGTGCCTGGCATTTTGCCTGGCCGCAGCTGGTTTTGCTCAAAATCAGGTATCTGGAAAAATTCTGGATGAATCAGGAGCAGGAATTCCCTTTGTAAATGTGATTCTGATAAATTCCTCTATAGGAACTACCTCCAATGAAGAGGGCTTTTACCAAATTAATTTACCCACTATAGAGGGCGTCCTGGAATTCTCTTCTCTGGGTTACCAAACCCAAACAGTAGTAATAGATGGCCAAAGCACTGTAAACATAAGCCTTTTTGATGCTGCTACCGGGCTAAACGAAGTAGTGATTACAGCACTTGGAGTAGAGCGTGATACCAGGGAGCTTGGGTATGCGGTGCAAAGCATTAAACCCAATGATATTTCTGAAGTTAAATCGGTTAATTTTCTGGATAACCTAAGCGGAAAACTTGCCGGCGTTAATATTACTCAAGGTGCAACCGGGGTTGGTTCTACTTCCAAAATTACTATAAGGGGCGAAGCTTCATTTTTAAATAACAATCCGTTGTTTATTGTCGATGGAATTCCAATAAATAATAATACTGTTTTTGCAAATACTTCTGAGGCAGCAGCAGGTTTTCAGGAAGTGGATTTTGGGAATGGTGCTATGGAAGTGAATCCCGATGATATTGCCTCTGTTTCGGTATTAAAAGGCCCAAGTGCTGCAGCACTTTACGGAACCCGTGCTTCCAACGGGGTGATTATTATTGAAACTAAAAACGGTAGTGAAACCGAAGGAATGGGAATAAGTATTAATACCAGTCTTTTTGTGGATACTGCTTTCCAGCTTCCGCAATTTCAAAATGAGTTTGGACAAGGAAATTCAGGTTTGTTTGAATTTAAAGATGGCTTGGGTGGCGGTGTAAATGATCTTATAACCTATAGCTGGGGTCCACGTTTAGATCAAGGTATTCTTATCCCTCAATTTGACAGCCCGGTAACTTTACCAAATGGTAGAGTGGTTCGAGGCGGTGATACTTCGGTTCACGGGGGGTTGCCTATTACTGCTACTCCGTTTAATTCACATCCGAATAATTTGAAGAACTTCTATGAAACCGGAATTACAACTATTAATAATGTTGCTGTTTCTTCAGGTTTTGAAAAAGGCAATTACCGTCTTTCATTTACAGATCTTCGAAGTGAATCCATTATTCCCGGGGTGAATCTTGACCGGCAAACTGTAGCTGCAAAAATGAATTTTAAACCTGTAAATGGATTAAGTATAAACTCTACTATTAACTATGTAAATTCTCAAAGTGACAACCGCCCGTCAAGCGGTTATGGATCTGAAAATTTAAATTATTCCATAGTAGCCTGGGGACCGCGCTCTCTTAATATTGAAAATCTTAAGGATTATTGGCAGCCGGGACTAGAGGGAATTCAGCAGTATTCTTATAACTATACATTTTTTGACAACCCTTATTTTACATTGTTTGAAAATACCAATTCCTTTAATCGCGATAGAGTATTTGGAAACCTATCAATCAAACAGGAAATCAACCAGTATTTCAGCCTTTCGGTTCGCACCGGGATGGATTATTCTTCTGAAAATCGCCGATTTAAAAGAGCCTTCAGCTCAAACAGGTTTGTAAATGGGGCTTACGGAGAACATGAAGTATTTTTCAGGGAGATCAACACCGACTTTTTATTAAATTACAACAATTATTTTGAGAATTTTACAGTAGATATTTCCCTTGGTGGAAACAGGTTAGACCAAAAGGCAACGACCTCGCAATCTCAAACCACATCTTTAGCACAACCCGGAGTCTTTAAACTCAATAATGCCGCTTCTCCAATTGAAGTTTTTCAATTTGAATCTCAGAAAAGAATTAATAGTTTTTATGGAATTGCAAAATTTGGCTATAAAAACTTCCTTTATTTTGATATAACTGGAAGAAATGACTGGTCAAGTGCACTGGCAACGCCATTTTCTGTGGAGAACACCTCTTTCTTTTACCCTTCGGTGTCCTCAAGTTTTATTTTGTCAAATGTGGTGCAGCTTCCTCAAGCAGTTTCGTTTGCACAGCTTAGGGCAAGTTGGGCGCAGGTGGGGAATGATACAAATCCTTACCAAACTACAGGGGCTTTTGTCTCTCAAACCCCTTTCCTTTCACAACCTACCTTTAGCGATCAAAACACTATTTCAAACCCTAATTTAAGGCCGGAGAGGACTACTTCATATGAGGTGGGAGCCGATATTCGCTTTTTTAGGGACCGGCTGAATTTTGACGTTACTTTTTATAATGCATTGACCGAAGATCAAATTCTTTCTTTACCCATTGGAATCTCTTCCGGGTACACTCAAAAAGTGGTGAATGCCGGGAAAGTAAGATCTCAGGGAATTGAAATTATCGCTGGGATCACTCCGGTAATAAATACAAATTTCAGGTGGAGCAGTACCTTTAATTTCAGCCGAAATGTTTCCGAAGTAATTGAACTTCCTCAGGAAGCCGGAAGATTGACCCTTGGCTATAACAGAATTTATGATAATCCCAATCAAACGGTGTGGCTTCAGGTGGAAGAAGGTGGCAGAATTGGGGATCTTTATGGAACAGGATACTTAAAAAATGAAAATGGAGATTTTATACTTAACTCGGCCGGTAGATATATTGCCAACAATGATTTGCAAAAACTTGGAAATTATAATCCCGATTTTATGCTGGGCTTCAACAATCAGCTTACTTACAAAGACTGGAATTTCAGCTTTTTATTTGACTGGAGACAGGGAGGAATTTTGGTTTCCAGAACTCTGGCACTTGCAGCCGTTGGGGGTCAATTAAAAGAAACAGCATTCAGGCCTGAGGAAGGGATCATTGCTGATGGGGTTGTAAATGTAGGTACAGCACAAAATCCGCAATTTCAGCAAAATACCACAGCAGTAACTCCAGAATCGTTTTATCGCCAATTTTATGACCGTAACCACGAAGAAAATAACGTTTATGATGCCTCCTATCTAAAATTAAGGCAGGTAGCGCTGGGTTACACCTTCAATTTAAAAGACGGTACTTTGGGTTTTATGAAAGAAGGAGCAACTATTAACCTGTCTCTGGTTGGCAGAAATTTATTGGCCTTAAGTGAAATCCCGCATTTTGATCCTGAACAACTTGCCGTGCAAAGAAATGGGCTTGTAGGTGGAGTAGAAGATATGTCTTACGCCAGCACCCGAAGTATTGGCTTTAAAGCCGGCATCAATTTTTAAGCAAAAAAACTCAAAACACCTAAGGTTTTTTGAAAATGAAACAACCATGAGAATAAAATTTCTTACACAGCAGAATGACTTATGGAAGTTACATTTGACCTATAGAAGACAATAAATATTAACAGATGAGACTAAAAATTATAATTATAACAGGAATTTTGTTCTCGATGGGACTGTTTTCCTGCACCAGTGATTTTGAAGAGATAAATACCAATCCCAATGCGCCACTGCAGGTGCAGCCAAGCCTGTTGTTAAGGCAAGTGATTTACGATTATGGTGAAGAAATGTCTTATGAAGGTTTTGCTGCCGGAAACTTACTGGGCCAACACTTGACAGCCCTGGATTTTAACCTTTTTGACAGGCACGCTTTAAAATCTCCGCAGCTTGGTGGGAATCCCTGGCCGGTGTTGTACACTAATTTGAGAGATAATGAGATTATTCTTTCCTTGTCCAGAGAAGCTGAAGCTTTCAAAATTTATGAAGGTCCGGCATTAATACTGAAAGCCTACATGACAAGTACTTTAACTGATCTTTATGGAGATGTTCCCTATTTTGAAGCTTTTAAAGGGAAGGAAGTCACTACAACTCCGGCTTACGACGCCCAGGAAGATATTTATTTAGCTGAAGGCGGAATCCTGCATAATTTCGATAAAGGGATTTCGGCTATTGAAAATTACCAGGGGGCTATAGGACTGGAAGGAGATATACTATTCAACGGAAATCTCGAAAAATGGTTAAAATTTGCAAATTCTTTGAAGATCAAAAGTCTGATGCGAATCTCGGCTAAAATGGATGTTTCTACAGAGCTTCAGCAAATTTATACTGAAGGGAATTTTATTCAGCAGAATTCTGAAAATGCAGCTTTTGATTTTACCGATGGGGAGCCCAACAACTTTAGAATGGCGAGGTTGAGAGCCGGAGATTTTAATAATTTTGTGATGTCTGAAACTATTGATGAAATCCTTGAAACTCTCAACGACCCGAGGGGAATGATCTTGTTTAGGCCTACGGGAAATAATCCTGAAGAATATAACGGCCTCATTAACGGGATTGATGCTTCCCAGACTTCTATTTCACCCGCTGATTTTTCTTATGCCGGAAGGATCTTTAGGGAAGATTCCGGAATGCTGGATGCCAATTTCCTAACCGCTTGGGAAATCTCTTTTTTACTGGCAGAAGCTGCTGAAAAAGGTTTTATTGCTGCAGATGCAAAAATGCTTTATGAACGTGGGGTAACACAGGCATTTGAATATTGGAATTCTACACTGCCTGAGAATTATTTGCAATCCCAGGCTGCTTACGATGGCAATGGGAATGACAAATTAAAACGGATTATCACTCAAAAATGGATTGCAGGAATGACCAATGGATATGAAGGTTGGATAGAATGGAGAAGGACTGGCTTTCCTAATTTGAAGAACATTTCAGCAAGCCTTAATAACAATATAATTCCTGTAAGATTGCCTTATCCAACCGAGGAAGCGGCCTTAAATTCACAAAATTACCAGGAGTCAGCAGCGGCAACCGATGGCAACAGCATTGATTCGCCGGTTTGGTGGGATGAAAATTAATTTAAGGATGACCATAATTATAAATTTTAATCCACGGCAGTTTTGTTAGAAATATTAAATGTTGAGATCATTTACTGGCAATGGTGGTTACTGCTGGTTTCCAGTATAGTCCTATTTATTCTCTCACCTTTAGCCAAAACCAATAGTGAGTTTTTTAAGGCTTCTTTCCACAATAAAGCACCTAACGCAGGGATGCTTACAGGAAGTCTTATCATATCCTGGATTTTTGCCAAAAGCATTACAAATGCAGCAAACCTTGGACTCGAATTTGGGATTGTGGGAGGTGTAGCTTATGCAGGCTATTATCTCTCTTTTGCAATAGCCGGGTTTGTGATCTACAAAATGCGGGTGACCGGAGGTTTTAAAAGCATCCATCAATTCCTCATATCTAAATTTGGAAGAGGAGCGGTTGCTATGTTTTCTATACTCATTAGTATCCGGCTTTTCAATGAAGTCTGGTCAAATACCATGGTTATAGGAACATACTTTGGCGACACCGGGTCTTCCGGCTATTACTGGGCAATAATTGTTTTTACCATTTTAACCCTTGCTTATGCTTTAAAGGGTGGTTTAAGCAGCTCCATTTTTACAGATGTGATTCAAATGGGACTTTTTGCGGTGCTGTTGTGTGTGATCCTCTGGAAAATTTTTAATGTTGGCGAGATAAGCGTAAAAGAAGTTGCCACCTCCGGTAGCTGGACCATGGCCACCGGATTAAACTTGCTTTTTGCGGCGATGATCCAATCTTTTAGCTATCCCTTTCACGATCCCGTATTAACCGATCGCGGATTTATAAGCAAACCAAAAACCACCTTAAAAAGTTTTTTATTAGCAAGTATATTTGGCGGCCTGTGTATAGTGCTTTTTAGTTTTATTGGCGTTTTTGCTGAGCAGCAAGGGATGCAGGGACAGGCAGCCGTAGAAGTAGGAAAAGCTTTTGGTGTAATCATTTTGTTGGTGATTAATTTCATTATGATCACCTCTGCTGCATCTACCTTAGATTCTACTTTTTCTTCTTTCTCCAAGCTTTTATCTGTAGATTTAAAAATGGGAAGTAATTTGAATTTCGGAAGGATCTCTATGGTGATAATTGCCATTTTAGGCACTATTCCGGTTTTTTTGGATGCTGAAATTCTATCTGCTACCACTGTTAGCGGAACTATGGTTATTGGACTCACCCCTATTTTTATTTTTTGGAAGCTGAAGGTCCCAAAAATTAGTTTTTATCTTAGCGTTTGTACCGGACTGTTGTTCGGATTTCTGCTGGTTTTCAGTTTTTTTCCAAAGGCATTGATCTTAACCTCTGGCCCGTATGCCGATCTTCTTTGGATCAACGCATGGGGAATCTTATGCTGTATCGTCTTATATTTGCTGCCTAAATGGATCACAAAATAAAAAATATTGGAACCCCGGAAGGTCGTATTCTCATCTTTGGAGGAGTTTACAGCAATTTGCAGGCGCTTGAAAAGCTTAAAAGAATTGCAGAACAGGAAGGCATTCCTGCCTCCAATTGCATTTGTACTGGGGATATTGTGGGCTACTGCGCCCAACCCCAGGAAACCGTAGATCTCTTTAGAAAATGGAATCCCCATAGCATTGCTGGAAATGTTGAAATACAACTTGCTGAAGGAAAAGAAGATTGTGGGTGTGATTTTAAGGAAGGTTCCCGCTGCGATAACTTTTCGCAGCTATGGTATCCCTATGCAAAAAGCAAGCTTTCTAAAGACGCCACAGCCTGGATGAAAACCTTGCCAGATCATCTTGAGTTTATCTACGCAAACAAAAAGTTCACGGTGGTTCATGGAGCTTTTGATCATGTTTCGGAATTTATTTTTAAATCTACTCCCTGGGCTAAAAAAGAGGAAACTTTTAATGCTACCGGTAGTGACGTGATAATTGCAGGTCATTGCGGGATTCCATTTACCCATAACCTGGGTGGTAGATCCTGGATCAATCCGGGAGTGATAGGGATGCCCGCAAATAATGGCAGCCCACAGGTGTGGTACGCTATACTGGATGCCAAACAACCGGGCCTTGTTGCACATCACAGCTTCAAGTATCATCATAAACTTGCCAGTGGTTTAATGAGACAAAATTACTTGCCTGAAGAATATGCGCGCACTTTAAGAACTGGAATTTGGGACAATACTGAGATTCTTCCCGTTAATGAATCCAGAATGAGAAATTTGAATTTTTTATAATTCGTTCTTATTTAAAATACTTTATAGTCTTACGATTGTAATCAATAATTTTGTACCTATTTTAGTATAATATAATAAATCATCCTAAAAGTTACCTATTCGGTTACCTGGAGGAAAGAAAAAAGGGAGAAGTACTGAATTTATTGGTATTACGGGAGAGGCAAATTAATCCTGCCACACTGCCTCCTAATCTTTGAGCTTTTTCCTTAAAATATCAAGATCACTAGAGACCTTAGAATCAATCACCCGAGCATAAATTTGAGTAGTCGATAATTTTGTATGTCCTAAAAGCTTAGATAGAACACCATTGGCTAAGGTTACCGTTGTTGCGAATGTATGCCTAGCGGCGTGGAAACTAAGTTCTTTATTTATCTTTACCTCTTTAGTGATTTCGCGTAAGTACTGGTTGGTTTTCTGGTTGGAATAGACCGGAAGTAAAACATCACTGGAACAAACCTTTGGATGGTCCTGGTACTTTTCAAGGATACGTTCGGCTTCATCCAACAATGGAATTCTGAGCATCGTATTGGTTTTTATCCTTCGGGTGTAAATCCATTTATTCCCATCCACACCAATTTGAATATGCTTTTTCTTTAGCTCCTTGACATCGCCATATGGCAATCCAGTATAACAGCAGAACACGAAAATATCACGGTTGATTTTATGGGTATCTCTTTTGAATTTTTTGTTTTTTATTTTTTGTAATGCTGCTTTGGATAGATAGATAGATAGACCATATCCACCTGGTCAAATCGGAGTTTAAACCTTTTGGTTGGGGTCTTTTCAATCCAGTCCAAATCTTCGGCAAGGCGCATCAATTTTTTAAAGCGTTCCATATGTTTCATGACTCCATTATTTTGGAGGCTGGGCAAGCCCCTTAAAAAGCTTTCAAATCCCAGGGTAAACTGGTAATCAATCTGTTTTAAATAAATATCCGAAGTATGATACTGGGCTTTTAAAAAATCTTTGAGGTAGTTTTCCGTAGTAGTATAGTTTTTTATAGTCCCATACTTTAAAACCTTACCCATTTTCTCTTTGTGATATTTGATCAAATAGATTAGCGTATAATGTTGCTGATCACTCCCCAGAAATCTAGTTTTGACCGTCTGTGCCGTTATCAGCAGTCCTTCTTTTAAAAGACTGTCCTGGGTTTTATAGAGCTGCACCTTGGTTTCATCAATTTTTTTATTGATTACCCGGCTTTCAGAACTGTTACCAATAAGT
>NZ_JAIQZA010000055.1 GCF_020164485.1 Salegentibacter tibetensis
GATTCTCCTGATAAAAATTGTTTTAATGCTTTTTCCTTTAATTCTTTAATCTCTTCTTGTGTCATAATCTAGTTTAAAAAATTTATTATATTTTTCAAAGTCTAGACAGACTTGAGATTACACCCTCGCCGGTGATAGCTGGCTGAAGCAATCTTTTAAACCTGAGTAGTTTTTTTAATTTTACTCACTACTCACTACTCACTACTCACTACTCACTACTTTACCACCAAACTACTATATCCCTGTCCGTTCCGGGTAAGCTGAATTTGTGTGCCAATACGCTCTTTTAAAGAAGCTACGTGACTAATAATTCCAATGGTTTTGCCAGATTCTGCCTGAAGCTTTTCCAGGGTATCCAGCGTCTGGTCTAAAGTTTCGGGGTCTAAAGTTCCAAAACCTTCATCGATAAACAAACTGTTTATTTCTACGTTTCTGGAGGCCAGATCAGATAAAGCCAATGCCAGCGATAGACTCAAAAGAAAGGTTTCTCCACCCGATAAGGTTTTAACCGATCGTCTTTGGCCCCCCATATCTTCATCTATCGCCACCAATCCGTCATCTTCGCCATCAATTGCTTTATCGATTTTATAACGTTCGCTTAAATCTTTTAGTCGAATATTCGCCAAATATATAAGTTGCGACAAAGTAAGATCCTGGGCAAAATCATTGAATTTCTTACCTTGTCTGTCTCCAATAAGTGTATTTAAAAGCCGCCAGCGTTTGCATTGTTTTTCCTTTTCAGCGATTTGATTTTCCAGATTTTTTAATCGGGAAAGGTATTCCGTATTGTTGCCTAGCTTTCTTCTCAGGTCTTCGCAAGTTGATTGAGAAAGATTAAAATTTTCCTGCTTCTGTTTTTGCTCTGTAATTAAGTCCTCAATAGAACGTTCAATTTCATTTTCTTTAAACTGCTCTAATTGCTTCTTCAGGGTAGAAATTCCTGTCTCAACGATGCTTTTTTGTTTTAGAAATTCATCTTTCTGCTTTTTTAGTTCAAAGAATTTATTTCCCGGTAAAAGCGAATGATGAGCATTTTCAACACTTTCAAAATCCTTTTTTATAACCTGCTGTTCCAGTTTTTCCAGTAAGTTCTCATAATTTTTCAATTTTTCCTGAAGTTGCTCTTTTTGTGCTTTTTCGTTTTCCTGTAAATATTTTTTCTCATTAAGCAGAGCATTCCAATCATCCATTAATTGTTGACTTTCCTCACCAATATTTTTTCCTGAATATTGCTCCTGAAGTTGTTGTTGCAGTGATTTCCCTCGCTGAAGAATATTTTCTAATTCTTCTAAAATTGGTAATCCGGTTGCTATTGCTTTTAATTGCTGGTTTATTACTTCAAAATATTCTAAACTCTCAATTTTAGCATTAAGCGTAGAAATTTGAATATCCCAATTTATTGCTTCCGTCTCTTCAAATTCGGGATATTTTAGCTTGAAATTCTTTTCATTTTCGGTAATCTCACTTTCAATTTCACCTAATTGTTTTTTAGTCTTTTGCACTGACTCTTCTAAATGTAATAGTTTTGATTGAGCCTGGTTGAATTTTGCATTATGCTCATCTATTTCTGAAGTTTTTGCTGAAATTTTCACTGTAAGATCGTCTTCAAAATCGGGAAGGTGTTCGGAATAAGGATGTTCATTTGAACCACAAAGAGGGCAGGCTTCCCCGGTTTTTAGTGACTTTCTAAGGTCTTCCAGCTTTGCAGTGATTAGTTGATTCTCCTTTTTTAATTGAAGATTTTCTAAATCCTTCTTCAAAGAAATAAGCAAAGTTTTTTCTTGCTGAATAATCTTTGGCAGATTTTCTAATTCCGGTTGAAGTGTCTCAATTTCTTTATGAAGTTTTAATTGACTTTCCTTTTGCTTAAGGTTTTTTTCTGAAAACTTCTGGGCGTCACGACTTTTTTCCAATTCGGTTTTTAGCCGATTCTTTTCAGATGGAATATTCTCTAAATCAACATCTTTTAAATCAATCTCCAACTGCTGTTTTTCCTGGTTTTTTTTAGCTTGAAGATTTTTTAAAAATTCTTTTCCTACATTTAAATCGTTTTCTGGAAACTCAATTTTTAATTCCCGGGTTTCAGTTTTAAATAATTGCAGCTTGCTTTTATAATCACGACCCAGGGAAGTTTTTTCTTCCTGGAGTTTTCTTATTTTCTCCGAAAAATCGGTTAGTTTTTCTTTAAGGTTCCCTTCGGAAATCTCTTGATGAACAAAACCTTTTACCTGCTGAATAAAGTTGCTTGTGTTTTCTTTATTCAACTCAATTTTTTCTGAAGTTTTATGCAGGTTAACTTTTAAATCTCCTAATTCCTGCTGATAGCGTTTCCAGGTTTGCAATTCTTCAGCAATTGGTTGTAGCTTTTCGTGTAGCTTTAGGCTATTGCCGTATTCATTTTCAAATTCTTTTAGCTGCTCCTTCAGTTTTATTTCTTCTACCTCTAAACCGGTTATTTCCTTTTTTTGTTTTTTAATGGTCTCCTTTAATTCCAGTTGTTTTTCAATCAGATTCAGATCTTTTTGCAGAATTTCAGTTTGCGTAGTTTTTTCTTGTAAATCTTTATTGAAGGTTTTGAGGTCTTCTTCAGAAAGCAAATAGGAGCTAATCAATTTTATCTCGTCTTGCTGCTTTTCAATTTCCGAAGTTTCGGCTTTAAAACGTTCAAAAGCCATAATTCCCAATTGACGGTAAATCCCGGTCCCTGTAATTTTTTCAAGCAGTTCCCCGCGTTCTTCCTTTTTAGCCGAAAGGAATTTGGCAAAATCGCCCTGTGCCAATAAAACTGATTTAATGAACTGATCGTAATTTAACCCGATCAAATTTTCATTTTTCGCCGGAACTTCAGATTTCTTAAGGTCTAACAGCGAGTTATCCTGGAGATTGGCGATCTCCATATTATAATCATTCAGGTTCCCATTTCGGTTCACCTCAATACTCCAGGAAGAAGTGAAACGACCGGCGCCGGTTTGGTAAGTCACTTTTGCGTAGGCTTCTTTCTGGTTTCGGGTAAGGATCGCACCTTTTTCCCTGATTTCCTTTTTACTGATTTTCCCCAATCGCGGCACCTGATTAAAAAGTGCCAGCGAGATCACATCCAGAATACTGCTTTTGCCGCTTCCGGTGGGTCCTGTTATCGCAAAAAGGGTATTCCCAGAGAAAGGAGAATCTTCGAAATCTATATAATTTTCACCTTTAAGGGAATTGATATTTTTAAAAGCTATGCTTAGGATCTTCATTGTTTAAGCTCGTTTTGATTGGTGCACATCTTCAAGAATCTCATTAAAAGCGCTCAGTAATTCCTGTCGGGTATCTTCATCTTCTTCCTGTCGGTCTACTAATTTCTGAAAAACATCTAAGGGCTGAAGATCTTCCAATTGCTGTTTTTCTTCATAAAGCTCGCCACTGCCGCTTATTTTATTTTCAAAACTGGCGCGGTGTTTTACAATCTCATAACCTTCCACCTTAAAATTATCGACTAACTGATCCAGTTCATATATTTTATTGGAGTCAAAATTCTTTTCTTTCAGCTCAATTTCAATTAAAGAAGCGAGTCCTGAGCGAGGTTCTAGTTCCTGTAGTTTTTGCTGAAGACTATCGAGGTTACCTGTGATTTTCAGTAATTTTCTGAAAACAGGAATTTCTAAGCTTTGCGGTTCCCAACCTATTTTGGTATCGAGCAATAAAATCCGGTTTTTATTGGTGCGTTCACTAAACGAAAGTGGAATGGGAGAACCACTGTAAAAAGTAGGAATAGCAGCATTTACCCGTTGTGGTTTATGAATATGACCCAGCGCGATATAATTAAAGTAATCGCCAAACTGAAGCGCATTAAAAGCAGCCTGGTTGCCAATTTGAATATCGCGCTCGCTTTCTGAAGTTTCGGCACCTGCGGCAAAAAGATGCCCCATAGCGATGGCAGGAATGTCTTGATATCGGGTTTTACAAATTTCAGCAGCATCTAAAAATGTTTGCTGAATTCCTTTCCGCAAGGCTTCCAGCCGGTCTTCATAAGAATTTCCCTGGCTGGCAGTCCTTAAATCTGCATCCCGTAAATAGGGGAGGGCAGCGATGAGCAGTTCGGTTTTGTTTTCTTTATTATTTATAGGAATAACACATTCCGAAATTTCATCTGGCAAGCCGCCAATAATATGAATGTCCAGTTCGCGTAAAACCTCTTGCGGTGCATTTAGCATAGCGGGAGAGTCGTGATTACCGCCGGTAAGAATGATCTTGCAGTCCAAACGCTTCAGCTTCATCAATGCTTTAAAATATTGTTGCCTGGCTTCAGAAGAAGGATTGGCAAGATCAAAAACATCGCCCGAAACCAATAGTACTTCAACCTTATTTTTAGCAATACAATTGCAAAGCCAATCTATAAAAAAATCAAAATCTGGGTGCAGGCTATGTTTATGTAGTTTTTTACCAATATGCCAGTCGGCGGTATGCAGAATTTTCATAGGAATCGGTTATGGATTTTATGCCGGTGTGAAAGCCCGAAAATAATAAAAATTGAGCGTTTAAAATACTCCAATTAAGGCTGAAACTTATTAAATTTATGTAACAAACTTTCCTGCGAATATTTTTTAACCTCGTAGGTATAGATAGTAGGCAAACCTACAAGGTTTTATAAACCTTGTAGGAATTATAATTCTTTGGGGCTAAAAATACAGGTCCAAAATTTTAGAAAAATGTCAATTAATCAATACGAGCCTTTTGAAGAAAAATTAAACGTGATTTCTCATGCTTTTGGTTTTGCCTTAAGTATACTTGGTCTTGTTTTATTGATATTAAGAGCAAACGAACTTGGCGAAATGGTACACCTTGTGAGCTTTAGTATTTTTGGTGCGAGTATGATTTTACTCTATGCGGCTTCTACTTTATATCACTCTGCCACAAATAAAAACTGGCGGTACAGGCTAAATATTCTGGATCACGCTTCAATTTACGTTTTAATCGCCGGAAGCTATACGCCCTTTGCCCTGGTAACTTTAGAAGGTTGGGTGGGATGGACCATCTTTGGCGTGGTTTGGGGCTGTGCACTCACAGGAATTATCCTTAAACTTTTTTATATCGGCAAATATCAAACCCTGTCTACTGTAATGTATGTAGTGATGGGCTGGATCATTGTTTTCGCGATTAAACCCTTATACGATAATTTAAGTTCAGAAGGTTTGTGGTGGTTGTTTGCGGGCGGAATTTCTTATACGATTGGAGCTGTGTTATTTAGTTTGGATAAGCTTAAATTTAACCACGCGATCTTTCATATTTTTGTGCTTTTTGGTACGTTTTGCCATTATCTTTCCATTTATTTTTATGTATTGCCGGGATAGACTTTCGGTTAAAAATGCCCTACTTTCTCAATTTAAATACTAATTTTAGTTTCTGAAAAAATTGTATTTCAGAATTTATAAATAGCTCAGCAATATGCTACAGGAATTAAAAGAAGCTTACGGATTTATTTTTGAAGACGAACTAATAGAAGAAATTAATAGCGTTGGTAAGCTTCAGTTTATTGGTGCCGGTGAGAAAATCATTGAAATTGGGGATTATGTAAAAATGATGCCCCTGCTAATTGAAGGAGCTATTAAAATTATGCGGGAAGACAAAGATGGCGATGAACTTCTTTTGTATTTTCTGGAGCGAGGCGATACCTGCGCGATGACGCTTTCCTGTTGTCTTGGTCAAACCAAAAGTGAAATTAGGGCCATTGCCGAAAGGGATACAAAATTGATTATGCTTCCCATCGAAAAAATGGAAGAGTGGACCACAAAATATAAATCCTGGCGCGATTTTGTTTTTGAAAGTTATCACGTTCGTCTTTCAGAAATGCTGGATACCATAGACACCATCGCTTTTATGAATATGGATCAGCGTTTAATGAAATACCTTCAGGATAAGGCGAAGATCAATCAGAGTGAAGTAATTGCAGTTACCCACCAACAAATTGCTTACGATTTACATACTTCACGTGTTGTTATTTCCAGGTTATTGAAAAAACTTGAACTGGACGGAAAAATAAAACTTCAACGAAACAGTATAGAAGTCATGGAACTTTAAACCTGTGTAACCCTTGTTACTGTAAAACACCCATATTGCAGGTACTTTTGCACCATAATAAAATTAAGATATGGAAATATTTGAAATACTGGGTTACTTTGGAGCATTGGTAATTGGCGTGGTCTTAGGCCTTATTGGCGGCGGCGGTTCAATATTAACGGTTCCAGTATTGGTTTATTTACTTGCAATTAATCCCGTAACTGCCACAGCATACTCTCTTTTTGTGGTGGGAGCTTCTTCTCTGGTGGGCGCGTTTAAAAATATGCAGAAGAGACTGGTAGATTTTAGAACAGCTATTGTGTTTTCCATTCCTGCTTTTATCGCAGTGTATTCCACAAGAAAGTGGATGGTTCCAGCAATTCCCGAATCTCTTTTTAGTGTTGGAGATTTTGAGATCACCAAGAACATAGGGATAATGCTATTTTTTGCCATTATCATGGTATTAGCGTCGGTCTCCATGATTCGTGATAATGGTAAGAAAAAAATGGAAGATGTTGAAATTACCTATAACTATCCATTAATTATTATTGAAGGAATTGTGGTAGGAGTACTTACCGGAATTGTTGGTGCCGGTGGTGGATTTCTAATTATCCCTGCCTTAGTGCTATTGGCTAAACTCCCTATGAAAAAAGCCGTAGCCACCTCATTGTTAATTATCGCCATTAAATCGCTGATAGGTTTTATTGGAGACATTGAAAATATGCAAATAAACTGGCTGTTTTTAGCTATATTCACCGGACTTTCTATGGTGGGAATGTTTATAGGAATCTATCTCAACAAATTTATAGACGGAAAAAAACTAAAAAAAGGTTTCGGCTGGTTTGTGCTAATAATGGGGATATATATTATTTGGGCTGAAATTTCGTAAATTCAAATATAGAAAACTGAAGCAATGCCTTTTAAAAACTACTTTTTTGTCGGGATGCAACTTTTGCTTTTCATCGCCTGGGTAATTAATATTGAAGCTTTAGAATTTAACCGGTTGGAATTTTTTCAGCCGGTTTTTTTGGTTTTAAGTGGGGTTGGCTTTTTGATTGTTTTAATTTCAATACTTCAACTCAACACCAATCTTTCCCCTTTTCCAAAGCCAAAAGAAAATGCATGTTTAATTACCAGCGGACTCTTTAAATATATAAGACATCCCATTTATTCCGGAATTTTAATTTTTCTGTTCTTTCTCTCGCTGTATTTCGCATCCGGTTATAAGATAGGAATCACGGTTTTATTGCTGATTTTATTCTGGTTTAAATCAGAATATGAGGAAGAACAATTATGCTTGAAGTATGCAAAATATCGTGATTACCGGCAGGGTACGGGTAGATTTTTCCCTAAATTTACTCGGTAATCGAGATTTATCCCCATAAATATCGGGAGCATCGAGATAGTTTACACGTTTAAGGTTATGAGAATTTTTTGGTTTTTGCGATCTCTTTATGAAGAATAAGCCTGCTGAATAATATCACAACCTAACTTAAAATAAGCAATTTAGCTACTATGTTGCTTATTGGCGGATATAAAATTTACCGGGTCTTTTCCATGTAATGAAATCTTTTAGTATGATTAAGATGCTGGAGAAACCGCAAAAAGATTAATTATGACAGAAACAAAATCACATTGGGAAGAAGTTTACGATAAGAAATCTTACGAAGAGGCAAGTTGGTACCAGGAGAAACCTGAAGTCTCTTTGCAATTTATCAAGGATCTGGAATTATCTGAATGTTCAAAAATAATAGACATCGGAGGTGGAGATTCAAATCTTGTAGATTATTTACTAAAGGAGGGATATCGGGATATTTCTGTTTTGGATATTTCTGAAAAAGCAATTGAAAAAGCAAAAATACGGTTAAAGAACGATGCTGAGAAGGTAAATTGGATAGTTGCCGATGCTACAGAATTCGAAGTAACCCAGGTTTATCATCTCTGGCACGATCGTGCTGCTTTTCATTTCTTAACTGAGGAGGATCAAATAGAAAATTATTTACGAACCCTGGAAAATTCAGTAGCTTCCGGCGGATTTGTAATTCTGGCTACATTTTCAAAAGAGGGTCCAGAAAAATGTAGCGGAAGAACAATTAAACAATATTCACAAGAAGACCTTCAGGAATTGCTACAAGATAAATTTGAGCTCTTAAGGTGTAAAAATATAGATCATAAAACTCCAACAGGGACTATTCAAAATTTCACATTTTGTTGCTTTAGGAAAAAATAAAACGCTTATGAAAGATTTTTGGAATGAACGCTACGCTGAGACAGATTATGCTTACGGCAAAGCACCGAACGAATATTTTAAAGAGAAAATTGATGAAATGCAACCCGGTAAAATTTTATTACCGGCAGAAGGAGAAGGTCGTAATGCAGTCTATGCCGCCACCCAGGAGTGGGAGGTTTCCGCTATCGATATTAGTGAAAAAGGAAAAGAAAAAGCATTAAAACTGGCAAATGCAGAAGATGTTCAAATTGATTACAAATTAGGGGAATTACCTGAACTGGGTTATAAAGAGGAGCAGTTTGATGTTATTGCTTTAATCTTTGCTCATTTTGCGCGGGAGGATAAAGAAAATTATCTTGAAGAATTTAAAAATTTACTGAAGCCTGGTGGACTTTTCATTTTTGAAGCTTTTAGCAAAGAGCAGATAGATATTCAAAAAGAAAATCCAAAATCAGGTGGACCTAAAGATGCTGAAATGCTGTTTTCAAAAGAAGAAGTGCAAACCAGTTTTAAGGGTTATAAATTTGAGCAATTTGAAGACAAAGTAACCGAACTTTCAGAAGGTAAATACCACCAGGGACAAGCAGCAGTAATTCGGTTTGTGGCCAAAAAGCCATTAAATAAATAAACCTCACAGATCTGATAATATAGGTATGGAATCTGTGAGGTTTTAGCTATCTATTGAAATTTATAATCTGTTCCCGGCACTGTTGAGAAGGATTTTTCTCCTAAAAATTCACAATATGCACGGCCGTCCAGTTTAGGTGAAATCGGCGAATGTTTTTGCAAATATTCTTCCACGACTTCGTGAATGGTATAATCTTTTACCTCCACATCTTTTACATTTGGCATTCGGCAAAGGTTATCGATAGGGTCGCCGGGACGAACGCAGGCTGAAATTGTGTAATATTCATCATCCTGCATTTCCGCTCCGTTTACAGTAACCGATTGTATTCTTTCCCCTTTTTTATTTTGAGAATTAAAATCGACTTTCATCCCTGAAAACCTTACCAGCCATCCACCGAAGCGTTCAGTAGAATTTTGGGCAAATGCGTTATGCATTTCTTTTTCCAACCAGTCTTTGATCTGTTTTCCATTGGCTTTTCCCGTTTTTACCTTTTCATTTACGGGCAATAGATTCCACAAGTTGGCCCGGGTAATGGGTGCGGGTTTGCCGTTCTCAGGAACTATAGGATTTCCAAAGCGGAATCCGTTGGAAATTGAAATATCGGCACCGGTTTTCCAGCGTGCCGCGTCGGTGATCATATTATCCATCGGATTTTCTACAGTCAGGTAGCGGTAAAGCGGAGTTTCGGTATACCCTATCACGGTTTCTAAATGCTCTTCATAAGGAACTTTGGCCTTTTTTACCAATTCAGCAATTTCTGGATTAGCGGTATATTTTTCTGGGTCAATTTCCATCAATTCATATTCCTGGTCTACAATTTCACCATCTTTAAAATAAAGATCCAATTTACCCACAAAAGAACCAAAAGCGCCCGGCTCGGTAACTTTTGCATATTTACCTTGAATAGGTTCCCGAACGCGCTCGTGCGTATCGTTCCCGAAAATATAATCTACATCTTTTGCAATCGGGCTATTAGCTAATTCTACCTGCTTAAAAATTCCAAAATGAGTAACGAGAAATAACGCATCAACTTTTTCTTCTTTTTTTACTTTCTGAATCAATTCTTCCACACCTTCGTCCAAACCGCTAAAGGCAATTCCTTCACTAAAAATTGGGTTTTGCCTTACCGGAACATCGGGATCGTTAATACCAATAAATCCAAGTTTTACACCTTCGATTTCTTTGGTCCAGTAAGGAGGGAAGAGCTCTTTTTTATCTTCATCGTGAAACATGTTCTGAACAATTACCGGCGTTTCAAAAGCCTCTAAAACATCCATCATCACTTGTTTTCCATAAACTACCTCCCAGTTTCCGGGCACGATGAGATCATAATCCATTTTTTTAATAATATCGGGAAATACTTTTCCTTCAGAGAGAGCTGCATAGCCGCTACCCTGAATAAGATCGCCTCCATCTAAAATAACTGTATTCGGGTTTTTAGCTCGCTCTTCTTCAAACAAGGTTTGAATATGCGCCAGTCCGCCACGTTTTTTAAATACTATTTCTTCATTTTCCCAGAATAATTCGGGGTGGGAATCCAGTTGCCCGTGAATATCGGCAGTTTGTAAAATGGTGATTTTCGTTGTTTCTTCTTTTTTGTTGTCTGAGTTTTTACTATTTGCATTGTTGCAAGAGGTGTACAAGCCAATGGTTGTAATCCCTGAAAACAGGATTAAAGCTGTCTTTAAACTAAGTTTCATAAATTATCTTTTATAGTTCTATACTGTAATAATTCTTATTCTTTTGTAATTGTAAAAGGTGCGTAAAGGCGTGGTCTACCACCTTTATATAAGGATGTAGCTCTTTTTTGTCAATTTTTAGATGGTTTATAGAAAGTTTACAAACCTTGATTTCTACACCCGCAGTTTTAGCTTTTTTTACGTAGTTGTTCATCTTCGCTTTATTTGTAAGCTCCTTAACATTGCGTCCATAAAGAACTATCTGGAAATCACCAAATTTGTTACCTTCTTCTTTTTTTAGTGCTTCAGCAGTAAGTATTATTGGCTCTAGCTGCGGAATTTTGGAAGTAAGCACTACATAATTATTCTTTTCACTTCCTGATTTGGTTTGAGCAAAACCTGAAATGCCTAGCATTAAAACTAAGATTAGAATTACTATTTTTTTCATCATCTTGATATTTTGTATAATTCAAAATCAATGTTTCTTTTAAAGTTCTATACTGAAATATCCTTTTTTCTGAAGCTGAAAATTGTATAGAATACCATTTTCTACGATTTCTATTTCTGAAGGAATTTCATCGGGATTTACTTCGAATTTTTTCAGTGAAAATCCGCAGGCTTTTATTGCAACTCCGGCTTTTTGAGCTCTTTCGGTGAATTTTTTCATTTCACCTTTATTGGTTAAACCTTTCACCGTTTGGCCGCATACGATAATCTGAAAATCACCAAAATGATGGCCGTCTTCTTTTTTCAATTCTTCCGCAGTAATTAAAATAGGCTGCAGCTGTGGAACTTTTTTGGTTAAAACCACGTAATTGTTTTTTTCTGTATCGTGATTTTGAGCCTGGGTATTTACTGAAAACAGCATTATAAAAGCTGTGAAAATTAAAATTGTCTTTTTCATTTTTTTGAATTTTTGTGACTGAAACAGTCGGTTATATTTTTGTTATTTGTTTTTGAGTGAAATCGTTTAGGATAAAAAACAGGAGGCCTCCAAAAATAGCTATATTCTTAAAAAGCGGTCCCAAGGTGGTTATTTGACCAACCTGTATGGTTAGTGTTATAGGTATTAAAACCGCCATTAAAATTATTGCCGCCCAGCGTGTTTTGTAGCCTATAAGTAAACTGGAGCCAGCTATAAGCATAGCTATGCCTGAAATTATCACCAACAATTCGGGATGCCCAAAGAAGTAAGCGATTCCTTTAAAATTAGCCTGATCTATTCTTTGCACCGTTTTATCTACATTGAGTAAATGATGTAAACTGGCCACGAGAAATATCCCGCTGAGCATCACTCTAAAAACTTGTATAGAGCGACGACTTACTAAAATTTTTGTATTCATTGAAATTTAGAATTAGTGAAAAATAATCATAACCGGATTTGTGCCCGGAGTTGTCTTGATTAAGCCACTAATATCTTTGGAGGTGGATAATTTTTAGAAAAGTAGGTTGAAATCACCGCAGGATTGAAATAACCATAATCCTGAAAATTATTTATTTTTTCGACTCCTGGCCAGGCGATTTTAGAAAGGTAAAAGGGCGCATTACACATCGCCTCAGAACTAATAATTAGTATTGAAGATTCTTTCGAAAAAGTATCAGCATCAGCTGATTTCTGCATTTTTTTATCACAAAACGGGTTTACCAGGGCAATCTCCTGGGTATCGAAAATACTGCTTAGCACTTTGGCATCTAGCATCAGGAATTTTCCGAAGAAGATCACGGTAAAGAAAATCGCTATGTAAGTTTTAAATTGCATTTAAGCGGCGAATATAGAATAAACAAACCTTCTAGTTTGTGACATATGTTACACACATGTTGAGACGCTGAGTAACCCTTGTTACTGTAGCGTTTCAAGAAATTAAAGACCTTTGCATTCCGAATCTGATAACCTTATATTTTGAAAAGTTTTAAGTTAATCCCTTTAATTTTTGTATTATTAATGAGCTTTAATTTTAATGCTCAACATAACACATCCTTACAAGAAGAAGAATTTCAACTAAAAGATATTTTTAGGAAGGCCCATTTTCATGGACATATTAGAAACTTCTTTATGAATACAATTAACCGGGGAGATTTGAAAGATTATTATACGAATGCGACCGGTGGAGCGGTTGGATTTACTACCGGAAATTTTAAGGGTTTTGAGATTGGTGTAAAGGGGATTTTTACTTACGAGACCTTTGGTAGTGATCTGGGAGTTGAAGACGCTGTAACCGGAAAGAATGCGAAATGGGATTATGAACTTTATGATGTTCTGAATAAAGGAAATTTCCGCGATCTCGATAGGTTGGAGGAGCTATTTATTCGTTATCGTTTTGGAAATTCATATCTCAGCTATGGAAAACTGGAAACTGAATTCACACCACTTTTAAACCACAGTGATGGCCGGATGAAGCCATTTGCACATCGTGGCACCTGGGCACATTTAAATTTTACTGAAAATCATCAGGTGAATTTAGGTTGGATTGATGGGGTTTCACCGCGTTCTACTACAGAATGGTTTGAAATGGATGAGGCGCTCGGACTTTTCTATAACGGATTTCAACCCAATGGAGAAATGGCTGAATATCACGAATTTTATTCTTCTTCAGGTATTGGCGTTCTCAACTATAATTTTAGAAAAGAAAATTTTCAGCTTAATTTTTATGATTTTTATCTGGATAAGGTGATGAATACCCTTTGGACAGAAGCCGGGTATGACCTGGCCGATTTTAACTTCGGAATTCAATATGTTTACCAGAATCCTTTTTGTTATTCTCAGGACTTCGCTTATAGGTCTCGTTATGTACAACCCGAAGAAAATGGGCAGGTTCTGAGTTCGCAGCTAAGTTGGAAAAATTCTGGTTTTAATTTGGCTTTTGCCTATACACACGCTTTTGATTCGGGCCGCTTTTTATTTCCGAAGGAATTAGGTCGGGATCGCTTTTTCACTTCAATTCCAAGATCGCGCCTGGAAGGATTAGGGAATGTCAATGTGTTTGCGCTCAAAGCCGAATATATTTTTCCGAAAACCAATTTTCATCTTGGGGTTGAAATGCAGCAATTACCTGGCCCCGAAACCGGTAACTTTGAATTCAATAAATATAATGTAGATGAATCATTTCAGATAAATAGTCATATAAATTACCACGTAAGTGGTTTTCTGAAAGGATTGAGTTTTGATGTTTTGTGGATCTATAGAAAGAACCAAAACCAAAACGATGCCCAGAGTATTTTTAATAAAAGTAATTTTAATCAGTTGAATTTTGTGACGAACTTCAATTTCTAAAGTTGAAAATTTACCGGATGGAAAATGTAAAATTAGGGTTAAAAGAAAACTGGAATCAATTTAGCTTGCTGGTTCTGGTGAATGCTTTTGTTGGCGGGATGGTAGGTCTGGAACGTAGTATCCTTCCTGAAATTGCTGAGAAAGAATTTGGAATAGCGGCAACCAGCGCTATTTTGTCTTTTATCGTTGTTTTTGGAGTGGTAAAAGCAATTTCCAATTATTACGCCGGTGCACTGGCCAATAAGCTTGGAAGAAAAAACCTTCTGGTTTTAGGAGGGCACTGAAAAACTATCTCCTTTGAGGTAATTTTATGAAGGCGATCAAGCAAAAATATATTTTTTGACTTGGTCGCTTTTTTTATTGGTGATTTTTAAGGTGTAGATATTTTTATTATTCTATG
>NZ_JAIQZA010000056.1 GCF_020164485.1 Salegentibacter tibetensis
ATCCTGCTAAAAAAGGAAAAACACATCAAGGTTATTATTGGGTACATCATTGTCCCATAGATGGTACCGTACTCTTTGATTATCAGCCCGGGCGTAGCCGTGAGGCTGCCGATCATGTATTGGCCGGTTTTAAAGGCTACCTTCAAAGTGATGGCTATGCCGCTTATGATAAAATCGGCAAGCGTGAAGGGGTTACCCACCTGAACTGCTGGGCCCACGCCAGAAGGGAATTTGATAAGGCAAAGGATAATGACAGGGAGCGTGCTGAAAAAGCCCTGAGCTTTATCCAGAAACTCTACGCGGTGGAAGCCCAGGCACGAGAACAAAACTTAAGCCCGGAGCAGCGTAAATCCCTTCGCCTGGAAAAAGCACTGCCCGTTATTAATGAATTTGGAAAATGGATGTTCGATCAGATGAAACATCAACTGATTCTTCCAAAGAGTCCTATCGGAAAAGCCTTCAAGTATTCTATGGATCGTTGGGACCAGCTGAGCGCCTATCTTTTTGATGGTATTCTGGAGATCGATAATAATTTAGTGGAGAATGCCATCAGGCCATTGGCCCTGGGTAGAAAAAATTACCTGTTTGCGGGTTCTCATTCAGCAGCAGAAAGAGCCGCAGGAATCTATTCCTTCTTTGCCATCTGCAAAAAACACGAGGTAAATCCATATGAGTGGCTCAAATATACCCTGGAGAATATCATGTCCATAAACCACAAAGACATCCGGAATCTTTACCCACAGAATTACAAGAAATTACAGCAAGTTTAGATCAAGCTTACCAGAAGGGTCTCAGTAAATAAAATTATGCTAAGTTAGAAGATGTGGTTGGTGGGCCGGATACGTTTTAAAAGTAAAAATATTTGGCATTTATATGGAGGATAGAAAAGACATAGAATTAAAAAAGAATATTGCTCAATTCCGAAAAGATTCTAGAATAAAAGAATGCTTTCATTTTGATAAAGAAAAATGCGCGAATAGAATAATTTCGGCTCATAGTATTCAGAATAATCGAGTACTAAACCTCATTGAGGATGAAGTAAATAATAATTCGATTGTCTATTCTCTGTTAAATAGAACTTATGACAACAACGGTTCACCAAATGGATTTGAACCATTAGGTAGAAAAGCAGCTTCAACCTTTTTTGGATTCTGTGGTTTCCACGATCAAAATGTCTTTAAACCAATTGAGCATAATTCTGTTGATCTGGAAAATGACCAACACTGTTTTCTACTTTCTTATAGAGCATTTGCGAAAGATTACCACGCAAAAAAAGAAACAATACAGGGGTATACAACATCTCAATTTTATCAAAAGAAGGAAAATAAATTTTTTAAAGAAAATATTGTTGCTGGCAGTAAAATTGGTTTACGTGATTGTAGTATAGTGAAGAAAAGAATGAATGAGATTCTTAGGATTGAAAATTTTGACGAACTCGATTATTTTACTTACAAGTTGGATTATATGGTCCCGATTGCATTAGCGGCCTCATTTAACCCAGAATATTCATATAAAAATAAAATTTTAAACAAATCAACAGATCCCGAAGTGATTTATGAATTTGTTAATTTCGTTATCCAACCAACGGATATAGGAGAAACTTTAATACTATTTTCCTGTCTTCCTGAACATAAAAAGTCAGTTCAATTTTTAGATGATTTAGCTGATCTTAAACCTTTAAAATTAGAAAAATCACTCGATTACTTGGCGGGGAACAATTCCGTTATGGTAACGGATCAAAATATTGGAACGCGTGGAAGCTTACAATTGCCGGTTTGCCCGATGATGAACAATCCCAGATTTTCAAAGTGATTGATGCGCTGCTTCGTGATTACAAGGCAAAAAAGGCTTACGCATAAAAAACCGCCACATTGGGCGGTTGATTTTGTTTTTAATTATAATCCAATTTAATTTGAGTTACTTCTTCAATTTGGTCATCTCTAAAAAACAGTAAATAAACATCTGAGCTTCTAAATTGAGAGTGAGATTTTCGTAACTCAAATTCTTATCAATTTTGAATACTTCAACCATTATATAATCTTCTGTTGGTTCAGAGAAGAACATTTTTATTTTCCCTTTTTTGTTTTTGTTTTCCAATAAATCTCCAATAGGATATTCCTTCTCAATATAATTTTTTGATTCTTCAATTTTAGTTAAAGAGTCTATAACCGTAACTACTTCAACAACTTACAAGACAAAACCGAAGTATCTATAACAACCACTGCACTTTTAACCTCCTTAACCAGGTCATAGACATCAATGAACAACTGATTCGAAGATCTTTCTTATTGATAATGTAACTCTCTTGTTTTTAGCCACTCAAAGTGCATTTTGTATTGAGCAATTGCAATTTTTAGAAGTCAATTTAGGCTCTTATAGAATCTCAAGCATTTTTAAATTAAAATTTATTTACCGCCACCATTCCCATCGCGATTTATGATTATAAATAACGATTTCCGTTTTAGCCCCCTGTTCAATACAAATTTTGTCATCCACATCGTCATAAGTGAGAGAAAATTCAGAGATTAAGTTTTTAATTACTTCAGTATAATCCTCAAGTGGTCCGAATATCTTATCAAAATTAAAATATAATGTGTGCAAATTCAGGCTCAAACTATCCTTGGGTTTCACTATATAAAGTGATTTATCTGTTGTGCCAAAAAATTCAATTTCAGTTTTATCAACTTTCCAATGGAAATTACAATTTTCCATTTCTCCATTATTAATAATAATTTTTTTTGGCTTATTATCATTATTAATTACTTTCAACTTTAAATTTATACCCAATGGAGTATGGCTCCGAACTACGAAAGTATCTTGCTTAGTGTTCCAAATGGAAATTTTTTCCAAAATAAAAAAGAACTTTTCTTTTGTACACTCATGGCTTTCTAGACTTACTTCGTCGGTTATATTAGTTTCTTCTATATACTTAATATTCTCGCCACAACTACAAAAAAAAAGCACAATGCATAGAAAAAACAATCTCTTAGTTGTTAAACATTCTTTCATATCTTTTGAGGTTTTTCTGAAATGCTTCAGTTGTGTTTTTATAAGAAGTATGAGCTCTTTGAACCCTAATTGCCCTTCTCTCTTTTATGGATCTATTATTTATACCAAATGATTTTGATCCGTCTTTTTGGTGTTGATGCTCATGAACTAAATCATTTTTTATATTGCTAGCCGTGTTGTACAGCGAACTAACCTTTCCTCCTGAGGTATTTATTACGATATTATTATCTGCTAGAAACCTTTCTCCCAACAATTCGAATCCTCCTCCAGTTTCGGACCGCATGCTAGGCTTATATCCAGCTTCATCTCCTATTGGCCGTGCTTCAATATTTACTCCTTCCATCTTACTCCCACTATCCAGTTGATCATTAAAATGGTTGAAGATATCTACCACTGCATCATTAGATATTTCCACTTCAGTAATATTTTCAGATAATTCAGCACCTTTTTCGTGCGAAATGGTTGCCTCTCCATTATTATTGATTTTTTTATTTTTATCCCAATTCTCTTCAGAAATAATTTGCACAAAATCTGTTGCTGCTTCATCCGAACCTAAATACGCTCCGGAAGAAGTAAAATAATGATCCAGAGGACTCAATCCGTCGGGATCAAACCAATATATCGGATTATCAAAAGCATAATTATAAGGTGAGTGCCTTCTCATCTGCTCTGCCAACGGATCAATATTCATCCATCTTCCAAGAGCAGGATCGTAGTTTCGAGCTGAAACATCATACCAATCTAAAATACTACCAGAGATATTCTCATCTTGCAGCTCTTTCCCTCCAAAACCATAGCGTTTCGCGGCAGCATTACCATAGGCACTGCCTCCGCCTCCACCATTATAACCCTGGTGGGTTAGTCCAAATGGATAGTAGTTTTTCTCCTGGATGATTTCAGTGGCAGGATCTATCGAACCATTGTGATCCCCATCGGTATAACTTAAACGAACATTTCCTAAATGGTCTAAGTAATTATATACATAATTGAACTGGCCACCGTCATAAGATACATAACCTTCGGGTGTACTAAAGAACTGCAGCGTTCCACCTTCATAAATAAAATTCCCGGCATATTCGGTTGTTTTCCCCGGGATCTCTTTTCGCAGTTTTACCCCCGTAGCATCATAAGTATAATCAATGATCTGCCCTCCAATAGTTATTAATTCAGGAAGATTCAGGTGATTATAAGTAATAGCCGTTATCCCTTTATTGAGGTCGGATGTTAAGTTGCCATTGACATCATAAGCAAAATCAATTCCTGTATTCCCATCCTTAAAGCCTTCTTCATTACCACTATGATCCTCCACCTGTACCAATTGGTTCCCATTATAGCTGTAATCCAGATCATCCATAGTTCCAAAGAGCGAAGCATCGGCACTTATATGCCCCTGCCTCTGTAAAGATAAAATATTTCCCATTTTATCATAGGCAATCCCACTTAAATTATAATTACCCGTATTGTCCGTGGCCCCAGTAATTCTATTCAATGCATCATAGCTATATCCATAATAGTTACTTACCGGGTTACCACTTATATTCTCACTTTGGGTCTTCCATTGCGTCTCCGAGATGTTTCCATTATACAGCGCAGTTGCTCCAGGGGTTTCAGGATTATTATATCCCATCTTAAACCCAAACAGGTCCTCACCCAAATTATCAGGATCGTTGATCTGTTTTAACCAGCCACGAATATTATAAGTGTAATTGACCTCCTGGAGGTATTTCGTTTTTCTATCTAGCTTATGAAGTTCCATATAACCTACACTGGTTCCATTAGTTCCTGCAGCAGACAATAGAACCTTTCCTTTTAACTTACCTGCGGAGAGAAAAGTTGACTCGTAAAAAACCTCCCCATTCTTTTTGTAAAAGACTTTAGGCCCAATCCGTTCGACCGTAATAACATCTCCAGGGGCTACTGGTGTCTGGGTCGCAGGAGAATGCCAACCTTCACTTCCGCCCTCATAAGTTCGAATATAATCTCTTACTACATAAGCATAATAGGTAAAATCACTATCTAGATAATCAGGATCCTCATATGTTAAGCCAACCATAAATAGTCTATCAGAGCCACTTGGCGTAAATTCTACATACCCATCCTGTAAAAATTCCTGTACTGTTTCAACAAAACCATCCTCTTCACCACTGCCGGTTTTGGCAATACTTCCATCTGCATTAATAGTTGCATTTATCAGATCAGTATATGTAGTCTCTACGAAGTCGTTGTCAGATTCTATCGATTCTGTTCCTGCTCCTATTCCTTTGATTACCAGCTGACCTAATTCATCATAAGTATTATAAGCAATTAATTCCTCGGGGCCACTATTAATTGACTGGTGATGGGTTAGCAGCCGGTTCATATTATCATAAGTGTAGCTATCTTCCGTAATAATATCCACTGCAACACTGGTCTTCTGGTGGGTTGTGGTCTGTCTTAATGTATTACCCACAAAATCCAGTTCGCTCTCAACTACCTCGGTAGTTTCTAAAAAATCATTCTTTACTGTATTCCATATGAGTCTTCCTTTGTCATCATATCCGTTTATCGTAGTGATCCATACTGATGTCCCCAGTACTTTAACCCTGCTCCCGGTAGTCAGGCCCTGTGTCTTAACTCCCTCAATGGGTTTTGAGTAAATATTTGATCCGGGAATGGTTATCCCCGCCATATCAAAATTATAGTTATCGTAAAAGTTCTCAGTTAACGCCGAGAGGTTCGTTGTTGGAAAACTACGATTGGTATATACTGTTCCACTTTTCTCTTCATAAACTTTTTCCCCTGTAGAATCATAATAATTCTGAACAGCTACCTGCATTGTTTCCTGATCGGAAATTGAATCGGTATATATTCCCGTACTCGTAATTCTTCCTAAAGCATCATACTTGGTATATAACCAGCTAGCGCTGTCTCGTTGCAAGGCATCCTGGGTCAATACTGGCTGGTCCAGTTGATTGTAAACTATATACTCTCTGCCCTTACCTGGTAATTGTTTTTCTACCAGCCTGTTTCTCGAATCGTATTCATATTGATATCCCAGAGCTGCCATTGTGGTATTCAGGTCTACCAGTGTGGCGTCCTTGGCATTCATTTTTGGAGGCAATACGTAGGTGAGATTCCCATAATCATCATATACATAATAGGTATCATGGGGTTCTTGAGCCTGAATATTGGTATTGGCATAGGTCCGCTTTAAAACAAGCCTCCCCTGCTTATCTTTAAACTCCTCGGTTGTATGATTTTTGGTAGCCGTACCATCGTGTTGTTCATCTTTAGTGACCATCTTGTATAAGGAACCTGCTGGATAATAACCGTTATCTCCCAGTGTGGGAACCCTGAAATCTCCATTCGTGAAACTAACCGAGAGCATACGAACTTCGTCGGTATTATTGGTTTCATAGGCGAATTCAATCTCATGCCCCCCTCCAATTGCCCAGGCGGCCCCTGGAGCCCCTTGTTGCTTTATCCGACTCATAGGTGAAGCCTCCAGATTTTTCTCCGAATAAGGGTTTAAGGTATATTCATATTTTTCAGCATTATAAAAATTGCCTGCATCAGTCATCGGATTTTGGAAAATCTGTCCTTGTTGACTCGATGCAGCATATGGGAGGTATTCCTTTACCTGTCTTCCATATACATCATATTCTATGGGTGTCACCAGATCTTCCAAATCACCGCCTGCCCGAATGGAGATAGATTGTTTGGACCTGCCCAGGCCATCAAAATAGGTGATCTGTTCTATCACTTCATTCTCATATGCAATTTCAGAACTGCTTTGTATAGGAACTCTTGGAATACGTGTGTAAACAAAGTTTTCATCAATACTATTCAACCCTTTATAAGAAGAATAAATTTTGTTACCCAGTTCACCACCATTTTTCTCAACATAAATGGTTAAATATGCGGTATCTGTGCATGCACCACCAGGCACTACATATGTATAAACCCCGGAAGGGTCTACCGCCGGATCAAAGATCCCATCCGGAAGCTTGTTCCAGCTCCCTTCCACATTCGGATTACCTCCCAGGGAATCTAAAGCTATAAAAGGAGCGTCCTTTGAAGACACAATAAATTCGCGGCTGGCACCTGCACTTACAGTTTCATGGATTCTTAAAATTAATTCTACAGTCCTTTCAATACCGTTAACATCAAAATAAGTATAGATTCGTGTAAAATCTTTATAACCAATAATCGTGGAAGACTGGTAATCCGAGGAAATCTGGGAAGCACTGGGTGAAAATGTTCCATTTCGAGGAATTCCGTCCTCCAACATATCCAAATAATAGTTATCAATAGAAGAAAGATCCGGGAATAATCTTGGAATATCAGAATCACATTCTTCTGAAAGAATGGGTTCCCAGCTGCGCATAAATCTATTGTTTGCATTGAGATGACCTGAGATTGAAACTATGAGTAGTAACAGAAGGTATAAATTTTTCATTCTTAATTGGATTTATAGTTGTATTTGTATTCCTTGAGAAGCTGGCCATTATGATCCAGGACAGCATCCAGTAGGCCAAAAGGATCCTACCAATACGTATTAGTATTTCCACGCGGATCGGGCAGGGTGGTTATTCCAACAAGTGGATCATAGGTATAGGCTAAAGTTATATATACAGCAAACAATTAAAGCTGAGAGTACTTTTTTCATTTCTTTGTTCTTTTAGTTGGTGGAACCCTTGTAGTTATATTTATTCTCAGAGATAATGTTTCCATCCTTGTCTTTCACGAATTCAAGCCGGTTAAAAGAATCATAGTGATAGGTTACAGTATCCCCTTTTGGATCGGTAGTACTGGTCACCCCAACCGCTGGTTGGTAGGTGTAGGTGGTAATCATAGTATTAGCGAGGTTACTATTATCACGTAAAAGGTTAATCTCGAGCAAATCGGTTTCGTCTATCTCAGATAAATTTGTAACACCAAGAGCTGAACTTATCTCAGGGTATGATGCATTATCTATCTTAGCAATAGGATATCGATCATCATATCCCCATAAGTAAACGATATGAGGACCGCTCTTTTTTGATATTTCTATTGGGTTACCGGAAGTATCATAGTGATGATATAGCAAACTATGCGCTGTTGAATCATTTGATTTAAGATATAAATCCTCTTTAGGTAAAAATAATTTACCTCCGAAATCACCGTATTCAGTATGCTTCTGATGTAACAATTTCCCCTTTTTAGATGAAACATTCACAATAGAAGAGATTTGGTTTTCGGCGACCATAGAGGTATAAACATCTGTGGTATAATCATAAGGATACTTAAACAACTCTTCAAAATTTCCTCCTTTGCTATCTACAAAAGACTGCTTACTTAATTGTCCGTAGGGGTAATCGTATTCAAAATTTTTAAGTTCAGTCAATTCTGACGCTGAAGTTCCATCAAAATAATAGTTATTCATCTGAGAGGAAATTTTCAAATAAAGCTCAGATGAGTTTGTATAAGCAGTTAAATAAATCCCAGCTCCGTTGTTCTGAGTTATTCGTGAACCATCAGCTGTGTAGAAAAATCTTAACCTACCAGCCTTCAAATTATAAGAATTAAGCATTTTAAGAGAATTTTCATTTCTTTTGCTAACAGAATAATTATTACTTTCTTCTTTAATTAATAAAGATTCTGTACCACTATTTTTGTAAAATTCAGTTTTTAGGCTTAAGCCTTTTTTCCAATTTTTTTTATCTCTTTGAGCATACGGAAAACTTTCTTCAACGTCTGGTTCTCCGGAGAAATGCAATCTTCTTTTTATTTCCTCTCCATTTTGTCCTATCGATATTTCCTCAACAGATTTATATAATACAGGGCTACCTATAAATGAACTTAAAGGCAAAGAACTTGTAGATGTGACGCGTTTTAAATTACATGTCATTTCTATAGAACCTGGAGGATTTGTATCTGGAGCATAATTATGCGTTTCATGACTTATATAGTTTGGCTTAGATAGATTTATTCCACTTGGTGTAGTACCATCCTCCTTCAAATAATTGTATTTTTTACGATTACAGTTTTCATTTGGACCAGTGCAGGAAATGACCTCTTTAATTCTAATTCCCCCCATCGCAACAGAGGAATCGCTTTCTGTATTATTTGCACTATCAAAATATTCCAAAAATATATTTGCAACCGCTCTGGGAGATTTTGAAGGATCTGATACATTCGCAGCTCTTTCTAAGATTACCTTCAGCTCATAATTTCCAGGCTCTAAATTATAGTAAGTTTTATCTAAATTTTTCGTAACAGGAGACTGTTCCGCAGAAGCGAAATCAGTTTTATAATTGCAAATGCTCGAATTAGAACACGTAACATTCTGAGTGGAGTTCACTTTGCGTAATTCCATGAATGCCAATGAATAACCCGCTGAGCCATGTAAATAGTAGCTTAAGGAAATACTATGCTGTCCATCTGGTAAAGCCTCAGGAGTAAAGGGCACTGTTATAGTTTCGTATATATATTCACTATCAGAATAATTATCAGAATTAATTATTATCTCAATAGGCGTGTTTAATCTATCTTCAACTCCTACATCCCCTGTATTCAATTTACCTGAAACTTCATTCTGTTCATAAATGAACTCTGATGAGCCTTTGGTAGGATAATGGATTTTTTTAAGGGCTCCTAAAACCGTATTCGAAAATGAAGGCGCCCTATTGGAATTTTCGGCAATTAACCGACCTGAAGTATTTAAATTGCCATTATAATAACCCCAATGATCTTGCTTATAATAAGGTATCTCGCTTAATGTACCTCTATAATATTCAAATTGATAAAAATTTTCTTCCTGGTTCTGCGAATCCTTACCCTTATGAATCGATTTTAAAAGCTTCCTGGAAGAACTTAAATTATCATATTCGAAAGTATAGCTCATTACAGTTTGATTACTATCTTGAATAGTAATGTTTTTTAAAGATGAAGGATTTTCTCCGTCTCCATAGTTAGAGCCATTTTTGAAATTATAATTAAAATTTATTTCTTGATTATTTCCGCTAATCCGACTAAGAAGCATTCCAAAAACTTCGGAATCTGTAATATATGTATCAACCCCTTCCAAATTTTTGGTATTCACACACTCCTCATAGGTTGGAGAAGAAGGTTCCAGTTTAGTGTATGTGTCAACATACGTTCTTTGCCTTATGCTATATGGCAAATAGCTAAAATTAAATTTTTTATTATTAGGCAAGATTATCTCAGCAACTAACCAGGCCGAGGGGTATATCATAATTGTATCGGGTTCAAAATTCTCTATTTGGGTAGTCTCTTCTATTGTGAAAAAATATTGAACACCAGAAGTATCTGTCAATTTAAATCCCCCTGTCTCTAGCCGTTCCAACTTTAAGCTCGAATACGGTAAAAAAACGGGGTCACCTTGATGGTTCAAATAAAAGCTCGCTGATATTCCTGCAATATTTATTAAATATTTATCCGACTCAGTATCCCATTTCCCATTCGCAGCATTTTCTTTTAACAGCCCTTCCTCTTCCGTGGAGAGTAGACCTTTTTCCATTTTATAAACCTTTTCTCCAATTTTATTTGGTCCAAAATATCCATTCTGTGATTCATCTGGTAATCCTTTAATTTGTCTAGTTATCATACCACCGGCTCGCAAATTCCAACCAAGCCCGGTAGATCCGTGTATTTCTTCAACAACTAATCCGGAATAATTATATTCCAGAAAAACAGGTAAGGAAAAAGATTGCTCAACAATATTATGAATGGGAATCTCATGATTGGCTTGACCTATAGCCATATTTACTGCAATATCCCCATATTTCCCATAAGAGGAAGCCTCAGGTGAAGCTGGAAAAACTTGCGGTAGTTCCAAAGAAGTTTGAGAATAAAGGGTACAGGATAGAAAAAAGATGAAACAAACACTGATTTTCTTACAACTCATAATTATGATATTTCACGAAATTTTAATGATATTTAACTACTTAGGGAAGCTTACAGACTTAAGCTTTAAGCCTTAAGCAAAATTAACTCAACAAAACAAGAGAAGAGTAATGAAAAACCGTACAAAAAGTAAGGTCTAACCCTCTTTTGATACACAGGTTTTTATATACCCATAAATATTCTTAATTAATGGAAAATGGCCTATATTTAAATATATTAATTGGCTAAACCTTAGATACATTTTTCATTTGAAGTTCACTTTACTAACTGACAAAGTTCATGCTTACAATTAAAGCGCAGCGAGATAAAGAAAGGTTAGAATGCAATCGATGTGGGGCTACTGAGGATTATTGGCTCCCAAACTAAACCACTCTGCACTCAAAGTGCAGAGGTTTTTTTACTAGGGACTGAAAGTCCCCAAGCTATTCCAATATGAAATTGGAGTTATCACTCGAATCTCGGCGATGGTGCTCCAAATATTCATTAACCATCTCATCGGTAATATTTCCTGTACTCCATACTCCATAACCACTTGCCCAAAAATGTTGCCCCCAATATCGTTCCTTCAGTTTTGGATATTCTTGTTGAAGTTTTC
>NZ_JAIQZA010000057.1 GCF_020164485.1 Salegentibacter tibetensis
ATAGATCACCATTAAAATTGGGCCTATAGCACACTGTAAATAGTGAAAACCGGTCATAGAGCAGTAAGCCCTACGGGAGAGTTTTGGCCCTAATTGATTAAAAATAAAATAAAACACATATGAAAATATTTACTTTGCTTTCTGTCATTTTAACTTTTCAAACCGTACTTGCCCAGAAAACAGAGGTCTCGGGAATGATTGCCCACGAAGGAAAACCCGTTGCATATACCAATATATATATCGAAGGCACTTCCATAGGAACTGCTACTGATAAGGCAGGGAATTTTTCATTGATGTTGGAGCCGGGATCTAAAGAACTTACCATACAAGCCATGGGCTTTAAAAAAGTGGTCATGGAAATCAATCCCAGAGATTTTGAAGGAAGCCCTTTAAATATTGAACTAGTAGAAGATAAGTTGGGGCTTAGCGAGGTGGTGGTGAGCGCCACCAGAAACCGGGTAAACCGAAAAGACGCCCCTGTGGTGGTAAACGTACTAGATTCAAAAATTTTCAACGCCACTCAATCCATTACCGTATCAGAAAGCCTCAACTACCAACCTGGGGTAAGGGTGGAGACCAACTGCCAGAACTGTGGGTTTACCCAGGTACGCCTCAACGGCCTTGACGGTGGCTACAGCCAGATTTTGGTAAACTCCCGTGCGGTTTTTAGTGCTTTGAACAATGTTTACGGCTTGGAACAAATTCCCACCTCTATTCTGGACCGGGTGGAAGTTGTGCGCAGCGGTGGTTCTGCCCTATTTGGCTCCAATGCCATTGCGGGAACGATAAACATCATTACCAAAGAGCCCGTTTTGAACAGTTGGGAAATTGCTTCCAACTTCGGCCTTATAGATGGAGACACCCCGGAAATAACGCTAAGTTTTAACGCTTCGGTGATAAGCGATGACCTTTCAAGTGGGGTAACGGTTCTTGGGATGAACCGCGACCGGGATGCCTATGATGCCAACGGCGACGGATTTACAGAACTCGTGGAACTAGTCAATACTTCCATTGGCGCTAAGGCGTTTTTAAAACCGAACGACAACAGCAAGTTTACCCTGGACCTGACCGCGCTGAAGGAAGACCGCAGGGGCGGCGATAGGCTGGAACTGGCACCACACCTCACCGATATTACCGAAGAATTGATCCACGATACGTATATTGGCGGACTTACCTATGATGTATTCAATAATGACCAATCCAACAAATTTTCGTTTTATGTTTCCGGGCAAAAGACCGACAGGGAGAGCTTTTATGGCGGCCTTGGCGGAGGGCGCACCGCCCAGGATACGCTAACTGCCATAAATGCCTACGGAAACACCAAAGACCTTGCCGCCCTTGCGGGCATGCAATACACTAGACAGTTTGTGCGGGATGTGCTTACCGTAGGTGCGGAATACAACTTCAGCAACACTGAAGATGAAATTGCGGGCTACGATAGGTTTATTGACCAAAAAGTAAATTCCTATGGCGCGTTCGCGCAGTATGAATGGAAACCCTTTTCTGTTTTTACCGCATTGCTTGGCGGAAGGCTGGACCACATTGGGGTAGATGGTTTCTATAAAGTGGGCGGGGTGTCCCGGGATTCCCAGGTTGAACAAACCGTATTGAGCCCAAGACTTACCCTAATGTACGATATTACGGAAGATTTAAAACTTCGCGGGGGCTATGCTCGTGGTTTTAGGGCGCCACAGGCATTTAGTGAAGATTTGCACATCTCATCGGTAGGTGGCGAGCCTTCTTTTGTGATCCTTTCGGAGAATTTGGAACCTGAATTCTCCAACGCCTATACCGCTTCCCTGAATTATACCAGAGATTTTGAAAAAGTACAGACCAATTTCCTCTTGGAAGGTTTTTATACCAAGTTGGAAAATCCTTTTACTCCTGTAAGCACCGGCGCCACATTGCCAAACGGTTCCATTTTGGAAGAGGTGCGCAATGGGAGCGGGGCCTATGTGACTGGAACGAATTTTGAATTTGGAGTTTCCCCTTCATCAAATTTGACCTTTCAATTGGGCGGGACCTTGCAAAAATCCATGTACGAAGAGCCCCAGGTGTTGTTCGAAGCAACCAATACAGAAGAAACCGATGTGATTGTAGATCAATTTGTAAGGAACCCAAACGTTTATGGGTATTTCAATGCGAATATTGTTTTGGTGGAAAATACAGGTTTAGACCTTACCGGAACCTATACCGGCTCCATGGTAGTTCCACGGGTAGTGAGCGATTCAGGGTTTTTGGACTTGGTGGACACTCCTGAATTTTTTGATGCCAACATACGTTTGAGTCATCATGTTGACCTTACCGAAGATTTTCACGTGACCTTTAGCGGCGGCGTGCAGAATCTTTTCAACAGCTACCAAGATGATTTTGACAGCGGCCCTACAAGAGATTCTGATTATGTTTACGGTCCCGCTAAACCCCGCACATTTTTTATCGGGCTTAAATTTGGTAAGCTGCATCTTTAATTTTAATTAGACTTATGCCATAAGATTATGAAACACCTTTTTATTTTGTTTTTTATTTGTAGCCAATATTCAGCTTTTGCTCAGGGAAACCAATCAGTTAAATGGATTTCTTTTGAGCAATTGGAAGATTCCCTTGCCGAAAAACCAAAAAAAGTATTGATCTATTTTAACGCCGATTGGTGCGTGTACTGTAAAAAAATGGAACAGGTGGCCTTTAAGAAAATACCTGTGATAAAGAAGCTCAACGAGGAATTTTACACGGTAAAATTGGATGCCGAAAGCAAACGCAACATACGCTTTGATGGTCGGGATTTTACCAATGAACAGGCAAAAACACAGCGCAATGGGATTCATCAAATCGCGTTGTTGCTGGCAAGCAGGAAAAACACCAAATTCAGTTTACCCGCAATTGTGGTCTTAGACGAATCGTTTAGGGTCAAGCAAAGGAGTTTCGAATACCTGACCGAACAGGATCTTTTAAAAATGCTTCGATAGGATTTTAAGAACGTTAAACAAGTTATATTATGGGACATAAATGGATTGAAAAACTTGAAAAAGGGAACACCGCATTTAAGCAGGAGCGGTATTTCCAAGCCTCCGGATATTACAAAAATGTGCTCGCGGAGATGAAAAAGAACCTAAAAAAACTGGATCTGCTTAATAAACACAACTTCCAGGTGGTCATCGAGTTTTGTGAATGCACACAACTTGCGGGAAAAGCAGCACAAAAAGAAGGACAATGGGAGGAAGCCGAAGCGATTTATAAAAAAGCCAGTGATGACCTGGTCCCTTTTATTTCCAATTTTAATAACGGATTGGCCTACCGTGCTTTTACAGTAACAGAATTCAAGAACATATTTTATGAATTAGCCGGGATGTATATATCCAACCATCAGGAAAGAAAATTAAAAGCCCATGTTCGAGAATATCAACCTATAATTGTAAAATGGGCCAAAGAACTAAGTATGTTCAGTAGAGCTGGAATGAACTGATTGTGCCTGTACATCAAATTTAAAAATTAAGGCAAAAATTTGTTGACACTTTGATCGGTTTTTCAGAATCTACAAACAAAACATTTTAAAAAAGGTTTTTTTAGTAAGTGTTGATTGAAATGAACAAGCCTTTTTTAGGGCAAGTTCATATTTGACCCCCGGGGCACGCCTGTAACAAGGCGTAATCCGAGGTTGATAAAATTTATATGTTGTCACACCTTAAAGGATGGGCATAATTCACTCCCCAACTTACGATACCTAATAGAATTTCAAATTATAGGCTTACTGTAAAACCAAAGAACCAGTTTTATTTGCTTCTCAAGATCAAAAACATTATAAATTCGTATATATCAATAAAAATTTTAAAAGCATTTATTTTGCCAACTATAATTCAGCGTAAATTAATTGAAACGATAGAATGGAAAGCGAGAAATGGTTTGACCATCTTAAGAATATCCCTTGGACTCATTTTTATGTGGTTTGGCGTGGTTAAATATTTCCCTGGAGTAAGTACTGCAGAAACCATTGCCTCTGATACTATTTCGGCCTTAACCTTTGGACTTATTTCACCTGCTTTCTCCATGCCTATATTGGCCACTTGGGAGGGTTTGATAGGCATAGGTTTATTAATGGGTAAATTTATGCGCTCAACCTTATTGCTACTTTATGTTCAAATGTTAGGGACCTTTTTGCCACTTGTGCTTTTCCCCGATCAAACATGGACTGATACTGCTTTTGTACCTACCCTTTTGGGCCAATATATCATTAAGAATATTATTTTAATTTCCTCGGCCATAGTCCTTGGCGCCACTGCGAATGGAGGTTTACTAATTGCAAATCCCGTGATAGCTCATGAAGCCTATAATCTTGAAAACCAGCACCGGAGATTTCACAGACGATTTAATGTATCGCCTGAGGAGAGAAAAACTGAAAAGACTAGGAAGAACTCTTTAAAAATGTAAAGTTTAGCAACTGGTAATTCATTGAAATTAGCTTACTACTAGCTGGAGATAAAGTTTATTCAAATCTTTTTTTTGAATTGAGGAACGAATTGTAATTATAATTCTATAATTGTTTTGTTAGGTTTTATTCTTATTTAGAATAAAACCTTTATTTTCAATAGACGCTGTTAATTGCCTGTCACTTGCTGTATCATTTGTACAATTGACCTCTAAATCCCTGACATTATTCCAGAACCGAATCCTGTATTGAAGTAGGGGTATCCATTTCCAGATTTGAGAATTGTTTTCGTATAAATCAATGCGACCTTCATTTCCACAATTTCCCGGCAGGCATCTACGGTTTCAGATATTTTATGGCCAAAGCTTTCCGATAAGTCTAATTCAACAAATAAAAATGAGCTTTATCCAGACCCTTCTGTGCCGCCTTAAATTGAATAAGTACCTCCTTGGGATGAATATCTTCATCAAGCATTTTTATTAGACCATGTATTTGTCCATTGATGCTTTATAATATCTTTACATAAATCTCGTGATATCATTTTGTTTTTTTTCTAATTTAAAACAGGCCCTGGGGTGATCCATAAATTCGGAGAGATAAGTTAATAGCAATTGGTGTTATGCTGAACTGGCGGACAAGCCACAGAGCTGTAACTGCGGTATACACAGCAATATTGGGCTTTTGCATTGGGCGTATTGTCATTAATTGCAGCTGGAATTGCCATTTATGGTCCTTATTTGCGAGTAAAGCAGCTTGGATCAATCTTTAGACCTGGTATCAAAGTTATCATGGCTAAAAAAATCGGCGTAGGTTTTAAGCGGTGTGGACCTTCTTTATCTTAGTTATTCTTTTTGAGGTTGTACAGCTCCTATTAAAGAGACAGTATGAAATCCAATGGGTGAGCTATGGAAATCACCTCAGTTATTCCTTCACCTGTGATAATGGAAACTTCGTTTCTAATTAAGTTCCGTATCCTAATAGCTAAGGATTATGAGAGGGTACTGGATATTCTTGTATATTTGAATTAAAACAAAAAATTATGTCAAAATCACTTTATTGTCTTTTTTTAGCCTTTTCTGTATTCATCTTAGGATGTGCGGATACTGAAAAGAAATTTGATTTAGCGGCAGCAAATCAGGAAACGACTCAAGATACTACATTGAATAAAATTGATATCGAGCTGCTAAAAAAGGAGTTGGGAATGGAGGGTCAGGAAAATGATGGTGAGTTTAAGGTCACTGTCCCACAAAATGATTTAAATGTGTCCGTTGACGGCTTTAAGATTATTCCTCCGATGGGATTAGGAAGTTGGGCGGCATTTGCCCCAGGTTCAGAACAGGTAATGTTAATGGGAGATATAGTCGTGACTGAATCTGACTTAAAACCCGTCCAACAGGAAATTATTAAACAAGGTTTGACCATCACTGCGATTCACAACCATTTTGTGCGGAATGAACCCGATGTTATGTATATGCACATAGGTGGTATGGGCGATGAAAAGAAATTGGGAAGAAGTGTCAAGGCTGTTTTTGATAAAGTAAGTGAAATACGAGGTGCCAATCCAGCCGATGTCGAGAGTTCATCTGTAGAAAACACTTTGAATACTGAAATGATTGACAGTATTATAGGTTACCAGGGAAAAATGAATAATGGTGTTTATAAATTAACCATTGGACGTCCTGATGTTGAACTTCAAGAACACGGAGCTCCTGTGAGTACCTTTTTAGGCTTCAACACCTGGGCAAGTTGGCAGGGAACTACTGAAAAAGCTGCAGTAGCAGGTGATTTTACTATGCTTGCAGACGAAGTAGCACCTGTTATAAAAGCCTTGGTAGAGAACAATATTGAAGTAGTAGCTGTTCATAATCATATGGTTCACGAAGAACCAAGAATATTTTTTCTTCATTACTGGGGAGTAGGGCCAGCCGAAGAATTGGCAAAGGGATTAAAAGCAGCACTGGACCAAACAGGGAATTAATAATACTTTATTTAATTAAACATCTGAAATAGGATAAGCTTACCCTTCATGATTTTTGTCTTGCGTAGCCACCACAACCAAATCATGTATGAATTGGGTCGATATTAAATCTTTCCCGGTCCAAATCTATCTTGTTTTCAAGTATTTATGTGGTTCGAGTCTATCTTCCTGTAACTTAGAATAATCAAATGGAGAACATTTAAATTCTTAGAGTTCAATTTCAAGGTCAGTAGTAACTCAAACCGCTTAAATTTGCAGCGCAATAAGTTTTAATTTCTACCTGCCATCACGCCTCCGTCGGTATTCCAAATTACACACCTACGGAGAGATTTGGAAATGAACAGGAAGTAGAAGTAATGGTTTTATGTTTGGAAAACTGAGTTCATCTAATTTGAAAACTATCTTTTTAGAATCAACTAATCTAAAAGGTAATTCTTGTTTTAAGTTGTATATTATCGTGAGATAGACAAGCGCTACGGTAGGTGCTTTTTTACCTAATTTTAATCTATAAAATAATTATGACCAACCCAGAAGAGCAGCTTAAAACCCTTGGAATAGAACTTCCGGTACCAGTAAATCCTGTCGCGAATTATTTAACCAACCTGGAGGTAAATAACATCTTGTACTTATCTGGCCATTCCTTTAGCGGAGAACCCACCTCCGTGGATATCGGCAAACTGGGAAGAGACTTGACATTAGAGGAGGGGTATCAGGCGGCTCGCAATGCAGCAGTCTGTGTGCTTGCGACCATCAAGCAGGCCCTTGGTGATTTAAACCGTGTAAAAAGAATTGTGAGAGTGCTGGGAATGGTTAATGCCACCGAAGATTTTACAGACCATCCCCAGGTAATCAACGGTTTTTCAGATTTAATGGTGGAAGTTTTTGGTGAAAAAGGAAAACATGTACGATCAGCCGTCGGCATGGGTTCTTTACCCCGTGGTATAGCCGTAGAAATTGAAATAACTTTAGAAGTAGAAGAATAAGCATATTTAGAGGCTCTAATCAATATAGTAGTATGTACAGCAAGGAAACAGACTGTGTTCACAACCAGCAGAAACACCAGGGAGTGAATACTCCCATATACACTTCAACTGCCAACAGGTATATTGGCTATAACGAAATATTGTATCCCCGAAATTTCAACACAGAGAATCAGAAAGCTATTGTTGATAAATTGTGCAGGTTGGAAAAAGGGGATGCCGGAATGATTTTCAGTTCTGGAACGGCGGCCATCTCCACTGTTCTTTTTTCTTTTCTTAAAGCAGGTGATCATGCTCTGTTCTCACAGGAGATTTATGGTGGTACCGCCAAGCTTATCGTGGAGGAGTTTCCGAAATATAATATTGATTTTGACTTTATTCCCAATGATGAAATTGGAAGACTGGATTGCCTGATCAGGGAAAACACCAAAGTGATTTACACTGAGACACCTTCTAACCCTTTGCTTTCCATAGTTGATCTGGAGGTGATCAGCGCAGTTGCTCGAAAAAACAATATAATATCGGTGGTAGACAATACATTTGCCACACCTATTATTCAAAATCCGATTTCTATGGGCTTTGATATTGTCGTCCACAGTGGTACAAAATATTTGGGGGGGCACCATGATCTGTGTTTTGGTGCCATTGTTACCTCTCACAAGTTAAATGACATTATTTACCAGAGTGCCTTGAATTTTGGGGGCAGCCTGAACGGTTTGGACTGTTACCTAATAGAGCGGAGCCTAAAGACCCTGGCACTCAGGGTTGAAAAACAGAGCTCCAATGCTTTAAAATTAGCAAAAGCTTTACAGGAAAATTCGGAAATATCGGCAGTTTATTATCCTGGTCTGGAGAGCCATCCGAATCACACAGTTGCTGCTAGTCAAATGAAAGGCGGGTTTGGAGGAATGCTTTCCTTTAAATTAAAAGATGATTCCAAAACAGAGGAGTTCCTAAATAGGCTGCAACTGGTTATTCCGGCTCTAAGTCTGGGTGGTTTAGAAACCACAATTTGCCAGCCTTCCACATCATCTCATGCCAGTTTATCAGAAGAAGAGCGACTGGAGCAAGGTATTACCGATGCCCTGTTGCGCCTTTCTGTTGGAATAGAAGATGCAGACGATCTGCGTCGTGATATACTGGCAGCGATAGCAAGTAGTTAATAGAAGTAAAACAGGAGTATAATTAAATTAAAAGTTTCAAGGGCTCAGATTTCCCTATCTGGTTGAATAAGCCGGACACAATCCTTTCTAATTGTCGATAACGAACGGATTGAATTGCTGGGAGAACGGAATGCCTATATTAACTTCTGTATCAATTACAAACGAGAAAATCTCTAAAAGAATGTTGAGTTAAAACAATTGAAACAGCTCTCGACACTACTGAATTGCCACTGGAGTATTTATGAAAGGTGGCCTCTTATTTATTTAAGGGAGCGACATCTAATACTTATGTTGCGTAGGGTTCCTAGCGTGTTTTAACAGGGGTTCCAGGTGCTCTTTGCACTGGCTGCATACCATTTTGAGTACGATGCCTTGCCATATCTCGAGCGGTTTTTGTTTCACGTTCTCACCCTCACCTACCTGAGCCAAAAACATGAAAATCCGGACCTTCATCAAATTTGTTTTTCACCTCAAACAGAATGTTGCCGCACCGGTAGCAAGTGTAATTCACTTTCTGCCGCTGGTGTTTTCTATCTATTTTCTAATTCTCACCATGTTGTACATTAATCTTTTTAATCTTCATCCTGACGTTCATTCTCCAGTTCTTCTACCGGCACAAAAGTCATGGAGAGTGAGTTAACGCAATGACGCACATTCTTTGGCGTTAGATATTCTCCTTCAAAAACATGTCCCAAATGAGCATCACAATTGGCGCAAACAATCTCGGTACGGCGACCGTCTGCATCCGGCACACGCTGCACGGCTCCGTGTATCTCTTCATCAAAGCTGGGCCAGCCACAATGAGATTCGAATTTGTAATCTGATGTGTAAAGCGGATTGTTGCAGCGTTTACAAAGGTATACTCCCTCTGCTTCGTTGCGCTCATATTCACCCATGCCTGGATGCTCAGTACCTTTGTTAACGATAATGCGGGCTTCTTCATTGGTGAGCTTGTTATATGCTGACGGGTCTTTTGCTATTTTGATATTTCTGAATTCCATAGTTCTTTCTATTTATAATTAGGTATTTATAGATGCAAAATTTAAGCCAGCTAACTTTCCAACAGTAGTGTGGCCGGTGGTTAAAAAGGCGTTTCTTCGGTTCTCCTATTGTAAGTGGTCCATACGCGTGGAATTAAATGTTTAACAATATCGTATACGCTATAGCTCCTATTAAAAAGAAACCATAATTATTTTCTTTGTCTTCAGGAAGCTCTTCTCTAAAGGTATTTACAACGATGGCTCCTGCGAGTAAGGCAAACATTGAAGATGAGATCATGTCTGGGATCGTAAAGATTACACCTATTAGCCAACCAGTAACAACAGCACCAGCCATTATCCAGCGACCGGTTCTATCATACATTTTCTCATGGTGTTGGAGGAGCGAGTAGTCGACAAGGAGGAAATGAAAGCCTAAAGCGATAAATGTAAGGAAAGAACTGATGCCATTTACTTCCGAATCGTGGTAAAAGTAATAACCGATGATGATGTTGAAAACTGCAAAAATGGCTATGTGCCACCAGAAGATGTCATCCTCTATAGCCATCTCTTCATCTGATGCGTTTTTC
>NZ_JAIQZA010000058.1 GCF_020164485.1 Salegentibacter tibetensis
ATTTCATAGACATTTTTTTAGCAATATATTTTTTGAAATTGTTTAAAATAGGAAAGTCAATTTGTTGACTTTCCTATTAATTTAAAACTTACTACAACTTATTCCCGGCAAAAGCTTCGTCAACTTCAGTATGGAAAATATGGTTGGAATAATTACTTATCGTTTTTACGGCCTGTGCCAGAATAATAGCAAGGATCTGTTTTTCAGAATATCCGGCGTCCAGGAACTTTTTAGCCTCTTCTGGAGTTGGATTTCCTCTGCTTTCATTCATCACTTTAGTGAATTCGTGCAGGGCTCGTAATTTATCATCTTCAATTTTATTACCCTGTCTAATGGCTTCAATAACATCTTTTGGGGTTTTTGAAACATTTTCAGCTAAATAGCTATGGGCTGCGGTGCAATATCCACAGGAATTTGCAATACTGATGGTTAGTAATACCACTTCCTGTTCCGCAGGTGTGAATCCGCTGTCCTGTCTAAACTGATGATAGCCGGAATCATAAGTATTCTGCAAGGCCGGTAAATTCACCATGTTATTATACATGTTAGGAATCATCCCGTTAGCTTTTTTCGCCTTTTCAAGGATTTCCTTTTGTTGCTCGTTAGCATCTTCTAGTTTTACCGGTTTTAAACCGATCTTGTACGTTTGGTATGACATAATTTAAATTTTTAAGATTAAACATCAATTAAAAAAGCGCTATACATATGGCCTTTAGCCTTAAAATTCAAATAGCGCCATTTGATAATAGATTACATATACTCCTGCGATAATGAGCAGTACAGCGGTAATCTTTTCCATATATGGAAGTATTTTTCTCAGGTTTTTCAGAAGAAAATCCTTGGCAAAAATGGCCAGAAGAATAGTTAGGATCATCATTCCGCTTATTCCGGCAAAATAGGCCAGGATATAAGAACTACCTTCCCAAACTGTTTCTGCGGCCATCGCCTGGGTCGCTACTATTAAAAACAAGGGGAACAGGCATCCCAGCGCACCAATAGCATAACCAATTCCAAATATAAAAGCCTCAATAGCTTCTGTCTTCGGGTTTGAATTCTGGATATTAAAAGAAAATGAAATACTCTTACCTATTAACATTAGAATTCCAAGGATAATTAAAATAGCTCCCATCCCAATAGTGATCCATTTCATGTAATCTTTTAAAACCTGACCTGCCAGTACAATCATTGCCCCGGCCAGACTATAGATTATCAGGATTCCCAGTATGCTAAGCGATGCCAGCTTGAAGCCCCTGCCTAAACGTGCAGAAATGTTCGAACGGCTATCGGGATTTCTGGAAATAAAGGCGAGAATATATCCGGGCAACAAAGCCACGGCACAGGGAGCTAAAAACGCCAATATGCCCTGTAAAAATGAGAATCCTATAAAATCCATTTAGTTTAGCAATTGCTCAAAAAGATTGCGGTATTCTTCAGCTGTAAGTACTGTTTTATCTTTTTGAAATTCTACATAACCTTCTTCATTAATACCAACTGTAGTAGCCTGGCTATCTACTCCAAAATCTATCATCACCTGAGGGGTGCCTTTAACTAAAGGGAAGTCCAGGTTTTTTTCTTCTGCCAGTTTGGTCATTACTTCCTTATCATCTGTAGGGTCTATACTTATTGCTACAAAATTTACTCTATCCTTATATTCCGGGTAAACTTCTGCAATGGCGGGCCAGTTTTTAGCGCACATTGGGCACCAGGATGCCGTGAAATAGATCATCGTAGGTTTATTCTCTGCCAGGGATTGTTCCAGGCTTATTTTTTGGTCATCTATAGTAGTGACCTCAAATTGCGGTGCCTTTCTTAAATTGTTACTTTCATTTTCTTTTACCTGTTTTACAATTTCTTCCTGTTTTTCTGAAGATTCAGAATTACCGAAGTTACAGGCTGAAAAAAGGAATAAAGCGATTAATGAAAGAACGCTTATTTTGATAGTGTTGAACATAATATTTAATTTTAAGTGTATAATTTGCGAGAATTCATTTCTCTATTGCAATAATTTTTCTGAAATAATCTTTACCTACAACAGGCACATTTTAGAGTTGGTTAATGTAATCTTCAAGGGCTGCCTTATATGAATTCCAGTTTAGGTCATCACTGTATAGTTTGCGAATACCGCGCATTCCTTCAAAAGAACTCACCAGGTAAATGGCTGCTTGCTGTGCATTGGTTTCTGGCTTAATGGAACCGTCTTTATGACCTCTTTCAATAATATTAACCACCGCATTTACCCAGGTGTCTATAAGATCTTTTAAAGCTTTGTTTAACAAATTCTGTGATCCGCCTATTTCATTGATTAAATTATTCACCGGACAACCCATTAGTTTTTCATCACTGGTAAAAGTTTGGAACTTGTTCAAGAAAGTAGTTTGTAGAATAGTTTTAGCTTCGCCTTCGGCATATAAAGGAGCAATCATTGCATTGTAAATCATGGTGTTTAATTCTGCTTTTACCACCAATACGCCTAATTCATCCTTGTTTTTAAAATTGTGATAGAATGCACCCTTAGACAATCCGGTAGCTTTCATAATTTCATTAACGCTGGTAGATTTGAATCCATTCTTATAAAAATGCTGAAAAGCCTTTTTGGTTATTAATTTCCGGGTAGCTTCTGTTTTTAATTCCTGTTCCATACTGCAAAGCTAATTAAAAACATTCTATATAGAATGTTTTTTGGGTTGGCTTTAACAATAAAGTGCCGAGAGCTTATCTGAATTTATAAGTAGGGAAAACCTATTGCTATTGAAAAATCCTAAGATTGTTATGGAATGGCTTCTAAGATGAATATGATACTATACATCCCGAAGCCTAAGGAGAAATAATTCAGGTATACAATGGAATTAATAGTTAAATAATATATAAAGCTTAGATAAGAGAAGACCGTTTAAAGTAATTTTTAGACGGTTTCTTTTTTGCGCCATAATATGTAGAAGTTGTGTTCCAACTTGTTCTGATATGTGAAGATATTACGAATGCAGTGTTGTACAATTATAAAGCCTCTTTCAATTTGAAATGGAAGGACTCTTTTTATTTAAGGAGTTTTGAATTCTTCACATCTTTTGAGAATAATTCCTGATTGATTCTCTGTAAATACAATTTTTCGCTCTCTTTTTACTTCAAAGCTTTCTCCAGAGTAATATTCGAAACTAACAGGATGTATTTCCCAATCAGAGAAGTTATAATTACCGTTAATTATTTTAAAGTTTATTGGACTCTCTGTGCTGTAAACAGTTAAATTAAGCCAATACGGGAATTCCCCCATCCCAACCTTTTGTCTGTGATATTACCTTTATAAATCAAAAAAATGCTCGAATTGATATCAAAAGTTGGAATTACAATTAACCATTATAAATATTAATAACTAAATTTTATTAGGATGAGAAATTTTAAACTAAAATTGATGTATTTGGCAGTGTTTGCCTTAATTTTTACCTCCTGTAGTAAGGATGAAAACACCGTTAACAATGAACAGGGAAGTGTTACGCTCACCTTCGGAACTGCCCTCCAGGATTTCAGTAGAGCTGTGATAAACAAGCAAGAGATAGGAGCTGATGTAGGCGAATGTATTGATGGAGATCCTGCTTTTGCACAAATCACTATTGAATATGGAGATAGTGATACAGAAGTAATGGTTGTAGTACCTATATTAGAGGATGCCAACGGATATTTTACCGGCTATGATGAAGATCTGGAAATTCCGGTAGCTTCGAGCGAAACACATGTTTCTGTTAGTCTAACTGATTTTGTGGTTTGGACAGATGATGACAGTGACGGGGAACCGGATAATGTTTTATGGGTCGCCCCCAAAGTTGGAAGTGAGTATGCTCAATTTGTTACAAATCCTTTGGGTGGAGCTGCCAGTACCTGGAATCTAAGGGCGGGATCAAAAACCTATCTTGATGTGGAAGTGCTATGTGTTGATGACAGGGATGTAAACCTATACGGTTATCAATTCTTTGATATAGAAGCAACTGAAGTTATCGAGTTCTGTATATTTGGGAACTACTGTGATGAAAACGGCAGGCATTATTCTGCACTCTACAGTGTGAATATATGGTCTTTTGAGAATGGAGTAAAAGGTAATCTTCTTCACGAAAACCTTCAAAACACGATGGATATGGAGAACGGAGATTATTATACTTCCCCGGTTTGTATGTTTTTACCTGACGGTGCCGGTATGGACGAGTATTATATTGAAATCACTTTGCGTAATTCAGATGCTTACGAAGAAGTAGAAGAAAGAATAATACGAGCAGGGGTTATTAACGATGACGATGTTAGAGGTCTAATGGATGGAGATGACAACGTAGACTACTACCACTTTCAAGAAGGAAATTGCGGTGATATTGGTGATTCACCAGATCTTTTAGGTTCTGAATTATTTGATTTCATTGATGATTATGCCGGTTCTTTTTTCAATATTGAGCCTTTCCCGGCTCTAACCCCCATGTTTCCGGATATGACGATCAACGATGCGTATGATTTTCAAGATAGGTTAATCAAAGAATTGGAAAATAGAGGTGTCGGCACATTAACCGGTTATAAACTAGGGTTTACTGGGGATGAAAGACCCTTTGGAGCTCCCAAACCCATATATGGACGAATCTATTCCAGTTTTGAAGTTCCTAATGGTTCAACATTAAGCTTAAGTGAAGATTTCATTGGTGGCTCTGTTGGGTTTGAAGTGGCAATAATAATGGGCAGAGATGTTACATCTGCTATTAGCCCAGAAGAAGCAAAAAATGCGGTCAAAGCCATTGCTCCAGCTTTTGAATTTGCAGACTTTGGATTTACTCCAAATAATATGGTAATTGACTTTAGGGACATCATCGCCACAAATAGTGCTGCACGTACTTACATCTTGGGGGAAGAAACACAATTAGAAAATTTGTTAAATCAAGACATTGATCCTGATGAAATTGAACTATTAGGTACCTTGGATAGAAATGTTATTCTGGATGCTAAAGTTGGACTTCCTTTGGATGGTATTTTTAAAGCAGTCTCATTTTTAAGTGCAGAATTGGCTTCAAGGGGTGAATCTTTGAAAGCTGGTGACATTATTTTGACCGGAGCCATTAGAGGAGATCAGAATGAAGGTTTAGGTACTTATGTAGGAGATTATGGTATTCTTGGAACTATTCAATTTACTTTAGTTGAATAGTTAAACACCGAGCCCTATTTCTTAAGCACAAACTGTAGTTGGACTTAATTTTCCATTTATAGTTTGTGCTTTTTTTATTATAAGTATGAAGCATTTCTGAAATTAGAGCCACAATTATTAAATACATGTTGCTGCCCATTGTTGAAGGGTTATCATTTTATGGTGCGGTTTTACTTAATCTTTTTGAGCCTGCAGAAACCTGGTCTATAGCCGACGCCAGTAAAAATGTAGGTTTTGAGCGAACCTTTGAACTTGGAGAAGAAGAGTTCGGGGAAGAAGGGGAGTTTATAAGTCGGGAAAACTTATTGCCATTGGAAAATAATACAATAGTTCCCATAGCATGCAAAAGCACCTCCCCCTTTTTGCATAATTAAAACCCCTATTTCTGATGCTTCCGCGTGTGCAGAAACTACCATTGCGTTGGGAGTCACCAAAGCTTTTGAAGATTGTGGAGTTGAAGTTAGTAGCTTACCAGAGTCTTTAGACAATGTAAACCAAGGAAATTAAAATCAGGATATATATTCTCATAGAATGTTGATTGGGAACCAAATTTAAATTGAATCTGTTGAAACCAACAAATGTATATGACTTCTGGAAGTAATCAAATTATATAATGAAATTGGCGTGCAAAATACTTAATAATGAATTTTTCAGGGGAACATAATACTGGCAATACTTGTGCAGTCAAGTCGGATTTGAATCAGACTTAAAAAGGATGATTTATTTTCAGTACCCGGTCAGCACATTACCACTCCACTACGTGAAAAGCTTCATTTCGGGTAAAGAGCTTTCCTGTGAGAATCTTGGGCACTTTTTCGCTTTCTACTTTAATTCCTCTTTTTCTTCTTGCCTGATTCCTTCTAGAGTACCTAAACGCTGTTTTTTGACCAAAAAAAAGAAGCCCGCTTTATAGGAATTCCATTCTTGCATTTACTTTGCTTCCGGTTGTTTTTCAATTTCAGTAGTTCCATTTACTTCCCGGACCGTTGCTGTTTTTTTCCTTTTTTATAATGCAAAATACTAATATTTAGAAGTTAGTACGGACTGCATAAGCCAGTCGCTTACTCCTTTTTATAAGTCCTTCCTAATTCTAAATATTCAAAATGTATCAGCATCAAAAAAGGGAACAGCAAACGGCTCTATAGGAAGTAAATCAAAAAATAAAACTTATGAAATCATTTCAAAACAACATACCCGGAAGCGAAGTAAAAAAATCAAAAAAGGAAAACGCTCCGGATATAATAAGTAAATCAATGTTTAACCTGTCTGCTGACAAAGCAGATCTTTAAATCTTTTAATTATGAGTAATCTAAGAAACCAAGTACAGTTAATCGGAAATGTGGGCAATGCCCCCGAAACCAAAAACTTTGAAAGTGGTAAAAAAGTATGCAGTTTTTCACTGGCTACCAATGAATTCTACCACAAAGAAGGCGAGAAAATCCAACAAACCGACTGGCATAATGTAGTAGCCTGGGGAAAACAGGCGGAACTTATTGAAAAGTATGTCGATAAAGGAAAAGAAGTTGCCATTCGCGGCAAACTGACTTCCAGATCCTATGAAACCCAGCAAGGGAAAAAACGATATGTTACCGAAGTTTTGGTCGATGAGATCCTGTTTTTAGGAAGTAAGGAAAATACCGTTGAGTAATTTTAAAAAGTAAAGAGGGCGCTACCGTGGAAGTTTTGCCCTCTTTTTTCACTAAACCTATATAATAAGCTAATAATGAAAAACAAAGTTAATGAAATATCGATAAGCTACAGTGGAAGTATAAAAACAAATTTACTTCCAAAAATAAACAGTTCCAGATGTGCGGCAGCATTGGCATTTGAACAGTGGAATAAAAATAATATTGAATTGCAGGAAACCTTTAAAATTATATTGCTTAATAATGCCAACAGGGTTAAAGGAATCTATGAAGTTTCTAATGGAGGTATTACCGGGACCCTGGTCGATGTTCGAATCCTATTCGCAGTAGTATTAAAGTCCTTAACCACGGCCATAATTTTATTGCACAATCACCCCAGCGGAACCCTCAGACCAAGTGAAGCAGATAAAAGCCTGACCAGGAAAATCAAAAATGCTGCATCATTTTTTGATGTTAAAGTCCTGGATCATATTATTCTTATTCCTGACGGTAATTACTACAGTTTCGCAGATGAAGGAATCCTGTAATTTTTACTTAGTAATTTTCTTACCGTATTTAAAACACTTCTATTTTTTAGAGGTGTTTTTAGTTTAAATCTTCGCTTATATATTGCCAGAGACAAAAATAGTTTTAAAGGAAAAAATATTAAAAATATCGTGTTAGGTAATACGGTCACCAGGGAGGAAGTAATTCAAAACCTATTCTAAATTAAAAAAGGAAAATCCATAACTAACTAACAGGATTTTCCTTTCTATCATTAATGAAAAATTACAATGATTATAAATATAAAAAAAATATGTTTCAATTGTGAATTCTTTGCCTTGATTTTATAAAAAAAATGTATCTTTAATTAGCTGAAATTCAGCTTTCAAAATTTAAGCAGGTTATCCATTTTTTTGACTTTCGCCGATAATCCTGTACATCAAAATATTATATCACAGGAAATTTTTCCCTGGAATTGGCAACTGGCTTTAGCCAGGTTGTATGCAAATTTTGTCCCGCCTTGCGGGACGAAAAGGAATAGCAAGAGGGTAACGGGCAAAGCCGCGTTTCTCATTCCTTTTTAAGTTTAAACAATTGATTATCAGTTAATTAAAAATGATTAGTTTTTTCTAATTATTGCTATTTGCGACAAATGCCCTGTCAAAGCCCATTTTTAGGGAAGAATTTGCGACAAATCGGCGAATTATGGATTCATTTATCGGCATTAGATTTAAGAAGGAAACTGCAAAACGTTTCCAGGAATTTTCAAGGAAACACTTCAAATCCCACACGGAAGCAATGGCTACGATGCTGGATTTTTTCTTCTACAATGAAATTTCTCCCAAAGAAAAGTTAGGGCCCACAGGAAGGACAATAGAACAAACTTTTAAAAAAAGAATTAACGCGGTGATCGCCATTATGAGGGATATGGAAAAAACCCAGACCAAACCTACGGTGGCTATGATCCAGTCTTTGTTTGAAATGGAAGAACCTAAAAAGAAACCACTTCTACTGGAAAAAAAACAGGTGGAGGAAAAACAGGTGCAATTCCGGGAGAAGAAAAATTATAATAATAACATGTAAAACCCGGAGCTATGTATATCACCATCTCCCCGCAAAAAATAGGAGGGAACTATTCCAAAAGTGCTGCAGACTTTGTAGCCTACCTGGAAAAAGAAAACCAGGAATTAACACCTGACGAAATGGAACATTTCTTCAATCAATACGAGGACAATATCTCCGCTGATAAAGTTACCCGGGAAATTGACGGGAACACCGCTAAACTCGAAAAAACCGAACCCAGGTTTTATTCCATTACGGTAAGTCCATCTAAATATGAACTTAAGCAATTGCAAAATAACAGTGAAGACCTGAAAAAATATACCAGGGAACTGATGAAGGATTATGTAGCTTCTTTTAACCGGGAAATAAATGGGCGCCCGGTCAGTATAGATGATGTGAAATACTTTGCTAAAATTGAACATTCCCGAAGTTTTAAGGGTAGTGATAAACAGGTACGGGAAAACCAGCCTTTTGCTTCTGAAATACTGAAGCTTAAATGTGAGGTCCGAAAAATTAAGCGGGGTGAAATGCAAGGTAATATAACGCATCGGGAACAACGTATAGCACAATTAGAAAAACAAGCTCCACACAAACAAAACGGAGAACGTATCGTCCAGGGTATGAAAAAGGAAGGCTCCCAAAGTCATATTCATATTATTGTCAGCCGAAAAGATGCCTCTAACAGGTTTAGCCTTTCGCCGGGTAGTAAGTACAAAGCCTCCTCGGTAGAACTAAATGGTAAAATAGTGCGCAGGGGGTTTGACCGGGATT
>NZ_JAIQZA010000059.1 GCF_020164485.1 Salegentibacter tibetensis
TTCCATTAATAAATCGTGTTAATTGAAAAAATTTTGGTATACGGCTCAATCTCACCAACCTTATCGGCAAATTAAACAATTTATTAAAGATTTATTTCCGTGCCTGATTAATCTTTAGCTTAATTTTAAATATTCCTTTCTGATTTTTGTAGACTTAAGTTATTCCGCATTTGTTATTCTGGAAATATGCAACACAGCTTTTGTAAGGATTATGGATCTTGGGTTATGAAATATAAAACTGTATGGAGTTAATTACTTTCAAATACATCATTCCCATCTTCCCGAGGATATATTTTGCTTTTTTTCAAATCTTTAGATGCAATATCCCAATATGCTGAAGGATGCCAGTTCGATCGGAAAGGTAGGTACTGGACCAAGTTATGTAAATAGAAAATGGGATGGAGAAAAAAGAATCCTCCAGTTGGATATGATTTGCCAATAAGAAAATTTTTGACCTGAATCTCCGTCGCTTGACTAAGATTCTCAAGGCATAGGGTGTTACCCTGTTTACGGAAATTTAAGAAAAGAGTGGGATGATAGAAGGATATGGAATTTTGCAAATACAGGGATAAGTATATTTCGAATTTTAAATTGAAGGGTTGTAATGATTCAGTTTAAAATTGGACTATCTTCTTTCAAAGTAGAAACCCGGACTGTCATAGTGAACAATTCGCTCGAAAAATCAATGAAATATACCTCTATAAATATGAATAAATCAATTTTTACTTACGAAGAATTTTACGAATGGATACTGGAATTAGTGTTGGCGGAGAAAACTTCGGGTAGTTCCCAAAGCCCAGCACTTGCAAATTTTACCGCCTTGAATGCAAAGCGTATGTCACGACTTAGCAAAACTGTTATCTTGCAACCAGAATTAATGAGCCTGTTACAGGAAATAACTGAGCTTCAAGAATGGCTTGTGATCACTGAAGCTTGGTGTGGTGATAGTGCACAGAGTTTACCGGTTATAGCGCGGATGGCTGCGGCATCTGATAATATAAATTTAAAAATTGTACTTAGGGAAGAGAACCCGGAGCTTATGGACCAATATCTTACCAACGGGAGTAAATCAATTCCAAAACTGGTAAGTTTTGACCAAAGCGGAAATGAAATTTTTACTTGGGGTCCCCGACCCGAACCTGCACAAAAGATCTTAATGGATTGGAAAAGGGAACCTGCAGGACGTAGTTGGGAAATTTTTGAAAAGGAACTACACACTTGGTATGCCTTGGACAAAAGTGTAAGCCTTCAGGGAGAGTTTGTCCAGATCCTGGAAAAACAAGAGGTTTAAATAGCTAAATGGTTTAGCCTTCTTACCTCATTAAACTTATGATTTACCACTTCCTTAGAGAACTGCAGTTCACTGAGATATCATCAGGGAGAAGATACCAAAGAGATCTGTGAGATCATAGGAGGCATAAAAAGCTTTCCCTCAGGTGAAAGAACGAATTCTAACAAAATTAAAAATATTTAAATCTTTATTTTGTTAGTACTACAGTAACTGGTCTATATAATCATAACCAGAAAGAAAATCATTTGAGAAGCAATACATCTACTTTACGTTTCATTTTTAAACATTTTAGCGATTAAAATTACTGCTTTTAGAACAACTCAAAAGGATGAATCACCTCCGGGGTGGGGATGGTTTCCAATAAACGATGGTGAATTGCACTCGTTATGTTGAAAAATCTTAAAGATCTACTTTATTTTTTAAATTATACAGCAGGTCTGCTGTTATGCCTGTTGCAACTGCATAAATTTATGGAACACGACATCTTTAGCTAGTCGTCTGGTTGCCATTTAGTTTTATGTAAATAGAAGATATTATCTTTCCCATTTTTATTCTTGGAAAATTATAACTTTGTTGTATAAAACCAAGGAGGTCCTATTATCATAAGACCTCCTTTAAATACATTTTTCAAATCCTTCTACTCGGTTTTTGTTATCTTCCAGATAGCTCCCGAATTCGGATTATATACGTATGGTGGTACTTGCGACATATCAATGGTGACCTCCCCATAATCTATAATATACAGGGCGCCATCAGGTCCAAATTTCACATCAAATGGCCGTTCCAATCCTTTCCCCTGCATTCCCAGATAAGAAGCCGGGCGATTACCGGGGTTAGTGGCAAACGGTTCAAGTTGTCCGTTTCCAGGATTTACACGGACCACCTGGAAACCTGCCGGGGCTTCGCCTCTAAGAGGGTTTGTTGGTGGTGCAAGATCTCCCCATTCTGCAATAAATAGATGGTCTTCCCATTCTCCCCAACTTGCAGGTGCAGCGTCCAACATACTTGGGGAAGAATTAAATTCATGGCTGCCCAGGACAACGGAAGAATTGGGCGGAGTCAAAGCGCTTGCCGCATGATCTATTAAGAATCCTAGTTGTTTGCCTATTAATTCATCATTGATGTATACAGGTGCCTGGAATTCATCGGGCACTTCAAATCTAGGATCGTTTAAAGGTTCTCTGTTGGCAGAGAAATCGGGGACTCCATACCACATGCCCTGGTGGATACGTAAACTGGCATCCATATAATCATTTACAGGACGGGAACCACGTATATCATAACCATTCTCACCGGCATACATATTTCCATTACTGTCCCATGACAAACCAATGATGTTACGGAAGCCCCAGGCGTAAGTAGATATGGTACTCATAGCATTATTTGGATCAAATCTAAGGATAGAACCTCCGCAAAGGCTAACTCCCGCTATTACCTGCCCCGGAGAAGTTTCTTCCCCAAAAGGCACATAAGCACCTGTTCTTATCATATCACCTTCTTCCTCTGTAAGAAAGTTAGGAGTTTCAAAGTTCTTACCCAGAAGTACAATGTCCTGACAGGGAGTGGAGCGTAAATCCGGACTTTTCTTAACATAAGGAGTAAGATCTGGCCCTACTACCGCAGCATTGGCGGCAAGACCAACAGCCACGTACATATATCCATCGGGGCCAACTTGAATATCATTTATTTGATGTTCAGCCTTGCTGTCTATAATTCCTTTAAACAAAAGTTCTAATTGCCCTGTTTTACTTACCCGAGAAACAGCCCCGGATAGATCATCAGCGCGATGGGTTATATAAAACCAGCCATCATGCCATAGCAAACCAACAATGGCGGGTTCTATGCCTCGATTGTCTAAATTCACTGCTTCTACCCTTGTTCCATCTTCCATAATCTGAACTATCTTCATAGGAGCAAGCTGGTTAGGGAATAATCCCCCACCGGCCTCTACAACAAACATATTTCCTTCATCATCCCAAGTAGCGGTTGTGGGCAGGTGTAATCCATAAGTCAATCTTTCCACAGTATAGCCTTCCGGTACCTGTACAATATGGTCGGTTTCAAAAAGTGGTGGAGAATCTCCAGATTCACAGCCTACCTTGAAATGGAAGTAATCGAGATTGGAATCTCCATCAAATAATCCCCTCACATTTCCTGCTGTAATTACTCCACTTCTAACCAAACGCTCTTCTGTATCATAAGCATCAGAATCCAGAAGCGTAATTTCCAGGTAGTATTCATTGCTATCATTACCAGCCGGCAAAGCTAGACATAGTGGTTCAGCAAAAGCATCTCCATTGCTGTTTGTTCCAACAGTATTCACCAGGTCACTGACTAGCACACTTCCTCTGGGATTTTGTGGGTCACCACTGTATCGCCAAGCATCTACCCTAAAGTGTGCAGGGAAATGCCTGCCGCTTTCGTTACAGAAATTTCCGAAAACACAAAACTTTAAAGCCGTTGTTCTATCAATATCAAAAAAGGTATAACCGTATTCATTCACCATTCGATCGTCAAAACATAAAACATCTACTTCAACATACTTTTTTACTCCCGCCCTAAGATCGATATCCAAAGGCAAGGGATTACTTACAAAACTGGCCATCTCACCACCGGTATGAGGTGCAATCCAAATTCTGTTACTGCTTAGATCTATGGGATTTCCATCATAAACGGCAAAATATTCAAGAGTATATATTCCCGCCTCCAATTCCAGATCTCCAGATTCTTCAGTAAAGTAGTTGCCATTGTTGGTGGGAGTAGAATTTACTCTAATCACAAGGGGTTCCTCCATGCTTCCAACGTTTGTTGGACCGTTGAGCACTACCTCCACAAAAGAAGGTACAGCGTCAGAACAGGAAGGAATATTGTTGAGTTGTTGCTTAAATTCGGCTCTGTTAGAAGCCAGATCATTTAATAGAGCTCCAAAGGACAAAGTTCCCGTTCCTTCATCTCTGATTTTCTCCTCTTTGGTACAAGAGGTAAAGAGCAAAGCGATAATTGTCACAAAGCCCATCCAATAGTTTAATGCTCTCATAATTTAGGATTTAATGGTTAATATTTAAATAATTAATACATTCAAGAACAAAGCGAAGTGAAATCCATAATTCAATAAAAGAATTCAAGTTTCTCATCTTCAGAAAATCCCGTTTAGGAAGTTCAGGACTAATAGGGGGGTATTTGAAAAAGAGCTTTTCAGGGGGTACAGAGGCAGAAAGTAAAGGCAAAGCGACCTTTTTATCTCACCTGGTTAAACTAAATTTACTGATTCTAATCTTTTACATTTGTCAAAAAAATGACAAATCACTTAAAATCAGTATGTTGTATTGAATGTCTATGCATTTTTAGTTAGAAGAAAATGAGTATTAATTTCCACTTTTTTTAAAGAAGATGCAAAAAAAGAGATAGATATACGAAGATTAATTTTTGTAAAATTAAAAATTATTCCCTTAGATTTTAAACTTATACCATTGTTTAGTATACAAAAAATAAATGAAAAGGTGCCATAAAATATGACACCTTTTGCATTTTAGGTAGGGCTAAATTCTTTTATTTTAAATTAGCAGTATTTAATGCTTCCTCAAATTCTTCTGTTGTAAACACATGGCTGGTAATCATTCTTAGATTCATTAAAGCACCCTGAAAAGTATCCAGTCCGGGAAGTTTTGCGCTTCCACTGGCATCGGCAATTACTCCTACTTCAAATCCTTCTTCAAGTAGATTCCTGGCATGGGATTCTAGACACAGATTGGTAGACATACCTGCCATTAAAACTTTTTCAATTCTATACTTTCTAAGTTGAAGGCTGAGGTCCGTATTCTTAGGGCTGTACAATTTATGGGGGTTGCAAAGAATAATATTTTCTCCTTCCAGGTATTGCTTGAATTCCTCGAGAAAATCGGCTCCTGAACCTTCAAAGCCTTCCATGTCCAACCGTCCCTTGCGTTTATACATTTCTTTTGAATGCATGAATTTCTCAAGAGAACCACCAAATTTCCATCCTTTATCTGCCGGAAAAAAATAATGGGGGGATATAAATATTTTCATTCCCTTGTGTCTCGCCAGTTTAAATACAGTAGACATGTTTTCTATTGTATTATTCTCCTTAACACTTTCCTTTACAATTGGCCAGGCTACCCCGTCTTCCCGAAGAAAATCATTCTGAGGATCAGTGATTACTATGGCAGTTTTTTTATCAATTTCAAATCCGGGATCCGGAATCCCTGCTTCCTTTGCAGCGCTAATTACTTTCCAGTCTGAGCTTTTCATAATTTTTCTTTTTAGTTGGATATTTCTATTAAAAAGTAATATAATCATTCGTCGTAAGATAAATTGTCAGATTTATGACATAAGCTGCGGGTGTATACCTGTAATTTTAAACATTTGTGGTAGGAACAATTGAGTATATTTAAATAAGTCAAATTATTAAGAACAATCTATGTCGCGAATAAGCATAATTCAACCCGAAGAGGCCACAGGAAGGCTTAAAGAAATCTATGACCAGCTGGAAAAGCAGCGTGGCCAAATAGCCGAGGTTCATAAAATGCAAAGTCTTCGGCCTGAGAGTATCGTGAAACACATGGATTTGTATATGGAAATTATGTATTCCAAATCTGATCTTTCCAGGTCGCAAAGAGAAATGATGGCCGTAGTGGTTTCTAAAACTAATAATTGCAAATACTGTATAGAGCATCACGCAAGTGCCTTAAATAAGTATTGGAAGGATGAAAATAAAATAGAAAATTTGAAGAAAAATTTTTTAAGGATTAATCTTAATTCTGAAGATTTGGCTTTGTGTATTTTTTCCAAAACCCTCACGAAAAATGATAGTATCCAAAATTATGGAACTTTAACGCATGAGTTGAGGGAAGTAGGTTTTAGTGATAAGGCCATTTTGGATGCCGCACTGGTGGTTTCTTATTTCAATTTTGTAAACAGGATGGTTTTAAGTCTGGGAGTAGAACTGGAAAGCGATAAAGGACAAAATTATAAATACTAAAAAAACAACTATGAAGTTTGATGCGATTATTATAGGAACAGGACAGGCAGGACCTTCTCTCGCCGCAAGTATGGCCAAAAATGACTGGAAGGTTGCCATTATAGAAAAGGGAAATCTGGGCGGTACCTGTGTAAATGTTGGATGTACGCCAACCAAAGCTTACGTAGCCAGTGCAAGACGGGCTTATATTGCCAAAAACAGTGCTGAGCTTGGTATTGAAGTAAATGGCGATATCAAAGTAAACCTGAAAACTATTAAAGAACGGAAAGATAAAATGATCACAGATTCCCGGAATGGCCTGGAAAAGATGTTGGAGAATAATAAAAATATTCAACTCATTCGCGGAAAAGCAAGTTTTCTAAATAAACACGCCGTAGAAGTGGAAGGAACCACTTATGAAGCAGATAAAATTTACATCAATGTAGGAGGCAAACCTAGAATCCCCGATGGTTTTAATGAAGTTGATTATTTAACAAATGAAAGTATTCTGGAATTAGAAGAAATTCCGGAGCATTTAATAATTGTTGGTGGTGGTTATATAGGCCTGGAGTTTGGTCAAATGTTTCGCCGATTTGGCAGTAAAGTAACGATGTTGGATAGGGGAGATCAATTATTGAAAAAAGAAGATTCCGAATTTGGAAAAACCATTGAAGAGATTTTTAAGGATGAAGGAATAGATGTTCGTTTGAATTCCGAATGTATAAGTGCTAAGAATAAAGAAGGCAAAATTGAAGTTTCGGTTAGTTGTGAAGGAGACAAATTGAACATTCAAGGTTCTCATCTATTAGTTGCTGCAGGGCGTATTCCTAACACAAGCAATATGGGTCTTGAAAACACCGATGTTAGTTTAGATGATCGAGGTTACATTAAAGTGAATGACCAATTGCAAACCAGTGTGTCAAATATTTGGGCGCTTGGAGATTGTAATGGGAAAGGAGCTTTTACCCATACTGCTTTTAACGATTTTCAAATTGTAAACTCTCACTTGTTTGAAGATAAAAAGAGAAAGCTTTCAGACCGATTTACCTGTTACGCCGCTTTTATAGATCCACCGCTAGCCAGGGTTGGATTGAATGCTAAAGAAATTCAAAAAGCGGGCATTAAGGCCAAAGTGGCTTCCAGGCCCATGGAAAAGATAGCCAGGGCTAAAGAAATGGGAGAAACCCTGGGAATGCTTAAGATTTATATTGAAGAAAATACCAAAAAGATCCTCGGAGCAACTTTTTTGGGTACAGGGGCCGATGAATATATTCATACCGTAATAGATCAAATGTATGCGGGGCAACAATTTACTGTAATTCGTGATGCGGTACATATTCATCCAACCGTAAGTGAATTAATCCCTACGATGCTGGAAAATCCAAAATCAATTGAAGAATAAGACTATTTGGATTTTCTGTAATCAATTTTGTGAAAGTCCAACCGTTTAAAATTCATGGTATAGATAAAGTTTAATTAAAGCTACTTATAAATCCCCATTAATCCCGGTTGTGCATAGTACAGGCAATCTTATAAGTGAACCCGAAAAACTATTTAATATCTAAACGAGGATAATCAAAAGTTTAATATTAAATAAAAGATCAGATAAGTGACGTGTTATGTCAGGTGAAAAACCACCAAAATTCGTGGCCGGTTTATACGTTGCTATTTAAAATTGCTTAAAATATTAAATGATTCCACAACCAGAAAATCAGAAAAAAGGATTACAGATTAATAAAAAATTAAAGGATTCCTACAAGAAGCCTTAGAAGAAATAATTAAATGAAAATGCATGAAATCACAAAACACTACTAAAATAAAAATCCTTATTACAGGTATAGTAAGTCTTTTAATTTTTAGTTTTCTTTTCTGGGATTATTTTCACGATGGTGTTGCAAGTCATCATATTTTAAACAAAAAAGAATTACCTGCAATTTCTAATTGGTGGGGTGGTATCTTGCTTCCTGTCCTATCCTGGATTCTCTTAGGCAGGATTGAAAAGAGGTTTAATAAACAATTTGCTCAGAAGCAAAGAGTAGGCAAACAGTACAGGAAGGTTTTTAGACTTTTCATAATTGGTTTATTTTGTGCAATTTTAATAGCCATATCTTTCACATATAAGTACACTTTGTTTATAGATAATGTTATTTATTTATTATTAATA
>NZ_JAIQZA010000006.1 GCF_020164485.1 Salegentibacter tibetensis
ATCCGGCAAAGCTCCAATCATTTCCCCTAATTTAATTTCAAATCGAAAAATATTTCAATGAACGTTTATCCTTTATATAGTCATACTTCCCAATGATTCACATACTCCTTAACCGGACACTAGTAATAGTATATCTAAAATAAGACTTTCCAAAAGTAAGATTATTTAGAATTTTATAGTTGCAACCCAGATAAATGTTTAATTTCGCGTTGAAATTTTTGGTTCGGATGTGAATTTTTTCACGCCGATTAAAAGGGAATCAGGAAGAAGACGAAATATTAGAAGTTTTACTTCATATTTTAAACTTCGCAAAGCCTGAGCTGTTCCCGCAACTGTAAGCTTAATTCCGATTTCACATCGGAATGTTTGTTGTTATCACTTCAAAAACCACTGTTCCTTTTTGGAATGGGAAGGTAAACAACAAGACGCGAGCCAGGAGACCTGCCAGAATATAACCAATAAATTCTTAGACTTTCGGGATAAAAGTCAGAGGGCAGATGAAAATAACGCGAAATTACATTTTATTTCTTGGCTTGCTTTGTGGCTTGCCGGTACTTGCTCAAAACGATACACTAAACGTTTTGGACGAGGTTTTTTTGACCGATACCAAGTTGAAAGATTTTTCTACCGGCCAGCAGGTTACTGTTTTAAGCGATTCGATTTTAAAGAAAAACGGGGCGCTGCTAACTTCAGCCTTAAATTTTAATACCCATATCTATTTTAAAGAGAATGGCCTGGGAATGGTTTCCTCGCCTTCTTTTCGGGGAACCACAGCTTCCCAAACCGCCGTTTTGTGGAACGGGATCAATATCAATTCCCAGTTTAACGGACAAACCGATTTTAATACGCTAAATGCCGGCGGATTTGACAATATAAGCGTGCGTGGTGGGGGTGGAAGCGTGGTTTATGGAACGGGTGCTATTGGTGGTACCGTTCATTTAAATACCAATCTTGATTTTAGCGGAAAAACGAAACAGGATATTTTCTTACAATACGGAAGCTTTAATACCTTGGATGCACGCTATAAAGTAAAAATTTCTGGAAAAAAATGGAGTTTGAGTATAGCCGCAGCCAGGAATTCTTCAGCTAATGACTATGAATGGCCGGTGGAAGGCAGGCAGAATGAAAACGGCGAATTTTATAACAATAACCTGAATGTTGGCCTGGCTTATCGTTTAAATGAAAAAAACACCTTAAAATTTTTTAGTGAGGTTTTTGATGGAGAACGCCATTTCTCATTAATTCGTCCCTCCGAAACCAAAACAAAATACCAGAATTTTGATACCCGAAACCTACTGGAATGGGTAAGTGAATTTGGGGATTTTGTCTCGGTGGCCAGGCTGGCACTTCTGGATGAAAACTACCGGTATTACGCGAATATTACTTCTGAAAATTATTCTTTTGGAGAAGCTCAAACCCTAATTGGCAAATACGATTTGAATTATTCGGTATCCAAAACGTTGGAGTTTAATGCCGTATTGACGAATACTTATACAGACGGTACCGGGTCTGGAATTACAGAGAACACCCGAAATATCTTTTCTTCAGCATTATTAATGAAGCATAGGCCATTTGAAAAGCTGCAATACGAATTGGGAATCAGGAAAGAATTAACCCGTAATTACGAGAGCCCGTTATTATTTTCTGCAGGAGCACATTATGAATTTACCGATTTCTATAGCTTAAAAATGAATGTTTCCAGAAATTTTAGGATCCCTACCTACAATGACCTTTACTGGGCTGGTGCCGGAAATCCAGAGCTTAATCCCGAAACTTCCAATCAGGTGGAACTGGGAAATCATTTTAGGCATAAAGACTTTAAATTTAGCCTTACCGGGTACTATATCCAAATTAATGATATGATACGCTGGCTGCCTTCAGAAAATGGTGTTTGGCGTCCCAGAAACGAAGAAAAAGTAGAAACCTACGGCCTTGAAGCCCTGGCCGGCTGGAAAAAGCAAATTTTTAAAGGCCACGAGATAAGTGCTTCGGGTACTTACGCCTATACGGTTTCAGAAAATATGAATACCGGTTACCAGCTTATTTATGTGCCTTTTCACAAAACCACAGGGGCACTTACTTACGCTTTTAAAGATTTCAGTATTGATTATCAGCTTTTATATAATGGAGAAGTTTTTACGAGATCTGATAATAATTCCCGTTATAATATGGATGCATATTTGGTCTCAAACCTGGGGCTGTCATACGATTTTAACAAAAAAAACACCTATAAAATTGGAGCAAGAGTGCTTAATATTTTTGATGAGGAATACCAAAGTGTACAAGACCGCTGGATGCCCGGTAGAAATTTTAATATATACCTAAACCTTAATTTTTAATCAGCATGATGCTGTATGTAAATAGGCATTACACCGGATTATTTTAAACCGCCTATTTGCTCAGCTTATTGCTAAAATTTAAAACCAATGAAGAGAATCAGTAAATTACTAACAATGGCCATTTTAAGTGGCTTATTTTTGAATTCATGTAGCAGTGACGACGATGCTATTGATAACATAGAAGAACCGCAGGCTCAAGGAGCCTTTACAAATGGTTTTTTTGTGCTAAACGAAGGGGGCTCGGGAGCAGGTAGCGTTACTTTTATAGATAATGAATTTCAAAATGTAGAACAGGGAATTTATCAGCAAGTAAATGGTGGAGATGATCTTGGGCAATTTATGCAATCTATTTTCTTTAATGAGGAGCTCGCTTATATCATTTCTAATGGCTCTAACTTGATAACCGTGGTAGATCGCTACACTTTTGAGCTGGTAGGGAAAGTGGATAGCGGATTGCAGGTTCCCCGATACGGAGTTGTTGAAAACGGGAAAGCTTATGTAACAAACCTTGCCGCCTTCGATAGCAGCACAGATGATTATGTAGCCGTTATAGATTTGGAAACTTTAGAGGTTGAGGAAAGCATTGCTTTGAATGCTCCTGCAGAGCATATTATAGAAGAAAACGGATTAATTTATGTGCAAAACGCTGTCTTTGGCTCAGGCAATGGAATTTCAGTTATTGATGCAGCTTCTTATGAAATCGTGAATACCATTAAGACTAAAGAAAACCTTAATTCTTTTCAAATTAAAAACGGGATGCTTTATGCATTAAGTTCTGCCACTCTTGAAAAAATTGATTTGGTATCTGGAGAGGTTTCTGAGATAGCTATTGTTTCTGATGCCGGAAGCGCAGCCAACCTTGATTTGGAAGATGGAATGATCTATTACACTATAGGGAATTCAGTATTCGTGATGGAGGAAAACGCTGAAACAGCACCTGAAGAAACCTTACTTTCTTATAGTAGCGATTCGCAGTGGGGAGTGATGTATGGTTTTGAAGTTAAAAACGGAAGAATTTATATAGCCGATGGTGGAGATTTTGCTTCAAATAGTTTTATTGAAGTTTATACTGCCAACGGGGAATTACTTGAGAATATAGAAGTAGGAGTAGGGCCTAATGGTTTTTACTTTAATGAATAAAATATTCTATTGAATTGAATTGCATAAAAAAGCCCCGTTTCAGCTAAGAAACGGGGCTGTTAGATTAAATATGGTTTTGAAGTTATTTTTTGATTTCAGCAGCTTTTTTCCTGATTTCTTCAGGAATTTCGTCTACATACATTCTTTGATAATCAATATCAGTCTCACCACTTTCTCCAATTTTAGAAAATCGCGAATCATAAGATAATGTCGGTATTGCCATTCTGTTACCGGTAATATCAGCAAGTGCTGAGGCTAACAATGGTTCTTCTGTTGTACCCAGTTTAATAAGATTTAAAATATCTTCTTCCGCTTCTATATCAGGAATTAATCCTTCCTCAGAATAAGCAACATCATTGGAATTTCTAGCTTCATAAATAAGTGGTTGGATAACATATTTATGATTTGGATTGCGGTTTTGTCTTGTATAGTTGGGAGAATCATATAAAGGAGCTGCAGCCTGGAATTTTCCAACCGTGCTTTCACCTACATGGATTACATTAATATAAGGGGCAAGGCCGTTCATTACCAGTTCACTGGCTGAGGCAGTAGAAGAAGTACCTATAATGTAGACTTTACTTAAGTTAAGGCTGTTAATAGTTTCACCTGTTCTAATTTCGTCATTAAACCTATCTACCAATTGTTCTTCTGTAAACTGGTTTTGTAAAAGGTCGTTCCAATTTTGTTTAGAAAAAATCTCACCATTAAACTGGCCTGTAACCATACTGGAAAGATCTACAGCACTTTCTACAGAGCCACCCCCGTTATATCTAAGGTCTAAGACCAACTCATCAATACCCTGAGCTTGTAAATCTCCGAAAACAGCGTTTAATTCATCATCAAAATCTGCAGTAAAACTATTATACATAACATAACCTACATTAATGCCGTCTATATCCAGAACTTTAGAAACTAAAATCGGATTTTCGGTGATTTGTACCTTGTTAAGCTCGAAAGTTTCACCAGTCTCGCTAATTTCATTATTATCATTAACTTCTGCTATAGAAATTGTATAGCCATCTCTGGCTAAAAGAGATTGGTAGTTGGTTAAATTCATAGCTTCCCCATCAATTTCTGTAAAAAGCATTCCTCTGGTTACCCCGGCTTCATCGGCAGGACTTCCTAAGATTACATAGCGAACGTAAGCTAAAACGCCGGCTTCCCCATATCTTACTAAACCGTATTTCATTCCTGTGGTGGTTCTTATACCACTCTGGTTGTTTTCTAAAATAGTATAGTCGTTTGTAATAAAACTAAAGCGGTCTTTTGGAGCTGGTACCTTAAGTCCGTTTCTAAAAAGGTCTTCCGGTGAATCAAAACTTGCCAACCACTCGTTTTTGTCTTCTTCAGAATCAAAATAATCTTCTCCCAGTTCTGGAACATCGGCTTCATAAACATAATAAATGCTCATGGCATCATATAGATAATTTTCGATTTCCAAATTAGGAGTCTCCCCGGGTTCTTCTCCACCTTCCACAACCGGAAAGCGTTCGTCATCTTGGTCTTTGGAGCAGGAGCTCAATATTCCGGTGGCAAGGAATAAAAGTAAAATCAGTTTATTAATCTTCATAAATGTTATGTTTGTTTTAGATTGCTAAAAATACCCACAATTAATTAAATTCAAAATCCTATTGTAACAAATATCATTGCTAATCGTTTTATAGATAAGAAGGTTATTAAACCAACCATAAATGAAACAACAAGCCTTCCTGGAAAAAATTAACCCGGTAAAAGATAAAATGTACCGGCTTGCTTTACGACTGCTTATCTCTAAAGAAGCGGCAGAAGATGCTACCCAGGAAGTAATCCTTAAATTATGGGATCGGGAACATAAGCTCAAGGATTATACCAATATTGAAGCTTTTGCAATGACATTAACAAAAAATTACTGTTTAGATGAATTAAAAGCGAAAAAGAATAATAATTTAAGAATTGTTCATCAGAATTATGAAAATAAATCAATTTCTCTTCAAAAAGGATTAGAAATTACAGATGAACTTAACTGGATAGATAAAATTGTAAATGAGTTGCCCGAACAACAAAAAATTGTTTTTCAGCTTAGAGATATTGAGCAATTAGAATTTGACGAAATTACTGAAATTACGAGGATGAAGCCAACTGCCATTAGGGTAGCTTTATCCAGAGCGAGAAAGAGAATACGGGAAAGCTTAACAAACAAGCATAATTATGGAATTACAAAAAATTAGAGAATTACTGGAAAAATATGATGCCGGTAAAACCACATTAGCCCAGGAAGATATGCTTCGTGAATATTTTCAACACAATGAAGTGCCAGATGATTTAAAAAGCTATCAGTTAATATTTGCTTTTTCAGAAAAATCAAGAAAACCAATTATGGAGCGGAAGGTACAATTGCCTGCTTCAGAGAAAGGGAATAAGTACTTATGGACGGCTATTGCAGCGAGTGTAATTCTGGTAGTAGGGCTATTCTTTTTTCAGAATAAACCTATGGAAATGAACGATAGCGATCTTGGCACTATTCAGGATAAGGAAGAAGCTTTACAAAAAAGTATGGAAGCTTTAAAAATGGTTTCCGAATTGATGAACGAGGGCAAGGAAGACCTTATTTATTTAAAAGAATTTAATAACACCAAAAATAAATTTATAAAAACTGAATAACCCATGAAAAAGATAGCAATAGTTATTATAATTGGCCTTTTGCCGGTAATAACGCAGGCCCAGTCTTTTGCCAAGTATGAAAACATGAAAGATGTTGATGCGATGGTAATGACCAGCAAGATGTTTAAAATGCTTGCCAAAGTAGATTTAAGCGAAGATAATCCTGAAGCCAGGGAATATTTGAAACTGATAGAGAATCTTGATGAAATTAAGATGTTTACCAGTACTACTGCTTCGGTAAGGAGCCAGATGCAAAAAGATGTAGAGAACTATTTAAGTTCAAATTCTTTAGACCAGTTAATGCGGGTGAAAGAAGATGGTAAGAATATTCGTTTTTACTCAAAAGGCGGAAAAAATGATAATTACGTAAACGAGCTGTTTATGTTTATGGAAGGTGAGAAGGAAGGGGAGCCAATTTCTGTGATTCTAAGTATCACTGGAGAAATAGACCTCTCGCAATTATCTCGCTTAACTTCAGACCTTAAAATTCCCGGGGCGGAAGAACTTAAAAATGTAGAAAAAAAATCTTAGATTAATTTTAATTCAACAAAAATGAAATCAATAAAAATTTTAGGTTTGGCTTTGGCCGCTGTTGCATTTGTTTCTTGTGCCAACGAGCCGAGTTTGCAGGAGTATTATGTAGAAAATCAACAGGATAATAAATTTATCGCTTTAGATATTCCTACTAGTATGTTCGCGAAAACTGAAGAGCTTGATGAGAATCAAAAAGAAACCCTTGAAAGTGTGAAAAAGATAAATGTCCTGGCTTTACCCGTAAAGGAAAGCAAAAAAGAATATGAAGCTGAAAAAGCAAAGCTAACCGATATTTTCCAGGATGAAAAGTATCAGCTTTTAATGAAATACGGTTCAAACAATCGCAGAGCGGAAATCTATTTTACAGGAGATGAGGATGCTATAGATGAAATTATCGTATACGGTTATGATGATGCTAAAGGAGTTGGAGTTGCCCGTCTTTTAGGAAAAGACATGAACCCACAGAAATTAATGGAATTAATGAAATCACTGGATAAAGGTGATATAGATGTAAATGGCCTTAAGGGAATAACAGGAATGTTTAAAACCGAACTTGAAGAATAGTTTTATTAGTTGAAATGAAGAGGTTGTTTGAAAGTGGCCGTCAATCTGAACTTGTTTCAGATCTAACTTGTTAGACCCTAAAATCAGGTCAGGGTGACATAAATGTCTTTCAAACAACCTCTTTTTTAGTTTAAATCCCCGTATAATTCTGCGGGGTAATTTTTTTAAGTTCTTCTTTTACTGCTTCAGAAACATCCAAAGTTTCAATAAAATCTGCGATGCTTTTTTTATTGATTTTTTCGTTGGTTCGGGTTAGCCCTTTTAGGGCTTCATAAGGGTTCTTGAAACCTTCCCGGCGCAAAATGGTTTGAATTGCCTCGGCAACTACCGCCCAATTGGCTTCCAGGTCTTGATTCAGCTTTTCTTCATTCAGCAATAATTTATCCAGGCCTTTTAAAGTGCTTTTAAATGCGATACTTGTGTGTCCCATCGGTACGCCAATATTTCTTAGCACCGTACTATCGGTAAGGTCTCGTTGCAGACGACTAAGTGGTAATTTTGCTGAAAGATGTTCAAAAATAGCATTGGCAATACCTAAATTCCCTTCGCTGTTTTCAAAATCTATAGGATTCACTTTATGCGGCATTGCCGAAGAACCTATTTCCCCTTTTTTAATCTTTTGTTTAAAATAATCCATAGAAACATAGGTCCAGATATCGCGATCTAGATCTATTAAAATGGTATTTATCCTTTTTAAACTATCAAATAGAGCAGCCATATGGTCGTAATGCTCAATTTGGGTAGTGGGAAAAGAATGGTGTAATCCCAGTTTTTTCTGAACAAAATCAGTCCCAAATTCTTTCCAGTCGGTATTTGGATAAGCTACTTTATGCGCATTGAAATTTCCCGTGGCTCCGCCGAATTTCGCCGCGTGAGGAACTTTATTTAAAAGATCGAGCTGAGACTCTAAACGGGTGATAAAAACTTCTATTTCTTTTCCTAAACGGGTTGGGGAAGCCGGTTGGCCGTGCGTTCTGGCCAGTAAAGGTATATTGGCCCAATCTTGAGAAAGTTGGGTGAGTTTAGCGATAATTTGTTCTACTTCCGGAATGTACTCAGCTTCAATCGCGTCCCTTAAACTTAAAGGAACGGCTGTATTGTTGATGTCCTGGGAAGTGAGGCCGAAGTGAATAAACTCTTTATGAGCTTCCAGTCCTAATTCATCAAACTTATTCTTTAAAAGATATTCTACGGCTTTTACATCGTGATTGGTGGTTTTTTCAATCTCCTTCACCGCTTGTGCATCAATAGTGGTGAAGTTCTCATAGATAGCACGCAAGTGGCTAAAAACCGAATGATCTACATCTTTAAGTTGAGGTAGCGGCAATTCGCAAAGCGCAATAAAATATTCCACTTCAACCTTTACACGATACCTTATTAGAGCTTCTTCGCTAAAATAAACTGAAAGTTGTTTGGTTTTGGAATGATATCTTCCATCTATTGGGGAAATGGCGGTTAGCGGTGTCATGTATTTGATTTAGAAATTAAAAGGCGTAAAGATACTGCTTCCAGATAATCTTTAAAACCGCAGTGGCATTTCTTTTTCCTTTTTTAGCTTTAGTTTTTTAAGCTGAATTTATCAAATCCTGTACAAGCTTAGTAACTCCTACTGAAGCCTTTTTAGCAATAATATGAAGGTTTCCTTTTTCTGAGATATTTGGTTTAGGGTCTATAAAGTAAACAGGGATCTCTTGAGCTGCAAAATCTACGAGACCTGCCGCCGGATAAACCTGCATTGAAGTTCCTATAATAATAAGTATTTCGGCTTCGGTAACAATTTCCATAGCTTTTTCAAACATTGGAACCGCTTCACCAAACCAAACTACATGTGGCCTAAGCTGATGGTTGAACTCGCAGAAATCACCAGGTTTAATATCCTGTCTCCAATCCATTACAAGTTTTTCATTAAAAGTGCTCCTTGCTTTTAATAGCTCGCCGTGCAAATGGGTGACCCTGGTACTTCCGGCTCTTTCGTGGAGATCATCGATGTTCTGCGTTATAATTTCTACATCAAATTTTTTTTCCAAATCGGCTAAAGCTTTATGTGCAGCATTTGGTTCTACTTCAAGTAATTGCCGCCGTCTTTTATTGTAGAAATCCAAAACTAACTCTTGATTGCTTTCCCATCCCATGGGAGAGGCCACCTCCATCACATCGTGACCTTCCCAGAGGCCATCAGCGTCCCTAAAAGTTTGTATACCACTTTCTGCACTAATCCCAGCTCCGGTAAGAATTACTATTTTTTTCATATTAATATAGTTTGCGAATCATTTTTATAAACCTTAACACCCGTTAAAACGTCCTATCCCGTATCTACAAATAGATCTGATAATTAAAAAAGCATTTGATTGCGTTTTATTGACTCTAAATTTATTAATAACTAAGTTTTTAAAAAATTAAAAATATTTCTTTTGAAACCGCCCGACTTCCTGTCGGGTTTTTTAATTTTAGCCTATGCAAAAAATCAACCTTCTGGCCCATCTGGAAACTTTTCTTACGCCAAGGCGTATTGCTTTATTTGACAAGGTGATTTCGCAGCGAACCAATCATTTTACGGTTGCTACGCAGGATGTTTATCAGCTGCATAATACCAGCGCTGTAATTAGGAGTTGTGAGGTTTTTGGAATTCAAAATATTCACGTAATAGAAGAACGAAAACCTAAACGAATTGACCGGGAAATTGCAATGGGCGCCCAAAAATGGGTAGATGTTAATCGGTATTCTACTTCAAAAGAATGCATCAAAGAATTACGAGCCAAAGGATATCAAATTGTGGCCACAACACCTTACGGAGAAAGTACAGCACTCAAAGATTTTGATATAGAAAAACCCTCGGCTATCTTCTTCGGAACAGAAAAAGACGGCTTAAGTGAAGAAATTTTGAAGGAAGCCGATTGTAGATTAAATATACCCATGGTGGGTTTTACTGAAAGTCTTAATATTTCAGTTTCTGCAGCTATTATTTTACAGAGTATTACTTCCAGATTAAAAAGCAGTGAAATTGGCTGGCAATTATCTGAGGAAGAAAAAATAGCTCTTAAATATCACTGGTTGAAAAAGTGTATAAAAAATTCAGATTCAATTATAGCACAGTACCAAGCAGAAAATTCATAAATTAGTTGAATAATTTTTTCTAATGACCCTTTTTTTCTACCTACTTATAGCATTTATTACGTTTATTGCTTTTCTACACGCCTGGGCGAAGAAGAGATATGACATCAGCCGAACGATGGTGATTAATTCTCCTCGCGATGTGGTGTTTAGCTATGTAAGGCAATTGAAGAAGCATCCACTTTGGGTACCCTGGTTTTCAAAACATCCTCAAGTTGTTTTAAAACATAAAGGTGAAGATGGTAAACTAGGTGCGGCTATTTACTGGAGAAGTAAAAACAAGGAAATAGGAGAGGGTATTCAAAAGATTATAAAAGTAAAACACCCCAGAGTTTTTGAAACAAGGATTTTATTTGTGAAGCCGGTTAAGGTTAGTTTGCTAACCTATTTTGCAGTAAAAGAAATAGAACCCGGAAAATCTAAAGTCGTTTGGGGAATTAGAGGAAATCTGCCATTTCCGCTTTCAGTTATAAGCTTGTTTTATAGTCCCGATAAATTGATGGGGCAGGATCTTGAAAAGGGCCTGATTAATTTAAAAACTAAAATGGAAAAAAGAGTAAAGGTTTAGTTGCGTTGTAAAACCCGATATTCTTCGTAGCATCCACTTAAAGCATCCAAAATTTGAAGATCGTTTGCCGATCTTAAAAAATCTTTAGAATAGCTGCAGCGTTGCAGAATTTCATCTATCTCTACCTTATTTATTGGAAGCAGGGCGATAAGAGTTTCCCTGTCAAATTTATTTCTAAGCAGTGTTCTAATTTCATCATCTTCTTTCATCTGCCTTAATTTCCGCATTTGTTTTGGTTTTTTTCCAAAAATATTATGCATCAAATCGGCAGGATTAAAGATTGCTCCTAAAGTACGGGAAACCGCACTGGCTGAGTTATCTCCACCTTCATAACCGGCATTTAATCCTGAGATGCTGTAGCGGTTATTCTCATAAATCGGAATATTTCTGGCGTCAATCTCAAGATATCCGGTAAGTGTTACAGGTTTTAAAACTACTTCTTCCAAAGCAATTCCCAATTCGGTCATTTTTACCTTTACATTTCCGTATTTAAGCCAGTCATTGGTAACTCTAACCTTAATAGATCTGAATCCTAAGTAAGAAAAATACAAAGTATCATTAACTGTCGCCTGCAGTTTAAAAGTTCCATCTTCTTCACTAACTGCACCTTTAACCTGGTTGAGGTTCACGATATGCACTTTTTCAATAGGTTTATCATCGGCCGCATTCATAACGGTTCCTGATATAACATCCTGTGAGAATGCCTGGAGAGATAAAAAAAGTAATAAAAGGGGAAAAAAGAATTTCTTCATAACAATTGGCGCCTAAATTATAAAATACTTATAAAAAACAATGCCATAATTTAAAATTTAGGCGCCAGATGTGAATTTAATTTTTGCTGCGTCTTCTTTTTAAGGAACTTTCAATGTTACTGCTTCGGTTACCGGATTTTTTTCCTCTTCCCGAATCACCAGAACCTTCTGATCGCCTGCGGCCACCACCTTTAAAATCAGGCTTTTTACCACTCTTGTTGAATTTGCCGCCTTTTCGGCCGCCTCCGCCACCGCCGCCACGTTTTCCCCGACCGCCGGTATCTGTAGTTTCTTCAACATTTATAAACCTACCCTGATGCTTAAAGTCTTTAAAAGTAGTTAAAACAGTATCGGTATTTTTTGTATCTGTATTAAAGAAAGAGAAACTGTCTTTTACATCAACTTTATAAACATCGTCACGTCCAAGATCCAGAGTTGCCTTAAGGAAATCCTTTAAGCTCATCCAATCGAATCCGTCTTTGGAGCCAACATTAATAAAGTAGCGTGTAGAATCTCCGGAACCTCCTCCATCTGCAGGAGCAGAAGGAGAACTTAATCCTTCAGAATTTTTGTAATAGTTGAAGAAACGGGTGAACTCTACAGAAAAGAACTTTTTGATAAGTTCTTCTTTAGTAAAATCTTCCAAAACTTCATTAATACTAGGTAAATAAGCTTCTATCTCAGGGTTAATCTTTGTTTCCTTAATATCATTGGCAAGGTGAAACAACTGAACACGACAAATTTCCATTCCGTCAGGAATATCTTTTTGTTCGAATTTCTGCTGAATAATACGCTCAATACTTTTGATCTTACGCATTTCACTTTTGGTAACAATAACCATGGAAACTCCACTCTTTCCTGCACGACCGGTACGGCCACTACGGTGAGTATAAGTTTCAATCTCATCAGGTAGCTGGTAGTTGATTACGTGAGTAATATCATCTACGTCAATTCCACGGGCAGCAACATCTGTAGCCACCAACATCTGGATTTGTTTGCTTCTAAAACTTTTCATTACCAAATCACGTTGGTTCTGGCTAAGGTCACCGTGCAATGCTGCAGCGCTGTAACCGTCTTCAATAAGTTTTTCAGCTACTTTTTGAGTATCTCTTTTTGTTCGGCAAAAAATTACCGAAAAGATATCTGGATTGGCATCTGCCAGTCTTTTTAAGGCTTCGTAACGTTGTCTTGAATTTACCAGGTAAAACTCGTGGGATACATTAGATGTTCCCTGGTTTTTAGATCCTACGGTAATTTCAATAGGAGTACGCATAAATTTCTTGGCGATAGTTGCAACTTCTTTTGGCATCGTTGCAGAAAATAACCATGTATGCTTTTCTTTTGGTGTATGTGAAAGGATAGCTTTAATGTCTTCGAAGAAGCCCATATTAAGCATTTCATCAGCTTCATCTAAAACACAATACTCAATTTTAGAGATATCTACCAGGTTACGATTAATCATATCCTGCATACGTCCCGGGGTAGCTACAATAATTTGCGCTCCACGTTCAATTTGTCTGGCCTGGTCTGTAATGCTGGCGCCACCATAGATGGCAACCGGGTTAAGACCTTTTTCAAATTTAGCGTAATTCTTTATTTCGTTGGTAATCTGCAGGCAAAGTTCACGGGTTGGTGAAAGAATTAATGCCTGGGTATGTCTTTTACTTACGTCAATTTTCTGGATAAGCGGGAATCCAAAAGCAGCTGTCTTTCCTGTACCGGTTTGGGCTAATGCCACCATATCGGTATCTTCGTTTAGTAAAACAGGAATCGCTTTTTCCTGTATTTCACTGGGGTCTGTAAAACCCATTTCTTCGACTGCTTTAAGAATAGAAGGGTTTAAACCTAATTGTTCAAATTTGTTCATATAAAAAATTAAATAAGCGGCAAAGGTACGGCTTAGATAGCAATTTACAGCTATCTACTTCCTTTATTTTGAAAGATAGGCGATTAGCGCTCTAAAAGCTTTTCCGCGATGACTAATCTTAGATTTTTCGCTTAAATTCATTTCAGCAAAAGTATATTCAAAATCATTGGGTTTGAAGACCGGATCATATCCAAAACCTTTGTCGCCACGTTGCTCTTTTATAATTTCTCCTTTACAAATTCCGGTAAAAAGATTTTGGTTCTCATTTAGATTTAAAGCGATAGCTGTTTTAAATTGCGCGTTTCGGTTTTCTTTGTTTTCTAACTGGCTAAGCAATTTTCTCACATTTGCGGTATCATCTTTATCATCGCCTGCATAGCGAGCAGAGTAAACCCCGGGTTCCCCGTTTAGCGCTTCTACTTCAAGTCCTGTATCATCGGCAAAACAATTATAACCGTAACGATTCTTTACGTGCTCAGCTTTTAAAATTGCGTTACCTTCTATAGTATCGGAAGTTTCCGGTATTTCTTCAGTACATCCAATATCATCTAAGGATAAAAGTTTTATGTAGTGCGGCAAAAGTGCCTTGATTTCAATCAGTTTATTTTTATTGTGTGTGGCGAATACAAGTTCCATAGGTTAAGTTTAACGGTGGTGGTAGGGTTCGTTTTTTAAAATAGTGAAAGCACGATATAATTGTTCGGTAAAGAATAATCGCACCATTTGGTGGGAAAAGGTCATCTGTGAAAGTGCGACTTTAGCATCAGCTCTTTGGTAAACCGCTTCAGAAAAACCATAAGGACCGCCAATCACAAAAATAAGCTGCTTGAGACCGCTGTTTAATCGCTTTTGAATATATGCTGAAAATTTTTCCGAAGAAAATTCTTTTCCATTTTCATCTAAAAGTACCAAATAGTTTGAATTCTGAACTTTAGCAAGGATTAATTCCCCCTCCTTTTCTTTCTGCTGATTTTCATCAAAATTTTTTGTCTTTTTTAGGTCTGGAATAATTTCAATTTCAAATTTATTATAAAACTGAAGTCGCTTTTTATAAACCTCAATAAGTTGTTTTAGCTCCCGGTTATCGGTCTTTCCTATGCAGAGTAATTTTATGGTCATTCGGTAGATTTAACGCAGACTTTGCTACATTTACAAAAATAAGTATTGCAAATGATCTCAAAAGAACAATTTGAAAAAGAAATAAACCTAATAATAGAAAATGCGCTTAGGGAAGACGTTGGAGAAGGTGATCATAGCTCCTTAGCCTGTATTCCTGCAGGAGCCAGAGGAAAAGCCAAACTTCTAGTAAAGGATAAAGGAATTTTGGCGGGTGTGGATTTTGCCCTGAAAGTTTTTGAAAAACTTGATCCTGAACTGAAAATTGAAGTTTTAATTAAAGACGGGAAAGCTATAGACCGTGGCGATATTGCATTTTATGTTGAAGGAAGTTCCCAGTCTATTTTAAAGGCTGAAAGATTGGTGTTAAATGCGATGCAAAGAATGAGCGCTATAGCTACTAAGACTAACACTTTTGTGCAAAAATTGGAAGGTACGAATACCAAAATTTTGGATACCCGAAAAACCACTCCCGGCATACGCGCTTTAGAAAAATGGGCAGTAAAGATTGGGGGAGGAGAAAACCATAGGTTCGCTTTATACGATATGATCATGTTAAAGGACAATCATATAGATTTTGCCGGCGGAATTTCCAAAGCTATTAACAAAACTAAAGATTACCTTAAGGCAAATGAACTTGATCTTAAAATAATTGCTGAGGCAAGAAATTTAAAAGAAATTGAAGAAATTTTAGAAAGCGAAGGTGTTTATCGAATTCTAATAGATAACTTTAATTATGAAGATACGCGGGAGGCGGTAAAACTTATAAATGGCAAATGCTTAACAGAATCCAGCGGTGGAATTACTCTGGAAACCGCACGTAAATATGCAGAATGTGGAGTAGATTATATTTCCAGTGGTGCACTAACGCATTCAGTTTACAATTTAGATCTCAGTCTAAAAGCAATATAATGTATGGCTCGAAATAAAGCTTTTCTAACTAAACTAGAGCAATTTTCAAATTGGTGGGAAAGTAAAACCAAAGGAATAGTATTGCCCGGTTTTGATGGTCTATCGCTTTACGATCTTTGGATAATTTATTCTGGCGGAATTATAAAAGGTACCTTTTCTACAAGAGCAAGTGCCATTGCCTTTAGCTTTTTTATGGCATTGTTTCCGTTTTTGCTGTTTATGCTTAACCTTATTCCCTATATTAATTTTATAGACGATTTTCAGCTACAGTTCCTTATTTTTATGGATTCTTTGCTTCCTCCCAATACCTCAGATTTTTTTAATGATATCTTTCTGGATATTGCTAATACGCCTCGTGGTGGTTTACTTTCAATAGCCTTTCTTGTATCAATTTTTTTAATGACCAACGGTATAAATGCTATTTTTACGGGTTTTGAATTTTCTTATCATACCAATGCGAACCGCTCTATTGTAAGACAATACCTGGTAGCGGTAAGTGTTTCTCTAATTATGTCTTTACTTTTATTAATTACCGTAATCTTAGTAGTGTATTTAACTTATGCCATAAGTGATTTTAATGAATTAGGTTTAGGATTTATGAACATTAATTCGGCTATCGTAAAATACCTTTTATTTATCCTGCTTATTTATATTGCAGTAGCTACCCTGTATTACTTTGGAACTAAAGAGGCCCGGCAGGCCCGTTTTTTTTCTATAGGAGCATTCTTCACCACCATCCTGATTTTGATCTTTACTTACTTATTTGGTTTATACATAGAAAATTTTTCTACCTATAATGAGCTTTATGGCTCGATTGGTGCATTATTAATATTAATGGTGTATATCTGGTTAAATTCTAATATATTGCTCTTAGGATTTGAATTAAATGCATCTTTAATAAAAATGAAGAAAAAAATTAAATAACTTAACACCCTAAAACCACATTAAAAATGAAAAAACTATTAGTTCTATTTGTGGCCGTCTTTGGCTTAAACTTAACTTCAGCACAAACCGAAATAGGTGGTGCTACATTACCTAATACTTTAGAATATGGTTCTGAAGAAATGATGCTTAATGGGGCCGGAATAAGAGAAAAGTTCTGGATGGACATGTATGCCGGTGGACTTTATCTGAAAAATAAATCGGGGAATGCTACGGAAATAATGAATAAAGATGAAGCAATGGCAATTAGATTGCATATTGTTTCAAAAATGATAACCAGCGACCGTATGATTGACGCGGTGACTGAAGGTTTTGAAAACGCAACCGGCGGAAATACGGCATCAATTTCAACAGAAATCAAAAAATTTATCAGCTTTTTTAAGGAAGAAATTAATAAAGGAGATGTTTTTGACATCGTTTATTTGCCCAGTAGAGGTTCAGTAATCTACAAAAACGGAAAAGAAAGTGGCTCAATTCAGGGAATGGAGTTTAAAAAGGCTTTATTTGGGATATGGCTTTCCAATAAACCGGCAGATGAAGACCTAAAAGAAGGTATGCTGGGTAAACAATAAAATTTAGAGATAATGAAAACCAAATTCAACTTACTTAACCTATTCCTTTTTGGATTTATCCTGATTTCTTCAGGGCTCCAGGCGCAAGGGGTATTTGGTAAATGGAAGGTAGTTAACGATGCCGGCCGTGTAAATTCTATCGTAGAGATCTACGAGGAGGACGATTTTGTCCATGGAAAAGTAATTAGGATTACAAAAGAAGAACACCGTGATCAAAAATGTACCAAATGCCCGGGTAAACTCAAAAACACACCTATAGAAGGCTTAAACGTAATTCGTGACTTTGTAAAAGAAGGCGACGAATATGTAGATGGTATCTTAATAGATCCAAAGTCTGGAAAAGAGTACAGTGGGAAAATTTGGGTTGACGACAAAAATCCCGATATACTAAACGTGAGAGGGTATATTGCTTTTTTCTATAAAACTAAAGTTTGGGAAAGAGTAGAATAATATTTTTGAAAATTTAAAACAATAAAAGCCATTCTTTTTTAAGGATGGTTTTTATTTTTGGAAAGCTTACTAGTTTGTAAGCATAGAAATGCTCTTGCGCAAGAGCCGCATATCTTGTAAATTTTTCAATTTAATGACCTGGGATTGTACCAGGGTACTTTACTTCGTCAATATGTCGTATTTTATAGATGTTATTTTACCACTTCCTTTACAAAAGCGCTTTACCTATGCAGTAACAAAGGAGGAAGCCGGTTTTCTGGAAGAAGGGATGCGTGTTGCTGTTCCATTTGGAAAGTCTAAAGTTTATACTGCTATAGCGGCTAAAATTCATCAGAACCCTCCGCAGGTTTACGATGCAAAGCCTATAAACCAGATTTTAGATAGAAGCCCTTTGGTGACAAAGCATCAATTAAAATTTTGGGCGTGGATCGCTTCCTATTATATGTGTGCTGAAGGTGATGTGCTAAAAGCAGCATTACCCGGTGCATTTTTACTGGAAAGTGAAAGTATAGTTCAGCTAATTAAAGATGCTGAAATAGATGAAACCCAACTTAAAGATGAAGAGTATTTGGTGATTGAAGCCTTGCAACGGCAATCCTCGGTAAAGATCCAGGAGGTGATGAAAATTCTGGATAAAAAAACCGTTTTACCTGTTCTTAATGCTTTGGTAGAAAAAGGTTTGGTGGTGCTTAATCAGGAAATTTATGAGCAATATAAGCCGAAAAAAATACGTTTTGTTCAATTAAATCCGGTTTATTATAATGAAGCTGAAATGCACCAGCTATTAGACGACCTGGAAAAAGCACCAAAGCAGAAAGAAGCATTATTAAGTTTTTTCAGCATAAAAGCACAACATAAAAAACCTCTAAAAGTTAAAGAGTTAAGCGAGAAATCGGGCGTTTCGGCAGCAATTATAAAAAGTCTGGTTAAAAAGAAAATTCTCGAGGAATATTATGAGAAGACCGATAGGGTAACTTTCAAGGGGGAATCTTCAGAAGCGGGAATTCAATTAAGTGAACTTCAGCATAAAGCTTTTTCAGAAATAAAGACCGGCCTGCAAGAACAGGATGTGTGTTTATTTCATGGTATTACCTCTTCAGGAAAAACCGAAATCTACATTAAACTTATTGAAAAAGTAATTGAGCGAGGTCAACAGGCACTTTATGTTTTACCTGAAATTGCTTTAACCACGCAATTAATTGAGCGACTGCGCGCTTATTTTGGAGATAAAGTTCTGGTATATCACAGTAAATATTCGGTGAATGAAAGGGTAGAGGTGTACCGGCATATTTTAGAAGATTCAGAAAAAGCACGAATTGTAATTGGTGCGCGTTCTTCTATATTTCTTCCGTTTGTAAATTTAGGCCTTGTGGTGGTAGATGAGGAGCACGAAACCTCTTTCAAGCAATTTGATCCTGCACCTCGTTACCACGCACGGGATGCCGCAGTGGTTTTAGCAAATTTCTTTAAGGCGAAAACTATTTTAGGATCGGCCACGCCTTCATTAGAATCTTATTTTAACGCGCAACATCATAAATATGCCCTGGTGGAATTAAACCGAAGATATGGCAATGTCCTGGAGCCTGCGATTGAAATTGTGGATATAAAAACCAAATACAAAAAGAAAGAGATGAAAGGGCATTTCTCTGATAAAATGCTCGCTGAAATTAAAGAAACTCTTAATGTTGGGGAACAGGTGATCTTATTTCAGAACCGCAGGGGGTTTTCTCCGGTGCTGGAATGCAACACTTGCGGGCATTCGCCTCAATGCCCTAACTGCGATGTGAGTTTAACCTATCACAGTCATAACAACCAGCTGCGCTGTCATTATTGCGGTTATCATATTGCGATGCAAAAAAAATGTATGGCTTGTGATAGTTCTGAAATTACTACCAAAGGTTTTGGAACCGAGCAGATAGAAACAGAATTGAAATCAATTTTCCCTGATTATAAAACCGCAAGAATGGATCAGGATACCACCCGTGGTAAATATGCTTACGAGAAATTAATCACTGCTTTTGAACAAGAGGAAATAGATATTTTAATCGGAACCCAAATGCTTACTAAGGGGCTTGATTTCAGAAAAGTGAATCTTGTAGGAATTATGAATGCCGATAATTTACTGAATTTTCCGGATTTTAGAGCGCACGAACGCAGTTTTCAACTGATGCTTCAGGTTGCGGGTAGGGCAGGAAGAACAAAAAAACGTGGCAAGGTTTTAATTCAAAGTTATAATCCGCATCACCAGATTATTCAGCAGGTTTCCATGGGCGATTATGCGGGGATGTATAAAGATCAGTTAGAAGAGCGGTATAACTATAAATACCCGCCTTTTTATCGTTTGATAAGGATTACATTGAAATGCCGTGATTATTCCAAAACCAACGAGGCTGCAGACTGGCTGGCGATAGGAATGAAAAATGTTTTTAAAGAGAACGTGCTTGGCCCGGAATTTCCACCGGTGGCCAGGATTAGGAATGAATATTATAAGAATATTCTGCTTAAAATTCCGCAGCAGCAATCATTGGGAAAAACAAAACAAGTACTTCAGAGAATTATGGAAAGTTTTAAAGCTATTGGAACTTTTAGAAGCGTAAAAGTGGTTATTAATGTAGATCCTATATAAAAGGAATTGAATGTTTATTAACACGTTATTCTGAACTGGTTTCAGAATGCAGGCTGGTTAACAAAGTAGGACCTGGAGACAGGTTCAGGTTGACGAGGAATTATAAAGTATATAATTCAATCCCTCATTGAGGGTTAATTACCCTAGGCTCCCCGAGGTTCTTGATTTAATTTATTGAATTGCACTCAATGCTTCAACAAGGTTATTTTTCTTGTGGCGGCTAAGCGGTAATTTTTGTTTATCGATCTCAATATTTTTAGAATTATAGCGCTCAATTTTATCGAGGTTTACAATGTAGGATTTATGGGTTCTTAGAAATTTATCGTTGGGTAGTTGCTCTTCAAAGGATTTCATTGTAGCAAGAACCACAAAGTTTTCTTTTTCGGTCACGAATTTAACGTAGTCTCCCAAAGCCTGGATGTACTTGAGCTTATTCAGAAAAACCTTACGATTTTTGAGGTTGCTTTTTACGAAAATGTAATCATCATCTTCAGGCGGAGCAGCGATTTGATGTTTTAATTTATAGAGGTTTATCGCCTTACTCACTGCATTGTTAAAGCGTTCTTTAGTTACCGGTTTATGAATATAATCTACCGCATCGTAATCAAAAGCTTTAAAGGCATATTGCGTTTTTCCTGTAACGAAGATAATTTGTGGTTTGTTGGGCAAATCGTCCAGAAGTTCAAAACCTGTTAACACCGGCATTTCAATATCGAGAAATATTAAATCGATTTCATTATCGAGGAGGCCATTTTTTGTTTCAATAGCGTTATTGTACTCGGCAACCAGTTTTAGGTTAGGATGATCTTTAATCAGCTTCACTATAGATAGACGTTGCAAGCTGGAATCATCAACGACAATACATTTGAGTAAAATTTCTTCCACGATAGTTAGGTTAAGTAATAACAATATTAAACATAATATCTCATAATAACAAGATAATCTTTACATTCGTCGAACAAATTTGAACTTAATCCTTCCTGATTAAGTGCGATTTAGATGTTCTGATGATAATGTAGAAATTTTGTAGTTTGTTCTGTTTAAATATTATGTTATAAGCCTTGAAGTTAGTTTACTTTTAAGCTTTGAAAATAGAAATAAATGAGCTACTTTTGCAGCCAAATTAATTTAAAGTAAATTTTTATGAACACTTATGAAACTGTTTTCATCTTGAATCCCGTTTTATCTGATGAGCAGATAAAGGAGACAGTTCAGAAATACGAAGAATTTCTTGTTTCTAAAGGGGCCGAGATGGTATCGAAAGAAGATTGGGGGCTTAGAAAATTAGCCTATCCAGTTCAACACAAAAAAAGCGGGTTTTATCACCTGTTTGAATTCAAAGCTCCAGGAGAGGCTATAGAGCCGTTGGAACTTGCTTTTAGAAGAGACGAGCGTATGATGCGTTATTTAACTGTAAGGTTAGACAAACACGCTATCGACTGGGCTGAGAAAAGAAGAAATAGAAGACAACAAGAAAAAGCGTAAGTATGGCTACATCTATTGAACAACAAGCAAAAGGTAAAAAAGACGGAGAGATCAGGTATCTTACTCCTCTTAATATAGAGACCAGTAAAACGAAGAAGTATTGTCGTTTTAAAAGGTCTGGAATTAAGTATGTCGATTATAAGGATCCAGATTGGTTAATGGGTTTCGTGAACGAGCAGGGTAAATTGTTACCTCGTCGTCTAACCGGTACTTCTTTAAAATACCAAAGAAAAGTGGCTGTTGCTGTGAAAAGGGCACGTCATCTTGCGTTAATGCCATATGTTGGTGATTTACTAAAATAAAAAGAGGCAATTATGGAATTGATACTTAAACAAGACGTAGATAATTTAGGCTTTAAAGATGACTTGGTAAACGTGAAGAACGGTTACGGCAGAAACTATCTTATTCCTCAGGGATATGCACATCTTGCAACTCCTTCAGCTAAAAAAGTATTAGCTGAAACCCTGAAACAAAGAGCTTATAAAGAACAGAAAAATATCGATGAAGCTAAGAAGCAGGCAGAAAAACTTAATAACGTAGAGATTAAGTTAACTGCTAAAGCTGGTGCCGGAGACAAATTATTTGGATCTATCACTAACGGCAATCTTGCCGAAGCTTTCGCTAAAGAAGGCATCGAAATTGATAAAAAATATATTAGCATAGCAGGTGGAAACATCAAGAGATTAGGACAGTACGAAGCAACTTTGCGTTTTCACCGTGAAGTAGTTACTACTTACAATTTCGATGTTGTAGCTGAAGCTTAATTTATTTTATTACAAAGTTAAAAGCCCGCTCCAGTAGTGGGCTTTTCTTATTTTAGTGAGACCCTAATTTACAAATAGCGAAGCTACGGAGTAAATTAGTAGGTCGAACTAATCCCGACGAAGGTCGGGATCCTTATTTTCGTCAAGCTGAACTGGTTTCAGCTTCTAACATGTTTTAATATACCAACAACTTAGATCCCCGATAAAAATCGGAGCAGGCTCTGAAATAAATTCAGGATGACTATTTTTTTTCGATATATTTTAATTTTACCAGAATGAAATATTCCAGATTAACAAAAGAACAGTTTGAAGAAATGAAGCAGGAATTTATCAATTTCCTGGCTGCACAATCCATAACTGCTGAAGAGTGGGATGATATTAAAAAGAATCAGCCAAAAGCGGCAGAGCAGGAGCTGGATGTTTTTAGCGACCTTATTTGGGAAGGTGTCTTAAATAAAGTGGAATTCCTGGAACATTTTTCGGCGAATCAAATTTATTTATTTCATATAACCGAAGTCACTATTCATCTCATTGCCATTAAAATAGAGCACGAGGGAGTAGATCTTACCACCCGAAAAGGATATAGCTGGTTGCAAACTAACTTGCTGGATGAATCTGTGAATATTTATACTTCATCCAAGGTTTTAAGTGACGACAGAAATAAAGATATTTTTGCACTTATTAAACAAGGTGCCAACATCACTAAAGGAGATCTTTATCGTTATTTCGATAATATGGTGGAAAGTAAATAATTACGATTGAAACTTTTCTTTTGCGAAGGTTGGAGATTAAGTTTAGAAAACTCCTATTCATCAAATAGAAATAGTATAAAAAAGGTAGCGTGGAATTGTTTGCAAATTCAGGGAAATCTAAGTTATCCTTAATATAGACCGATTTTCAACAGTATACAATTTACATTATCCAGTATTACTCATATCTAAGCGACTCGATAGGATCTTGTTTAGCTGCTTTTGCTGCGGGATAACTTCCGGCGAGAATAGCTACTAAAATCGTAATAGCGGTTGCCCAGATTATCGCAACCCAAGGGGTGGTAAAATTGAAATCGGCTGCGGCAGAAACGCCTATCCCGATCAATATTCCGAAGATAATTCCTACCAGCCCACCAATCTGCCCGATAATAAGGGTTTCCATAAAAAACTGTGTGGCGATGGTTTTGCGTTTTGCACCAAGGGCTTTCCTTACTCCAATTTCCCGGGTTCTTTCCGTTACGCTTACCAGCATGATGTTCATTAAAGCAATTGAAGAACCAAAAATGGTGATAATAGAAATAATCCAGGCAGCGATATTAAGGTAGCTGGTTATAGAAAAAATCCGGTTAATAAGATCGTCACTGCGTTCCAGGCCAAAATTATTTTCTTCCATAGGATTTAGTTTTCTGATACTCCTAAAGGTTAATATCGCTTCGTCCTGAGCACCTTCCAGTAATTCTTTATCGTCAACTTTAACGCTTACTGCATAATTTATTTGCGGCTGGGTAAACATAGACCTGGCAACCTGTATGGGCATTAAAATCCGTAAATCCTGGTTGTTCCCGAACGTAGAACCTTTAGATTCCAGGATTCCAATAACCCTGAATTTCCCTCCCCTAATACTAACAATTTTATCAATGGGATCCTGGCCTTTAAAAAGTCCTTCGGCTTTCGCGAAATCGGCTCCAAGAATAACCACGTTATTATTATTCTGAATATCAAAAATGTTGAATTCCCTTCCCGCCTCTACATTCAAACCAGAATTCTCCATGAAGTTTTCATTTACGCCAAGAACCCTTACTTCAGGATCGGTTTTTTCGTTGATGTATTTTACTTCCGCGCCGGAAGTCCCGGTAAAAGAAACCGCAGTTTGAGCCTGTGGATATTCGTAATTTTCTTCAAATTTCTTTACTTCCCGGTAACTGATTACCGGATTAATTTTTTCAACTTCCCCGCCGCCCTGGCGTTGGGAATTAAATTCATACCGCTGAATATTAAAAGTATTAGCACCCATGGAGGCGAAATCGCTACTAATAGTATTTTCCAGTGCGGTTACCGCACTCAAAATTCCAACCAGCGCAGTGATCCCGATAGCGATGATCAATACGGTAAGTATGGTTCTAAGTAGCTGACTTTTAATGGAATTAAAAGCAATGCTTATGTTTTCTTTGAACAATCCGAACATAGAATGTTTTTTCAGTGCTATTAAGTTAGACTTCAGAAGTTCCGGAATGTTACTTAAAATCTGAAATTTGTTTGGGTTCGGTTAAAATTTAAGATATTTGCAGCATTGTTTCAGCCGGTTTGCGGCGCTAACTTTAAACCAAAAACGGGAATTATCCCCTAAGATTTTATGGCACAAAAACCTTCTATTCCAAAAGGAACTCGAGATTTTAACCCGGCCGAAGTTGCCAAAAGAAATTATATTTTCGACATGATTAAAACCGAATTTAAAAAATTTGGCTTTCAGCCTATTGAAACGCCAAGTTTTGAAAATTCTGATACCTTGATGGGAAAATACGGGGAAGAAGGAGACCGTTTAATTTTTAAAATTCTGAACTCCGGAGATTTTCTAAAAAAAGCAAACTCTGAAGCTTACCAGGCCAAAGACAGTTTAAAAATCACTTCCTCTATTAGCGAAAAAGCCCTGCGTTACGATCTTACCGTGCCTTTTGCCCGTTACGTAGTACAACATCAAAACGAGATAGATTTTCCGTTTAAACGTTATCAAATTCAGCCGGTTTGGCGAGCCGACAGGCCTCAAAAAGGACGTTTCAGAGAGTTTTTTCAATGCGATGCCGATGTGGTGGGAAGCAAAAGCCTGTGGCAGGAAGTGGAATTTATACAGTTATACGACGCTGTTTTTTCGGCTTTAAAGCTAGAGGGTGTAACGATTAAAATTAATAACAGGAAAGTGCTTTCCGGTTTTGCCGAAGTGATTGGCGAGAAGGATAAGCTCATCGATTTTACTGTTGCGCTGGATAAACTGGATAAAATAGGAGAAGAGGGCGTGAAAAAAGAAATGCTGCAAAAAGGAATTTCTGAAAGTGCTATCGAAAAGATTCAGCCGATCTTTGGTTTACAGGGAAATTTTACCGAAAAAATCGCGGGGATTAAAGAAATCCTGAGCTCTTCTGAAACCGGAATGGAAGGGATTAAAGAGCTGGAATTTGTTGAAAAAGCCCTCCAAGAAATGCCGTTAAAGACCGCAAATCTGGATATGGATGTTACTTTGGCCCGCGGACTCAATTATTATACCGGGGCGATTTTTGAAGTTTCAGCTCCTGAAAATGTAAAAATGGGATCTATTGGCGGTGGTGGCCGTTATGACGACCTTACCGGGATCTTCGGCTTAAAAGATATGAGCGGCGTGGGAATTTCTTTTGGATTGGATCGAATTTACCTGGTACTTGAAGAACTCGGTCTTTTTCCTGATGCCGTCACCCAAAATACCAAAGCACTTTTTATCAATTTTGGCGACGAGGAAGCACTTTATGCTTTAAAGGCCGTTAACCGCTTAAGGACTGAAAATGTTATTGCTGAGTTATTTCCCGATGCAGCTAAGATGAAAAAACAAATGAATTATGCCAACAAACGCGAAATTCCATTTGTAATCCTGGCCGGGGGCGAAGAAATGCAGGCTGAAAAATTCACCCTTAAAAATATGAAATCTGGCGAGCAGCAAAAAGTAGGATTCTCTGAATTGGTAAAAGCTTTAGGTTAAAAATTGATCATCCTTAACCTTTATTGAGAAGATAATTCGACATTAGGAGAATTGTGATACTGTATTCTTTTCTTAATTTCTGAATGCTTTTTACAGGTTAATTTTTCTCTGGATGAGATTGCTTCAGCCGCCAAAAAAGCGGCTTCGCAGTGATGTCTGGCTTTATTTTTTCCGTCATTGCGAAGCTTTTTAGGTGAAGCAATCTCAAAGCAATAACGAATTTTTATTTCCTACGCGGTTTCACTCGCTTTATTCAAAGCTTCCATATCTTCTTTAGATAGCGAAACTTCAACTGCTTCAGTAAAAGATTTGAGGTGGGAAGATTGAGTAGCGCTGGCAATTGGGGCGCTTACCCCGGGCTTGTTCATTAACCAGGCAAGGGCTAAACCGGCTTGTGAAATATTGTGTTTTTCTGAAATTTCATCAAGGGATTTCAGAACTTTTTCTCCACGTTCATTCAGAAATTTATCGGCGAATATTTTTCGTTCTTTGCCTTCAAAATCTTCTTTTTTACGGTATTTTCCCGTGAGAAAGCCACTTGCGAGGGAAAAATAGGGGATCACCCCTAAATTATTTTTAGTACAAATTTCTTCGATTTCTCCTTCAAATTTATCGCGTACCATTAAATTATATTCAGGCTGAAAAACCTCATAGGAAGGTAAATCTTTGTCGGCGGCATCGTCTATTGATTTCTGTAATCTTTCCGCAGAAAAATTTGAAGCTCCTATATGTTTTATTTCACCACTTTCCATAAATTTTTGGTAAGCTTCCAGGGCTTCATTTACCGGGGTTTCCCCATCATCGAAATGCGTAAAATAAAGATCAATATAATCGGTTTGCAGTCTTAAAAGTGAATCTTTAACCGCGCCGGTAAGATAATCAATAGAACTATTTTTAGGCCCACCGGGCTGTAAACTGGAACCGCCCTTGGTGATTAAAGTGATCTTATTCCGTATTTTGCGTTCCTTCATCCATTTTCCAATAATCCTTTCTGAAGTGCCGTGCGGAACGCCATTGGCCCAACGGGAATAAACATCTGCCGTGTCTATTGTGTTAAAACCCAGCTCAAAAAGCTCATCCAGCATTTTAAAAGATTCTTTTTCGTCTAAAGTCCACCCAAAAACATTTCCACCAAAAATAATCGGTGCTGATTTTAATCCAGACTTTCCTAATTTAACTTTATCCATTTTATTGCTTTTTCTAAAATTAGGCATCAGTTAAAAGAAATAAGAATTATGATTAGGGTTTTGGATAGATTTAACTTTGATATCGTCTGGGATAATTTAAATGAACTTAATCGAGATGATGGTAAAATATAGACAGTGAGATTAATAATCTGTACTATTTTCTTCTTCCGTATTGGTTCTCTTTCGCCATATCACGTAAATAGCAGCAATTGTTCCCAATCCTAATACTAAAGCAAATAGTTTTGGAGGTGCATCCAACGTATTTGCCTGTTCAAAAGTAAAGGAACCAAACATGACGAAACTTCCTGCTAAAACTCCAAGCGTCATTAATATTTTTGATACGAGTTTCATACACCTTATATTTTCAAGATTCGATTGCGATAGAAGTTTTAAGATAACCGATATGAACTAGCGGAAGGTTAATTTAAGGTCAACTAATTGTTAAGACTGAATTTTATTTAATCAGATATTTATTTATATATTTTTTACAGGTTTTTAGTCACTTTTTAGATGGTGGGAGCAAGGAGTATTTCTTATACTAATGAGACTTGAAGAAATGAAAAGCAATGGAAGTTTTTACAATTTTAATTTTTGGTTTGTTGCTACGACAGTAATGACATTATTCAGTTACGTGTTTTCTAATTTTAAATCGAAACAGTTTAAGGCGCCAGAGTTGCTGAATAGTTTAATTTTCAGATCTGAAATAATTAAACTAAAACCTTCAAAAAATTACTTTTTAGCTTGGTTTATACATTTTGGAATATGTGGTTTGTTGCCGGAATTATTGGGGTCTTCGGTTGGAAAACGATGTTTAATTAAAAAGGAATCCGTCTGAAATTGACTTCCGCCAATTCTATCTACAACTTATTATCGCCCATATTTTATTCGGAATAAGCGCGGCTTTGTTACTCTCTTATTTCTAATTGATTTGCTCTGGAATTTCAGTAATTCCTAAAACAGAAAAATCAGGATTTTCAGCTAATTCAAATAAATTTTTCCCGGGCCTTTCAACAAAACAGGTTTGAAGTTTTGCCCTTTTTGCCCCCATAATATCCCAGGCGTGGGCGGCAACCATCAATGCCCTTTTTGGAGTTACCTGATATTTTCTAAGAATATGCTTATAGCTTTCAGGATGGGGTTTGTATTTTTTTATTTCCTCAACACTATGGATTCCGTCAAAATAAGAATCAATTTCAGCAAATTTCAGCTGTACTTTTAGAATATCTGGTTTACCATTACTAAAAGCAATCAGCTTATAACCTTCATTTTTCAATTGTTCCAAACCGGGTTTTACATCGGGATAGGGCGGAAGCTTCGTGATTTCCGAAAGAATATTCTTAATTTCTGGATCAGAAAATTCTTTATCAAACTTTCCCGAAATCATCTTAAAGGTAGCTGCGGCAATTTCACTAAAATTGCTGTAATTTCCGGTAGTGGTTTCCACCAGTGAATAGTGTAGCAGTTTGGGGAACCAAACATCAAAACCCATTTCGTTTTGCAGCGCGGCATTTACCTCTTCCTTTAAAGGGATTAAATTTAAAAGGGTTTCATTTACATCAAAAATTATGATTTTGGGCTTCATTACTAAGAGGTTTTGAAAAGGAAAGATAAGTTTTCTTTAGATAAAAAGCATAAAAAAATCCCTCCTGAAAAGAAGGGATTTCTTGTAGCGAGACCGAGATTTGAACTCGGGACCTCCGGGTTATGAATCCGACGCTCTAACCAACTGAGCTACCTCGCCATTTTTATTGTAATCCTGCTAGTAGCCTGACTTTACAAGCATTCGAGGTAATTGTGAATGCGGGTGCAAATATATAAACATTTTGTATTGCTACAAACATTATTTTCTAAAATATTTATTTTGTTTTCTTTTTATCCTTCCAATTAATATCTATATTGCCCGAAACTAATTAAATCTAAAAATGGAAGATAAGATAAAGTACGAAATGGAATTTCCAATTCAAGCTTCTCCTTCATTGTTATACCAATATATATCAACCCCTTCAGGATTAAGTGAATGGTATGCAGATAATGTAAATTCACGGGGCGAATTGTTTACTTTTATTTGGGAAGGAAGTGAAGAAAAAGCCAAATTGGTAAGCAAAAAAAGTGATGAACGCGTAAAATTTAAATGGCTTGATGATGAAGACACTCCATATTTTTTCGAAATAAGAATTCAGGTAGACGAAATCACCAAAGATGTCTCAATAATGATTACCGATTATGCCGAAGATGACGATGAAATTGAAGAAGGCAAAATGCTTTGGGAAAATATGATCTCAAACCTTAAACAGGTGCTGGGATCGGTTTAATATTCCTTAGATAAACATTACCTTTGCCCCGTTCTAAAAACGGGGCTTTTTTATGATAAATCTAAACGGAAATTTAGTAGAAGACAACCAGGCATCGCTTTCGGTAACCAATCGCGGATATGCCTATGGCGATGCAGTTTTTGAAACCATTCGCATAATTAGCGGAAAAATAATGTTCTGGGAGGATCATTATTTTAGGCTTATGGCTTCTATGCGTATTATGCGTATGGAAATTCCCGCAAATTTCTCTCCTGAATTTCTTGAAGAAGAGATTCTTGATCTGGTTAAAGAAAATGGCCTAGATACCACTGCGGCGCGTGTAAAATTTTCAGCCTATCGCGAGGAGGGTGGATATTACAGGCCTGTAACCCGTGAAATTGGATTTATAATCACTACGGAAGAACTTTCTGACGCTTTTTATTTGTTGAATGAAGATAATTATGAAGTAGAACTTTTTAAAGATCATTACATTACCAGTGGCTTATTCTCTACCATTAAATCAAACAATCGCGCGATAAACGTTCTGGGAAGTATTTTTGCTTCTGAAAATGGATATGAAAACTGCTTTTTAATTAATGAAAAGAAAAACGTGGTTGAAGCTTTAAACGGAAATTTATTCTTGGTAAAAGGCGACAAGATCAAAACACCGCCGCTAACCGATGGGGCATTGAACGGGATTACAAGGAAAAAATTACTGGAAATCATAAAAACCCTACCGGAATTAACCTTAGAAGAAACTTCAATTTCCCCCTTTGAACTTCAGAAAGCTGATGAATTGTTTATTACCAATGTAATTAAAGGAATACAGCCGGTTACAAAATACCGTAAAAAGAAGTTTGAGAATAAAGTAGCAAAAGATTTGCTTTCCAAATTAAACGTGAAAGCGAGATTGGGTTAGTTGTAACTTGGGTTTTCAGGGGCGTTGGACCATAAAAGGTATTCTCCGCCAAGTTGCATCATTTTATCTTTCCAGAAAGAGCGGTAAGGACGCTCTATAATATCTTTAGGATCTTCGTTGGTGGTAACTATCCAGGAATGTGAATTTAGCTCTTCGTTCAATTGATTTGCATCCCAACCGGAATACCCCAAAAAGAACCGTATTTCTTTTTCGCTAATTAAATCCTGATTAATAAGCTCTGTAACCACATCAAAATTACCACCCCAGTAAATGCCATTGGCAATTTCTACACTTTGCGGAATAAGATCCGGTATTTTATGAATAAAGTAAAGGTTGTCCTGTTCTACAGGTCCGCCATTGTAGATTTTAAAATTTGCGGAAAGGTCTGGAACGAGGTCTTTTAAAGTAAAATCCAATGCTTTATTAAGTATAAAACCTACAGAACCCGCTTCAGAATGATCTGCAAGCAAAACCACAGAGCGGTTAAATGCTACATCCCCAATAATGGATGGTTCTGCTACCAATAGATGGCCTTTGGTTGGTTTTAAAGCGATCATTACAGCATTGTTTTTAACTAAGCTAACATTAATTTAAAAAAAAATCAAATAAAATGCTAAAGTATTTTAATTTAAAAAGCCTCCCGGCTGGGAGGCTTTCAATCTTTTACTAATACAAATTATTAGTTTACAGCTTTTTGTAAATCTGCTCCGGCCTTAAATTTAACTACATTTTTAGCAGCAATTTTAATGGTTTTTCCGGTTTGTGGGTTTCTTCCTTCACGGGCAGCTCTTTTAGAAACTGACCAAGATCCAAATCCTACTAGAGAAACACGATCTCCTTTTTTAAGAGACTTTTCTACGTTTTCCAGGAAAGATTCTAAGGCTTTTTTTGCTGCTGCTTTTGAGATTCCAGCGTTTTCAGCCATTGCATCAATTAAATCTGTTTTGTTCATAATTTGAATTTTAAATAAATTGTTGGTTAAACATTCTGTTAAATTGCTTTACAAATTTATATGGAATTCTCGGCCGTGCAAGTAATATCAAGGGAAATGCAGGATATTGTTAATAAGTCGGCTATTTTGTTAATAAACAAGTCTAATTTTAGTTGATTTTTATCCGTTTCAGCAACCATAAGGCCTTAGCGGAATTTTGCTGTTTCCGAAAAATTGTATCCGTTTAAAAGTGATTTCACATCCATTTTTCGCTTTCCTGGAAGTTGTAATTCTTCAATAATAAGATAACCGCCCTGTGCTGCTACCTTCAGCATTTTATCTTCAATAATAATGCTTCCATTTTCCAGAGCATGACTTGCAGATTCTTTTCTACAATGATAAATCTTTACTTTTTCTTCTTTCTTATCGTTAAACAAAATGCACCAGGCTGCCGGATAAGGGTTTAGACCCCGAATCAGGTTATAAATTTGATTTAACGGATTGCTCCAATTGATCTTAGTATTCTCTTTATTTAACTTGGGGGCATCTTTTAGTAACTCGTCTAATGGCTGGGGAGTAGGAGAGAGATCGCCTTTTTCTATAAGCTGAAGGGTTTCTACCACCAGGCCAGAGCCCAGTTCCATTAGTTTATCGTGAAGTTCGCCAGCGCTTTCTTTAGGAGTTATATCAATTTCTTTTTGAAGGATCATCGCACCGGTATCTATCTTTTCATCTAAAAAGAATGTTGAAACACCGGTTTTTGTTTCATTATTAATAATGGCCCAGTTTATTGGTGCAGCGCCCCGATACTGCGGGAGCAGGGAAGCGTGAAGGTTAAAAGTGCCATATTCTGGTAAGTCCCAAACCACTTTAGGCAACATTCTAAAAGCAACCACGACCTGAAGGTTGGGGTCAAGAGCTTTAAGTTCTTCAATAAACTTTCCATCTTTCAAATTTGTAGGCTGTAAAACCTTTAAACCTTTGCTAACTGCGAATTTCTTTACCGGGCTCTCCTGTAATTTTCTTCCGCGACCAGCCGGTTTATCAGGGGCAGTAATTACACCAACCACATTATAATCGGCGTTTAGGATGCTTTCCAGGCTTGCCACGGCGAAATCTGGCGTACCCATAAATACTATTCTTAGTGATCTCATCATTTATTTATTTTGTAAATATTCCCTGACTTTCGGGAAATTAGTTCTTTGTCTAATAATAAGCGTAATACCTCTAAAACCTGTTCTTCAGGATAATTTATAACTCCAGTTAATTCTCTTGAAGAAGATTCTGAAGTTTTTAAAACTTTTATTATCTCTTTGTAAATCGCATTTTTAAGTTCCCTGGTTAAGGGCGCAGCTTGTTTTAGACAAACTGAGCAGATACCGCAGTTTTCTTCTTTTTCTTCTCCAAAATATGCCAGGAGTTGTTTACTCCGGCAAATCTTATCGTTTTCTAAATAAGCTAAAACCGAATCAATTTTTTCTTTTTTAGATTTATTATGTTGCTTTATATATGGCGCTAGCGGAAAAATCACCAAATCGTCTTCCCGTGGAACCAAAAATAATACGGTAGCATCGTGTTCGGTGAAAACGTATTCCAGCACCTGGTCTTTTTCCAGTTCTTCGAGGAATTTAAGCGCCATTTTCTGATCTACGTTAGATTTTTTGCACACCGAAGCCAGGTCTATCACGGTTTTATTTTCCAGGATTCCGCCATAAGTCCGTAGAAGAGCTTTTACAAAGCTTTCGTATTTCTGATTTTGATCTAAATAATACTGAAGTTGCCGGCCGGAAATCGTAAAATAAGCGCTTGTTTTTTTATGAAATTCCTTTGAGAGTTTTAACACGCTGCACCGATCTAAAAGCTGAAGTACCTCGTATGTTTTTGAGAATGGAAGTTCGTATTGGGCGCAAAATTGGGAAAAACTAAAATTGTGTTCGGTTTCTTCCCCTTCTCCATAAGCGATCCGAAAATAGGTGTTTAGCTTTTTATAAACCAGTTTTACATCTTCCAGCTGCGGTAAATTTGCAAGAAACTGATTCTTTAAAACCGGAACATCGCTTTTATTGGTAAGAATAGTTGCGAGAGCTTTTTCGCCATCCCTACCGGCGCGGCCGGCTTCCTGAAAATAACTTTCTATAGATTCAGGAAGATTTAAGTGAATTACCTGCCTAACATCAGGCTTGTCTATTCCCATTCCAAAAGCGGTGGTGGCTACCATTACTTGATGCTTGTTTTCCAGCCAACCGTTCAATCTTTTGGTTTTCTCTTTGGGTTGTAAACCGCCGTGAAAAGCATCAGCTTTATAGCCTTTTTTGTTTAATAAGTCAGCAATCTCCAGGCTTGCTTTTCGGCTTCGGACATAGATTATCGCTGCTTCGTTTTTATTATACAGTAATTGGTATAAGCGGTAATATTTATCTTCAGCTATTAAAACATTGTAGGCAATATTCGGCCGATAAAAAGAATCTTTTAGAACTTCAATATCTTCCAGTTCTAACTCCTTTACAATATCTTTTACCACCGCCGGAGTTGCAGTTGCGGTAAGTGCGATAAATGGTGTGCCGGGCTTTAAATCTTTTAAGAGCGAAATATTGCGGTAAGCTGGCCTAAAATCGTGGCCCCACTGCGAAATACAATGTGCTTCATCTACAGCGATAAGGTTTACATTCATCAATTTAATACGTTCCTGTACCAGATCCTGTTGTAGCCTTTCAGGAGAGAGGTAAAGAAATTTATAATTTCCGTAGATACAATTATCCAGAGCGGCATCAAGATCGCGATAAGCCATTCCGCCAATTAAGGCCATTGCTTTTATGCCCTTTTGTTGAAGCGCGTTTACCTGATCTTCCATTAGAGCTACCAGCGGAGAAACTACAATACAAATTCCTTCCTGGATTAATGCAGGGATTTGAAAACAAATTGATTTTCCTCCCCCGGTTGGCATTAAGGCCAACACATTCTTTTGCTCCAGGAGCCTTTCAATTACGGGTTCCTGTAGCGGTCTGAAGGACGAATGTCCCCAGTATTTTTTTAGTATGTGGTGCGCGTCCTGCAAATAGCCTGAATCAAATTTGATTTAAAATAAATGAGGTTCTATCAATCACTGAGGTTTTTGGGACTTCAATAGGGCTGTAACCGTAATTTTTGTAGGTTTCAAAAAGATGTTTTGCGATTAGACTGGCTTCTTTAAAAGATTCGTAGCGTTCGTTGTCGCTTTGGTAAATTTCTTCCCAGGGTGGTAAAAAGAATATCTTGTCGTAAGAATATTCTATACAGGCATCATTGAAATAAGAAGAATATTCAGTTTTAAAATAATCCATATAAGCCAGTACATCGGGGATGCCGCGGTCTATAAATATGGTTGAAGCAGAAAGCATATTGGCTTCACGATGCTGAATTTTTCGGCCTTCCAGTAATTTTTCGCTAAAGAGCAAAGGTTTTTCAAGAAATAACTGGTCTATTCCCTGTTTTTGGGCTTCTAAAGTAACCTGTCTGGAAATTTCATGAAGACATTCGTGCCCGCGTTTTTCCAACTGTCGGATTATAGAAGATTTTCCGGTACCGGGACCACCGGTAATTACAATTTTCTGTTTTTTCACGTTGCAAATTTCGACATTTGAAATTGATTATAAAAATGTATGTAATCCATGTATCTTTGCAGCCAAAATTTAAGTTAGAAAATTATGAGTGGAGCGAAAGATCAGGAAGAGTTTTATAACAAATTAAAATCACAGTTACAGGACACATCCCTGTGGCCATCTGAGTACCTTTATAAATTTATTGTGCCCGCAAAGTCAAATCAGGTTAAAGTCATTGATAAGATTTTTGATAATATGGGGGCGGTAATTACTACAAGAAAATCGAAAAAGGGAACTTATATAAGTACTTCGGTTAATGTACGAATGAAAAACCCCGATGCGGTAATAGAAAAATACAAAGAAGTCGCAGAAAAGGTAGATGGTGTAATCTCTCTTTAATCCCTCCAGAGGGGTTAATTCCCAATAGACTTGCCCCAATTGTGAGAGTATTTTCCGAATTACACCTAAAGGGCTTGCCTTGAAGTTTTAGATTTTTAATTTCTCAAATTTTTATCTATCCCGATAATATTTAGTATTTTGCAGCGATTAACTTCTACAGAAAATTACCTCGCAGTGAGCCTACGAGGCATTAAATGGAAGAACTTTTGATTTTGAGGCATGCCTCAGCGTATTTTAAGTCTCGATTATCGAGTAAAGTATCACCTTATAAATTTCAATTTTGACACACGCATTAGAATATAACTCCGAAAGGAAACACTTAATTATTCCCGAATATGGGAGACATCTTCAAAAAATGGTGGAAGAAGCCGTGGAAATTGAAGATGATAAAGAACGTAACCAGGTTGCGAAATCTATTATTGCCGTAATGGGTAATATGCAACCGCACCTTCGTGATGTACCCGATTTTCAGCATAAATTATGGGATCAGTTATTTATAATTAGTGATTTTAAGCTTGATGTTGAATCGCCTTTCCCTAAACCTACCAGGGAAATGCTGGCAGAGCGTCCTGAAATGTTAGATTATCCTCAGAACTTTCCGAAATATCGTTTCTACGGAAATAATATCAATAGGATGATTAATGAGGTTAAAGATTGGGAAGAAGGTCCTTTAAAAGAAGGTTTGGTTTTAACGATAGCCAACCATATGAAAAAATCTTACCTTAACTGGAATCGTGATACAGTAGAAGACGAGATAATCTTTGAACATCTTCGGGAACTAAGCGGCGGAAAAATTAATTTAAAGAACGCCGATGAAGATCTTAGCGATGCTTCCAGTCTAATTAGAAATAAGAAGAAGCACACCGGTAAAAACACTAATCCAAAAAAATCCAACCGCAAAGGTGGAGGTGGCCGTAAGCGTTACTAAAAATATTTTACTTTCATGGGAACTTTCCAAATTGAAGGCGGGCAGCAACTTAGTGGTGAAATTCAGCCACAAGGAGCCAAAAATGAAGCCCTGCAAATTCTTTGCGCCGTATTATTAACTTCAGAAGAAGTTGTGATTAATAATATTCCAGATATTCTGGATGTTAATAAACTAATCCAACTCCTGGAAAATCTGGGGGTTAAGATCAAAAAACTTGGAAAAGGATGCTATTCCTTTAAAAGTGATGATCTGGATTTAGATTATTTAAGCAGCGACCAGTTTAAGAAAGACGGTAGTGGTTTGCGAGGATCAATTATGATCGTTGGGCCTTTACTTGCTAGATTTGGCAAAGGATTTATTCCGAAGCCGGGCGGCGATAAAATTGGTAGAAGGAGACTGGATACGCATTTTGAAGGATTTATTAAACTGGGTGCAAAATTCAGATATAATAAAGAAGAGCGTTTTTACGGTGTAGAAGCTCCAGACGGATTAAAAGGTGACTATATGCTTTTGGAAGAAGCTTCAGTTACCGGTACCGCCAATATTGTAATGGCTGCTGTTCTTGCTGAAGGAGCTACTACTATATATAATGCTGCCTGCGAACCTTATCTGCAGCAACTTTGTACGATGTTGAACTCAATGGGTGCAAAAATTAGCGGAGTTGGTTCCAATCTTTTAACTATAGAAGGTGTAAATTCTTTAAAAGGTTGTGAGCATAGGATTTTACCCGATATGGTTGAAATAGGCTCTTGGATTGGGATGGCAGCTATGACTAAAAGCGAAATTACCATTAAAAACGTTCGCTGGGATATGTTGGGGATTATTCCAACTACCTTTAGAAAATTAGGAATCACTATTGAACGCAAAGGGGACGATATTTATATTCCTGCGCACACCAATGGTTATGAGGTGCAGAGCTTTATAGATGGCTCTATAATGAATATTAGCGATGCCCCATGGCCTGGTTTCACACCGGATTTATTGAGTATAGTTTTGGTTGTGGCCACGCAAGCTCGTGGAAGTGTACTTATTCATCAAAAAATGTTCGAAAGCCGATTGTTCTTTGTAGATAAACTGATAGATATGGGTGCTAAAATCATTTTATGTGACCCGCATCGGGCTACTGTAATTGGCCACGATTTTCAGTCGCAGTTAAAAGCTACTACGATGACTTCGCCAGATATTAGAGCGGGAATTTCCTTGCTTATCGCTGCGCTTTCTGCTAAGGGAACTTCTACCATTCATAATATTGAACAGATAGACAGAGGTTACGAAAATATAGATGAACGTCTTAAAGCACTTGGCGCGAGAATAGAGCGCGTGGCTTAAGGTTCAATTTTGAAATGATATAAAAAGTATTCGGAATATCTTGTTTTCGTCAAGCTGAACTTGGTTCAGCTTCTAACTTAACTGGAATTACAAATAATTTAGATCCTGGAATAAATTTCGGAGCAGGCTCTGAAATAAACCCGCCTGAACGTACGGGCAGGTTCAGGATGATGTATAAATAAAAAAATCCGGATGATTCATCCGGATTTTTTTATGCTGAAAATTTCAGAAACTAAACTTCAGTCTCGGCTTTTTTCTTGTTTTCTTTATAATGGAAAAGATTGTGCTCTTTAATCATTTTCGTGGTTTTTTCCGGAAGCATATCTTCCCAACCTTCTTTTCCTTCGCTAATCATTTGTAGTACTTCTCTCGAGTAAACATCAAGAATTTCAGGATTGTAGTTTTCGATATCTTCAACTCTTCCGTTATACTTAAAGAATTTATACAATTCCTTCATTCTTGGATGAACTTTTAAATTCTCACTGGTAGTGATTTCTCCAGTTTCAGGATCCTTAAGCGGATAAAGATATACCTTGAGGTCTTTAAAGAATAATTTACCAAAGGCTTCCAAAATACCACCACTTAAATGTCTATAATATTTCTCATCAAAAACATCAACCAGATTATTTACCCCCATAGTTAAGCCCATTCGCTGTTTGGAATATCTTGAGAAATATTCTACTACGCGATAATACTCCTGGAAGTTAGAGATCATTACGGTTTGGCCCAGGGAACATAAAAGTTTTGCCCGGTCCATAAAATCTCGTTCATCAATTTCGCCTTCGGCCCTAAGGTTAGAAAGAGTGATTTCAAAAATAACTTCAGTATTCTCTTTTTCTACTTTGCTTTCCTTCAGGAATAATTCAAGCGAACGCTCATACATGTCCATGTTTACCTTGGTCACCGGTCTAAAACTTCCACGAAGCGCAAGAATATTCTTTTTATAAAGAATTTTAGCAGGTAGTACGTTGTTCCCATCAGGCGCAAACATTACAGCATCCGTCATTCCGTTTTTAACAAGTTGTAAACTCATTAAACGATTGTCCACACCTTCAAATCGAGGTCCGCTAAAATTTATGGTATCAATCTCTATCTGATCTTTGTCTATATGATCGTAGAGATAACGTAAAAGTTTTTTGGGATTATCGTACTTGTAATAAGCGCCGTAAATTAGGTTTACGCCAAGTATTCCAAGAGTGTTTTGCTGATGGCGGGCATCGTTTTCGTGGAATCTAACATGCAGGCTAATCTCATTATAATCTTCCTCCGGACTCACCTGGTATCTGATTCCTACCCAACCGTGACCTTTATATTTTTTGGCGAAATCTATAGTTGCGACGGTATTGGCATAGCTAAAGAAAAGTTTATTAGGATGCTTTTCACGGGAAATTCGCTGTTCAATTAGGCCAATTTCATGGGAAAGCATCTTTTTTAGTCTTGCTTCTGTTACATATCTCCTATCATCTTCAACTCCGTAAATAGCGTCACTGAAATCTTTATCGTAAGCACTCATGGCTTTAGCAATGGTTCCAGATGCACCTCCAGACCTAAAGAAATTCCTTACGGTTTCCTGGCCGGCACCAATTTCAGAAAACGTTCCGTAGATATTTTCATTTAAATTAATGCGAAGTGCTTTGCTTTTTATAGAAGGAACGTTTTCAAATTCCTTATCGCCCATTATTGTAATTGGCATAATTTTTCTTTTAAGTGTGATTTCTTTTTTGTGTATACCAAAGGTACTAAAAACGGTAAGGTATTGAAAAAAAATATCTTTACTTTTGCATAAAACATAGAATTTTTGGAAGTAATATTTTTAGGCACAGGAACATCTCAGGGGATACCCATAATAGGAAGCAAACACCCTGTTTGTCTTAGTGAGAATCCAAAAGACAAACGGCTTAGGGTATCGGTTTTAGTAAAATGGGAAGACTATAATATTTTAATTGATTGTGGTCCCGATTTCAGGATGCAAATGCTCGAAAATCCTATAGAAAGCCTGGATGCAATATTATATACGCACGAGCATAACGATCATACCGCGGGTTTAGATGATATTCGTCCTTTCTTCTTTCGTCAGGGTGATATTCCTGTTTTTGCCCATAAGCGAGTATTAGATTCCCTCCGGAGACGTTTCGATTATATTTTTACTTCCAACAATAAATATCCTGGAGCGCCAGGTGTAAACGAAAACGAAATTGTAAACGAGGCTTTTTATTTTAAAAATCTTAAGATTACTCCAATAGATTACAAACATAACCGCTTGCAGGTTTTTGGGTTTAGGCTTAAAGATTTCGCTTATCTTACTGATCTTAAATCTATTGAAGAAGAGGAAGTTCAGAAATTAGATGGGGTAAAGGTTATGGTGGTAACTGCCTTAAGGATTGAGCCACATCATTCTCATTTAAACCTCGAGGAAGCACTGGAATTTATTGCGCGAGTAAAGCCAGAAAGAGCTTATTTAACCCATATTAGCCATTTGCTCGGCTTCCACGATGAAGTGCAGGAACAACTTCCCGAAAATGTATTCGTAGCCTACGATAACCTAAAAATCACTATTTAAGATGCGCAAGAATATATTGCTCTACCTTTTTATCTTTTCTCTTTTGTTTACCATTTTTATTTATGTGAACGATAAAAAAATCCTTGATTCCAGGGATGCCGATATTCAGGATTTAAAAGCCCAGGTTGAACGCCTGGAGATGGAAACCGATTCTTTAGCTGAATTAAACGAAAATGCGGGTTATTTCTCTTTGCTTGAAAATGAAGACGCGATGAGCTATTTTGAAAATAATGGGATTGAAGCTGCTGTTGTTTCTGAAACGATCGAAAATGAACTGATAAGTCAGAATAAAATAGATACCGATAATTCTTATGTACCTTTTGACGGAATGGAAGGTAATATGCACATTAACAAGGTCAAAATCCTAAATCATAAATGGGTGATTGCCGATTTTACCGATGGAACTTACTGGGGCGAGGTATTCTTTACCTATTTTATTGATGAAGAAGGAAAACCAGAACTTATAGCTGAAAAATCCTTTCTATATCCTGCAGCCAATTAAATACGCTTTTTAAGCCATTCCCGTAATTCAAAGAAATTCTGCGGAGCCACACCGTGACCTACCGGAAATTCTGAATAGCTGTTTTCGATATTTAGTTCGTCCAGCACAGGTTTGGTTTTACGAGCCCATTCTACAGGGATTACCTGGTCTACCGAGCCGTGAGAACAATAAAATGACAGCTTTGAAAAATCATTTTCCTCAAATTCCGGTTTCAAAATTCCTTTATTTATATAACCGCTAAGCGCGATAATATTTTTAACTTTTTCAGGATAGGAAAGAGCAACTGCATAAGCCAAAATACTTCCCTGGCTAAATCCTAATAGCGTTACATTTTTAGCATCTAAACTATAAGCTTCAATCGCATCATCTATAAATCCAGCGATTATTTCGCGTGATCCTTTAGCCTGCTCGTCATCGCTAAATTTTCCATCCTGGTTATCCCAGTGAATCGCATACCAGGCATTCCCGTAAGGTTGCATAGCGTAAGGCGCTTTTACCGATATCACGAATAACTCATCAGGTAATTCTTCAGCAAAAGAGAAAAGATCGTTCTCATCGCTTCCGTAGCCGTGCAGCATAATAAGCAATGGCGGCTTTTCGGTTTGAATTTTCGGTTTTCTTATAAGGTGTTGTAGAGAAAGTTCTTTGGTATTCATTTATTGTATTGTACTAAACCATTTTTGATAATAAGTCCCAAGAATTGGCACTTCTTTTTGTTCGCCCTGTATAGCGGTCACCAGGCCATAAATGCCTAAAACCGCAATAAAAATATAAAAGGCAGATGAAATTAGCCAGCTGTCAAACATTCCAACCAAAACTCCTAAAACGTAAAAAGTCACGTGAATTCCAAGTGCCTGCCTAATGTGAAATGAAGCAAACGGATTTTTATGCTCGTTGTTCATAAAATAGGCGATAATGGTGCCAATAATCGTAAGATAGGCAACAATGGCTGGGGTTTTTCCTTCTTCGGCAACAGTTTTCATAGCTGGTTATTTAAATACAAAGGTATTAAATTTAGCATGAAATTATAAACCAAAAACCCCCGCTTTGGTAATAATTCCCAAAGCTTTCCCTTGAAGTAGGTGTCCTTTAAAAATACTGTTTTTTGAAGTGGAATAGATATGCGCTTCAGAAAACTCGTATTTTTTCTTCGGAAGAAAGAAACTTAAATCCGCCGGATTTCCCTCTTCAATTTCTATGTCCTCAAGACCAAATCTTTGCTTTCCTTTGCATAAGATCTCAACAGCTTCTTCCGTAGAAAAGACCGTGCTTAAAGCTCCAAAAGCAGATTCCAGGCCAATACTACCATACAAAGCATTATCAAACTCTACTTTTTTATGTTCGGTGTCAATAGGGGTATGATCGCTGGTGATCATATCTATTGTTCCGTCTTTTAAACCTTTAATAAGGGCTTTTATATCCTCTTTTGTCCTTAGGGGAGGCAAAACTTTTGCACTGGTTTCAAAATCCTGCAGGAGTTCGTCGGTAAAGATTAAATTATGAATAGCAACACTACAACTTACATCCAAACCTTTCTTTTTGGCTTCCCTGATCAAGGCTACAGATTTTTTTGTCGAAATCGTTGGAATATGTAATTTCCCGCCGGTATATTCCAGAAGATAAAGGTCTCGTGTTATCTGTAATTCTTCGGCCAGGTTGGGGATTCCTTTTAATCCCAGCGAAGTACTGTTCTGTTCTTCGTTCACCATTCCTTTTCCGGCAATACGGTCTTCCTGCGGAAAAGATTGCACTAAAGCATCAAAATTTTGAGCATATTGAAGTGCTATTTTCAATAAATTAGGGTTTTTAATAGCCCGCTTATAATCCCCAAAAGCAATGGCGCCTCCCTGTTTCATATCAAAAAGTTCGGCAAGGTCAACACCTTCGCTTTTAATAGTTAAAGCCCCGGTAGGGAACATTTTAACCGGGTGATGCGCCGCCTTTGATTTTACTGAAGTAATCGCCCCATTATTATCAATTATCGGGTAAGTATTGGGATTTAGCGCAATGCTGGTAAATCCGCTTTTTGCGGCGGTATCCAGGCCGTTGGCTATGGTTTCACGCTCTTCAAATCCGGGTTCTCCAAAACTCACACTACTGTCAAACCAACCCCTGGAAACGTGAAGGTTTTCTTCATTAATCACTTTATCGGCTTTGGTGGAGATGTCTTTCCCTATTTTTTTAATGACCCCGTTTTCAATAAGAAGATCCAGCTTTTTATTGTTGTAAGCTGAATGTTTATCTATGATTTTGGCCGATTTTATGAGTAGTTTCATGTATTTATAATTTTAATCCGAATGTGTTGCAAATTTCTGATTCCAGCATCATACTGGTCATTTAAGATATTTTAAGAGGAGCATCTCTGCGGTTAAAAATATCAGCGCAAAAATAACTAAGCATTTCCAAAGCTCGTTGCTTTGGCCAGCTGCTTTTACTTCATCAAAATAAGATCCTATATCAGGGTGTATTTTTATGTTTTCTGTTTCCTTCGGAATATTATATTCCATTTCGCTTTCGCTTCTAGGGGAATTAAAACTAATAAAACCCTGGTTTTCGCCTTTATATTCCAGGGAATAGTTTCCTGGAGCAATGTCCAATCCAGTGGTTAAGATTTCTAAATTATCACCCATTACACGTTGCTGCGGAATAAAATTTTCGGTATCTGAAACGATGTGGACCACTTCGTCCTGTTGTGTTTCAAGCGGAATTTTAATTTCATCTTCTTTCCCGGTTTCGTAATAAAGGTTTGGCGTTTTTAAAGCCGTAAGTCCCATGTTATAAAAAACCGGAACTATTAAAGGAGAGTTTCTGAAATTAGAATTTTCAGTATTTAATGCTGCGGAAAATAGAAATACATTATTTCGTTCCTGTAAAAACCCGGAATTATCCTGAAATGAAATTACGTTACTTCCGTTTTGCATATTATAATAAGTCTGGACTTTTGGATAATCAAAATTCTCAACCCTTTCCTCAAAAATTCCGGTTAGCAAAGGATGATCAAAAGCGAGTTCGGTAATTAATTTTTCCTGGGTTCTTAATTCAGAGAATCTAGGTGCATTGAGCCTGCTAAGCAGATTATTATAGGAGTTTAGATCCATTTTTTCTGAAGGAATAATAACCAGTCCCACCGCATTATTTTGAAGGTTTACCAGGTTAGATTCCAGTGCACCGGAAAGTGTTTCCAATTCATTAAGTATTACCAGGTCGGCAGCATTTAGCCGATTAAAATCAAGCTGATTAATTTCAAATATTATAGTGTTAAATTCGGGAGGGGTAAGGATGCGGGTTAGAAAACTGGCATCTGTATCCTGGGTTATGACAACCACCTCGGCGGGTTTAAGTTTATTTAAGCTGAAAAATAACGAATTATCGTATTCTAAAGAGGCATCTTCAATGCTTATAATTCCGTTAGCAATTTCTTCTGCATTAATTTTAAAACTTGTTACTATGCTTTGATTTTCCTCAAAATTTACAGCTGTTTTTGCTAGAAGTTCTTCCCCGTTATACACCGAAACACTCACCGGTTCTAAAATCTCTGAAGTACTGCTCAACAAAACCTGTAAACTAATTTCCTCAGCTTCACGATTGCTTATAAACATTGAATCCAGGCTAATATTTTGCGTGTTTTCTGGAACTGCGGGAATAAGATGATAATTTAAAGCAGTAGAATCGATTAATTTTTCTGTATTGAGGTTTTGCTGAAAATCCGATATTATAATGCAATCTTTTTCGTTACCTGAAGCTTTTAAAAGTTGTTCTGCTCTTAATTTCAGGGTATTAAAATCTGAAGAATTTTCAGCGAAATCGAGGTTTTGAAGTTCAGGAATTAATTCTTCCGCAGAAAGGTTTCGGAATTCAGTATTATGGGTGAAAAGGCTTATTTCTTCGTTTTCAGGAAGGTTTTTAATCAAATCCTGAATGGCAGCTGACAGGAGTTCGCCGTTTTGTCCCGAGGCCTGCATACTGTAAGAATTATCTAAAAAAATCACTTTATTACTTGAAGCGGCTTCAGGGTTTTCGGCAGGAAAATAGGGCTGGGCAAAGGCGAGAATTAAAGCAGATAACATGAGCATTCTCGTAGCCAGAACCAACCATTTTTTTAATCGGGAGCTCTTTCGGGTTTGCCGAATCACCTTTTTTAGAAATTTTACGTTGGTAAAATCTTCTTTCTGGAAGCGGCGTAGTTGAAATAAATGAACAGCCAGCGGTATGAGTAGTAAAAACAGGGCATAAAGTAGTTCCGGCTGTTTAAATTCCATAAGGCTTTAAAAAGTTTTTCAAATATATGAAATGGAATTTAAGCTAAGGCCGTTTAATTTTGAATTTAAAAGTGGTGCCCTGGTTTTTTTCTGAAATAACATCAATAGAGCCCTGCATTTGATCGATATGCTTTTTCACTGTTGCCAGCCCGATACCGCTGCCGGGATTTCCGTGCCTGTCCTTTGCATCTAGCGTGGCAAAGAGTTCAAAGATCTTTTCAATATCATTTTTATTTATGCCATTGCCATTATCGCTTACTGCAAAACAATAATAAGTCTCTGTTGTTTTAAAGGTGATATCTACTTTTCTAATTTCCTTGTTGTTATATTTTAGAGCATTGCTTATAAGGTTCATAAAAACCTGACTAAGAGCGGCTTTATTGATATTTTTCAGATGGCCACTGTCCGGATAAGTGATTTCTACATTTTCTTCCAGCGAATATAGATCGGTGATCTTTTTTAATAGGGTGGGTAGGTGTACATCTTCAAAATCTTTTTCCAGAATGTGGTCACTACGGTAAAAGCTTAGAATGCCATCTACATAATTGCGCAGCGAATAGGAGGACTCTACTAGAAAGTCAAGATATTGCCTGCTTTGTTCGTCCAGCTTTTCCTTGTTTTCATCTTTGAGTAATTCGGTTAGAGAAATAATATTGGCGAGAGGCGATTTGATATCGTGTGAAACCAGGCTTGCAAATTTTTCCAGGTCTTTATATTTCTGCTTTAATTTTCGCTGAACGTGTTGAAGTTTTGTTTTTTGCTTTCGCGACTCAAAAAGATTTAAACTTTGATTTGCCAAAGCAAGTAAAGCTTTTTTCTGATCTTCGTCTAGTTTCCTGATTTTTGTATCAAAAATGCAGAAAACCGCTATGGCGTGACCATTTGAATTTAGTAGCGGCACCCCGGCATAAAAATGAAATTTGCGATCGTAAATTGGCTTCGCATTCTCAAAAAATTCAGGGTGGTCGTTGCTGTTAATTATAAAGATTTCTTCATCGGCATAAATTGTACGTTCGCAAAAGGAATTTTCTCTTTGATTTTCGGCCTGCTGGGTTCCATAAACCGACTTATACCAGATATTATTTTTTCCTATAATACTAATCTTGGCCACGGGAACCTCGCAAATTTGCGCTGCTAAGAAAGTTAGTTGATCGTAATCTTTATCTTCCCCAGATTTGAAGATGGCATATTCAGCAAGAGCTGACCGACGTAATTTTTCGTTTGAAGAAATATTTTTTTGCTGCATACCATCGGCTAATTTGCTCATTATTATTGATTTGAGAAGCTGAAATGCGTGATCAGGATTTTGTTTTATTTATCCCGACATCTTTTGATTTTGCAAACCATAGCTTAATTTAAGATAAAAAAAAATCTTGAATTCTCCGTGAAAAAGCAGTACCAATTAAGGTTTTCGCCTGATTGAAAAATTAAATCGAGTACCTATCCCTATTTCAGATTTAACTTTTAAATTTCCACCTAAATTTCCAACTAATCTTTTTACGGTAGATAGTCCTATGCCATTGCCTTTATTACCAGAACGGTCACTTATGGCTACGGTAGTGAAAAGTTTAAAAATATCATCCTCTTTTTCCTTAGGGATACCTATGCCGTTATCTTTTATACTAAAGTAATAGAAATCGGGGTTTTGGGAGAATTCTATATCAATTATAATTTTTGGCTTATCGTTATACTTTAGGCTATTGCCTAATAAATTTAAAAATATTTGTTCCAGGGCCGCACGGTTGGAGCTAATTATTGTATTATCTTCAGGAAGATTTATAATGCAATCTTCAGTAATATGTAAAAGGTCTATAATCTCTTCTAATAATTGATGAACATCAAATTCCTCATTATTTGAAGCGGCAATTTGATCGCTCTCATAATGATCTAAAATACCATTGATGTATCCACTAAGTCTTAATCCGGCTTGCTTCAGGTTCTTTAAATAATCTAAACCTTCCTCCCCAAGTTTTTCGCTGAACTTTGCTTTTAGAATATCTGCAGTGATAATCATATTTGCCAATGGCATTTTCATATCGTGAGAAACCACGCCTGCAAAATCTTTAAGCATTGCGTTATGTTCATTAAGTTGCTTTTGAATGTTCTCCAGATAATCGTTTTTTCTTTTTAATTCCAGAAGGATTTCTACTTGTTTAGCCAGTGATTTAAGGGCCTTCTTTTGATCCTGGTTTAATTTGTTAGGTTTTGTATCAATTACGCAAAGTGTGCCTAGAACCATTTTATCCGATTTCAGCGGCATCCCGGCATAATAAATTATAGGATCGTTTTCGGCAATTACAAAAGGATTATCTTCAAAACGCTTGTCTAACCTGGTGTCTTCAACTTCCATCAATTCTTCAGGTTCCAGAATGGCGTGACTGCAAAATGAAACATCACGATCTGACGAACATAAATCGGTGCCATATTTAGATTTAAACCATTGCTCGTGTTCGCCAACAAGGGAAATCAAGGAAATTGGGGTTTTGCAAATAAAGGAAGCTAACTGGGTAATATTATCGAATTCCTTCTCTGTAGGAGTGTATAGGATGTTAGCATCCTGAAGCGCTAGCAGTCGTTGACTTTCGTTTTCTGGAATCGCAGGACGTAACATATAATAGAAATTGAATTAAATCAAATTTAACAAATTTAACTGAATCCTGTTAAAGACTTCCTAATATTTTTCAAACACTCCCAGACCAAATAATGCAAAATCATATTTCACGGGATCTGTTGGATCCAGTTTCCTTAGCGAAGTATCTAACTCAGCTAAAGCTTTAGCATCATTAGCTTTTCGCTTTAAAAGTTTTAATTTTCTGGCTACATTCCCAGAATGTACATCTAAAGGGCAACTTAATTGAGAAGCATCAAGTTTTTTCCAAAGTCCAAAGTCTACACCGGCCTGGTCTTTTCGCACCATCCAACGTAAATACATATTTATTCTTTTTGCAGCAGAATTTTTCAGTGGATCACTTACATGTTTTTGTGTTCGGTGAGGATGTGAAATTTCAAAAAATACTTTTTTAAATTCGTGAATGGCCGGTTGTAGCGATTTTTTTTCAGCATTTTCAGTGAAAATAGCTTCAATCCCGTTGTGGTTTTTATATATGTTCTTTAAAGCTGAAATAAAATAAATAAGGTCTGTTTCGTTGAAAGTACGGTGAACAAATCCGGTTAAATTCTCAAGATCGCTTTCAGTATGGTTTAAAATAAAGTCATGCGGACTTCGATCCAGCATTTCCATTAGTCGATTTGCATTTTTAAGAATGCTTTTTCGGTTGCCCCAGGCTATGGTTGCAGTAAGAAATCCGGCAATTTCAATATCTTCTTTTTTACTGAATTGATGCGGAATTTGCACTGGATCTGAATCTATAAATTCAGGCGTGTTGTATTGCTCAACTTTAAAATCGAGAAAAGATTTGAGTTCACTTTTTTTCAAATTCCTAAATTTCCTTTTTGTCTATAATTTTTCCGTCCTGCATAGTGATTTTCCGGTCGGCCATATCGGCGAGTTCTTCGTTATGGGTTACAATCACAAAGGTTTGCTGAAATTCGTCGCGCAGCCTAAAGAATAATTTGTGAAGGTTTTCAGCAGATTCGGTATCTAAATTTCCTGAAGGTTCATCGGCAAAAATAACAGCCGGATTATTAATAAGAGATCTTGCGACAGCAATTCGTTGCTGTTCACCACCACTAAGTTCGGCGGGTTTATGATGTGCCCTGTTTTTGAGCCCTAAGAAGCCTAAAAGCTCCATGGCGCGTTCTTCAGCCTTTTCTTTGGGCGTATTATGAATAAATGCCGGGATACAAATGTTTTCTAAAGCGGTAAATTCAGGTAGCAACTGGTGAAACTGAAAGATAAAACCAATATTTTTATTTCTGAATTTAGATAATTCCCGGGAAGAGAGTTTATAAATATCAGTATAGTTGATTTCAAGCGTAGAATCTTGGTCTTTTTCAGGTTTATCCAAAGTTCCTAATATTTGAAGCAAAGTGGTTTTCCCGGCTCCCGAAGCTCCCACAATAGAAACTATTTCGCTTTTTTTGATATGGAGATCGAGACCTTTTAATACATGCAGGTCTCCGTAATATTTATGAATATTTTTGGCTATAATCATTTGTTTGTTCGATAATCGAGATTTTAAAAGCTTCAGGACTTTCCTCAAAATTAAATTAATACTCCCTAAAATGCCCTGTAACCTGGTTCGAGATATTTACACGAAATCAAGAATTATTTTCCAATAATGCCTCCTGGGGCTTGTCCCGAGGTAGTTTACTAAGGCTCGTGAAAATTAGCCAAATTAAGGAAAACCCCCAAGTTAGGAATGGAATATGTTTTTAACCTGATTGTAGTCTATATAATATACAATTCGCAGGCTAAGATTATGTCTAGCCGGCCTGTCAAACAAATTATCCATACTTCTTTGAAAATCCAGATAGCTTAATTCATCCTGGTTAAATATTGAATTTCTATACAATAAAATGGCCTCACTTCCCGGCGCAAATTGCCAGCGGTAGCTTAAGTCGAGGTTCCAGATATTAAAATTTGCATCCGGGTTGTAATTTTCTTCCCGATCATAATTTATTGAAGTTAAGCTTCCATCTTTATTTAATTTTGAAAATTTATCTTCTCCAAATTGCGCGACTGACCAGAAGTTACGAAAGCTTAAATTTAAAGCCTGTCTTGTGGTAAAATTATAATTCGCCTGAAGCGAGTTTTCAAAACTTTTCATATCCCTGTTTCCAAAGATAATGTCGCGGGGCTGTAGGGTCACGAAACTGGGACGATTAATCTCGTTATCATATTCAAAACCATAGATCACCAGAAACCTGTCGTTAAACCGAATCCTGGGTTTAAAACTGAAATTAAAACTTTCACGTGAATTTTCGCCAAAAACCTGATATGTTGAACGAACGTCTAATGCCAGTTTTTTTCTATAATCTGAAGAAATCCAGGCGTTTCCTGTAATGTTGGGTTGGTAGGTTATAAAAGTGTTTTCCCTGCGCGGTTCAAAAAAATCTTTAAAAGCTGAATTCACTTCGGTAAAACCTCCAAAGGCAAATCGGTCGCGGGTCATGGCAAACAAGCTTAGCCCGGCACCGCTGCCCATATCTATATCGGGACGGTAACGTCGCTGATGGTTTGCATATAACTGTATACTGTATTGATTAAAAATCCCGGTAGGCTCGAAAGTTTGATAGGAAGTATTCAGGAAAAAATTATTGTAATTGTTGGTGAAACTTATTCCTAAGTCATTAATATCATAAGTTTCGTTAGCTAGTTGGTGGGAAAGGCCGTACCTGAAATTTCCCTTGGTTCGTTTAACTGAAAATAAGGAAGCAAAACCGGTTTCATTTTGCCCTGGCAAATTCACGTTGCTCATTTTCGCTTCGCCAATTACATTAAAGGAGTTCGATTTATTAAAGGCGTCAAATAGAAATGCTGTGACATTTCCATCCCTAAAATGACCTTCCCTGGTCACGTTGGTATTGATTAAACTTATGGAAGAATTCTTATTAAAGCGCTGGTCCAGCACCAGGATATTATAATTAGCCAGCGGCTCTGTGATTTTTTCCCGGTTATTTCCAGTAAGAGTATCTCTAAAGATTGCCTTGGTTTCAGCCGTTACAGCATTAAAAAAGCCAACTCCCAGGCCGCGTTCGGTTCTTCCTGAAATTTTTAATGCATTTAAAAGATCGGTTCTTTCAGGGTTTTCCAGAATTTCTTCATTTTCAAGTTTTTCACGCTGTGCTTCATTAAAACCAATGGGAGTATTTCCTACCCGACGGGAATAAAAAAGATCGCCTTTAGTAAAAAGTTCGGTTCCTTCAGTGAAAAAAGCACGGTTCTCTCCAAAAATTTGCTCAAAAGGGCCTAAGTTGAGCTCCACATCATCATAAGCGACCTGGCCAAAATCGGGAACTAAAGTCATATCTAAGGTGAAGGCTTTGTTTATACCATATTTTACATCAAGACCGGCGTTAAAATTGTTTTCAGTTTGCCCATCAAAATTATCTATTTCGGCCGAAGTATAAGGATAAAAACTGAGTCGGGTAGGAGGTTCTATATTTTCTATACCGTTAAGCAAGCCGGTTTGCTGGCTCATTAATCCAACTGCTTTATTTACATAATTCCAGGTATAGCTTTCATTTCTATGAGAAATTTGACGTAAAAACTGAATTCCCCATTCCTGTTCCTGTTTTTCAGGAAAACGTAGCGCTGAATATGGAATGCGAATTTCAGCATACCAGCCATTCTCATCTTGAGAAACCGCAGCCTCCCAAACGATATTAAAACCAAAATCTGCATTCTCCCCGGTTATTTTGGCGTCTGCCCGGGTACCCGCTGCAGTAACCGCAAACCTTATTTGATTTTCACCATCGTCATAAGTATTAATATCTATCTGAAAGTAATCACTTTGCTCCAAATTATCCCTTTGTGTAAATTGCTTTACTATATTTTCAGGATTGTCGTCCATTAAAGAGGCGCCGATATAAATGGCGTCATTATCATAAGCTAATTTTACAGTGCTACGATGAGTTGCCGGAATGGGATCTCCATCCCCGGGGTAATACATCACAAAATCCTTTGCTTCTGAAAGGTTTTCCCAGGCTCCATCGTCTAAGATTCCATCTATAATAGGCGAATTCTGAATTTTAGTAGCTGAATAGTTTTTTCGCGGAATATTATCCACCTGCGCATTAATTTGATGACTAAAAATGAAGAATATTAAAATCAACCAGATTTTTGGATGCATTAATTGAGGATTAGGATGAAAAAGAGCTCAAATATATCATAGTTCTCAATCTCGACCAAAGCTTTGATTTAAATTCAAGTTAAACTCTCTATTTTTTGTTTATTAATACCTTAAATTTGCTAAACAAAATTAATCTATGAATTCAGAAAATTTAGAATTGGCAACTTTAGCTGGAGGTTGCTTCTGGTGTACCGAAGCCGTTTTTCAACGTTTAAAAGGAGTAGAACAGGTGCTTTCTGGCTTTACCGGTGGGAATATAAAGAATCCCGCTTATCGCGAGATCATTACCGGCAGAACAGGCCACGCTGAAGCTATTCAAGTTAGATTTAATCCAGAAATAATAAGCTTTCAGGAATTGCTGTATGTGTTTTTTGCCACACACGATCCCACAACGCTTAACCGTCAGCAAAATGATGTAGGTACACAATATCGCAGTGCCGTTTTTTATCATTCTGAAGCACAAAAAGAAACTGCTGAAAAAGTAATTGAGGAGCTGGAAGAAAGGGATATTTTTGAGAATAAAATTGTAACCGAAATTAGCGCGGTAAAAGATTTTTATATTGCAGAAAAAGAACATCAGGATTTCTATAACCAGCACAGGCAGCAGCCATATTGCCAGTTTATAATAGACCCTAAAATAAAAAAACTAACTGAAGTCTTTTCAGATAAACTGAAATAATAAAAAGATGGCTTATAAATTCAAAGAAGAATATAATATTGAAGTTACTGACGGGCTTCAGGAAAACTATAAAAATATCCTTGACGGAATTGGGGAGGATATAAGTAGGGAAGGTATAGAGAAAACACCAGAACGGGCAGCGAAAGCTATGCAATTCTTAACCCAGGGCTACAAAATGGATGCAGAAACCATTTTAAAGGAAGCCATGTTCAAGGAAAGTTATGACGAAATGGTGGTAGTAAAAGACATCGAATTGTATTCGCTGTGTGAACACCATATGTTGCCATTCTTTGGAAAGGCCCATATTGCGTATATCCCCAACGGCCATATTGTTGGTCTAAGCAAATTACCAAGAGTGGTAGATGTTTTTGCCAGGCGACTGCAGGTACAGGAACGCTTAACCCACGATATTCTGGAATGTATAAATAACACCCTTAAGCCAAAAGGAGTTGCGGTGGTTATTGAAGCAGTGCATATGTGTATGATGATGCGCGGTGTACAAAAACAAAATAGTGCAACTACAACTTCCGGATTTAGAGGACAATTTGAGAAAATAGAGACCAGGAATGAATTTTTAAAATTAATTAGCTCTAATCTTAGATAGGAAATTGGCACTTTATTTGCTTTATTTAATTAAAAGCAATTCAAAATGAAACTTTTAAAAGATAGATTATTTATAAAAGGCCTGGTTTACGATGCTATAGGTATGGCTTCCATGGCAATTCCAGTGGTAGGGCCGTTTCTCGATATATTATGGGCGCCGTATGCCGCCAAGAAAATGACGGAAATGTACCCCGGAAAAAAGGGTAAAGTAGCTTCGGTAATTGTATTTATAGAGGAGATTCTACCTGGAACAGATATCATTCCAACTTTTACGTTAATGTATTTCTATACTTTTATTTGGAGTAAAAAGAAGCAACCAAAAGAGCAAGTGATTGAAGTTGAGATTATAGAATAAAGTTTCTGAAATTGACAAATAATTTATACGAAACGAGATTCCAGCCTGGAATCTCGTTTTTTTTTGCATTTGTTTCATACTATTTAAAAACTCTTTAACAGCTAGCCTTCCCTGGTTTTTAATTGTTTTGTGTAATTTCCCGTGAATGTAAAATTTATACAATGTCAAAATTTAATCAGGACAGACCAAAAATAAACAGCCCCTCAAAAATTTCATTCTCCGGCTGGAAGAAAATAGCTTTTATAATAAAGGATAAAATAGGTGAAAATAACCTGACCATTGTTTCTGCCGGAGTTGCTTTCTATGCGTTTTTAGCCATCTTTCCAGCAGTTATGGCTCTTGTTTCTATTTATGGTTTGGCGGTAACCCCGGCGCAAATTGAAAATCAATTAACACAACTTGGTACAATTATACCAGAAGAAGCTTTTGGTATTGTAGAGGAGAGGTTAGAAAATTTTATTTCAACTTCAGGAAGTACATTAGGCTGGGGAATGATTATAGGAATACTATTTAGTATTTGGAGTGCTAATAAAGGTATGAAGTCATTATTTACTGGTATTGATATTGCTTACGCTACACCAAGTGAGCGTGGATTTATAAAACAAAATGCGCTTACTTTATTGTTCACGTTTGCTGCCATAATATTAGTTATTTTAAGTATGGGTTTGATTGTGGTTTTTCCCGCCCTCGTAGAGGAGTTGGGTCTACCTCAAAATATAGAGAACCTCATTAGCTGGTTGCGCTGGCCAATTTTGGCCATAATTGTCGGCCTGTTTCTTTGCATTGTTTATAAATACGCACCAGAGCGAACTAACCCAAAATTGAGATGGGTAATTCCCGGCGCCCTGGTTGCAACTATTCTATGGTTAATCGCGTCCTGGGGCTTTTCTTTTTATGTAAGTAATTTTGGAAGCTATGGAGAGGTTTACGGTTCTATTGCAGCTGTTGTTATTATGATGTTATGGCTCTTTATTACTTGTTTTACAATTCTACTGGGAGCTCAAATCAATTCTGCTTCAGAAAGATACGCAAAGAAAATAGCATCTTTCAATTAAAATTTTAATCCCTCATTGAGGGTTTAATTCCCCCGAGGCCTGCCCGAATCATTCAGGCGGGCTCGCCTCGAAATTATAAAATAGTTTTCCAATTCATACCTAATGGGCTTGCCCCGAGGTTCTTGATTGAAATTGTCTCTCGATAAGTTCGTTAAAACTGTGTTATTTGAAATCTTTTTAACGTTACAGATGCCGAATTACTACGATATTTATTTAACCGAAATTATCGAGGTAAAACTAATAAAATAAGAATTATGAATAATCAAGTAGTAGAAACAGGATTAAAGTGGCTGAAAAGGGCTGTAATCCTAAAGGCAGGAAAAGCGATATTGAAAAATCCGGCAAGTATGCTTGGGGTTGGTGTTATAGCCGCCGGAGCCGGAATTGCGGCTTATAGTTTAATTAAAAAGAATAAAAAGAAAGATCTAACACATATTGATAATATTGAAAACAATAATCCTGAAGTTAAAGGGGATAAGAAAATTATAATATAAAATTGCTTAAATATTTAGACCTCACAGCCCCGATCGTGATCAGGACTGTGAGGTCTTTTTTTTGATTTTTTATAAAACAGTCTTTTCGAAATCCTGTTTGCTTTATTAAATTAAAGCAACCATCTAAGCGAAACCGAAATATTTCTTCCAATGTTAGAAATACCATCTGGCTTTAAGCGGGATAGATGTGAGATGTAATCTTTATTCAGAATATTATTTGCGCTTACACCAATTCTCATTTCTGTTGAATTTATTGCAAATTGACCTCCAAATCCTGCGCCAAGAAGACCATAACCCCCGGTTCTTGTTTCAAAAATACTTACGTTATTTTGATCAAATACATTTTTTAGTCTAACAAATGCATATTTACTATAAATCTTCTCATCAGGATTATCGAATTCCAACCTGAAAGTATTGGTTAAAGAATTTGCCGGAATCAATGGTAAATACTCTCCATTATTTCTTTTTCCCGTCACTGTTTCAAAACTACTTTCCAAATGTAGCCAGTCTAAAGGATGCGGGTGAATATGTACACCTATTTCTCCGCCGTACAATTCAGCATTGTTCTGAGTGTATTCAAAAACAGGGTTTCCTTCAATTAACTCGCCCGTGGGTTCCAGATAAATATAATTGTTCACCGTATTGTGAAATCCATTTACGAAAGCTTCAAAATGCTTATTTCGCCATTCTAGTGAAAGATCTATCTGAAAATTCTGTTCATTCTCAAGATTTTGATCTCCAACTTCATATCTATTGGTTCCGTGGTGGGAACCGTTGGAAGTTAATTCAGATAAATTTGGCGCCCTAAAACCGGTGGCGAGATTTAGCCTTGCGCTTAGGTTTTCAGTGACAATATATTTTGCACCCAGCGCCCCGTTAATACTTTTGTAAGAATTGTCTACGGCAGCAATTTCTCCGCCTTCATGATCGTTCTCTTCTTCATGTTCTTCCCCAGCTTGTTCATCTTCGTGTGCTTCTACGGCTTCACTATCAATACTACGGGTGTCAAACCTTAATCCACCCTGAAAATCCCATTTTTCAAAATGCACGTGGGTAGTGGCAAACACACCAAAATCTGTAGTTACCGCATTCGGAATTAAAATCTCTTCGCCGTAATTGGTATTGGTTTGGTGCATTCCCTGTACGCCTAAAATGGTTTCAAACCTTCCGGTTCGGGGTAAATTATACTGTAGGTTATAATTTAAAGTTTCCAGATGCATCTCCAGCGCAGGGTGATCGGCACCTTCTTCCTCCTCGAGGTGTTCTTCCTCTCCTACATGTTCTTCTTCCCCGTGTTCCTCTTCTTGATGACGTTCTTCAAACTCTTTTCGGTTATTGTATTGATAACCCACTTTGAAGTCCAGACTTGAATTATTTAAATAAAGTTTATTTTCTAAGCTTAGAATGTGATTATCTATTTCCTGAAAGGGCAGGAGAGGTTCTTTTTCGGTAGACTGTTCTCCTATTTCCTCGGGTATTCCAATATTCGATTTGTTGAAATTATACCTTAAATCGGTTTTGAATTTAGCATCCTGATAGCCTATTCCTGCTTTAAAATCTGTTTCATTGAAACGGGTGTTGGTCACTCTTTCGCCATCTCCTGTTTCGTAATCGCTGTGGGCAGCATAACTTCCACGAGCCAGGAATTTTAATTTTTCTCCTGAAGTTTTAGCCATCATACTTCCCTGGTATCCCTGTGTATTGCTGAAATAATTTACATCAGTTTCAGCATTTGTTTCATTATCTAAAGCATAGCGTTCAGGATTAAGGTAAAGTACGCCACCAATCGCGTCGCTTCCGTAGAGAAGGGAAGCAGGGCCTTTTATAACCTCAACACTTTCAATTCCTTTAGAGCTTATGCCAAGGCCATGTTCGTCTCCATATTGCTGATTTTCCAATCGAATGCCCTGTGTATAAACCAAAACACGGTTAGAGCTCAAGCCGCGAATTACCGGTTTTCCAATTCCAACTCCGGTAGTTAAACTTTCAACGCCGGCAATTTGAGTAATCCCGTCGCTTAAGGTTATGGCACCTTTTCTGTTTAATTGTGCTACATTTTCACGTTCTACCCGCATCACATTTTCACTCTGCAATTGGTGAAAAGGGGTAGAAACAATCACTTCTTCCATTTCTATGGCAGATTTTTCCAAAGTGATGTTCAAGCTGGAGGTTTCAGGGAAATCGAGTTCATTCGAGTAAGTAGCGAAACCTACCGATGAAACCACAATTTTAAATTTTCCATTAGGGATATTTTCTACCCTAAAATTTCCATCAATATCACTCATACTGCCTTTGCCAAGTTCTGGAAAATAAACATTGGCACTAAAAACAGGATCTCCGGTTTCAGCGCGGGTAATCTGGCCCGAAAAACTATTCTGGGCATATATAAGAGGACTAACAGCTAAAAAGAGCAACGAGAAAAGTAAACTTTTCATAGGATTTTTTTTTAAAATAATTATGTTTCTAACAAAAAAGGGTAATTAGACAGCCAAAGGTGGACCGCGCAGCTCGAAAGGAAGCTTTTGATAATTATTTAAAAAATGATAAAATTTGAAGAATTGTTTGTTGATCTCCTTTTCTAAGACCGATTCAAAATTTATAAAGTCTGCAGCCAGAACCGGACTTTGATTATAGGAGTGTAAATCGCAGTCAAGGTTGTTTTCGTGAAAATGCTTGTCAGCATAATTAGGGCACAATTCGTGGCCGTGACCTGTAAAGGTGTGTGAAAAACTGATAATAGCAGGAAGCAAAAGCAAAGCTCCCATGAGTATAGAGGTTATGTATTTAAAGATTTTCAAATAATTTTACTCACTATGTGAAATTTAAATGATCTGGGCCTTACGTGAAATCTGGTTCTCAACTTAAAGCCTTGCGCAGGGTGGTTTTACTGAAATAATTTAGCAAACCCCATTCTACTTAACATCTTTTTTTCAAAAGCCCAAAAGAATTGAAACTGGCCAAAAATCCACCCGAAGCTAACCAATAAAACCTGGTATATAGGAAAAATAAGAAAAATCCTGGCGCTCCAATAAACAGCCCAATGGGATGAAGCTTCGTAGATTCCAAGGAAATTACATAAAGGTACAGCTAGCTTAGCTGATGTAGATCCTGTAATGGCGAATACTAAAAGGATTACAAATATTTGCCAATTAGAATCTATACCCCAACGTGCTTTTAATTTATTCATTTGGCAAAAATACTAAAAGCTTCGGAGAATTAAAATAATCATTGTTAAATACGTGTAGGCACTGAGAAGCGTTGGTTATAATGCCTGCTAAAAAACACAAAGTAATTGTACAGGAGATAATTAACTTCATATCCATAATCTATATTAGGTTCATAATTGATTTCCTGTAAATAAAGATCTGGATTATAAACCTGGGGTTGTCTTACCCGCTGGTTATATTCTGAAACCAAAAAACGGTTTTTATTTTCCAAATATTGCTGAGAGTAATAACCTTCTGGGCGGGCTATAGAATTAATAAAAAGGTTAAAGCCCGGTTCAATAATTATAATCTCATATTCAAGACTATCGTTTGCAATACGAACCGTATCTTCATTGATTTGCGAATCTTTCAGGTTTCTATCGCGCGTGCTTCCGCAGCTATAAACAAATAGCCCCAGTAATAATATATAAATAAAATTTTTCATTCCTCTTTTTATTCTCACTCCGTGAGATTTATTTTTTCTGAAGTTTAAAATATAATGGTTCTATCCCTAATGTTTTAGAACAAATTATGTTCCTATAATTATTTACCGCCCAGCATTCCTCCGAGCAGGCTTCCCCCTTTTTTACCCTTTTTACCACCAAAAACCATTCCTGCAACATCGTCTATAACACTACCGTCCCCATCGGAATCCAATAAAGTTTCAACCAAAGATTGGTCGTGCAAGGCATTGGATCCCAAAACAGAACCCAATAGTCCCGCCAGCCCTGAAGCATCAACATTATCTTTCCTTTTTTGCTGGCCTAACACGCCCATCACAACAGGTGCAGCCATTTCCAGGATTTTGTTTACCGATGCTACATCCATATTAAGAGCACCGGCTATGGTTTTGCTTATGCCGCTCTGTTTGTCACCCAAAACGTGATTTAAAATTTTACTCCCTTCGCCAGTAAGCTCCTCTGGATTTTTATTTTCCAGGTTGTTTAGAACATCGCCATTATGTTTTTCGCTCTGTAATGCCTTATCCAAACTTTCAGCCCCTTGGGGATCTTTTGCATTTCGCTTCATTGCACCAAGGATTAGCGGCAAAGCCATTCCCAGGGTTGAAGTTACTTTTCCTTTTTCTTCAGAAGTCTTTGAGCTGGCTTTATTCACCAACTCTTCTCCGGTTTGCGTATTTAATAAATCAAGTATAGAAGCCATAATTTTATTTTATATCAAATGAATTTACGGCTTTTTAGTAGTTCCGGGCGTTAAAGCTTTATTATAATCTACTCGATAATCGAGATTAAATGCTCCTAGGTTTTCCTCTAAAATTAGACAATTATTCGCTATTAATTTCTACTGAGATTGCTTTGGGGTAGTTTACTTTTTAAAATGTGAAATAATTTGATTTGAAAGCTCTAAACCTATACGTTCCTGGGCTTCTAGCGTAGAAGCTCCAATATGCGGACTTAAAGAAAGCTTTTCATTCATTAACAATTTAATAGCCGGTCTTGGTTCGGCTTCAAAAGTATCTAAACCGGCGAAAGCAACCTTGCCATCTTCTATGGCTTCCAGGAGCGCTACTTCATCTATGACACCGCCACGAGCGGTGTTAATAATACCAACTCCCGGTTTCATCGCTTCTAATTCTTTTTTACCGATTAGTGGTTTAGTTTGCGCGGGCACGTGTAATGTGATAAAATCTGAATGCTTTATAAGCTCTTCTACAGGTTCTGTTTTAATCGGTATTTCAATACTTTGGTGATTGTAGAATTCCAAAGTGATTTTTGCTTCCCCAACTTCTTTATCGCTGGCAATAACCTTCATTCCCAGGCCTAAAGCAATTTTGGCAACTTCGCGCCCAATCCTTCCAAAACCTATAATTCCAAGGGTTTTTCCCCTAAGTTCAATTCCCGCTGAATAGGATTTCTTTAATTCTTTAAACCTCGATTCTCCTTCTAAAGGCATATTTCTATTAGAATCAAATAATTTTCTCACTCCGCTGAAAAGATGAGCAAAAACAAGTTCAGCTACAGAGGCTGAAGCCGCTTGTGGTGTATTAATAACTTTTATGCCTTTGCTTTCTGCATATTCTACGGCAATATTATCCAGACCAACACCACCCCGTCCTATTAATTTTAAGTTTTTACAGGCATCAATAATTGCTTTTTCTACAGTAGTTGCACTTCTAACGAGTAAAACCTCTATACCTTTTGAGTTTATATAATCAGCCAATTGCTCCTGGGCTACTTTGGTGCTTATTACTTCAAAACCTGCTTTTTCGAGCTGTTTCACACCGGCTTTGGCAAGGCCATCGTTGGCGAGGATTTTTATCTTTTCAGGTTGATTTGGGGTCGTGGGTTTATTAAAAAAATCTTCAGGTTTCATTTATTTATAATTTTAATCCCTTGTGTGGGAATTTGATACAGGTTTGTACTCATTTTCCTGTCTGTTGCCAATTTTTGCGTCCAGCATCCTGCTGGTTTCATTTATTGTATTTTTATTTATGATTGTTGTTCCAGCTGTTGCATAGCTTCAACCAGTACTTTTACACTTTCTATATCCAATGCATTGTACATAGAGGCACGGTAGCCCCCCACACTTCTGTGGCCGTTAAGTCCGTTAATGCCGGCATCTTTCCAAAGTTTATCAAAAGCATCTTTTTTGCTTTCATCGGTAAGGTTAAAGGTGGCATTCATTGGTGAACGATCTGCTACTTCAGCAAAACCTTTAAACAAAGGATTTCGGTCTATTTCACTATAAAGTAAGTCGGCTTTTTCGGCATTTCGTTTTTCCATTGCTTTTATTCCGCCGTTATTTTTAATCCATCTTAAGGTTAAAAGTGAAACATAAACCGCGTAAACAGCCGGGGTATTAAACATGCTGTCTTTTTCCAGGTGGACTTTGTAGTTTAGCATTGATGGAATCTCCCGCTCAACTTTGCCTAAAATATCTTCCTTGATCACTACCAACGTAGTTCCCGCAGGTCCCATATTTTTCTGCGCCCCCGCATAAATAAGGTCGAATTTTGAAAAATCCAGTTCCCGGGAAAAGATATCGCTGCTCATATCGCAAACGAGCGGCGCTTTAACTTCCGGGAAATCTTTAATTTGAGTTCCAAAGATCGTGTTATTGCTGGTGCAGTGAAAATAATCTACATCAACAGGAATTTGATAATTTTTGGGGATATAATTGAAGTTTTTGTCTTTTGAAGAAGCCACTTCAATCACCTCTCCAAAAAGTTTGGCTTCTTTTATCGCTTTAGAAGACCAGGTTCCAGTGTTTAAGTAGGCCGCTTTTTTATTCAATAAATTATAAGCGCACATTAAAAATTGCATACTGGCGCCTCCCTGTAAAAATAGGGCTTTATAACCTTTACCTTTAAGTCCTAAAAGTTCGAGGGAAAGGCTACGGGCTTCCTCCATCACGTCTACAAAGGCAGCGCTACGATGTGAGATTTCCAGTATAGACAATCCTGAATTCTGGTAATCTAAAATCCCTTGCGCGGCTTCTTTAAAAACTTCCTGTGGTAAAATACATGGGCCTGCGCTATAGTTATGTTTTTTCATAGTTGGTATGTTAGTGGTTAGTTCCTCACTGTGGGAGGTTCTTGATTTAAAGCTTTTCTAAAAATTTTAAAGTATCTACGCCATCGGCATAATCCCATAATTCTGGATGCTGGGTCTGGCCAAAATGAACTTTAGCTACAGTACCTACAACGCATTGCAGGTTTTCTTTATTTTGCTGCAGTTTTTCCTGTAATTGCTTTTTATCTTCATATTCTTCATAGAACAAGGTTGCGATAGGGGAGCCGAAACTTTCGTCCTTTTTCAAAATAAGGAATCCGTTTTCCAGTAATTTGAATTCACTCATTAAATACACCGCTTTATTATAATCGTAATTGTTGGCGTATTTAGCTGAATTCATTAAAGTATTCCACGGGTACATCGCTTTAAAAAAATCGTCAAAGTCATATTCTTTAGGAACGTAAAGTTTAGAAACATTGCGGCAACCCAATCCAAAATACCTAAAAATATCCTGGCCCAGCGCTTCAAGTTCTTCTTTGCTTTCTTTACCGGTAAGAATAGCTACCGAGTTTCGGTTTTTCCTGATAATGTTTGGTTTTCCGGAGAAATAATATTCAAAATACCTGGCAGTATTGTTGCTTCCGGTAGCTATAACCGCATCAAAATCATTAAGCCTGTCTTCAGTAAATGTTATTCGGTCTTCAAATTCCGGAGCTATATTCATTAAAAACCCGGCAATTACCGGCAACAATTGTTTATCGTTGGAAGATTGTTTTACCAATACTTTATGCCCGGAAATTAAAACCGAAAGAAAATCGTGGAATCCAACCAGCGGAATATTCCCCGCCATAATTATGGCCACGGTTTTTTGCCCTGTTTGGTCCAAATCATAAGGTTCTAACCATTTGTCCAAATTGCTTTTTGTTAGTGCTTTGCTCCATTGCTGAAGTGAAAAAATCACGTTTTTGCGGGTAAACCAACCGTTATAATGAATAGACTGATCTATTTTATCATTTAATTCATTAAAAAATCTTTCGTTTTGAGGGCTTATTGTTATCGAATTATTAGTCCCATCCCCAAAAAGACTCAGGAATTTTCCCAGTTGAACAAAATATGATTTTCTTTCTTCGATTGTCATTTCCTTATTTGGTTATGATAGCCAATGGCTTTAAATTTGTAGCGCGAAATTAAAACTTAAGCTGGCAAACTCCTAAAAAAGCATTGGAAATACCACCTAAGTTTTAGGTTAATTAAATTACAAAGAAAAAAAGCTATGGCAATTGTTATAACAGATGAATGTATAAACTGCGGAGCCTGCGAGCCCGAGTGCCCTAATACAGCGATTTACGAAGGCGCAGACGATTGGCGTTATGCAGATGGAACAGACCTTGAGGGCAATGTGGTGTTGCCAAACGGGAAAGAAGCCGATGCTAATGAAGCACAGGAACCTATTAGTGATGAGATCTATTATATCGTACCTGATAAATGTACCGAGTGTAAAGGATTTCACGAAGAACCACAATGTGCTGCGGTTTGCCCGGTAGATTGTTGCGTGCCCGATGATGAACATGTGGAGAGCGAAGAAGAATTACTCGCAAAGCAGAAATTTATGCACGAAAACGAATAAATTCTATTCTAAATTTTAAATATAAAAATCCTGTTTCTATTGAAACGGGATTTTTTGTTTCACTCACTTGCCAAGTGAAAATTTTATGATGTTGAAGTTGAAATTTCGACAACTTCTTATAATTTCGCTACTGAAGGCTTATGAAACCGCAAATTTTATCTCATTCCGGTAAAGCGAAGGTGGGCTTCCCGGTGAACTTCTTGAATTGCTTATTAAAATGACTAAAATTATTAAATCCGCTTTCAAAGCATACATCGGTGATGCTTATTTGTTTTTCGTGAGGTAATTTGGCCGCGTGTACCAGGCGATATTCGTTTACGAATTGTACAAAGGTTTTTCCAGTTGTCTTTTTAAAATACCTACAGAATGCAGGCACCGTCATGCTTACTACACCGGCAATTTCTTCCAGGGCGATATTTCTTTTAAATTCATTTTTCACAAAATTAAAGATCAAATTTATACGGTTATTGTCTTCCAGCTCGGTATCCAGCACAAAACCTTCCGCATTTAAGAGCGTGAAATCTTTTGCATTTTCTAACATATTTAGGATATCAAGTAAACCAAGTAGTCTTTTATAATTAGTAAGGGAATTCAAGGCTTCAATTTTGTCGCCAATCAGGTTTTTATCTTCCCCGTGAAAAACAATTCCGTTTTTAGCCCGCTCCAGTAAAACCCGCACATTTTTCATTTCGGGAATTTCCCAGAAATTTTTTCCGAGGAAATCCGGATTAAATTGAATTACGGTTTCCCGGTCATTATCGGTTAAGCTGTCGGTAAAGCCACAATGCGGCAAATTAGCGCCAATTAATATGAGATCGCCCTGCTGGTAATATGAAACGTGACTCCCAATTTGTCTTTTTCCTGAACCACCATTAACGTAAACCAGTTCTATTTCGGGATGATAATGCCAAAACGTGTGGTTTTTATTTAGGTGCTCGTGGTTAAAACTTTTAAAAGAAAATGAACTTCCAAAGCTCGGGTCAACTTTTTCAAAAGAAGGTTTGCTTGATTTTATCATATTATCAATAAATTAACTTTTAGGTAATATGGGCGTAATATGGCTCTGAAGAACAAAATTAACTCAAAAATATGCTATCTGAACACTAAATTAATATTAAATAATTATAAATGTTAATATAGAACATTTTGTTGTTTATTCATGACTATTTTGAAGGGAAACTCTAGCATATCTTTGTAAATGTAAACAAGGGGTATTAATAGTTTAAAAACAAAATTATGAAAAAACTATTGAAAAATTCGTTATTGACAGTAGCATTAGTGGCAGGATTAAATTTATATGCTGCTGATCGTGTGGAAGTTAGTGTGAACGAAGGGCAGACTCTAATTGTAGAGCTGGAAGATGTAAGTACTGTGAGTTTAAGAGATGCTTCAGGATTTATATTATTTAAGGATAGTCCGGCGCTAGATGGAGATTACAAAAAAAAGATAAATTTTAGCAGAATCCCAGAAGGTACTTATTTTTTGAACACTGAAGACCTTAACGGGGTTTATACAATGGTAATTAAAAAAACATTTAATGGTATAAGCATTGAAGAAGAAACTGCTACTGTAGTATTTAAACCCATCTACAGATTAGAATCTAACAAGGTTAGATTTTTTCTAACTAATCCCTCAAAGACCAATGCTACGTTAAGAGTATTAGATGCCAAAGGGGAATTGGTGGGAGAAGTTAAAGACAAGGCTTATACAGTAAACAAAACACTGGACTTTTCGAAAATGCCAAAAGGTGAATACATTTTTAAATTAAGTGTTTCTGGCGAGGTTTTTACTGAAAAACTTTCTATTTAATCCCTCATTGAGGGTTTAATTCCCCGAGGCTTGCCTCGAAATTATAAAATAGGTTTCCGAGTCGTACCTCGTGGGCTTGCCCCGAGGTTCTTGATTGAATCAAACCAAGGCAGGGATTTCACCTTTGAATTTCTGCTTTTTTAACTCAATTAATTAATATCAAAAAAATATTATGGCCAATTATACAGGAAAATTACCAATAGAATTAATTGAAGCATTAAGTAAAACTGCAGAAATCCACCAGGTTCCTGAAAATAAAATTATAGAAAAAGCATTGAGCCTTTATCTTGAACAAATTAATAGGGTAGAAGCTTAAGATTTATCTCTTAGTTAGAGTTGTTTTACTGAATAATTAGAAAGCCGAAGTTGTAGATAACAACTTCGGTTTTTTTATGCCAGGCTGTTATATACTTTTAAATTTTTTTTGATAGATTTTAAGTATTTTCAGCGTGAAACAGAGTTTTTATTTGTTAATTTATTGAAGCTCCATAATTTCAATTAATAATGATTAACCTCTCTCAATTAAAAGAAGTATTCCAATCTTTTCCAGATAACTGTTTATTATTAAAGCCCGATGCTCCGAAATTCACAATAGCCAAGGTAAACCGGGCTTTTGAGAAAAGTACCGGTTTTGCCAGAGATCAACTCTTAGGAAACGGTATATTGGAAGTTTTTGGTAAACGAACTGGAGATGAAGAATTTATCGATACACTTTCCAGTTCTCTAAAAAATGTATTAGAATCAGGGAAACCAGATCATATTCCCGAGGTTAGATATGATCTTATCGACCCGGAAACCGGCAATTTACATAGGAAAATTTGGGAAGCAGATAATATTCCTGTTAATAATGCTAAAGGTGAAACTGAATTTATCTTACATCGCGTTCGTGATATCACTCATGTTATTAGCACCAAAGAAAAAGAGCAAGCCTCATTAAAAGACCTTCGGAAAAACGAAAGTTTATTAAAGCAAACTCAGGAAGTCGCTCAAATTGGGAGCTGGGAATTAAATTTAGAAGAGGACAGCCTTTGTTGGTGCAGTTCACTCAAAAAAATTCACGAAGTTTCACAAGATTTTGCTCCGGTTTTAGAGACAGCCATAGATTTTTATAAAACTGATAAGGATAAAAGCATAATAAGAAATGCAGTTTCAGAAGCCATAGAAACCGGTGAACCTTTTGATCTTGAACTGGAAATTGTTACTGCTGAAAATAATGAAAAATGGATACGTGCTACCGGTAAGACTGAATTTAAAAACGGAAAGTGCGCCCGGGTTTTTGGCGCAACACAAGATATTACGTCCCGCAAATTAGCCGAAATAAGGCTTGAGAATATAAACGATAATATTCCGGGAGTTGTGTTTAGGTATAAACTTAAACCAGATGGGGAAGATGAAATGATTTATGTTAGTAAAGGTTCCAGGGAGGTTTGGGGTATCTCACCCAGCGAAGCAGCTCGTAACACTGATAAAGTTTGGGACTTGTTTTATGATGATGATATAGAAGAGTTTAAAGAAAGTATTCTTGATTCTGCCAGGAATTGGAGTTTTTTCACTTATGAATGGCGTATTAAACATCCAGAAAAGGGGATGAGATGGAGCAGGGGATTTGGCTCTCCTCAAAAACTTTCTGACGGCAGCATAGTTTGGGATTGTATAGTTTTAGATGTTACCGAAGAAAAACTGGCCTACGAATTACTTGAGTTAAATGAAGCGAGACAACGCAGTTTACTGGAATCACAAACCAATTACGTGATTAGAACTGATATTGAGGGAAATTACACCTATTACAATAATAAATTTGATGAAGATTTTGGCTGGATCCACGAGGAAGAAGGATTAATTGGCGAAAGCTGTATGATGTCAATCATTGAAGAAGACCGGCTTAAGGTAGAGGAAACCGCTATAAAATGTATTGAAAACCCCAATAAAACTTTTCAAATAGAAATAGGAAAACCAAGACGGGATGGGAAGGTTCGTACTACGGTTTGGGACTTCACTGGTTTAATTAATGCTGAAGGGAATCCTATCGAAATTCAATGTGTTGGCATAGATATTTCAGAAAAAAAGGAGGCTGAGATCAAGCTGAATCAAGCAAAAGAGCAATATGAAGGGCTAGTAGAAAGTATAGCCGGTATTTTTTGGGAATTAGATGTGGAAACCTTCGAGTTTATTTTTGTGAGTGAGCAGGCTACAGGTCTTTTAGGAATTAAACCTTCAGATTGGTATAAGAAACCTAAATTCTGGGAAAATCATATACATCCTGAAGACCGTGACTATGCGGTTAATTTTTGTTTGAGCCAGGTAGAAAAAGGAAATGACCACAGTTTTGAATACAGAATGCTCAAAGCTGATGGGAGCTATATCTGGATACGCGATGTAGTTTCTGTAATTAAGGAAAATGGAAAACCACGCTGGTTAAGAGGTATTATGACCGATATTTCTAAAAGGAAACGTATAGAAGAACAACTTCAGCTTAGTGAGCAGCGTTTTAAAGGTTTGGTACAGGAAGGCGGTGATCTTATCGCTTTATTAGATGAAAAGGGGGATTATATGTATGCAAGTCCTACTTCAACTTCCGTTTTAGGCTATACCCCTGAAGATTTTGAAAACCGAAATGCTTTTGAGTTTATTCATCCGGAAGATGTAGAAAGAGTTCTAAATAAATTTCAAAAGATATTCCGGCAAAAAAGAGTGCAAATTAGTATGCTTAGGTTTAAACATAAAAATGGTGGTTGGCGCTGGCTGGAAACTACGGTAACCAATCTTCTTGATGATCCTGCGGTTAAAGGCATTGTCTCTAATTCCAGGGATGTTACCGAAAAAAGACATTTTCGGGAACTTGAAAAGCTGGAGCGCAAGGCCCTGGAAATGAATTTCCAAAAAACTTTCAGATTAAAAGAAATCTTGAACTTCTATGTTGAGAACCTGGAGAGGATAAATTCTAATGCCTATTTCTTAATTCAAAAACTGGACAATGAGAAATTATACAAATGGGCATCAGGAGCAATTCCTGCTAATTTTATTGAAGCTTTAGATGGTAGGGGAATTAAAGAACAAGATGGTATTTGTTCTTTCTTTGAAAACGGGACGCCAACTATTTTAAAAATCGAGGAAGCTGATGATTCCGATTTAAAGACTTTAGCGCTAAAAAATAAAATTAATTCCTGTTGGTCTTATCCTATTATAGATTCTAAAGGCCAAAACCTGGGGATTTTTTCGGTTTTCTATAAAAACGATCCTTTTCCGGAAGAGCAACAGGAGCAAAGAAGCATTAAGAGATCGGTAGGAATTCTACAATTAATAATAGAATTTCAGTTAAAAGAAATCACCTTATTGCGCAGTAATCAGCGTTACGAATTTGTAAATAAAGCTACCGAAGATGCTATTTATGATTGGGATGTGATAAACGATGATTTGAAATGGGGTGAGGGTTTTTATAAAATGTTCGGATATGATCAGGAAGGAGGTAAATTTCCACTTGAAAAATGGAGTGCCTCTGTACATCCCGAGGACGTAACTAAAGTCACCAGGGATTTAGAGGCCTGTCTTAAGGATAAAAATATTAATAAATGGAATTCTGAATATTGTTTTGAAAAAGCTGACGGTACTTATCTGGATATTGTTGAGAATGGTTATATCATTAGAAATAATGAAGGAGAGCCGGTAATAATGATAGGGGTTTTACGTGATATTAGCCATATTAAAGCTTATGAAAAAGAACTGGAAACGGCCAATGAAAGATATCGTTATGTAACTAAAGCAACCTCTGATGCTATCTGGGATTATGATGTTGTAAACGATAAATTATTTTGGGGAGCCGGTTACGAGACCTTATTTGGTTATAAATCAAGTGAACTTACGTCAGATTTATCATCATGGTATGATAATATTCATCCCGAAGATCGGAAAAATGTTATCAATAGCGTTCAGAAATTTATTAAAGGAAATGGGATTATCTGGGAAGAAGAATATAGATATAAAAATACTCACGGTGAATATCTGAATGTTTTTGACAGAGGTTTTGTGGTGCGTGACAACAAGGAAAAAGCGCTGAGGGTAGTAGGAGCTATGCAAGATATCACCCGTAAAAAACAATACGAGATCTCTCTAACAAAATTGAATGCTGATTTAAAGGAGAGGGCTAAAGAGCTGGCAACATCAAATGCCGAGCTGGAGCAATTTGCTTATGTTGCATCCCACGACCTCCAGGAACCCCTTCGTATGGTAACCAGTTTTCTAACGCAATTAGAAAAAAAATATGCCGATGTATTAGATGAAAAAGGCCTGCTGTATATAGACTTTGCGGTAGATGGAGCAAAAAGAATGCGCCAAATTATCCTGGATCTGTTGGAGTTCTCCAGGGTAGGGAGAACAGAAGACAAATTGGAGGAGATAGTGGTAGACGATATTCTAGATGAAATAAAACATTTATATCGAAAAAGGATCGAAGAAAAAAATGTGAAGATTATATACGGTAATTTGCCGGTTATAAGAGCACCTAAAAGTCCGATTCGACAGGTATTTCAGAATCTTGTTAGCAACGCCATTAAATATAGTAAGGAAGAGGTTGATCCAGAAATTAGCATAAGCTTCAGAGAAACTGAAAATTTCTGGGAATTTAGCATTAAAGACAATGGTATTGGCATAGACAAAGAGTATTTTGATCGTATTTTTGTGATTTTTCAGCGTTTGCATCGACGTGATGAATATTCCGGTACAGGAATGGGGCTGGCGGTAACTAAAAAAATTATCGAAAACCTTGGTGGTAAAATATGGTTAGAATCAGCTGAAAGGGAGGGAAGTAATTTCCATTTTACCGTTTCAAAAGAGATTGAAAAGTTGTAATAAATTTCTTACACCTACATCAGCTTTGGCTTTATTAAAATTTTAGACGGGGGCGTTGTATTTCAGCATTAAATCCCTATATTTTCCCATTGATAATTTTCACATAATTTATAGCTATGGAATCTATTCACATACTTTTAGTAGAAGACAATGAAGGAGATATACTATTAACTTCTGAAGCAGTGGAAGAGGGTAAAATTTTGAATAAATTAAGTGTAGTTAGAGATGGTAAAGAAGCTATAGATTTTTTGGATAAAAAAGGGAGTTTTGCAGAAGCAAATACGCCAGATCTCGTTCTTTTGGATGTGAACCTGCCAAAAATAAATGGTCATGAAGTTCTTAAATATATAAAGCAGCATAAAGACCTGAAGACAATACCGGTTATTATGCTTACTACTTCCTCTTCACAGGAAGATATTGATAGTTCTTACCGAAATTATGCAAATTGTTACATTACAAAACCTATAGAAGTTGAGGATTTTATGGCAGCAGTTAACCAAATTGAAGAATTCTGGGTGAATTTGGTAAAGCTCCCTTCCAAATAATTATTTTTCTTAAAAACATAATTAACAGGAAGTTTAATTTTTTGTTAATTAAAATATTAAGGCTTTGTTTTAACTTTTTGCCCTATGCCTTATATTAGCGCCACAACTCCATGAACTACTTATGAGCCAGGAAACGAAGTATACCGAAGATAATATACGGTCTTTAGACTGGAAAGAACATATTAGGATGCGTCCCGGGATGTATATTGGGAAGCTGGGTGACGGCTCCAGTGCCGACGATGGTATCTATATACTTCTCAAAGAAGTACTGGATAACAGTATTGATGAGTTTGTGATGGGATCTGGCAAAACCATTGAGATCTCGGTGCAAAATCAACGCGTTATTGTTCGGGATTACGGCCGTGGAATTCCGTTAGGAAAAGTAGTGGATGTAGTTTCTAAAATGAATACGGGTGGGAAATACGATTCCCGTGCTTTTAAGAAATCGGTTGGACTTAACGGAGTTGGTACTAAAGCCGTAAATGCGCTTTCTTCTTATTTTAGGGTAGAATCTTCGAGAGATAATAAATCTCACGCTGCCGAGTTTGCGCAGGGAGAATTACAGGAAGAAGAACATTTAGATGAAACTTCCCGTCGTCGCGGTACCAAAGTAACCTTTGTACCCGATGAGGTTATCTTTAAGAATTTTAAATTCCGGAATGAGTATATAGAGAAAATGCTGAAAAATTATGTTTACCTGAATCCCGGGTTAACCATAATTTTTAATGGTGAGAAATTCTATTCAGAAAACGGACTTAAAGATCTTTTAAAAGATAGCATTCACGAAGATGAGCGTTTATATGAAATTATCCATATGCGCGGTGATGATATTGAAGTAGCTCTAACTCATAGTAAAGCCCAGTACAGCGAAGAATATCACTCTTTTGTAAATGGGCAAAACACTTCCCAGGGAGGAACACACCTTGCCGCTTTTAGGGAAGCAATCGTTAAAACGGTGCGTGAGTTCTACGGAAAAAATTACGATGCCAGCGATATCAGAAAATCTATAGTTTCAGCAATTAGTATTAAAGTGATGGAACCGGTTTTCGAAAGTCAGACTAAAACAAAGCTGGGTTCCACCGATATGGGGGGGGATATGCCTACGGTTCGGACGCACATTAATGATTTTCTAAAAACACAGCTGGATAATTACCTGCATAAAAACCAGGAAACTGCAGATAGACTCCAGCGCAAAATCTTACAGGCAGAAAGGGAACGTAAAGACCTTTCGGGAATTAGAAAATTAGCTAAAGACCGGGCGAAAAAAGCCAGTTTACACAATAAAAAATTACGCGATTGCCGAATTCATCTTGGAGACAGCAAAAAAGAGCGCTACCTGGAAACAACTTTGTTTATTACCGAGGGAGATTCGGCCAGTGGTTCTATTACTAAATCCCGCGATGTAAATACGCAGGCGGTTTTCAGTTTAAAAGGAAAACCTTTAAATAGTTACGGACTAAGCAAAAAGATAGTTTACGAGAATGAAGAATTCAATTTGCTGCAGGCCGCGCTTAATATTGAAGAATCCTTAGAAGATCTTAGATATAATAATATTGTAATTGCTACTGATGCCGATGTAGATGGAATGCACATCAGGTTATTATTAATTACATTTTTTCTTCAGTTTTTCCCTGAGTTGATCAAGGAAAATCATTTATATATTCTGCAAACCCCTTTATTCAGGGTTCGGAATAAAAAAGAAACTATTTACTGTTATAGTGAAACAGAAAGAAGAAATGCGGTAGAAAAACTAACCGGAAAAGCCGAAATCACCCGGTTTAAAGGTTTGGGCGAAATTTCTCCGGATGAATTTCAGCATTTTATTGGAGATAATATTCGCTTAGACCCCGTAATGCTGGATAAAGAAAAGTCTATAGACGAAATGCTTAATTTCTATATGGGGAAAAATACTCCAGACAGGCAGGAATTCATTATCGATAATCTTAAAGTAGAACTTGATCTTATTGAAGAGTTAGGCTTATGAGATTCACCAATAAGAATGAAGTAAAAGTAGTTCCCTCTATTTACATCGTTTTGGTGGCGATTTTTGTTACCAACATCTTTGTGAATATTGAACTTATGAGTAGTGATGAGCCGATGAGGTTTAGTCATTATCTTCCTAATATAGTGGTGCTTATCCTTGGTTTCTATGTGCATAGAATAGGGCAGAGTTTCGATTTTGATAGCGATGGTGAGACTTTGAATCTAAAGAACAACGGAGTTTTCTTTTCAAAATTTATGGAATACCGGGTAAAAAAAGCCGAATTTCCAAAAAGAAAACTTGCTAAGTTCAGGATAAGCGATTACTTTTTTTATTCCGCAGTAACAATTTATATAAGTTCGCGCAGAAGACGCGGCTACAAAAAATATACCTTTAACACTACTTTTCTCACCCGTAAGAAGAAGCGTGGCATGATAGCTTCGATGCAGAAAATAGTAGACAATCAAAAAACTACAGCTTAATGGAAGAAAACCAGGAAGAAGCTAAAGATGAACACCTAGAACAACCAAAAGAAGAGCTTATAAAGGTAACCGGGATGTATAAAGACTGGTTTCTGGATTATGCTTCTTATGTGATTCTTGAGCGGGCAGTCCCCGCCATGGAAGATGGTTTTAAGCCGGTGCAGCGCCGTATCATGCATTCTATGAAAGACCTGGACGATGGCCGTTACAACAAAGTAGCGAATATCGTAGGGCATACCATGCAGTATCACCCACACGGTGATGCCAGTATTGGTGATGCTATGGTGCAAATTGGCCAGAAGGATATTCTTATAGATACCCAGGGGAACTGGGGAAATATTTTAACCGGAGACCGTTCTGCGGCCCCAAGGTATATTGAGGCCCGACTGTCTAAATTTGCTCTGGAAGTTCTTTTTAATCCAAAGTTAACCGAATGGCAGCTTTCGTATGATGGGAGAAAAAAGGAGCCGGTAAATCTGCCGGTAAAATTCCCAATGCTGCTTGCTCAGGGTGCTGAAGGTATTGCGGTAGGTTTGAGTACCCGTGTACTTCCGCATAATTTTAATGAACTTATAGATGCATCTATAAGACATTTAAAAGGAAAAAAATTCACGATTTTTCCTGATTTTCCAACCGGGGGGATTGCTGATATTTCTAATTATAACGACGGAAAACGCGGTGGCCGGGTTAGAGTGCGGGCAAAAATTAGTCAGTATGACAAGAATACCCTGGCTATTACGGAAATTCCCTACGGAACCACAACCACTACTTTAATTGATTCCATTTTAAAAGCGAATGATAAAGGTAAAATTAAGGTCAAGAAAATTGAGGATAATACCGCTGCCGAAGTGGAGATCCTTATTCATTTGCCAAATAATATTTCTCCGGACAGAACTATAGATGCGCTTTATGCATTTACTTCCTGTGAGAATTCCATCGCACCGCTAGGTTGTGTAATTATAGACAATAAACCAATCTTCCTTGGAGTTTCCGAAATATTAAGAAGCTCTACCGATCATACGCTTCATTTATTAAAGAGAGAATTAGAGATTACGCTCGAGGAACTAGAAGAGCAATGGCATTTTTCCTCTTTAGAGCGAATTTTTATTGAAAAACGGATTTATCGCGAAATTGAAGAAGAAGAAACCTGGGATGGTGTGATCAATGCGATAGATGAAGGTTTAAAACCCCATATAAAACATTTGAAGCGCGCTGTAACCCGGGATGATATTACAAGGCTTACCGAAATTAGAATTAAAAGGATTTCAAAATTCGATTTAGACAAAGCGCAGCAGAAAATTGAAGCCCTGGAAGATGAGATCGCAAAGGTGAAACATCACTTAGATCACCTGGTAGATTATGCGATTGCCTATTTTACCAAACTCAAAAAAGATTACGGGCAAAATAAAGATCGAAAAACAGAGCTTCGCATTTTTGATGATATTGAAGCGACAAAAGTCGTTATTAGGAATTCCAAGCTTTACGTAAATCGTAAAGAAGGATTTATTGGCACCGCACTTAAGAAAGACGAATATGTTACTGATTGTAGCGATATAGATGATATAATTTGCTTCACTGCCGACGGGAAAATGATGGTGACCAAGGTAGACAGCAAAACCTTTATCGGGAAAGATATTATTCATGTAGCCATTTTTAAGAAAAAAGATAAGCGTACTATTTATAATTTGATCTACCGCGACGGTAAGGCTGGCGCATCGTATATTAAGCGTTTTTCCGTGACATCGGTAACCCGGGACAAGGAATACGATTTATCACAAGGAAAAAAAGATTCTAAAGTGCATTATTTTTCAGCGAATCCTAATGGTGAAGCTGAGGTGGTAACCATTTTCCTGAGACAGGTGGGAAGCATTAAGAAGTTGAAATTTGATGTAGACTTTGCTGATATGCTTATTAAAGGCAGAAATGTAAAGGGAAATATCGTTACCAAATATGCTATAAAACGCGTAGAATTAAAAGAAGAAGGAGTTTCTACTTTAAAACCCAGAAAAATCTGGTTTGACGAAACGGTAAAAAGACTGAATGTAGATGAACGCGGAGAACTTCTTGGAGAATTTAAAGGGGAAGACCGTATTCTGGTCATTACCCAGGATGGAATTGCAAAAACCATAATTCCAGAGCTTACTACACGTTTTGATGAAGAAATGGTAGTGCTGGAAAAATGGGTGCCGAAAAAACCGATTTCAGCAATTTATTGGGAACCGGAAAAAGAGCGTTTCTATGTGAAACGATTTTTAATTGAAAATCCTGAAAGGGATGAGAAGTTTATAAGCGAACACGAGAATTCTTATTTAGAACTGGTTTCTACCGATTATTATCCGCAAGCGGAAATTGTTTTCTCCAAACAACGCGGTAAAGAGCAGCGTCCCAACGAGGAAGTTAATATTGAAGAATTCATTTCGGTAAAAGGTATTAAGGCTCTTGGAAACCAATTGACTACCGATAAAGTAAAACAGATAAATCCGTTAGAACCTTTACCTTACAAAGAAGAAGAAGATATTCCTGCTGAAGAGATTGAAGTGGTCGAAGAGGAGTCAGTTTCAGAAGACAAAAACAAGCTAAATATTGTTAGAAAACAAAAAGATTCTGATGATTCTTCAAAAAGTCAGACAAATTTATTTGATGAGTAAATGAGCATTATAAAAGAATTCAAGGAATTTGCCATAAAGGGGAATATGGTAGATATGGCCGTGGGGATCATAATCGGTACGGCATTTAATTCGGTTGTCAACACTCTTGTGAAGGAGGTAGTGATGCCGCCGTTAAGCCTAATGACCGATGGTATTGAATTCGCTAATAGGAAATGGGTGCTTCGGAAAGCCGTTGCAGAAGCAGAAGGTGTTCAACTCGTAGAAGAAGTCGCTGTGGGTTATGGCGCTTTAATTGAATCTTTCCTCGATTTTCTTATAATCGGGCTTACCATATTCCTGGTCATAAAATTTATGAATCGTTTTAGGAATAAAGCCCAGGATCCCGAAGATAAGCGGGAGGTCACTCCAAAAGACATCGAGCTTTTATCTAAGATGAATAAACTTATGGAAGAACAAAATCAGTTGCTTAAAAATAACTTTTCAGAAAGAAAATAGCTTATTTAACCCGGTTTACAGAGCCACGTTGTTTTTTATCCTGCCCAACAATACCGTATTCAAAAGTATAACCATCTTTATTGGTGGTCAATATCTTGATGTGTATGGGCTTTTCTTCAGCCATACTTTTCGGGTTTACATTTTTGAGAATATATTCGCATTCATTGATCCATCTAACCGATGAGGTATCAGATTTCCCCTGGAATCTATCAATTTCTATAGAATCATTCCTTATAAAGGTAGAAGTGGCTAATTCGCCGTTTAAATAGGTTTTGTACTCAAATGTACCGGTTTTATAGTCGGTGCAATTTCTTTCCGGCTCAAAACAGCTTGTAAAAATAAAAAGGAGGCTAAATACCGCTAAAAGCTTCTTCATCATGGCAATTACTTTAGAATTGCAAAATAAACCTATTTTCTCCGGACTGTCAATTTTCAAAGGCCTCAAAAGTGCCATCTTCATAAAAAATAACAATCTTTCTAATTGGTTTATTCTTTCCTTGTTGCGGAAAAGTGAATGGCATTTTATTATTTTCCGGGCTGGTTGCTTTTTCTGGAAGTGGAGTGTTAGGAGTTTCATGTTTTGCCTCAAATTTTGGAGTAGGTGTTTCAGAAGGAGGGAAACTTCCTTTTCCATTCAATAGCCAATACAATTCAACTTCGGGAAAAGACTTTACAACCTTCATCACAAAATCTAAACTCGGCTTATTTCTGCCGGATAAAATATGTGAAATAGAAGAGCGTCCTACTTCAATTTTATCGGCAAAACCTGCAGCCGATAATTCATAAAATTCAAGGATTTTATGCAGCCGTTTAGAAAAATCTTCTGTGTTTACCATTGTAAATTCGATTGTGCGAAATTGCTATTTACAAATGTAATCAAACCCTTTGTAGCCTGCAAATTACAATTGTAATTAAATTATATCATATAAACTATAGCTTTATATTATATAGTTTAAAATACTAAAAATTAGATTATTAATGTACAAATATAATTATATAGGATATATTCCATGTAACTAGTTTATTAAGACGAACCAATGTTTACACTTGTAACTAACAAAAGTAAATTTACATGTTTACAATTGTGAAATTTGTATTGTTTACTTTTGTAAACATGGAAGAAACAGTTTTATTTAAACAACTATTTAGCGATTATAATTCATTTAAAAATCAGGAGATTTCCGGGAGGTATATTCGGCAAACTGATATACAAAGTTTACTAGATGATTTGGGAAAAGAATTCCTTCTAAAAAAAATTGGAGAGTCGGTTTTGGGAAAACCTATTCATAGTATTCAATTTGGTAACGGACCAGTTAAAATTTTCGCCTGGTCGCAAATGCACGGAAATGAATCTACGACCACCAAAGCCGTTTTCGATCTGCTTAGCTATGTAAGCAAATATAAGGACGAAGCTCTGGTAAAATCTCTTTTAGAGAAATGCAGCTTTTGCATCATTCCAATATTGAACCCTGATGGTGCCGAGGCATATACCCGCGTTAATGCCAATTATGTAGATTTAAACCGGGATGCCCAGGATTTAAGTCAGCCAGAAAGCAGAATTTTACGGAAGATATTTGATGATTTTAATCCAAATTACTGTCTAAACCTGCACGATCAGCGTACTATATTTAGCGCAGGCAATAAGGCAGAACCCGCGGTTTTATCGTTCTTAGCGCCATCTATGGATAAGGACAGGCAAATCTTCCCTTCTCGAATTAAAAGTATGCAGTTAATCACTAAAATAGCCTCAGATCTTTCAGGCCTACTTCCCAATAGAATTGGTAGGTATGATGATGCTTTTAATATTAATTGCACGGGGGATACTTTTCAAAGCACCCAAACGCCAACCATTCTTTTTGAAGCCGGGCATTTTCCGGAAGATTATAACCGGGAAGAGACCAGGAAATATGTGTTTTTGGCTTTAATCTCTGTCCTGAAAGCTATAATTGAAAAAAGTTTTAAAGAAATAGATCATATAGATTACCAGAGAATTCCTGAAAACGAAAAGTTATTTCATGATATCATTTTAAGGGATGTGAAAACTGAAAACGGGGTAGTGGATATTGCTATTCAATATAAGGAAGCAATTAAGGGCGGAAAATTTCTCTTTTTGCCGGTAATAGAAAAAATTACCCCAAAAATTACCAAGTTCGCACATAAAGAAGTCTTTTGTGAGAATAAAAAAATAGAGGTTAATGAAGAAAATAAGCTCACCGAAAACGTTATAGTTAATAAAATCGTCTTAAATGGAGTAGAATTGCTTCTTAAATGTGAATAATTCTCAAAAACCTTAGTAATTGTTCAAGGATTTTGTATTAATTTTGCATTTCATATAAATAAAGAAATTTAAAAAATGGCCAAGTTTAAATTAGACGAAACAGATCACCAAATTCTCGATATGTTAATTGAGAATACGAGGACACCATTTACCGATATTGCTAAAAAGCTTTTAATATCGGCTGGAACGGTGCACGTTCGGGTTAAAAAGATGGAAGAAGCAGGAATCATAAAAGGTTCTTCTTTAACTCTGGATTATAAGAAATTAGGTTATGCATTTATTGCCTATGTAGGCGTCTTTTTAAAGAATACTTCTCAAACCAAATTTGTACTGGAACGTATCAATGAAATTCCTTTTGTAACTGTTGCGCACGTAACTACAGGTAAATTTAATGTGTTCTGTAAAATTAGAGCACGTAATACCCAACACGCTAAGGAAGTAATCTTTCAGTTAGACGATATTGAAGGAGTTTACAGAACAGAAACTATGATTTCTTTAGAGGAGAGCTTAAACGATAAGAAGCGTTTAATGCACTCTATTTTTCAGGACTTGTAAGCAATCCTAAACTTATTATAAAAACCCTTTAGGCTTACGTGTTTAAAGGGTTTTTTTATAACTTTAAAACTAATCTTAATCAACTAAAATTTATTATGCACAGAGAACCAAAACTAGAACGTTTTAATGAAAGCGTACTTTCAAAATATCAGGTTTATAATAGTATATTTTTAACGCTGCCTTTTGACGATATTAGTAAGACGGGATCCCTGCTGCCTCTTTTTCAGGAAATATGTGAAGCGGGCTTTAAGGAAAACAAAAATCCTTCAGAAATTATTGAGAGTTTCTTCAGTAAATATCAGGATGATCCTTCAGAAGAACATCAAATCAGTTTATTGTTCAGGTTTATTCAGTATATAGAAAGACAGGTAGTGCTCTTTGATGCTATTGAAGATGCGTCTTTTCCTATAGTAAACAATATGGATGGCCGCGGAACCCTTAGGAATGTGAAAGAGGAAGCCGAAGCAAAAGATAAAACTCCTGAATTACGGGAATACCTGAAACGTTTTAACGTAAGGCCAACTTTAACTGCTCACCCTACACAATTCTATCCGGGAGCGGTTTTAGGAATTATTACAGATCTAGATAAAGCTATTCAGAAAAACGATATTACGCTAATAAAGAAATTACTGGCGCAACTTGGGAAAACCCCGTTTTTCAAAAAAGAGAAACCAACACCTTATGATGAGGCAGTAAGCCTAATCTGGTATTTTGAGAATGTATTTTACCAGAGTGTAAGCAAGATTTATAACTATATTCAACAAAATATTTTTGATGGTGAAGATATAGGCAACCAGGTTATCAACTTAGGATTTTGGCCCGGGGGAGACCGTGATGGAAACCCGTTTGTAACCACTGAAATCACCTTAAAAGTTGCCCAGAGATTAAGAAGCACCATTTTGCTTAATTATTATCGTGATATTAGAGCGCTTAAAAGAAGAGTGACCTTTAACGAAGTCGATGCGATTATTGCTGAAATAGAAACTCCCCTCTATCAAAGTGCAATCTCCAAGACTGGAAAGATTAAAATGTCACTTGAAGACTTTAAGTCTAAACTGCATCAGATTAAGGATATAGTAGAAGATAAACACCAGGGGTTATTCGTTGAAGAAATCAATGGTCTAATCAATAAGGTTAATATTTTTGGATATCATTTCGCGACGCTGGATATTCGTCAGGATTCAGGGAAACACGACGAGGTTCTTAAAGAAATCCTTAAAACACAACCGGAGTTATTCCCTAAAAATTATGCTTCACTTTCTAATGAAGAACAAATAGAAGCGCTTACAAAAGTTGAAGGGAATATAGATCCTGAGAATTATGAGGATGGAATAGTTAAATCTACACTCTCTTCAATTTATGCTATGCAGAAAATTCAGGAGAAAAACGGAGAAAATGGAGCTAATAGATACATAATTAGTCACAGTGAAGTACCGCAAAGTATTTTAGAGCCGTTTGCGTTCTTAAGGCTATGTGGATGGAAGAAACCATCGGTAGATGTTATTCCTCTTTTTGAAACCGTACCCGATTTAAAAGCTTCACCAGACGTCATGGAGACTTTGTATAAGAATCCTGTTTACCGTGAACATTTAAAAAGCAGAGGGGATAAGCAAACGATTATGCTTGGATTTAGTGATGGAACTAAAGATGGTGGATATTTAATGGCCAACTGGAGTATTTATAAAGCTAAAGAAATGCTTACCGAAGTTTCCAGGAAACACGGAATTAAAGTGGTGTTTTTTGATGGCAGAGGAGGACCACCGGCTCGTGGTGGTGGTAAAACACATCAGTTTTATGCTTCTTTAGGTTCAAATATTGAAAATGAAGAAATTCAATTAACCGTACAGGGACAAACCATTAGTTCTAATTTTGGAACCCGGGATTCTTGTAGATATAACCTTGAGCAATTGCTAAGTTCAGGTGTTTCAAATGAGATTTTTAGTGACGATAAAAACCGGTTAACCGATGAAGATCGGGAAACTATGACCAGACTTGCTGAGATTAGTTATGAAACTTATACTAACTTCAAGCAACACGAGAAGTTTATTCCGTATTTAGAGAAGATGAGTACGCTAAAATACTATGCTAAAACCAATATTGGTAGCCGCCCGTCTAAAAGAAATAAATCGGCTGAACTTAATTTAAACGATCTTAGAGCAATTCCATTTGTGGGAAGCTGGAGCCAGTTAAAACAAAATGTACCCGGATTTTTCGGTGTAGGAACTGCCCTGGAGAAGTTTGAGCAAGCAGGTGAATTCGATAAGGTGAAACACCTTTATAACAATTCAGTTTTCTTTAAAACCTTATTGGAGAATTCCATGATGAGCCTTACCAAATCTTTCTTCGCGCTAACCGCTTATATGGAGCAGGATAAGGAATTTGGCGAATTTTGGAAGATTATTTATGCTGAATATAAGCGTAGTCATGCCATGTTATTAAAAGTAACCGGTTATGATGAACTTATGGAAAATGAGCCTGCAGGAAGAGCTTCCATTCAGGCACGTGAGCGTATTGTGCTACCTTTATTAACCATTCAGCAGCACGCGCTTAGAAAAGTACAGGAACTTCAGGACCAGGGCAAAAGCGCCGAAGAAATGCTTGAAGTTTATGAAAAGATGGTAACACGTTCCCTGTACGGAAATATTAACGCAAGTAGAAATTCAGCTTAAGATGATAATAAAAAATCTTGATTCTGATGAGTATAATGTGTACTACGACAGATATTTACAAAAAGTCCCCAGCGATTTAGAGCTGGGGACTTTACTTCTTGAAAATAGGGAAGAGTTCCTTAGATTACTGGATAAGATGAAGCCGGAAGACCTTAAGTATAGTTATGCTGAAGGTAAATGGACTGTAGCTGAAGTGCTTCAGCATCTTCTTGATGTTGAACGTATTTTTCAATATAGGTCACTAAGCCTGGCCAGGGATCCAGGAGTTAAATTACCTGGCTTTGATCACGATGCTTATGTTCCCGCAAGTTCTGCTCGAAACCGGAAGCTAAAGGGTTTTAAGAAAGAATTTAAAGCCGTAAGAAATGCCGGTATTTCGCTGTATCAGAGTTTTTCAGAAGAAATGCTAAAAAATAAAGGATTTATTAGTGGTAGTTCAGCTAGCTGTCGGGCCTTAGGTTTTATTACTGCCGGTCACACCAAACATCATATTGAAATATTTAAAGAGAAATATGATATTTTATGAAATTTCTGAAGACCTCCTGGTCACTTTTTAAAAATGCATACATAAGCTGGAATAGGAACGAACCCTATGCCCGAAGTGCAACTATAGCTTATTATGCCTTGTTTTCTTTACCTTCCTTATTGATTATTGTTGTAACCATTGCAGGTTATTTCTTTGAGCAGGAAGCTGTACAGGGGAGGTTGACTTCAGAAATTAGTGGTTTTATAGGTCAGGAACCGGCTGAAGCTATTGAAAGGATGATTGCCAGCGCAGCTCTGGCAACAGAATCTACGTGGGCCCTAATATTTGGTATAGGTATCTTACTATTTGGTGCTACCGGGGTGTTTTTCCAGCTTAAAATGGCAATGAATAATATTTGGAATGTTGCTGCTAAACAAACCAATTTCCTGAGAATTTTATTAGATAGACTTATTTCTTTCGGAATGGTAATGGTAATAGGTCTTTTGCTTTTACTATCCCTGGTTATTTCCGCTTTAATTCGTATTCTAAAAGATGAAATAGAACATTATGCGCCCAATGTGACCGAATTTATGGTGGATGCTGCTAATTTTGGTATTTCATTTCTTATAATTACTACCTTATTTGCTGCTATTTTTAAATTACTTCCGGATATTAAATTGCGCTGGAGGATTACTTATGTGGGTGCCGCGCTTACTACCATTTTGTTTTTAGTAGGGGAAGCTTTAATTAGTTTTTACTTCGGAAAAAGTAAACCTGCATCGGTTTACGGTGGGGCTTCTTCCGTAGTGCTTATTTTGCTTTGGGTTTACTATACCTGCCTAATTTTATTTTTTGGTGCCGAATTTACCGTGCAATACGCTTTGATGAAAAATGAAAGAGTAGTTCCTAATAGATATGGAGAACCTGCAATTTATCAGGAACTGGAAAAATTACAACAGAAGCGTACCCAATTAGAGGAAGAAAAGGAAATAATAGATACGCTTAAAAATAATATGGATTGGGAGAAAAACAGGGGGAAGGATCAAAAAATTAAGAATAAGGATAAGAAATAGCCTTATTTTGTAAATTTTTAAGAGAATTAATAAAGTTTAACTTTAAGTGGATTCTCTTTTATAATGTCCTTAGCACACTATCTTTTATTCATATTTTATCTTTGATTGAACCAAAAATGAAGATGAAATTATGAAAAAGAGAATAGCAATTTTAGCCACAAACGGATTCGAAAAAAGTGAACTTTTTTCACCGAAAGAGGCTTTAGAAAATGAAGGTTTTAAAGTAGATATTATTAGCCTGGAAAAAGGAAAAATAAAAGGTTGGGAAGGCACCAACTGGTCTGGAGAAATAGAAGTTGATTACACCTTAAAAGAGGTGAGTGCGAAAGATTACAATGCTTTGGTGCTTCCCGGAGGTGTAATTAATCCAGATAAACTTAGAAGAAATGAAGATGTTTTGGTATTTGTGCGCGATTTCTTTAAGCAAAGTAAGCCTGTAGGAGCAATTTGCCACGCAGCCTGGACGCTAATTGATGCTGAAGTAGTTGAAGGCCGAACAATGACCTCCTTTAATTCTATCAAAAAAGACCTGGAAAATGCAGGAGCTTTATGGGTAGATAAAGAAGTTGTTGTAGATGAAGCTTTTGTTACTTCCAGAAATCCTGATGATTTACCAGCGTTTAACGCTAAAATGATCGAAGAGATTAAAGAAGGTAAGCACGATTTGCAACACGCATAATGCTTAATCCGAAATATTAGAATTAAAAAAGCCTGTCTGGAATTAATCCGACAGGCTTTTTTAATCCCTCATTGAGGGTTTAATTCCCCGAGGATCTTATTATTTAAATGTCAGTATTTTATGCTTTTTGAAGCTCTGCTGCCACTTCATCAACTTCATCCATCACTCTTAATAAATTCTCTCCCCAAAGTTTGGCGATTTCTTCTTCAGAATAACCTCTTTTTACCAATTCTTTGGTAACATTCAATGTTTCTGAAGCATCCTGCCAGCCGTCAATTCCGCCGCCCCCATCAAAATCAGAACTAATACCAACATGCTCAATTCCTATTAGATCTACCATATAATCTATATGATCTACAAAATCGGCAACATCCACAGGTGCAATTTCTTCTTTCAATAATTCAATTTCAGGAGCAGCTGCAGTTCTTACTTTTTGATAATCGGCATAATATGCATTTCTATTTTCATTGCTTAAGGCCCTTATACTATCGCGGGGTAAAATTTCAAAACTCATTTCTTCGGCCTTTTTCTCATAAACATTAGTAGTGGCCTCACTAAACGCTTTATTTTTTTTAGTGTTTACATAAGCACTAAAGGCAACGGTTTGTACCACCCCGCCGTGCTCTTTAAATAACATTAAAAGCTCATCATCTAAATTCCGACTGTGGTTGCAAAGTTCGCGGGCAGAGGAGTGGGAAGCGATTAGCGGGGCCTTAGAAAGCTCAAACATCTGCTTGATAGCCTCTTTTGAAGGATGTGAAACATCTATCATCATTCCAAGTCGGTTCATTTCAACAATCACTTCTTTTCCTAAATCGCTAAGGCCATTGTGCAGCCATTCATCATTATCTTCGCCTGTGTTAGAATCACTTAATTGGCTATGGCCCTGGTGGGCAAGCGACATATATCTAGCGCCAAGCTCGTAGAACTTTTCCACGTTCTCAATATTTTTCCCAATAGAATAGCCGTTTTCTACGCCAATCATCGCGACTTTTTTTCCTTCAGAAACCAGATATCGCACTTCCTGAGAATTGGTAGCCAATCCTATTTCGTTTGGAGCGAAATTTTTAACCAGTTTATGGATCGCATCAAACTTGCTCATCGCATTTTTATAAGCGTTTTTAAAGCCATCATCAGTAAGTTCGTCCTGTCCTGTATAAACGATAAACCAGGCGACATCCAGTCCGCCGGCCTCCATTTTAGGAAGGGTTACCTGGTTTTCCAGGTCCATCGTATAATTCCTGTCTTCAGTAAAATTATTGATATTGATATCGGCGTGAGTATCTATGGTAATTACGTTTTCGTGAATTTCTTTGGCTTTTTCTAGTAAAGCTTCATCGTTGTTTTGCTGAGCAAAGACCAGATTCCCCGTCAAAATCAGCGCAAGGCTAAGAAGGTTTAATTTCATATTGCTGTGTTATATTTTATTTAAACCCTGAAAATACTAATAAAATTTTTAGAAATAAATTGAATAGCTTATTTTGATAAAAATCATTTAAAACATATTCAATTTTCTCCTACATTTGATAGAATTTTCAATTGCTCAATGAATAAATATATAATAGTAAACCAACCCGAAAAGTGGAAACTAAAACTGGATAACGTAGAGATTATTTCAGCGCAATCCTATCTCACTAATCCTGAGTTCGCCAAAATCAAAAATGCCAGGATCTTCAACCTCTGTAAAGATTATTCCTACCAGTCTAAAGGTTATTATGTTTCACTTTTAGCCGAAGCCCGTGGGCATATGGCTATTCCAACGGTAAAAAATATTGTTGATTTACGGGAGCCGAAACTGGTAAAAATAGTTTCAGAGGAGTTTGATGATTTAATGCAAACCAGCCTGAAAAGTATAAAATCCCAGGAGTTTACGCTCAGTATTTATTTTGGTCAAAACGTAGCCCAAAAATATAAGGAGTTGAGTGCGATGTTTCACAGGCATTTTCAAATTCCGTTTTTGCGGGTTAAATTTAATTATACTACCAAGTGGAATATAAAAAGCATTAAAGCTATATCTGAAGCTGAAATTCCAGAGGAACATTTGGAAAGTGTGTATGAGTTTGCAACTCAATATTTTGCGAAAAAGCGCTATGATACGCCCCGTGCTAATACCTCGGAATACGACCTGGCTATTTTAGTACAGACCGATGATCCCGCTCCGCCAAGTAATGCCAGGGCATTAAAGAAATTCGTGGAAATTGCTGAAAAAATGGATTTTTATGTAGAAATAGTTTCCCCAAAAGACCTTTCACGTTTATCAGCTTTTGATGCTTTATTTATTAGACAAAGCACCGAAGTTAATAATGAAGCCTATGCCTTCGCCCGCAAAGCACAGCAGGAAGGCATCGCAATTATAGATTACCCTGATGCCATCTTGAAATGTTGCAACAAAGTTTATATGGCTGAGGCTTTGGAAAACGCCAATATTCCTACGCCTAAAACGGTGATAATTCATAAAGAAAACATAGATAAGGTTTTAGAAATTACCGGGCTTCCTGTGGTTTTAAAATCTCCAGATTCTACTTTTTCCTTTGGGGTAAAGAAAGCGACTACGCCCGCTGAATATCAGGAATTAGTTACGATGATGCTCAAAAAGTCAGAATTGGTGATCGCCCAGGAATTTTCACCTTCAGAATATGACTGGAGAATAGGAATTCTTGATAATAAACCTTTTTATGCCTGCCGTTATTATATGGCCAAGGGGCATTGGCAGATCTATAATTGGGACGCCAAAGTAAAAGACGATCAGGATGGAAATGCCGATTGCTTACCAATAGAAAAAGTTCCGAAGAAAATACTTGAAGCCGCTTTAAAATCGGCTAAATTAATGGGAACTGGTCTTTATGGGATAGATATCAAGGAAGTAGGAGGAAAGGCTCTTGTAATTGAAATTAACGATAACCCCAATATAGATTTTGGAGTTGAAGATGCCTATTATGGCGAGCAGGTTTATGTGGAAATTATAGCCGCTTTAAAAAACCGACTGATAAAGAAATAATTTATGAAATATCATCTTTTTGAAGTTTTTGGAATTGAATTGGAATATATGCTTATTGATGCGTCCAGTTTTAAAGTGAATCCAATTGTAGATCAGCTTTTTATCAGTAAGAATGGGGAAATCACCTCAGATATTGAAAATGGGAAAATTGAATGGAGTAATGAATTGGTTGCGCATGTGGTAGAACTTAAAACCAACGGACCAACCGGAGATCTGGATAGTTTAGATCTTCTTTTTGCTGAAAATATTAAAGAAGTAAACCTTTTACTGAAAGAGAAAAATACCAGGCTATTACCTTCTGCTGCACATCCATTGATGGACCCTGCAACTGAAACCCAGCTATGGAAACACAGCAATAACAAGATCTACGCACTTTACAACCGTATTTTTGATTGTAGCGGCCATGGCTGGAGCAATGTGCAAAGTATGCATATTAATCTTCCGTTTTTTGACGATAATGAATTTGATAAACTCCACGCGGCGGTACGTTTGCTTTTGCCTATAATGCCTGCCTTAAGCGCGAGTTCTCCTATTTTTGAAGGAAAAGATACCGGCTTTAAAGATGCCAGGATGCTTGTTTACAAAAGCAACCAGAAGGAAATTCCCGAAATGACGGGAAAAGTAATTCCGGAACAGGTTTTTAATAAAGCCGATTATAATAAAACTATTTTTGAACCGATAAATAAAGCGATAAAACCCCATGATACCGAAAATATTCTGGATCAGCATTTTTTGAATTCCAGGGGAGCTATTGCAAGATTTGACCGAAATGCCATAGAAATTCGTGTATTAGATGTTCAGGAATGCCCAAAGGCCGATATGGCAGTCACTATTTTGATTATTGAATGCTTAAAGTTGCTGGTTAGTGAAGAATTAATTCCTATAGACGAACAGAAGAAATGGCACGAAGACGAACTATTTAAAATTTTTGACGCAGTAATTAAGGATGCGGAAAATACCAAAATCAGTAACAAAGAATATCTCAGGATTTTCGGACTTTCACAAACCATAGAAATTAAAGAAATTTGGCGTATTTTATTTTCAAAAGTGAAAAGAAATATGGCATACAAGCATCAGGAAAGTATTAAGTTTTTGATGAATAACGGAAGTCTTTCTACCCGGATTTTAAAATCTATAGGTGATGATTTTTCAGAAGAAAATATTAGGAAAACCTATTTAAAATTAGCCGATTGCCTGGAGGAAAATGAATTTTTTAAACCGTGAAACTGGTCCTAACCTGCGAACACGCTTTTAATACAATTCCGAAAGAATACAAAGGTTTATTTGTTGATTCAGAGGAAATACTTCAATCCCATCGAGGCTACGATCCAGGGGCCTTAGATTTATTTAAGGAACTGGAAGTTTTAGCCGATTTCAGCCAGATTCAGGAAACTGGGAGATTGCTGGTTGAAGTAAACCGATCTAAAGGCCACCCTTATTTATTTTCTGAATTTACAAAGGATTTATCTCTACGACATAAATCGAAAATTTTAGACAAATATTATTTTCCTTATCGGGATGCTGTAGAAAATAAGATTTCCGCATTTATAAAAAAAGGGGAGAAGGTACTGCACTTTTCGGTACATACTTTTACTCCGGAATTAAAAGGAATTGTAAGAAATACGGATATTGGATTGCTGTACGACCCGGTAAGGGTTGGAGAAAAAGAATTCAGTAAAAATTTTAAGCAGCATTTAAAGAATCAAAATCCTGATTTAAAATATAGATTTAATTATCCCTATATGGGAAAGGCAGACGGTTTTACCACTTACTTACGTAAAAAATTTCCCGAAAATTATTGGGGAATTGAGTTGGAAGTGAACCAGAAATTTGCAGCCCTTAATAAAATGGACTCCAGGATCAAAAAATCAGTGTTTTTAGCTTTAAAAGATTCATTCAGCTAGCGCTCATGGCAAGCTTTGGGTAATTAAACATTCAGTGAGGGATAATAATGAAAAGGTTGTCTGAGAAATCTAATTTCGTCAAACTTGTTTCCGCTTCTAACATGAATTGTTTACTAAGATCTTAGATTCTAAAATAAATTACCATTGACGGAGATTGATTTTATTATTTATTAGAGAATTATTAGAGTAGGTATAAAATACTTTTTAGAAAATTTAAGTGGCCTATCGAAAATTGATCGTGAAATTTGAAGTGAGATGTCGTTTAAATTTTCTGCTGTTTGAGCGACATGTCTTTTTCTCGTTACTCACATTTTTCCTCGCGAGTTCAGAAAATTTAGACATCGAACGAAAAATTTAGATCCATTTTCGTAAGCCTAGATTTTTTGGTTCTTTTTCATCAATGGAAAAAGAACAGAACACCAATCAATTTCAGCCTCATTAATAAATTCAATAATATCATATTTATCTGTCATTTCCCTCCGCTAGATAAAATTTTTTATCACGGGTCTCAGAATGACGAGTTGAAAAACATTTCAGACAACCTTCTATATTTTAAACCTGACTTTCTATTGAATCAGTTGAGACTCTAAGGTGATTTCAGTCTTAAGTAATTTAGAAATTGGGCAATTCTCTTTAGCATCATTGGCTATTTTATCAAATTGCTCTTTGTCTATGCCTTTTACTTTTGCTTTCAAAATTAAGTGTGATTTTTTCACGGCACCATCTTCAAAAGTAATTTCAGATTTGGTTTCTAACTCATCTGGTTCAAAACCTTCTTCAGTTAAATTGGCCGAAAGTTGCATTGTAAAGCATCCAGAATGGGCTGCGCCTATAAGTTCTTCAGGATTGGTGCCCTTGCCATCTTCAAACCTGGTTTTAAAGGAATATTGTGATTTATCTAAAACACCACTTTGAGTACTAATTGTACCTTTACCTTCTTTAAGATTTCCTTTCCAAACTGCGGTTCCATTTCTTTTCATAATAATAATTTTTTATTGGTTTACCTTAATATAGAAATCATTGTGCCCAAAGAAAAATTATTATCAAAACCTTTACCTAAAGCTTAAAATTTACAAAACAAAAAAGCCCGGAACCAAGAGGCTTCGGGCTTTTAAATATAAGTTATAAGAACTTACTTTATCTCTACTACTTCAAGATCAAAAACAAGGTCTTTTCCTGCTAATGGGTGATTTCCATCTACCACAATAGTTTCTTCCTTTACATCTTTAACCACAAGGTTCATTTCCTGACCGTCAGGGCTTTTAGAAACAAGTCCCATTCCTACTTCTGGCTTAATTTCTTCGGGAAGTTGACTTTTTTGTACTTCTTGCACAAGTTCTTCTCTTGGCTCTCCGTAAGCTTCTTCTTTAGGAATATTTATGGTTTTCTTCTCGTTCACTTTCATATCGATAAGGCCATTCTCAAAACCAGGAATAAGCTGTCCTTGTCCCATAGTAAATTCTATAGGCTCACCTCTTTCTACAGAGCTGTCAAAAACCTGCCCGTCAGCTAGTTTACCTGTGTAATGTACCTTTACCGTATCGTTTGCTTTTACTTGACTCATAATGTTGTTTTTCAAAAATTATAATGGGCTTTATTAAAAATATGCCCGTTAAAGAGTGCAAAGGTACAGTTATAATATGCCCTTCCAAATTATGAGGGCTTTAATCCCGGAATCTTTTAAAAATATTAACATTTCCTAAAATACTAATCTTCTATATGTTAGGATCTGAAAGACAATGGCTTAATATTTAAATTGGAATTCACATAATAAGTAAATACATTTATTAACTCAAATTTTAGAAAAATATACAATTAGCTTAACCGGCTAAAATTAAAACCCCGATAAATATGAAAAAAGACGAAGCCCCGAAATCTAATTCCAGAAGAAGTTTTTTGAAAACCACCGCACTTGCAACAGCTGGTATTAGTATTATTCCCAGACACGTAATGGGAGGTCCCGGATTTTTAGCACCAAGTGATAAACTGGTAATTGCTGGAATTGGAGTAGGAGGAAAGGGTGAAAGCGATATCAACAGCTTTTATCAATCTGGAAAAGCTGATATTGGTTTTTTATGCGATGTAGATAAGAAAAGAGCCGCAAATTCTGTAGCCCGTTTTCCAAAGGCTAAGTTTTATACCGATTATCGGGAAATGCTGGAGAAAGAATCTAAAAATATAGATGCGGTTTCAATATCTACACCAGATCATGGTCACGCAGTACAGGCATTGGCTGCGATGGAACTGGGGAAACCGGTTTATGTTCAAAAACCACTTACCCACGATATTTACGAGGCCAGGCAATTGACTGAAGCAGCCGAAAGATACCAGGTTGTTACTCAAATGGGAAATCAGGGGGCTTCAGGAGATGGTGTTAGAAAAATGCGCGAATGGTATGACGCCGATCTTATAGGAAAAGTGCATACGGTTTATGTATGGACAGATCGCCCGGTTTGGCCACAGGGAATTCCATGGCCTGAGGGGAAAACAGCAGCTGTGCCTGAAGGTTTAGACTGGGATTTATGGTTGAATACAGCACCGAAAAGGGAGTATATAGAAGGTTTGGTTCCGTTTAACTGGCGTGGCTGGTGGGATTATGGTACCGGGGCATTAGGCGATATGGGCTGCCATTTAATTGAAGCACCTTATCGTGTTTTAGGTTTGGGCCATCCAAAAGATGTTCAGTGTAGTGTGGGAAGTGTTTATGTAGATGAATTTAAAAGAGGTTATTTCCCTGAGAGTTGCCCACCTTCAAGCCACGCGGTAATGACGTTTCCAAAAACTGATAAAACCAGTGAGGATGTTACCCTGCACTGGATGGACGGTGGCATTAAACCAAAAAGACCGGAAGAACTTGGGCCAAATGAAACCTTTGGTGATGGTGGCAACGGAGTGTTATTTATTGGTGATAAAGGAAAAATGATGTGTGGCACTTACGGTCGAAATCCGCGATTATTACCTACTTCTAAAACCGACGAAGTAAATGTTGCTGAGAAATATGAGCGCGTTCCCGGTGGAGAAGAAGGCCATTATGCACAATGGGTAGAAGGAGCAATTGCAGGTTATGGAAAGATAGAATTAAGTTCTCCTTTTGAAATTGCAGGACCACTAACTGAAACTTTATTAATAGCCAATCTGGCGATTAGAGGTTATGATGTTAGAAACGAAAAAAGACGTGATAATGGGGATACCTACTTTGATTACCCCGGACGTGATATAAAAATGCTTTGGAATTCAGAAGATATGCGAGTGACCAATTTTGATGAAGCCAATCAATTTGTGCGTAGGGAGTATCGGGGCGGCTGGAAGCTAAGCTAGATTAATCCCTCATTGAGGGTTTAATTCCCAGAGGCCTGCCCGAATCATTCAGGCGGGCTTGCCTCGAAATTATAAAATAGTTTTTCAATTCATACCTCGAGGGCTTGCCCCGAGGTTCTTGATTAAAATTATAAGTTATGAAAATCCTTGTAATTGTATGGTTAGTAGTTTTTTACTTCAGTTTTTCAGCCTGTAATTTCAATAATAAAGAGTCCGAGCCAAAAATGGTATGGGATACCTTAGAAGTTACGGCTTCAGCATATAATTCCCTGAGCTGGCAAACCGGAACCGGTGGCGCCAATATTACGGCCTGGGGAGATACTTTACAACCCGGTAGTAAAGTAATTGCAGTTTCCAGAGACTTGATAAAAAAAGGTTTAGATCACAATACCCCCGTTAAAATTGAAGGTTTTGACGGGGTTTTTCTTGTAAAGGATAAAATGCATTATCGCTGGAAGAATAAAATAGATATCTATATGGATGAGGATGTGCAAAAAGCCAGGAATTTTGGACGTAAAAAATTAAATATCTATTACGAGGTTCCTGTAGACTCTCTTACGAAGAAAAAGGATTAAAAATACGGTTTATAAATTAAACCATTTTGGTAGACGAAAGTAAAAAATAGAATCTTTTTTGTTTCTAATGACTTTTTAATCAAACCTGAATGTAGGCTTAATGCATGATCAATAGATTTGCTTCCTCTTTAAAAAACGAAGCTTTAAAAAAATCTATGAAATCTATTTCCTCATTTGCAGCCTTACTTTTACTTTTTCTAAATTCAGCAGTTCTTGCGCAAACTGATACTACCGATCAAATTGAAGATCCAGAAAAAAAAGGAGAGCTTACGTATGAAACTCAAAGTGGTTTACCCGTAGCGGCTTCTAAAATTTATTTTTCAGATAAAAAGTTTACAATTTCCGGCTTTGGTGAAGCCGGATATACCGAATACTTTGGTGGTAAAGACAGGTCTAGCGAAGATCTGGAATTATATATGAATGAATTATACAGGTTTGTAACGTATCTGGCCTATAAGCCAAAACCCTGGTTGATACTTTATGGAGAAGTTTTTGCAGAAATGTACCGTGATCAGGAAACTAACGAGCGGGACCATGAGATATTTTTTGAGGTTTTTGCCGATTTTTTAATCGATGAAAAATTTAATTTAAGAGCTGGAACCCATCAAGTACAAATTGGATATATGAATACCAATGATGAGCCAATTCTTTATCATTCTGTAAACAGGTCTCCCGTAGAACGATTAATCACACCTTCCACCTGGATTGATCTTGGAGTTATGGCCTATGGTAAACTAACAAATAAGCTAGATTATTCCCTGTCTATTTACCAGGGGTTGGATACTCAGAATTTTAATGGTGGCACCTGGATTAGGAGAGGTAGGGATAATGGCCTTCGTGGAAATTTTGACGGATATGTATTAAATGGAAAATTGGGTTATCAAATAACAAAAGATACAGAATTTGTGGTTAATGGAGTTTGGACGCAGGCTGGAAACAACCAGAGAGTTATCTCAGGGAATAGTGCCAAAAGGCTTAGTGCCAATACCTTTTTAACCACATCTTATTTAAGACACCAATGGAATAGCTTGAGTATAATGGCTTTAGGATCATACGGTAGAATGGGCCAGACCGATCTTATATTTGACCTTACAAAGCAAATGGGAACCGGGGGACAGGAAATGGCTGGACAGGTTTTAGGTAGCGAGGTCTTTGGTTATTATTTAGAGCTAGGTTACGATATCCTCCCAATGTTAAGGGGCGGTAAATCTGATGGCAGCTTAGATAACTTTTTATTTAAAGGTAACGAGTTTAAACTTCCGCTATTTTTAAGATATGATAGATTGGATACTCACAGTGAAGTAGTTGATCAATTAGAAAACGAAACACGCTTTCAAACTAATTTAAAAGCCTTAACACTTGGATTGAATTTTAATCCAAGAAGAAATATTGTATTCAAAGCAAATTACATGTTTAGAAATAATTCCAGTCCAATTGTTGGAACCAACGATTTTGAGGGGGACCGATTTGAATTTGGTGTAGGGTTTATATTTTAAAATTGTGCTGCTGAAAACATCTAATGCTCAAGTAAATCAAACCTTAATAATCAAAAAATGAGGCTGTCTGAAAAAGTCTAATTTCGTTAAGCTGACTTGTTTCAGCTTCTAACATGTTTGGATTATCAACATCTTAGATTCTGAAATAATCCCGAAGCTTTGGGACAAAATGACGATTAAAAAAACTTTTCAGGCAGCCTCTTTAAAATATTAATCCTATAATATTTATTTAAAAATGTGGTTCATAAATTAACCTGAGAAAAGAACTGAAGCGTTCTTCATCGCGATTAAGGGAAATCCCCGGCACTATACCTATTTTAAGCGAATCTTTAATTTCTACACGCATTTGGGGTCTTAAGACAGTTTTTAATTCACCGTCCATAATTAGTTGGTTTACCTCTAAACCTATAAAATTTCCGGTTCCCGGTATCATATAATGAAGGTTGGAGTTAATCTCATAGGCGAAATAGTTTTCATGATTGTTCCATCCATTGAAAAATCTGGGCCCGGTATAAATCAACCCATGCCATTCTGATGTAAATCGCTTCGCTGCAATTAAAAAAGGATTAAATAGCACACCCTGGGTTAAATTATTTAAAGACATTGTATTAAGATCAGTAAATTCAAATTCTACAATATTTCCAAGAGCCATAGAAGTTTGATATTTATCTGAAACCCAGAAGGTATATTGAGCGGCTAATTTTAGGCTTTCTACACGATCACCGGGCCTGCTTTCTGCGCCGCGATTAAAAGCATTGGGGGAGAAGACGGTTACAGGTACTTCTACTTCCAGTCCCAGTCTGTCGGCTACTGCCCATTCGTACTCAACAAGAAATTCATAAGAATCGAAGTCTAAATTATCGGTTATTCCAGCTCCAAGGTTCCATTCTTTCTCTCCTTTCCTGGCCCCTAAATCACGAATAAGATCTATATAAAGCGGTTCGGCATGTTGAAGTTTTAAAGGAAGGTCTTCTTCGTTTGCCTCTTCCTGGGCATAACTAAATGTAGCGCTTAGAAAGATAGTAAGCGAAAGGCAAATTTTAAGGCTTTGTTTCATTTTAAATTTTTGGCAAACAAAACTCTTTCAGATTAAATAGTTATAAAAATAGCATTAGAATAATATTAAAATTGAAGTAATGGGAACTTGATGCTGACTACAGTTCCCTGACCTGCTTTGGTTTCAATGTCTATATTGCCTTTATGAATTTTAACGATATCTTTCGTGAGCGCAAGTCCAATGCCGTGACCTTTTTCATTTTTACCATTTTTACCACGATAAAATGGGGTGAAAATCTTATCGAGATCTGACTTTGAAATTCCGGAACCAAAATCCTGAATATTAATTACATTGAATTTTGAAGTTTGTCCCAGGGAAATATGAACCTTTTCATTACCAGAATATTTCAGGGCATTTTTTAAAATGTTGCTTATCGCAATTTCTATCCACAACCTGTTCCCTAAGATCTCGAATGAGTTTTCATTGAATGATTCTATTTCCTCGTAATTCAAACGAATTCTATTACCGGAATTCAATTTATTTAAACGTATGCTTATTTGTTGTATGAGTTCATCTATTCTAAATATCTCAAAACCTTTATTAGGTTGTTCTGCCTGTACTTCAGAGAGATGTAGTAAGCTGGTGAATAATTCATTTAGATGAGTAGCTTCATCATAGATCTTGTTCAAGGCCACCTCTGTGTTTTCCTTTTTGGTAGATTGTAAAGCATAATCTGCTTCCCCCATAATAATAGTGAGGGGTGTGCGTAACTCATGCGAAGCATTTTCTATGAATTTTTTCTGGGAATAAAAAGAAGTTTCTAATCTTAGCAGCATAGCATTAAATGTTGCCGCCAACCTTGAAATTTCGTCTTTTCCATCTCCTTCATCCAATCTCAGTTCTAGATTACTGGCGGTTATTTGCTGCACACGGGTAATCATGTTATTAATGGGGTTGAGCAAAATAGAAGCAAAAAATAGGGATATAGCCAGAATAAGGATTAAACTGAATAATGAGGTTAAGAATAAGATATTCATAAGATGGGAGAGTTGGTTTTTACCTTCCTCATCTATAGCCGAAACTACTGTAATATAATCCCCCTGATTATCCTCGTAGAAAATACTGACTGCTTGTTTTCCATTTGTTTCGAAAAAAACGTGTTCCCCTTCCAGGTTTTTTAAGAATGCTTTTTCGTTATAATAATGTTGGTCCCCCGATTCTTTAGATATTTCATTATTTTCTACCTTAAAGAAAGTTTCTTCCTCCTGGGGTAGATTTCTTAAATATTGCCGGGTTAAACGCTCATACTTCCCTTTGCTGAATTCGTCTTTTTCCAGTAAAATCTTAGCAGCAGTATATGCACGGTCTAGAAGACGTTTATTAAATTGTTCATAGGTATTATTTGCGACCCTGGTGTAAATAAAAATGCAAACAAACCCGATTATCAAAGCGAAAATCAGGGAGAAAATTGCCGCTATTTTATACTTGATTTTCAACTTACCTTACTACATAACCCATCCCAATAACCGTTTGAATAAGCCTGTCTTCTGAATTATCTTTTAATTTTTTACGAAGGTAGTTAATATAAACATCTACAACATTGGTTCCCAAATCATATTCTACTCCCCATACTTTTTCAAGTATTTGCTCGCGGGAAAGTACTTTGTTGTTATTCTCAATAAGAACTTTTAGAAGCTTATATTCTGTTGCGGTTAGTTTTATTTCTACCTTATCTTTAAAAACCCGCTTAGCTCCATCGTCTATAGCAATATTGTTGAAGATAATTTTCCGCTCTTTTTCTTCTGTTGAGGTTTCGGACTTTAATTTCCTGCGGCTTACGGCATTTACTCTGGCAAGAAGTTCATCTATCTTGAAGGGTTTTACAATATAATCATCAGCTCCAAGATTTAAACCTTTTACCACAGTTTCTGTTGTATCCAGGGCTGTTAATAAGATGATTGGAGTTTGATTTTTGGCTTGTTGAAGTTCTTCCAGTATTTCCAGCCCTGACTTGTCCGGTAACATAATATCCAGGAGTACCAGGTCATAATTTTGACTAAGAATTAAATCAAGGCCCATTTGGCCATTTGTGGCAATCCCTATACGGTGGCTTTTTTCAGACAAACATTTATGAAGCAGGGATGCCACGTTTGGCTCATCTTCAACTAACAGAATATTCATTGGGATCAAATATCAGAAATTTATAGCTTTTGAAAATTAGAATAGGATTAGAATTCAGAATTTGTATTTCCTAAATACTCCTAAATTATGTATGTTGTGAAAATAACCAAAATGATCTATGAAACAGCTTTATTTCTTCCTCACTTTTTGCATTTTTCTTTCTAGTATAAACTTATCAGCACAGGATTCGATTATTAATGATAAACTTGTTATAGGAATTACCCCCACACCACCTTTTGTAATGCAGGAAAACGGGGAATACAACGGTTTGAGCATAGACTCCTGGCAATTGGTGAATGAAGACCTGGATTTAGATTATGAATATAAAGAATATGCTTCTCTTGGTGATTTATTAAACGCGGTTGAAAACAAAGAGGTAGATTTTAGTATTAACCCGGTTACGGTGACCAATAACCGAATGCAGCGAATGGATTTCTCTCAGCCATACTTTATATCACATACCGGTGTGGCTAAAAGAAGTGAGTCGCAGATTTTTAGTTATTTAGGTAACTTATTTAGCTGGAATTTTATTTCAGCAATACTTATTTTACTGGCGGTAATTTTCATTTTCGGCTTTCTGGTTTGGATCTTTGAGCGTAAAAAGAATGCCGAAGAATTTGGTAGCGGTTCCCGGGGAATACTTCAGGGGTTTTGGTGGAGTGCGGTAACTATGACCACCGTAGGTTATGGAGATAAATCGCCCAGAACTACGGGCGGCCGGGTAATTGCTCTTATCTGGATGTTTATGGCGATAATAATTATTTCCAGTTTAACAGCCGGAATAGCCTCATCACTTACGGTTCAAACCATGAACGATGAAATTACCGGAGTACAGGATTTATCTAAATTTGAAGTTACTACTGTAAAAAGCAGTAGTGCCCAGGAATTATTGAGTTTATATAACATTCAGCATAAAGAAGTATTTAGCGAAAAGGAAGGAATGCAACTTTTAAAGGATAAACAAACCAGGCTTTTTGTTTATGATGAACCCATTTTGCGCTATGAGTTAAAACGAAGAGGACTCGATAATGAAATTGAGGTTCTTCAAAAAACACTTAAAAAAGATTATTACGGGTATAGCTTTCCGAAGAATTCGGCATTGCTGGAAAAAATCAATCCCGTTTTAATTGGAGTTATGAAAACTATGGAGTGGAACTCAATAATGGCAGATTACGAATAGGTTAAAACTAAAAACCAACCTGCCCAAGGAGGAACCATAAAATTATAAAAACAATAATAATTCCTATACATCCACAGCCGCCACCTAATTTTTTCGCGCCCCACCCAGCTAGAATAGCCCTGATGATATTTTTCATACTTACTTAGATATTTATAGGTTAAGTTGGGCTAATTTAGCTGAAATCAAATCCCAAAATTTAGAATTAGCAAATATTTAGCAGCATTTCAGTAAGAAGACTTAAAAAAATTAAAACTTCTATTTCGTATCTTTATAAAAATTAATAAGATGAAAACACATAAACTAAAACTCGTTTTTATAAGCCTAATTATTAGCAGTGTTACCTTTGCGCAAAGCACTTCAGCTACTTTAATTAAAAAAGTGGAAGGCTTTAGCCATCCAGAATCTGTTGTTTTTAATGAAGATAAGAATGAATATTACGTCTCCAATATGGCAGATAAAGTAGAAGGTGACGGATTTATTTCCAGGGTTTCTTCTGAGGGAGAGATTATCGAGTTAAAATGGATAGAAGGTTTGAAAGACCCAAAAGGTTTACTTATAAAAGATGATAAGGTCTATGTAACCAATAATACCGAACTTATTGAGATTAATATTGAAGATTCAGAAATAACCAGGAGAATCGCAGTTGAAGGTGCCATTTCTTTAAATGATATAACAGTAGATGCGATGGGAAATATCTTTATCTCAGATTCAGGGAAAAGCGCGATTTTTTTGATGCCAGGCGATAAATCAAATATGATGATCCCAGAAAATGAAGAAGGAGAGATTATTGAATATTTAAACACTACCAGATTAGAATATGTAAACGGGCTATATGCTCAAAAAGATCAACTCTATGCGGCTGCCTGGGGAGAAAATACCGATGGTAATTTTCTAAAAATTGATATGGATACCCGTGAGATCACAAAGATTTCTAAGAACGGAATTGGAAATCTGGATGGGATTCAGCCGGTTGGTGAAGATGCTTTTTATATATCAGATTGGGCTACCGGTAAAATTTACCTGGCCGGGAAAAACGGGGACCTGGAAGAAGTTTTAACTTCAGGAAAAAGTGCCGGGGATATCCTTTTTGATGCTAAGAAAAATCAACTGGTTTTACCAATGAATCATCAAAACGCCGTTTGGTGGTATCAACTCCAATAATTTAAGACTACCTTATCATTCTTAAATTATTGAAATACTAATTTTTAAAAAACTAAGCAAATGGAACTTAAGAAAGACAAAGAGGAAAAAGATTATATTTTAAAGGATAATAAGAAGACCAATTTCGGGATAGGATTTATCATCACGATCTTACTCATTCTAATTGTTGCGGTAGTAATCTCCGGTTTTTATTTTGGGTTTTGGTAATAGTTAAAAATCAACCTGAAGGGCTTAAGTGTTTTTTCGTATAAATTAAGGGCGTGGTGAACCACCCCTTTCTTCAGCAAAGCTGAATTCATTCCTCTTCTTTGAAAGGAGGGGAGCTTTTATCTACTTCTTAATCTCATTAATCAACAAAAACGCCTGATTCACATATTCTTTTTCTAAAAAGAGCGCAAAATAGTTTGAGGTAGAGATCATTTCAAAAATTGGGATTCCTTCGTAGGCCAGTAGTTTAAAGAGATAGAAATACAGGCCTACAAACTGCGAACTGTTTTTGGGCAGGGCAATCGTTATAGACGATAGTTCCTCTTTTATAGATACCCGCCTTTCATTTCTGAAACAATCTTCAACAAGATTGGTAAGACTTGAGGAAACCAGGATATTGCTTTCCTGATAATTACTGGAGTAATTGAGATAAACCCCCGTTTGATCTTTTACCGCATCGAGCAACCTCGCTTTATTGGCAATTATGGTATTGGAATTTAAAAAAGTATACTCGGTAATTCCAGATCGTACTACAATATCTCCCAGCTCCCTTAAATGTTGCATATTTATTTTAGTCCGGCGGGGAGCATAGCGTCTTAAAGCCATAATAATAGAACCCTGTTTTACAGGTTTTCGCATTTCTTTTTCTACCTGGGGCTGAATATCATCGGCCAATCCGCTAAAATTTACAATATCTCGCGCAATCGCATCATCCAGAAAAGGTTGGTGTCTTATTATATCGTGAACACAGGTAGTTATAGTTTTCATTGTTAAATATTATACATTTTGTGCAAATGTATATAAAATGAAAGATAATTTTTGTCACAGCGGGCTTTAATTCTAATTATGCACTGAGTTATTTCAAAGGAAGGAATATAAACTTTCCAAATAGTAAATAACATATAAAAAATTTAAATCTCACTAAGAGTAAATAATTAGTAATGAAAGTATTAAAGTTTGGCGGAACTTCTGTAGGATCTGTAGAGAGCATTAGAAATGTAAAAAACATTTTAGCTGCAAGAAGTGGGAAGAAAGTGCTGGTACTTTCGGCAATGGCCGGGGTGACTAATAAACTGGTTGAAATTTCAGAAAACATTAAAGCTGAAGATTATTCAGCCATTAATACTATTATTGCTGAGTTAAAACAAAAGCACGAATCTACGATAGATGAGCTTATAAATGAACCAGGCTTAAATTCGCAGGCAAAGGATTTTGTGAATAATGTGCTTGAAGGTTTACAGAAACTAAGCCGCAGTAAATATTCTGAAGGAGTGTATTCGGAAGTTGTAACTACCGGTGAGACTATGCTTACCTACATTTTTTCAACTTTTCTTACGAGTTCAGGAATTCAGAATAATTTCCTGAATGCCAGGGAATTTATGCAGGTTTCAAATCTAGAAAATCCTGATACAGATTTAGTAGGTAAACTATTTCAGCAGAGTATAGAAAACCTTGAACCAACAGATATTTATATTACTCAGGGTTTTGTGAGAATTGATGCGCAAAATTCCATTAGTACTCTCAAAAGAGGTGGAAGCGATTACAGCGCTACCATTCTGGCTGCAGCGGTTCAGGCTGAAGAAGTACAAATATGGACAGATATTGACGGGTTTCATAATAATGATCCCCGTTATGTTGAAAACACACACGCTATTGCCGAGTTAAGTTTTGAAGAAGCAGCAGAGCTTGCTTATTTTGGAGCAAAAATTTTGCACCCACAAACTATTTCTCCGGTTATAAAAAGGCAAATTCCTTTATTTTTAAAAAATACCTTTACCCCAGAACTTCCCGGAACTAAAATATCATCAGAGATTCATACACTCGGACTTAAAGCGATTTCAGCAAAAGACGGAATTACTGCCATTAAAATTAAATCTAACCGGATGCTGATGGCACACGGATTTCTTAAAAAAATCTTTGAGGTTTTTGATAAATACGAAACCGCAATCGATATGATTACCACTTCAGAAATAGCGATTTCCTTAACCATAGACGACGACAGGAACTTAAATGAAATTCTGGAAGAGTTAAACGCTTATGGCGAGATTACCGTCGAGAAAGATCACAGTATTATTTGCATTGTAGGTGAAGGCCTAATTGAAGATAAAAGTACCAGCCGATTATTCGAATTATTAAATGATATTCCTGTGAGAATGATTTCTTATGGAGGAAGCAATAACAATATATCTTTACTGGTAGATACCAAAAATAAAATACAAACCCTGCAGGGTTTAAACCGCAAATTGTTTGAGGACCGAGCAATACCTCAATTTGTTTGATTTCTGTTTGTGAACAGGAAACTGTTCCTTTTGTGTAGTGAAAACCGCTGGTAGGTTAAATTTAACCAGCGGTTTTTTATGTTTAAAATCCTTTGAAAACTACTGCTTTATAGTCTTGTTGAGTTTACTTTTCTCCTTTTCTTCAATGAATTTCGCCATAAAATAGGTACTTCTATGTTGATGATGTTGTAGCATTTTTCCTATAAAATTTCTTTGTCTGTAGACATTTATATTTTGAATAAGATCTGATAATCTATTGGAAAATTCTTGACGATGTTCTTCTTTATCAAACCTTGAAGCAATAATTTCAAAACCACTTCCTACCGACTTTTCCCAAAGTTTTTCTTCTGAATATAATTGCACAGCTTTTTTTGCAAAGTCTTTTGCATCGTTAGAGATAAATCCGTTCCAGTTGAGGTCTCCGGCAATTCCCTCGGCTCCAATTATTGTGGTCACTGAAGGCGTTCCGCATTGCATTGCCTGTATAAGTTTCCCTTTTAAGCCTGCTCCAAAGCGTATTGGTGCCAGGCAAATTCTGGCATTTTTCATAACCTTTTCGGCATTTTCGACACGACCTTTTACGATAAAACCTTCTTTTTCATTGTGAAGGTTCCAGACTTTCTGAGACGGATAAGCCCCGTAAATTTCCAATTTTGCTTCAGGGAGTTCCTGCTTTATCAAAGGCCAGATTTCTTCTTTTAAATATAATACCGCGTTCCAATTGGGTTCGTGTAAAAAATTACCAATACTTATAAAATTTTCACGTTGTTCAAATTTCGGTAATTTAAGCTGTTTTTCTCCGGATACAGGTTCCGGGAGGAAGGGCAGGTAATGCAAAAGATTTGTATGTATGCTGAATTCATCCTGCAGAAATTGCTTTTCAACTTCAGAAATTATAAGGCTAAGGTCACAGCGGTAAATACTCGCGATTTCCCTTTTGGTAATGTCGGCATCGAAATAAAGACTTTCCGCAGAAATATTCTTTTTGAAAGCTTCAGTGCGGGTTTTTCTTAAAAAATGGAGGTCTTCAGTATCTAAAATTTTCACCGCTTCCGGGTAGGTTTCATCAACTCTCCAGCCAAATTGCTCTTCCGTCATAAAACGATCAAAAAGCACCAAATCTGGCTGAATTCTCTTTAACATTGCATCAAAAGAAGGATGGTTCATTTTAATTACTTCAGAAGGGATATTCATCTTTTCTAAATCTACAGCAAACTCGCTACGAGCCGCAGTAGTTACAAAGGTGATTTTATAATTTTTGGAAAGAAAAAACTCTAATAACTGCAGCATTCGGCTACCTGCGGCCGAAGAATGAGGTTCGGGCCAAACACAACCAATTACAAGTAAACGCGACATAAAGTTTTTTTCAAAAATACCTGAAATTAAAGCAGATTCCTAATTAAAAACTAGCAGAAAGTAGGAGGGAAGCCGTTACCCAGAGCACCAAAGACACGGTACCGCCAATAATGAAAAAATGCCTGAAGCGGTATATACCCATCCCGTATATTATGGTGTTTGTTTGGTAACCAACGGGAGTGAAAAAACTAAAATTAGAAGCAAATAAAACCGATAGAATAAAAGGTTTGGGATCCATTTGCATACTCGCCGCAATACTAATAGCGATTGGGGTGATAATTATTGCCGTAGCATTATTGGAAATAAATCCGCTTAAAATCATCGTGACCAGGAACAGGATTCCAATAATAATAGTATCGGTTTGATTTTCGAAAACCAGCATTAATTGATCTGAGATCCATTGATCGGCGCCGGTATTGCTCATCGCTACACCCAGCGGAATCATTCCAGCCAGTAGAAAAATAATCTGCCAGTTTACCTGCGCATAGATTTTCCCTAAATCTATACACTTTGTGAAAATCATTAGGAAGCATCCAATAATTGCGCTTTTTAATATTGGAAAAATGGAAAACGCCGAGAGTCCAATAACCACTAATAAAATGGATAAAGAAAGGTATCTTTTGGTTTTTGTGGTGACTTCAATATTTTTATGCTGCTGTAAAATGGTGACATTTTCAATCTTCTGTAATTCATCTAGGGCGCTTTCGCTAACTTCTACCAATAACCGGTCTCCAACCCTTAATTCAATTTCATCTGTCCCTCGGTTAAAAATTCGTCTTCTCGGATTTCTAAAATTTCTTCGCTTTCTTATCGCCAGGGGAACAGCCCCGTGAAGATCGTACCAGCCCACGGTTTTTATACTTTTTCCAATTAGGGGAGAGTTGGGAAGCATTAAAATTTCTACCACCTGAACGTTTTCTTCCAGTTCTTCAGAATCGATTATGGGATCTGTGAGTTTTTTATTGTCGTCTTCTTTAATTACTGTAAAACCCTCGGCATCTTTGAGTTTTATTAAATTTTCAAGATTACAGCGTAGCAAAAGTTGATCACCTGCTTTAAGCGTTGTGAATTTACCCGGTCTATCGTTTATAATTCCGTTACGCTTCAGCCTCAAAACCTCAATATCCTCTTTATCATATAGAAAACTTTCGCGAATACTTTTTCCTATTACACTCGAATCATTTGTGATAATTACTTTGGTAATATATTCATCCAGATTATAATCTTCACTAATTTGAGTTTTTTTGGCTCTGGGAAGCAATTTCACCAGGGCACTCACAATTATTATAGTGATTATCATAAAAATGACACCATACCAGGTAAATTCAAAGAAGCTAAAACGTTCTACACCTCGATCTACTGCCACTGCATTTACAATAAGGTTTGTAGAGGTTCCCATAAGTGTGCAACTTCCGCCAATAATACCGGCAAAGGAAATTGGTAAAAGTAACTTTGAATTAGGGATATCGTACTTGGCCGATAATTCTGTAATAATTTTAATAAAAACGATTACGACCGCTGTAGTATTGATAAATGCCGAAATACTTCCTGCTATAAACATAAAAACAGGTACCATTAGAAATACCGGAAGCATTCGCAAACTTTTTAGGCCGCTGGCAAGCCAGTCTATTACTCCATTGGTTTCCAGTCCAATTGCTATGATCATTAACGAGAGAACTGTAATAGTAGCCGGACTGGAAAACCCGGAAATAGCTTCCTCGGGGCTAACTACATTGGTCATTAATAATGCTGCAAGAATAAAAAAAGCGATTTTATCTACCGGAAAAACTTCCAGTGCAAAAAGCACAATTACCACGATAATGATAAAAAACAATATGGCTATCTCTACGGTCATCACTTAAATTTATAAAATAAAAATAAGGGAATACGCCTTTGCAAAATTCTTCTTCTGAAATTTTTATGAATTAATAAATACTTATAATTTTTATCGAGTCATATTAATTCCTATTTTGGAGATTAAAATAAATTATGAGCCGAGGATTTGTAAAGGAAGACGACCAGGAAGAAGCTCCAATGATCCCGCCAAGAGCGGCTTTACCTGCCGGAGAAACCAATTATGTGACTCCAAACGGGTTAAAAGAATTAAAAGATGAAGAGGAAGAACTTATAGAGGAGCGAGCCAATCTTGACAAAGAGAATGATACCGAAAGAAGAAGGGCTCAGGCGGTTATAGATGGTAATCTTAAATTACTAAGAGAACGAATTAATACTGCCAGAACCTTAGATCCCAAAGATCAGCCAGAGAATGAAGTGCGCTTTGGTGCTTTAGTAGAAATAAATCAAAAAGGAAATATTCAAAAATTCCAAATTGTAGGGGTAGATGAAGCCGACGTGAAAAGGCAAAAGATCGCCTTTGTAGCGCCTATCGCCAAAGCCCTATCTGGGAAGAAAGTAGGTGATATCGTTGAATTTAAATTAGGCGAAGAAACCCGAAAACTAGAAATCCTGAAAATAACTTATTAATGGCCGTATATATTGTGATGGGCGTTTCCGGATCCGGTAAAACTACCATTGGAAAACTACTCGCTAAAGAATTAAATTTAACCTTTTATGATGCCGATGATTTTCATCCTCCCGAAAATGTAGAAAAGATGAAAAACGGGAATCCGCTACAGGATGAAGATCGAAAAGGCTGGTTGGCGGTTTTAGCTGAGAATATTCAAAAATGGAATAAAAGTGATGGTGCTGTTTTGGCTTGTTCGGCGTTAAAAGAGAAATACCGGAAGCAATTAACTTCAATTCCCAAAGAAAACCTAAGATGGATTTTTCTATGGGCCGACTTTAAAGTGATTTTGGAAAGGCTGGAATCCAGAAAAGGCCATTATTTTAAGCCTGAAATGCTCACTTCGCAATTTGAAATCCTGGAGGAGCCAAATTATGGTTTGCGAATAAATGTAAATACTTCTGAAGAAAATATTTTAAAGAGAATTATGGTGAATTTAAATGCTTCCGAAGCAGAAATAGGGCTAATAGGCCTTGGAGTAATGGGCAAAAGCCTGGCGCTAAACCTGCTTTCAAAGAATATTGAGATATCTGTTTTTAACCGGCACGTTTCCGGTAAGGAAGAAGATGTAGCTAAAGATTTTGTTCAGGAAAATGCTGATAAATATACTTTCAAAGGTTTTGATGATTTAAAAGAATTCGTTTCATCCCTAAAACGACCCCGGAAAATCTTATTAATGGTGAATGCCGGTGCCGCTGTTGATGCTGTGGTTGAAAGTTTACTTCCTTTTTTAGAAAAAGGCGATATCATTACCGATGGTGGAAATTCCCATTTTAAAGATACTTTACGGAGGGAACAGGCTTTAAAAGAACAAGGAATTCATTTTATGGGTTGCGGAATTTCCGGCGGGGAAGAAGGAGCCTTAAAAGGTCCGTCTATAATGCCAGGAGGTTCTTCCGAGGCTTATAAACAAGTTGGTTTAATTTTAGAAAAAATCGCTGCGAAAGATAAAAATGGAAATCCCTGCTGTACACATATAGGACCCGATGGCGCGGGGCATTTTGTGAAAATGCTGCATAATGGAATTGAATATGGTGAAATGCAGTTAATCGCTGAAATTTATCATTTCCTACGATTTCATACCAATATAGATCCTGAAGCTATTGCCGATCTTTTTGAAGCCTGGAACGAGCAAATGAAAAGCTATTTACTGGAAATTTCAGTAGATATTCTTCGGAAAAGAGAAAGTAAAGGTTTTCTTCTCGATAAAATATTAGATGCGGCCAAACAAAAAGGTACAGGTGGCTGGTCTACCAATGCCGCTTTAGAACTCGGTGTTCCTTTAGATACTATTACTGCGGCAGTTTTAGCCAGGAATATTTCGGGAATGAAAGAGCTTAGGGTGGAAGTTTCAAATTTGTATAATCCCATTAATAACCAAAATGGAAATTTAGATGAAATTAAAGATGAATTATTCCGGGCTTATAAAACAGCCAGTCTTATAAACCACGCGACAGGTTATGATCTGCTTCGGGTTGCGTCTTCAGAATTTAGCTGGAACCTCAATTTATCTGAAATTTCCCGGGTTTGGACCAACGGATGTATTATTAGATCGGGCTTAATGGAAGATCTTGTAAATATTTTTAAAGATTCAAATAACCATTTATTACTGAATAAAAATATCATTTTTGAAATCAAGGAAAATCAGGCTTCATTAACTAAAACAGTCGGGGTTTCGCTGCAGGCGGGATATGCTGTTCCGGTTTTATCGGCTGCAGCCAATTATTTATTGAATTTTACTTCGGCTCAAAATGCGGCTAATATGATACAGGCGCAACGGGATTATTTTGGCGCTCATACTTATGAGCGAACTGATAAACCCCGCGGGGAATTTTTTCATACCCAATGGAAAAACAATAATTAATGGATTTACAATTACTCTTTGCCGTTTTCGCCGGAATTGCGCTATTGCTTTTTCTTATTTTAAAATTAAAAATCCAGGCTTTTCTTGCCTTATTAATTGTTTGTATTGCCGTAGGTATTCTTGCCGGAATGCCCGCTACAGAAATCCTGGACACGATGAAAGACGGGATGGGCAGCACGCTTGGTTTTGTGGCCACGGTAGTTGGATTGGGAGCTCTTTTCGGTGGAGTTCTGGAACAATCCGGTGGAGCACAACGTCTGGCATCATTCCTACTAAAAAAAACTGGCGATAAAAATGCGCCGTGGGCAATGATGGTTACCGGGTTTGCCGTGGCCATCCCGGTATTTTTTGATGTTGCCTTTATTATTCTCGTGCCGGTAACTTATGCGTTGAGCAAAAGAACTGGAAAATCCCTCTTGCTTTATGCACTGCCTTTACTGGCCGGTTTAGCGATTACCCATGCATTTATCCCACCAACGCCTGGCCCAATTGCGGTGGCAGATATTCTGGGCGCAGATTTGGGTTGGGTTATCGTTTTTGGTTTTTTAGCGGGAATTCCTGCAGCAATTATCAGCGGACCAATTTTCGCCAGATATATTTCTAAAAGAATCCAGATTGAACCTAAAACCTTTACCGAAGAAATTGAATATGACGAGGAAAAAGCACCTTCCCCGGCACTAATCATATCCATTATTTTAATTCCTATTTTTCTCATTGTAGCAAATACCTTAGTGCAAAGCCCTTTGTTTGATGGGGTTTCAATTCCGGAAGGGGTTTTATACGCGATAGAATTAGTGGGACATCCATTTTCAGCATTGATTATTGCAAATCTTGTAGCCTGGTATTTTCTTGGAGTGAGAAGGGGTATGCAAAAAGAATTTTTATTGAAAGTAGCTACAAAATCTTTTCAGGCCGCCGGGATAATTATTTTACTTACCGGTGCCGGTGGCGCTTTTAAACAAATCCTGATTAATACCGGTGCAGGAGAAATGATTGCCGAAGCTTTAAATAACGCCTGGTTCAACCCCTTGGTTTTTGGGTTTATTATAGCGGCTTTGGTCAGGATTTTACAGGGATCTTCTACGGTTGCAATGATCACTGCAGCGGGAATCACAGCTCCGGTGTTGACCGGTGGCGGCTATTCTATGGCGCAAACTTCGCTTATAGTAATTGCAATTGCCTCGGGAGCTTCCATTTTATCGCACGTTAACGATAGCGGGTTTTGGTTGGTAGGCCAGTATTTGGGTTTAACCGAAAAACAAACCTTTAAATCCTGGACGGTAATGACCACTTTAATCGCGGTGGTAGGCCTGGTAGTTTCCCTGATTATATGGTTTTTGATCTAATTCACTAAGTGAAATTTAATACGGATTACAGGAGCTTGGCCGGCCTGTAAGTATTAGGGCGGCTTTGTGCTGTTATGCCTGGGCTTTTTTCTATTCGGCTTCAATTGTAAATTCCAGGGTATCTACTATATCCCCGTATTCATCTACCTGGATTTCAAATTCAACCGGCTGGCTGGCGAAGTAATCAAGTTTCTGCATTTGCACAGGATCAATTTCAGCAGTGTAATTTCCGGGTTTTAATCCCAGGTAAGTAAAGTAACCGTCACCTTCGGTTAGGATTTCTTTCACCAGGTTTCCATTTTCATCAAGAATATTTACCGTAATCCTTCCCTGGCCACGAAGACTGTTTCCTTCTTTAAAATAGACCATTCCGGCAACTTCGCCTAAAACTTCTACCGGGACTTCAATTTCTTGAAATTGGTTTGGTACCGTATGTACTTTAATCTTTTCGTTTTTAACTTTCCAGGCAATATTATCCAGACTGTTTGGATCAACTTCAAGGATTATATCTATATAAGGTTGAAGTTCGGTAATTCGTAAAACGGTTTCATCTTCATTATAAGAAAGTCGGCCGGAAGTATTTTTAATTTCCATTCCGCGCACAGCCGGCTCCATAGGATCCCTTTTTCCGTTAGAATTATAATCCAGGAAGGGAATAACGCTTATTGCGGCCCTGGATATTGCTGTACGGTTATTTGCCATAATATAGCCCGTATTATCATCTAACATTAAACTCCCGCGAGCCGATTGCACAAAAGAATTATTCCGGTTACCCAACCGCGAGGTTACCGAAGTTTGTGCAAAATTTAAAGCATATCTTAAACCGACCTCAAAAATATGGGCATCACGAAGCATATTATTTTCATAAGCCACATTTAGAAATCCATTTTCAAAAACCGGACGTTCTATTTCCAGGATTATATTATTGAATTGGTTCCGGCTAAAATCGTACTGTACCTGGGGTGAAAACAGGAATTTATTTGGAAGCCGGTAATTCTGCGAAATCGAGGTATAAATTGTAGGTTGTTTTACCCGATCGTTATAAATCCCGTAGGTCGTAAGATTTGTACTAATCCCCATAATTGCCCCGGAAAGTAATAACTGTGCCGTAGTGAACTCGGTAGTAGGCATTATGATCTGATTCAGACTAAACCTGCTGAACATCGAGAAATTTTTGCTTCTAATAGGAGCCGAAAAACTTATTTTTCTTTCTTCCAGGTAATTAAAATTGATCGCGGTCTGATCTTCATCGTATTTTATATAATTAAGATCTACCTGAATATTTCCGGGGGTGCGGTAACTTAAAATCCCTTCTCCTTTAACTCCGTGCATATATTCTCCTGTAAATAGAAAATTAGAAGCAAAACGAATAGAAGAATTTACAAAGGGCATCACTTCGCCACTAGTCACGCCGGTAAGATATTCGGCACCACCACCGATGGTAACAGAATTACTAAGTCCGTAATTAAAATTAACCCGGGAAAAACGGTCAAGGTCTTCATTTTCTACTATCCCGGCGCTAAGGGTATATTCCATTTCATTCTTCGGAACAAAATTATACGGAATATTAATCACTCTTTCCTGGATACGCTCTTCCCCATAAGGACCATAAAACCTTAGACTTACCGCGGTATTCCCGTACATAAGCGGTACATCAAAAGTGTAAAAACCTGAAGCATCAGCCTGGGTGAATTCAACTAAAATATTATTCACGTAAAGTTCTACCGTCCAGCGGGGTTCGGTATAATCATTAAGCACATAGGTTCCAAAGGACCTCCGGTTTTGAAATGGGCTGTTACTAATTTGCACCCCGCTTACCGGAGCGAACAGGGAAGAGGTAGCCCGGGTAAATATTCTACCTGCTGTTACCTGTCTAAAGACCTTATTGTCATTATTAACATATCGCCATTGGTAAAACTGGTTTCTGGAATCAAAAGGTACCCTGGTAGAATAATTCAGCATTAAATTGGTTTCGCCACCAAGAAACATGGTACCGAGGCCTAAAGATAATCGGTTGTCATTTTGAAATTCACTTTGCTGCGTGGTGACCACACCCCAGTCTAAGGCACCACCTTTAAAAAGCGGATAACGTCTTTCCATCGTAGTATCGGGTTCTACGATTCCCTTTACGCGGTTTAAATTTTCCCTTACTTTTTTAAGCCGCATTTCCTTTATTACCGGTAGGTCTTTTTCGGTTTTCATTGTTACCGAAAGACTTCTAAAAGAAAAATTGGTATTTAAGCCGAAGATTTCCCCGAAGAGATTCGATTTTAAATAAAGATTTAGCGGTGTTTGAATATATTCTTCCTCGCTAAGCACAAATTCTTCATTTTTATAAAGAATCTTATTTTCTGAAGGATTTATCTGGTAGGTAGAATCCGGGTTTATAATAAAGCCTTCTATGCCATTTGAGGTTTCCTCATTTTTGATCTTTAAATAATCAAAAAGTTCTTTTACGGGAATATAAGCATCCTGACCTTTAATAGCGATGGGAATCTCAATGGTGCCGAGATCCGGAACGTTCATTTCCACGCTTAATTCATCATATTCCGGAAAATCTTCCTGAGCAAATCCTGTAACGGAAATGAGCAACAAGAATGTAACCGGAAAAAGTTTTTTGTAAAACTCAATAGAAAAAGCGCAGGTTGGGGTTTGCATTAAGCCTAGCGTTCTTACTATTGATGAATAAAGTTAAGGGTAAAAGTACCAAAATAGGTGCCGGGCAGATTTCCCGAATTATCTGGAGGAATTTGTAAAGTTCCGCCAACAAAAACTTCATTCGGTGTTTGTGCATTGGGTGCCTGGGTTACAAAAGTTCGCTGCCCCGTGCTGAAACTGTTTATTAACATCTGAATTTCTATACCTGTGTCCTGATTTATCAGTGGATATGACCCCATATCTTCAATTTGGATAATTGTGCCGGGATTGGCATAAACATCGAATAAGGCAGCAGAAACCGGCTGACCAAAATTCAGTTCAAATATATCACCATCTACAGTTCTTTGGTCGTCATAACTTACGGTGACATTCCCGCCGGCACTTCCTGCTGTAAAGGAGCCAAAATTTAGGTTTCTGGAAGTCCTTACTTCTACCTCTATTGGAATTGGCGGATTTTCCTGAGCGGTAATTTCAACTATGGAACACATAAATAGCAATAGCCAAAAAGATGTTTTATAAAAACTGAAACTATGCATAGTGTTTTCTTTATTTTTTGATTACTACTTTTTTAGCGTATTGGGCTTTTCCAAGCTGCAGGTTGATTATATAAACCCCATTACTTGTAATACCTTCAAAAATAACTCTGTCTTTTCCACCGGCTTCTTTTACCTGAAGAATTTGCCCCGTCATGGTACTGGCTCTTAAAATTCCTTCCTGGTTTTCTTCCAAATTTAGGCTTACCACTACATTCCCATCTTGAACCTCTACATCAAATGGCTCATTGAATGCAATTGCGGGGCTTTTAACGTCTTCTTCAGAAAACATTAATTCAAACCTGGAATTATGCGTTCCCTTTTTTATACTGAAAGTATATTCAGATTTTTTTCTTAGGTTTTGACCCTTATTTTTTACGCGATCTATAAGGTAAATATTGAAATTCGGACTTAAGTTTTCTACCGATGCCAGGTTTATCTTCATTTCCCCATTTTGATCGGCCTTAATGCCTAATGGAATTTTTTTATAGCTTCGGCTTCCAGGAAAAGGGATTGCGTTAATGGCTAGTTCCTTTTTATCTTCGGTTAGATTATAAAAACTTGGTACAGAAGGATCGGTATTCATCAATTTATGTGCGTCCATTTCTTTTTCAAAATTCGGCGTGGCATAAGATGAAAAATAGATAACCATAGGATCCTTACGATAAGCCGCTTTAAATCCGGCTTCCAACCGAATTATAGATTTTTGATCCGTCATTTGTGTTCTTAGAAATTCCTGCTCAAAATCGGTTACCCGTACGTTATTGTCCATTCCAAAACTTCCGGTGACTAAATCCTGAGTATCAGAATCGCTTACTTTAATAAAAAAGCCTTGCATAGAAGGAATTATATTTGATGAACGGCCATCTTCTGTAGAAATATTATTTACATAAGCAGTATAGGTGCCGGTATATTGACTAGTATCACTTGCAGTGAAAAAGTAAATGCCGTCGTCAATATTATCTTTGACCCAACCCTGTGCAGCATCCCAATCTATAGGCGAGGGGTAAGGATTTCCTACTAGATGGAATCCCCTGGTGTATTCGCGATGATTATTTAATAACTGGCGTGCGGGAATTGTTCCATTGTTAACTTCCCCAATTAATTCTATAGTTTTTGCGGTTGTGGAGGTGCCAAAATTGAGCGCATAACCTTCGGCTAGGTTTAAATTATTCCCAGGGTCGGTATAAACTTCCCAACCGGTAGCATCAAGGTCAAGGCTGTCTATTCTTCGATTTTCCTCATAGCGGTAAAAATTTGGGAATCCGGTAACAAGGTCTTGAAAATTCAGATAAGGTTCAAAGTCGCCTACCACTGCATTTTGAAAAGGAGAGCTAAAATATTTGTAACCAAAAGCTTTGTCAAGATAGCGCTGCATACTTACCAGACCAATAATTTCACCATTTCCGCTGCCATCGATAAGTGCGGTTTGAGTTGCATCTGAAATTAAAGTTAATTCATTGCCTGTATCAAAATTCCCGATTTCTACATTTAGAACTCCGGTAACTTCAATTATGGCTTGTGAAGTTACTCCCGAGTTATTATTAATCCTTAAATTTTGAATTCGGTTATTTTCAAAAGCGGCAAATGGGATTATCTGGGTATTTGTACCTTCAAAAGAAACACTCCCGGTTTGAGTATTTAGCAGGCCGACGTTTGATAAATTACCAGCTATTCGTAACCAATTATCGCTAACGATTACACTTGCGTTATTTTCAATAGTTAAATCTTTAGCAAGAGCATTGCTTCCGGTATTTATTTCAGGATAATTTCCTGAAGCTAAATCTTCGGGAATTAATACATTGGTTTCAATATCAGGTATGCGATTGCAACTCCAGTTGTCAGGATTATTCCAGTTAGTATCTATACTTCCAGACCAGTAATTATCATTGTTCGCGGTAAAAGGCTCAGATAATGAATCATAACTTAATTCAACATCCGGATTTATAGAGCTTATACCAATTCGGTAATCATCCCTAAAAGCAATATCAATGGGTATTTGAAAAGTCAACTGAATATCTGCGACTGCATCATTATTGTCAGCAGGTTGGATTGGTGATTTTTGAATAACAGGATCTGTAGCAAGAATTAATGTATTTTGCTCGGGATTTAAATAGCCTAAAAATATTTCATATTCTGTATCGGTAGTAAAACGTTTCGGTTTCCCTCGTCCATTCTCAACCGTAAAATTAATCTGAATTTCAGATCCAACGCAAACAGGAATTTCAGAAACAGTAGGCATTCCAATAGTCTGTGCAAATCCATCGATTCCTGTAAGAAATCCAAATAGTATATAGATTGAAATTATTATTAATCGTGAAATGAACGATTTCTCTAACATCTATTCCAATTGTTTTTCTTCGGTGGCTAAAGTAGCTCCTTTGTCCTCAGAGTAATTCACTTTTAAATGCCCGGAATTTAGATCTACTTCTCCAGCATTTCTAAGTTCAAAACTGAAATATCTTTTTTTATTTGGTGTATAGACAGAAACCCCTTTTACCATTCCCACTTCAGTTTCAGTTCCATTAGGGGAGATATGAGTAGCGGTTAAATTTCCGTAGACTGACATATTTCCGGAGCGATTAATTACAAGAGAAAGTTTAGGGTTTTCGCCTTCGGTATTTAAAGAAAGGTCGTTTAGGTTTAAATCTGTAGTAGAAGTTCCTTCCCTGATAATAATTGGAATACTAATTCCAAAAACGGTTTTAATATTAATGGAAATACCTTCGCTTTCTTCAGCTTCTTCGGCGCCAAGTGCGGTTTGCTTTTCTACCGCACGAAAATACATATGAGAACGATATTCGCCCTGTTCCAGGTTTCCGGTTCTGGTAAGCTGTACACGAATGGTTTGAGCTTCATTAGGAGCCAGGGAAACCCTTCTTGGAAAATATCTTAGAAAATCGGTAGCAAAACGCTGACCTTCTTCGGGTTCTTCAACCTGTTCGAAATTTCCTCTTTCGGTCATTTTATAATTCACAAAAGAAATTGCGTATACTGCGGTGTCGCTACCTGTATTGGCAAGGTTTATTTCCTGTGAACGCTCAGATCCATCAAAAACAAGTCGTTTGGGCATAATCATAAGATCTCCCTGAGCGTATGTTGAGAGTCCTGAAAAAATAAAAATAAAAAATAGGAGTAGGGGGTTAAGTAGTTTTTTTATCATATCCTTGGGGCTGGATTTTTTTGTTATTTCGTTGGTTTCAAAGTTAATGAATAAGAAATTACCTGTTAAGGAAATCTAAATTTTAATTGTAAGAAACCGTTACGTTAAAACCGGAGGAATTGGTGTAAAAGCCCGAAGTCTGGTTAGCTTCAAGATTTAAAGTTCCGCCAATTTTGATAATATCAATTACATTGCCTTCCTGGGGCAGCACAGTAAATTGGTCAATGATTAAAACCTGGTTTGGATTCTCCTGATTATATAAGGTAAATTGCTCTGGCAGGGTGATGGCATAGTTGTTATTGCCATGGGTAACAATTGCTTCTGCAGGATTTACAGTTCCGGGAATTGTGTTGGAAATTTGCACTCCGTAAGCAACCCTGGAGCCATCTGGTGACAAAATCACCTGCCCGGGATTATAGGCGCTAATTATATTACCAAAATCAAGGTCCACCGTTTTATCAATTTGTATGGGGTCTATAACCGTTGCCCTGCTGTTCACAGAAGCTGAAGCCGAATTTTGCGCCGAAGCGCTAAATCCGATTAAGCTTAGGAGTATGAAAATATATTTTCTCATTTTTATTTTCGAACGCAGTTAGACAAGCTTGATTTAAACTAAAAAACACCGCCACAGAGGGCGGCGTTTTTATATATTTTGTATAGGTAGTTTTCTATTTATTCGTAAGCAACACTTACGTCAAATGTACCAGTATAATTTCCTGTTGGCTGATTGGCTGCCACATTCAATGTTGCTCCAACACCAATAGTTTGAGCATTACCTGTACCTGTAGGTTCTGCTCCGGCATTATCGGTAAAAGCATCTACAGTAATAGAATTAGCTCCGCTTACAAGATTAGCACTTCCAGGTGTAGTAACATTATACCTATAGCCATCTGCAGCTGTTACACTAAAAATTGCAGCTGTTGGAGTTGTATTGCCAATTTGAGATAATCCAGTGAATGTACCATCTGTAGCAATTATTACATCACCTTCAATATTATTCGAAACTTTACCAAAGTTTAGATCCTGTGTAACAGTAATTGACAGTGGGCTAACGATATCTGCAGCAGCAATAGCAGTTGCGGATTCTTGTGCAAAAGCAGTTCCTGAAATTAGTGCAAGTAGGATAAAAGTAATTTTTTTCATTTCGTTTATTTTAATTTTGATTTGGGGTTCAAAAATTTAACATTGCAAATATGGGGGTAAACCCTTATACGAATGAAACTTATTCGATAACCAAAATAAAATACTCGTTGAAATACACTTTTAGGTAAAATTATGATAAAACTACAACGTTATAGTCGGTTTTATTGAAGATTTTTCAATTGTAGTTTACGGTAACTTGTAGATCGCTGGCAGTTTTATAGTCGCCAGGTAGTTGATTTGGATTTACAATTAGACTGGCACCAACCCTTATAGTTTTACCATCCCCATTTAAACTACTACCATCATAATTAGAGGTGAAATCCTGTAGAATCATACTTTCACTACCGCTGGTTAACCTGTGGGTTCCTTTTGGTAAACTAATCCCAAAAGCAAAACCGCTTTGTCCGGTAACTTCAAATGTTGCAGCAGAGACAATTCCTCCTTTGGCTAATTCTAATTCCCCGTTTGTTATCCTGGTATTTTCAGGAGTTAAAATTACAGCGCCACCTTCTTTAGCGTCAATGTTGGCGAATTTCATATTAGAAGTAGTGGTGATTCCTATAGGCTGAATAATAGTGGCAGAAGCAGTAAAATTTGCCGTCGCAGAAGCCTGGGAAAAAAGAGGGCTAATTCCTAAAAATAAGGTAAAAATTAAAAAGGCTATTAAGTTTTTCATCGTTTGTCTGCTGCTGCGTTTTAATCATAGTTTAAAAGTACAAAAGTTTTATTCATAAAACCGACAAAAGGCGTATATTTTCGATGAAATGCACAAATTATTTTAAATTCTGTTCTTTTTAAGTTGATTATCCTTACAAAACCCTGATTTTCAATTATAATGATAATGACATCAGCCTATGGATTTTTAATTCCTTACTTATTTATAGGAATAATTTAAAAGAATAAACTTAATTTGGGTGACTAAAACTTTTAACTGAATTTGTTTATCTATGAAAAACTCTTACTCGACCAGTCTTAACCTTCAAAATACCGATTTTGGCCTTCTATTATTTAGATTATTCATTGGAAGCCTGATGCTTACCCATGGACTGCCCAAGCTCATTACATTTTTTGGAAGCGAAGAAATCTCTTTTGCCGATCCCATTGGCATCGGTGAAACAGTCACCTTTACATTTGCTGTTTTTGCAGAATTTGTTTGTGCCATACTCATTTTATTAGGCTGGGCTACCCGGTTTGCAGCAATTCCTTTAATTATAACGATGGCCGTTGCCGCGATTATTGTTCATTGGACCGATGGTTTTGGCCGCCAGGAATTACCATTGTTATATATGGGAGGCTTTCTTCTGCTATTTTTTACCGGAGCCGGTAAATTCTCACTTGATTATTATCTTTTAAAGAAGAAGTAATTAAATAGCTACAGATATTTATAAAATGCATTTAAGGCGACGATTTCGTTGATTAATTAATAAAAAAGAGGCTGTCTGAAAAGCTCATCAAGCTAATTGTTTTAAACTTTATCCCGAAAGCCTTCGGAACAGCTTGACGAAAATATAATTTTTCAGACAACTTCTTTTTGAAACTTTAGTTCAATAAAATCTATTTATTCTTATTAGTATCAGGATCGGGGAGATCGTCTAAATCTTTCTTTTGTTTAGAAATTCCTTTCTGGTTAAATTGATAATTTTCTTCGTCTACCAATTCTTCCCTATCATTTTTTTTATTTTGATTTCTCCCCGGAATATCTAAATTATCGGCAGTAAAATCTACAGGCACATCCCTGTCCAGTTCCTTGTCCTGACCTTTATCCATGCTTCGACCCTTTTCATTCAAGGCTTGTTTATCTTCTGAAGTAATATCAGGATTATACTTTTTCTTTTTTTCTTCTTTACTCATGACTTTATTTTTTCTTTAAGTTATAGAATAGCGCTAGAATTGAAGAAAATTTCAGGTTAAAATTCTGTCAAAAAAAAGCCTTAAAAGACTAAAATCTTTTAAGGCTTTTTATATTAATTGGAATTTGGTTTCCTATTCAGAATCCAGCATCGCGAAGAATTTATCCAGGTTTGGTATAATTACTATTCTGGTTCTTCTGTTTTTAGCTCTGTTATCATTATCAGTATTATCTACTAATGGTTGGTAACTACTTCTTCCTGCTGCGATAAGTTTTTCGGGGGCAACATTGTATTTATCCTGAAGTAAACGAACAATTGAAGTGGCTCTTCTTACACTAAGGTCCCAGTTATCCTGGATGTAAGATCCTTCTACCATAGTACGATCATCGGTATGTCCTTCAATCATTACTTCCATAGCCGGCTCAGAGTTAATAACTTCAGCAAGCTTTTTCAATAAAGGCTGCGCGTTATTAGAAACACGGTAGCTTCCGCTTCCAAACAACAATTTATCAGAAACATTGATCATTACCACAGTTTCATCAACGGTAATTTCAATATCTTCGTCGTCTGATCCTTCAGATATATTACTCTTTAAATTATGAGAAATTGCAAGGTTTATAGAATCTTCTAAAGTTTCTGCACCCGCTACTTTTTCCTGATCCATTTTTGCAATTGTAGCCCGCATTTTGTCTTTATTGTTATTAGACATTACGGTAAGATCGTTCATTTCCATTTTGCTGTCGTTCTCCTGGCGCAAGGAATTGATCTTCGAATTGTAATCTGCAACACGTTCTTCAATACGTGCATATTTCTCTTCAATTTCCTCTTTTTCTACCTGAGTTTTTTGCAACGTACTTTGGGTATCATCTAATTCATCCTCTAAAGCCACATATTTTTTCTTAGAAACACATGAGCTTAGCATTGTTGCTGCTAAAACAGTTACAGCGATTGTTCTTTTCATATTTCGGTTTTTATTAAGTTAGGCCTTTTAATTTTTTCGATTTGGGTATTTAAAGGCTTGTTCTATTTGGGCGAGAACCATACCAAGTTGGTGAAGAAGGTAAAGTTACCCGGTTCTGGAAACTTCCTCTAAATTTCTAACTTCTCATTTTCTGGTACTTAGAAATAATTTTCACTTTATAATTTATTGTTTTTAAATAATTTCTTACATATAATAGGATTGCGAAATCTGTGGATTTAAATGAAAAAACTGTGGTAAAATTGCACACTTTTTCAAATAAAACGAAAATTTTAATTCCAATATTAAAAGTTAATTATCTTGTAATCAGAATTTTATAATCATTTTTTTGTTTACATTACATTACGAATTATAAAATGGGGAATTATGAAAAAATTAGATGTAGGTTACAGTAAGATTCTGAGGCTATAACGAGTTTTTATTTTCGATTTAATCTGAAGATTATTTCGCCTGCTACGATCCCGGATATTGGGCTGAGCCCTGCAGAATAAAGCTTTATTAACTAAATCTTAGGTTTAAAAACTTTATATTACTCTTAGAATGCAATAAATTTGAATTTATAGCGATTACAGGATTTGGAAAAGGAAAAAAAGAAGAAGAAAAAATATAAAATATTAAAGATCCTCGCAAAAATCTTTGCGGGGCTCTTTATTTTTATAATCTTATTGCTGCTTTTTATCAGAAGTCCATGGGGACAGGATATTATAAAAAATCAGGTGGTAAATAATATTTCCGGTAAAACCAATACGGATATTACCCTGGATAAACTTTTTATTACTTTCTCTGGAAATATTCAACTCGATGGTCTTTACCTCGAAGATAAAAATGGTGATACGCTAGTGTATTCCAAATCACTTGAGGCCGATATTCCAATATGGCCAATTATTCAGGGAAATGCCATTAGTGTAGATAATTTAGATTGGGAAGGTTTAAAGGCCAATATTGTTAGAAAAGATTCTGTTGAAGGCTTCAATTACGAATTTCTAATGGAAGCATTCGCCACAGATACTACCCAGCAAGCCAGTCAGGAACCTACACCACAAGATACTACCGCTTCACAGGAAATCAATATTGGAAACCTTAATTTTAAAAATTTCAACATCACTTTTAAAGATGATGTCATGGGGATTGACACTGAAGTATCTTTGGGTGAACTTATCCTGGAACTGGAAAAAACCGATCTTGAAAAGATGGATTTCCGGGCCGGAAATGCCAGCATAACCAATACGAAAATTAAATATTCACAAAATAAGCCCTTTCCTGAATCCGAAGATGAACAACCGGCACCAATGCCTTATTTGGTGGTAGATAACTTTAATCTGGGAAATGTACAGATAGATTACAATTCTATTCCCGACGGAATTAATGCGAATCTTGACGTTCAGGAATTTTTAGCGGAAGTTCCGCTGATGGACCTTAAAGCTCAGGAAATAGAAGTTAGTAAGGTCGCATTGAATAATTCTGATATTAAACTGGAAATGAAAACTATGGTACAGCCGCAGGATACCACTGCCACCGAGACTACTCCTTTTTCATGGCCAGATTGGCAAGTTGCCGTTAATGAAATAAACTTTTCTGATAATAACATAAGTTATTTGGTAGATGGAGCTGAGCCTAAAAAGGGCGAATTTAATGCTGAAGCATTGGTGCTGGATTCTCTTAATTTAAATGCGAATAATTTATATTTAAAGGATAAAATAGCCGGAGTCGAAATTGCTGCCTTTAATTTTAAGGAAGCTTCAGGGCTTGATTTAAATCAACTTAACTTTAACTTATATTTAGAGGAATCTCAACTAGATCTTACAGAGTTTGCATTGGCTTTAAATGAAAACAGGTTGGAAGGGGAGGCCGGTTTAAAATATAATTCAGTTCAGGACTTGATCGATAATTTTGAAACGGCAGAACTGTCCCTGGATCTTCCAACAATTTTGTTAGATGTGGAAGATGCATTTAGGTTTCAGCCAAACTTAAGATCCAATCCTTATATAAAGGAGTTAAGTGCCAATAAGGTATCGGGAAATCTTAAGGCCTCGGGAAAACTTTCAGATATCGCAATTTCAAGAGCTAATCTTAATTGGAAAAACACTTCACTTTCAGCTAACGGAAATATTTACAACGCAATAGATCCCGATAATATTCGGTTTAATATTCCTCGTTTCAATGCAAAATCCCGCAAATCTGACCTTACAGGTTTTGTGAGTGAAAAAGACCTAGGAATCAGTATTCCGAAAAATATTCAGCTTAGCGGGAATTTTAGAGGAAGTCCTGAAGACCTTTCAGCCAAAGCATTTTTAAAAACTTCCGAAGGAAATATTCGCATAAATGGTAATTTCTCCAACCAGCAGGAAATTGTTTTTGAAGGAAAAATGACATCCGAAGAACTTCAGCTTGGAAACATCTTGCAAAATGAAAGCCTGGGAGCTTTAAACCTTGAAGTTGAAACTTCAGGAAGGGGAAGTACGGTAAATACACTTGATGCAACTTTAGACGCCACCATACAATCATTCTCTTATAATGATTACGGAATAGAAGGCCTTAAAATTTCCGGCGATATTAACGATGGAACCGGTACCATATCTTCAAACTTTAAAGACGATAACCTGGAATTGGTACTTAATTCGCAAGTGGAGCTGGATTCGGTTAAACCTAAAGCGAACCTAAATTTAGATCTAAAAGGGGCGAAGTTACAGGAATTGGGACTTTCTTCCCGGGATATTCGTATGGCCTTTAAATTGGATGCTGAATTTGAAGGAAATGCAGATGAATACGAAACCTACGCCAATTTCACTGATGCAGTGGTAGTTTATGATAATAACACTTATTTGCCCGGCGATTTAAATGCGCACGCCTTTGTACGTACAGATTCCACTTCTTTGCAGATTAGTAATAAAATTTTAGATCTGGATTTGAAATCTAATGCCGATCCTATAGATTTTTCCAAGGCACTAAACCGACATTATGAATCCTATTTTACCGAAGTAGATCCTTTAGATACCGTGCAAAAACCTGTTAATTTAAAACTGCGTGGAACTATAATAGATGCTCCCGTTTTAAATGAAGTTTTCTTAGCTAATCTCGAACAGCTTGATACCATACATATTGAGGCCGATTTCATTGAAAAAGAGCGAAAATTTGATGCTCTGGTAAGCCTGCCTTATATAAATTATTCAGGTAGTGAAATTGATAGTTTGGAATTTAGTTTAAATTCAGATCCTGAAAACTTTGATTTTAACCTTGGGTTTAGAGCGATTAACTCAGGACCGATCGCAATTCAGGAAACCGATTTTAATGGAAGCCTTACAGAAGATAAACTCTTCCTGGATTTCACTTCTAACCAGGGCGAAGAACGATTAATTCATATGGCTTCAGAAATCACCAAACCCGGGGATAGCCTTAGATTTTATATCAATCCGGAAGATTTAATCCTGAATAAAAATGAGTGGAATATTGCTTCGGGAAATGAAATAATAGTTTACGGGGAGGATATTACCGCAAATAATTTCAGGTTAAGTAGAAATAACCAGGAAATGCTATTAAGCAGTGAGCTTTCTCAATCAGATAAAAACCATATTGGAATGGAATTTAATAATTTCAATTTAGGGGCACTGCTAAATTATTTGAATCCGGAAGAAGAATTGGCCACGGGGCAATTAAATGGTTATTTAATTTTTGAAGATCCTATGCAAAAAATTGGAATTCTTGCTGGGATGGAGATCAATCAGTTAAAAGCAATGGGGGTAGAGCTTGGTAAACTAAGCCTGAATTCTACTCCAAAAGCCGATTTCCAATACGATGTTGGCCTCGCTTTAAAAGGTGAAAATGTGGATCTTGATATGAATGGCGATTTCCAGGCGCTGGACACTACTACCACCTTAGATTTCGAAATGCAGATCAATAAAATTAATATGAAAACTCTGGCAGCAATTTCTCAAGATGCGATTACTGATGGGCAGGGAAGTATTTCCGGAAACTTGAGTTTGGAAGGCACTACAACAGAACCTGAGTATAAGGGGCAGCTTAACTTTGATGAGGCTCAATTTAATGTAGCCTTACTTAATGTTCCTTTTACGCTCCCTTCAGAGACATTGGAATTTGACAATCAGGGAATATATTTCAATGAATTTAGGGTAGAAGATAAAGATTCAAATTCATTTGTTGTTAATGGGGAAGTGCTTACAGAAAGTCTAATAAATCCTAAATTCGACTTGAATTTCAAGGCCAGGCAATTTCAGATTCTTAATTCTTCAAAAGAGGATAATGAAATGTTTTACGGAACTGCCACTTTTGATGCCGATGCCAGCTTAACCGGAGATCTTAATATTCCTAAATTAGATATGAATATTACCATAGGTTCCAATACCGATTTCACCTATGTTATGGCAGAAGAAGAGCTGGCGATGCAGGAACGTGAAGGGATCGTGATTTTTACAAACAGGGAAGATCCCGATGATATTCTTACCGGAAGCGAAGAAGAAAAATCGGCTACACTTACAGGTTATAATGTTAGTGCCCGAATTAATATAAATGAAGACGCCGCATTTAATATTATTATCGATGAGCAAACAGGGGACAATTTTAGAGTAAAAGGAGAGGGAGAATTAGATTTTAATATGTCTCCTAATGGAAGAATGACGCTTGCCGGCCGTTATACAATGAGTGGTGGTCATTACGAGATGAGTTTGTACAGCCTGGTAAAACGTAGATTTGAAATTGCCGATGGCAGCCGAATTACCTGGTCTGGAGATCCTTTGGATGCAACCTTAGATGTGAGTGCTATTTATAAGGTAGAAACTTCACCCGCATCGCTTATGGCAACCAATCGGAGCGCTGGTGACAATAATCAATTTAGAAGGGAACTACCATTTTTAGTATACCTTAACGTAGATGGCGAATTAATGCAGCCAAAATTATCTTTTGGTCTGCAAATGCCAGATGATGAGCAGGGTGCAGCCGGAGGCCAGATCTATGGACGCCTGCAACAATTGAACAGTCAGGAAGCGGAGTTGAATAAACAGGTTTTTTCATTATTGGTATTAAACCGATTTTATCCAACTTCCGGGAGTGCCGGCGACAGTGGTGGAAATCTTGCCATTGCCCGCGATAATTTAAGTCAGGCGCTCTCAGATCAGCTAAATATGTTTTCTGAAAAACTACTGGGGGATACCGGTGTTGAGCTTAATTTTGGAGTAGACAGTTATACTGATTATAGCGGAAATACAGCAACCGAACGTACTGAGGTAGATATTGAAGCTCAAAAACGCTTGTTGGACGATCGTCTAATTGTAAGTGTAGGAAGCGAAGTAGGTGTGCAGGGTAGTAACCGTCCCGGAGAAGAAGCCAGTCCCGTAATTGGAAATGTAAGTATAGAATATTTACTTACTGAATCCGGAAGATTTAGATTAAAAGGTTTCCGAAGAAACGAATTCGAAAATGTAATTGACGGACAGCTTATTATTAGCGGGATCGCTTTTATTTTTACAAGGGAGTTCAATGAGTTTCAGGAATTATGGGATAATTTCTTTCTGAAAGAGAGAGAAGCAGAGGAGGAAGAATCAGCCGAAAACAATGATAAAGAAGATTAACAAATAAAACCGGCGTGATACTGAACGCATAAACAGGCAACTTATTGAGCAGTGGTTTTTGCCCGTGACTAATTCACAAATTAGGATTGAAATTAAAAACAGATGAAGGTTTACTTAAAATATATCGCTTATGCTTGTGTAATATTTTTGCTACTGCAGGCGTGCAATGTGAAAAAATTTGTTCCTGAAGACGAATTGCTTTACACCGGCGCCAAAATTTCAATGGAAAGTGATACTACTATTAAGAAGCGTTCCCAGTTAAAGGCTGAGTTGGAATCAGTCTTAAGACCAGATCCTAATAGTTCATTTCTGGGAATGCAGCCGCGATTATATTTTCATTATAAAGCCCAGCGTGAAAAACCGGGTTTTATCAATAAATTTTTGAATAAACAAATAGGGGAAGAGCCGGTTTACGGGAGCGATGTAAACCCGGTACGCACCGAAGATCTGCTTAAAAACAGACTCGAAAATAGAGGGTTTTTCTATAGTACTGTTGTTTCTACAGTAGACCGTAAAGAAGAAGAGAAAGAAATGAGCGCTGCCTACTCAATACAAATTCCCGCTCCATATTTGCTTGAAAATTACAAGTTAGATTCAGATAGCCTTCCGATTTACAAAGAAATACAGACCACTTTAGAGAACTCTCCACTGGAAAAAGGTATGCGATTTGATCTTTCAACCATGAAACTGGAAAGGGAGAGGATTGATAGGAATTTAAAATCTGAGGGTTATTATAACTTCAACTCCGGATTTTTGATTTTTGAGGCTGACACCAATCAATACGATCAGAAAAAATTTGATCTTTTTTTGAGATTAAAAAAGGATATCCCAAACGAAAGTGTTATTCCTTATAGAATAGAAAGCGTTAATATCTATCCTAACTATGAAGTGGGAACCGACAGTTCTAGTGCAAAAACGCGATATGCAGAGAAAAACTTTTTTCAGGAGGAAGTGTTCTTTAAGCCGAAATATTTAGATCCTTATCTTCTTATTGAAGAGGGACAGCTTTATAACCCCGAAACGTCCAGGAATACAGCCAGGAGATTAGGGAATATTGGTGCTTATAAATTTGTAAATATAAGTTATCGTGAGATAGACAGTCTTGCTACAGATAGTACCGGTGTTCTGGAAACAAATATTTATCTATCCCCCTTAAACAAACGTTCTCTAAGGGCAGAAATACAGGCAGTTACAAAATCTAATGGCTTTACCGGGCCAAGTTTGGCTTTGGGCTACACCAACCGAAATTTATTTAAGGGTGGAGAAATTCTAAATATTACCGGAAATTTCGGGTATGAAGTGCAGGTAGGTGGAGGTACCCAGGCCGGTTTAGAAAGTATCCAGCTTGGATTGGAAGGGGAACTTATCTTTCCAAGACTTTTATTTCCAATAAAATTTGATAAAAACTGGTTCTCATATTCCATTCCCAAAACAAGAACAAGTTTAGGCGTAGATTATCTTAGCCGAAGTAATTTATTTAGTTTGCGTTCTGCTTCTGCAAGATTTGGTTACATCTGGAATGCGAACCGTTTTGTGACCCATGAGCTTAATCCAGTATCGGTAAATTATGTTAAATTGGGAAATACGAGTCAGGAATTCCGGGATATATTAGAGAATAATCCTTTTTTGCAAAACAGTTTTAACCAGGAATTCATTGCCGGTTTAACCTATTCTTTTACCTATAACGAACTAGTAAATAGCAATAGCCGGCATCAGTTTTTCCTAAATTCAACCTTAGATGTAGCCGGAAATCTGGTAGATGCTATTAGTGGAGGAGGCGAAGAAGATCCTCAAACTTTCCTGGGACTCGCATATGCACAATATGCAAAAGCCGATATTGATTTTAGGTATCATTTAAATGTTGGAAGTGGCTCTAAAATAGCCAGTAGATTATTTGCCGGTTATGGTGTGCCGTATGGAAATTCCGATGTTTTACCTTTTACCAAACAATATTTTTCCGGGGGGCCTTATAGTGTAAGAGCTTTTAATATACGTTCCTTAGGTCCCGGAACTTACACTCCACCTGGCGGGGAAGGTGCATTTTTTGATCAGGCAGGAAATATTAGGCTGGAAGCTAACCTGGAATATCGTTTTCCACTTTTCCCTTATTTATACGGAGCTGTATTTGCCGATGCCGGGAATGTCTGGAATACAGGAGAAAATAGTACTTTGGAAGGAGGGCAATTCAGCAAAGATTTTATGAACGAGTTGGGAATCGGTACTGGTTTCGGCTTACGGGTAGATATTCAAAGTTTTGTGATTCGGGTGGATCTGGCTGCGCCTGTTCACGATCCTTCATTGCCCGAAGGCCAGCGCTGGGAATTTGACTATGCAAACCCTGTGCTGAATTTTGCTATTGGATATCCATTTTAATATGCACCAGGAGATTCTAAAACACGTTACTTCCAAAATTGAACTGTCTAATGAAGAACAGCGGGAATTTGTTGGGATACTTTCAGAAAAACATGTTTCAAAAAAAGAATTTTTAATTGAACCTGGTCAATCTGTAGATTGTGAATATTATGTGGTGGAAGGCTGTTTAAAAGCTTATTATTTAGATCAAGATGGCAATATGCATATTATTCAGTTTGCGGTAGAAGATTGGTGGATAAGCGATTTTGAAGCTTTCTTCGGAAATATTCCAGCTCAATTATTCGTCGAAGCCATAGAAGACTCGGTGCTTTTGGGAATTCATCGCGATACCTTGGAAACCTTATACCACAGAATTCCTAAATTTGAACGTTTCTTTAGAATGAAAACCACCAATGCTTTTGTAGCCCTTAGAAGTAGAATTCTTTCCTCACTTCAAAAGAACAATAAAGAGCGATACCTGGAATTTTGCATCACTTATCCGGAAATAGAAAAACGGATTCCCAATTATCATATAGCAAATTACCTTGGCATAAAGCCGGAAAGCCTTAGCCGACTAAGAAAAGAGCTGTTTGAGCTTAACATTATTTAACAGGCACTACTAACATACATCAAGTAGTTTCTTTTCCTTTTCAGCTAATTTCGCTTACCAAGTGAGACTTATAATTTGGCAATTTTTTTTGCAGAAATTTTAATTCTCAAATTAAACATGCTCATGGTTTATCCCGGGTTTGTTTTAAAAAAAATACTAAGAAAAAGATTTTAAAATTAACAAATTACAAGTATGAGTAAAGAACAAAATTTATTAAAATCATATAATTTAAACGGACTGGAACTTCCAAACAGAGTGGTAATGGCTCCCATGACAAGAAGTAGGGCCGATAATCCTGAAAACAAACCTGCAGAAGGTCTACACGATGTTTATTACACCCAGAGAGCCTCTGCCGGGTTTATTATTACCGAAGGGTCTCAGGTTTCTAAAGAAGCTGTTGGTTATGTTAATACTCCCGGGATTTACAGCCAGGAACAGGTTGAAGGCTGGAAAATGGTGAATAAAAAAGTACACGAGGCCAATGGCCGAATGTTTATTCAGCTATGGCATGTAGGGAGAATGTCTCACCCCGATTTTCATAATGGGGATTTGCCCTTGTCTTCTTCAGCAATAAATCCTGAAACTCAATCTTATACTCCTGAAGGTTTTAAAGATACTGTGACTCCAAAGGAAATGACCATTAATGATATTAAAAGAACTGTTAAGGATTTTAAGCATGCAGCTAAAAATTCAATGGAAGCCGATTTTGACGGGATAGAAATTCATTCTTCCAACGGTTATTTATTCCACCAGTTTTTTAATGGCACATCTAACAAAAGAAATGACGAGTACGGCGGAAGCATAGAAAATCGTGCAAAGATCTTATTTGAAATTATAGACGCGATTAAAGAAGTAATGCCCGAGCAAAAAATTGGTTTAAGGTTGAATCCTTCACTTCACGGTATTTTTGGAATGACGATGGATGAGGAAACCATCCCAACATTCGATTATATTATCAAGAAACTGAACGATTACGATCTTGCTTATGTGCATTTATCGGAGCCTTTTAACGATGTTTCAGAGGTACCACACGCAGTAACTGAAATCGCCAAAAGATACCGTCCAATGTACAATGGCACTTTAATTATTAATGCAGGCTTTGATCAGGAATCTGGAAACAAAGTCATTGAAGAAGGAAATGCCGATTTGGTAGCCTTTGGTAAACCTTATATTTCTAACCCCGATCTGGTAGAGCGTTTTGCTGAAAACATTCCACTTTCAGAATGGGATACCGATACTTTTTATACTCCCGGGAAAGAAGGATATATAGATTACGAAGCTAAAGCCAGAAAGCAGGAAGCATAAGGCATAAAGATTCTGTTTAATTGCAATTATTAAAGAGGTTGTTTGGAATAAACTTACTTCGTCATTCTGAATTTATTTCAGAATCTAATATGTTTTATAATTTAAACATGTTAGACCTCCGATAAAAATCGGAGCGGGCTCTGAAACGAGTTACCATTGACGTATTTTTAAAACCCTGATATTTAGGTTTGTTTTTTTTATAATTCAAAAAGAAACTTACCTGGTTTGGAAGTTTCCTTTTTCATTTTTTGCGTGTATTCCTCTCACTGCGTTCGTCGGATACAAGTAAAACGAAACAAAACCCGCCTGAACGGACGGGCAGGAAGGGCGTCCTATGTGGAGGTGTTTTTTTGGCAACTGCCTTCCTCTCCCTTTTGGTCGTCGGAGGCAGAAAAAATCGCAAATCAGCAGCTAAATTTTTTCCAGGGCCCTTCGACTCCACTCAGGACAAGCTTTCAAAAATTATTAACGCTGCTGATTTGCTACACTCACATACAGAGTTTAAAACTCGCTATGCTCGAAACGTCATTTTCCTACGCTAGATAAAATTTTTTATCACGGGTCTCAGAATGACGAGTTAACTTAATTAATTCCAAACAACCTCTTTTTTAAGTTTAAAACGAAATCACATTCTTACCAATAGATTTCCCTGTTTCCTGTAGTTCATGAACTTCTTTAAACGTTTGTGCGCTAAGTCCGGTGAAGGTTTTATTTAGAGTGCTTTCAATGGTTTCTTCCTCTAAAAGTTTAGAAATTCTTTCCAGTATTTCGTGTTGCTTATGCATATCTGGGGTTTGGAATTTTGCCCGGGTAAACATCAATTCCCAGTGAAAAGCCACACTTTTATTTTTTAGTTTATTTAGATCTACCGGGTTTTTGGTTTCCACAATAGAACAAATATCCCCCTGGGGTTTTATGAGTTCGGCCATTGCATTCCAGTGCATATCGGTATCAGAAAAGTTCAGTATATAATCTACCTGCTCATAACCTTTAGATCTCATTTCTTCTTCTAAATTCTTATGATTTACAATTACATCGGCGCCCATATTTCTGCACCATTCTTCGGTTTCATTCCTTGAAGCTGTGGCAATCACGTTAAATTTGGTTAGTTTCTTTAAAAGTTGAATTCCAATAGAACCAACTCCGCCGGCACCACCAATAATTAGAATATCCTGATTTTCACCTGAGTTCTCTTTAATCTTTAAGCGTTCAAAAATGCATTCCCAGGCGGTAAGGGAAGTAAGGGGCAAAGCTGCAGCTTCTTCAAAAGAAATATTTTTAGGTTTATGGCCTGCAATATTTTCGGTTACCAGCTGAAATTCGGCATTACAACCGGGGCGATCTATTTCTCCTGCATAGAAAACTTCATCTCCCTGCTTGAATTTCGTGACTTTATTACCAACCTGTTCTACAATTCCGGCAGCATCCCAACCAAGAATCTTAGGTTTTTCGAGTTCCTTATCCTTAGCAGCATTCTGTCTTACTTTAAAATCTACGGGATTCACAGAAACCGCCTTGATACGAACTAAAAGATCTGAATCTCCGGGTGTAGGTTCTTCAGTATTAAATTCAACAAAACTGTCTTTATCGGTTATTGGTAGGGATTTTTTTATTCCAACGGCTTTCATAAACTGATTTTTAATATTCATATCTCAATTTAAGAAATATAAAAGCCAGCGCCCATCACTTAAGAAAAATATAAGATATCCGGGAATAATTAATGCTGAAGTTTCCCGCCGTAGCAAAGATCTCCGGCATCGCCGAGACCCGGTATAATATATCCGTGATCGTTTAACTCCTTATCTATGGTAGCGATCCAGAGTGTAGTGTCTTCGGGAAATTCTTCTTCCAGGTGAGCAATGCCATCTTCTGCACCAATTATAACCACTAAATGAATCTCTTTGGGAGTTCCCATCTTTTTTAAAGCCTCCATTACATTTACAAATGAACGGCCGGTGGCCAGCATAGGATCGGCCAGGACAAGCGTTTTACCTTCCAGGGAAGGAGAGGCGAGGTATTCTACTACAATTTCAAAATGCTCATCGTTATTGGGGTGGTGGCGATAGGCGGAAATAAAAGAATTCTCAGCATCATCAAAATAATTCAATAAGCCATTGTGTAAGGGAAGGCCTGCACGTAAAATAGAGCAAACCACAATTTCGTTTTCAGGTAATTGAACTTCGGCATTTCCTAAAGGGGTTTTGATATTTTTAGCTGAAAATTTTAATTTCTTACTAAGTTCATAGCCTAGAATTTCTCCTAAACGCTCAATATTTCTGCGAAAACGCATTCGGTCTTTTTGAATTTCAGTATCCCTAAGTTGCGCTACAAATTTTCCGGCGATTGATTTTTCTTCTAAGAGATGATGTACCTGCATACTGTTTTTTAATTTTTAAACTCACTTAGTGAGTAAACTACCTCGGGTCAAGCCTCAAGAGGCATTATTGTAAAATATATTTTGATTTCGAGACCCGCCTGCGAAACGGGCTGGCAAGCTTCGGAGCATTAAATCTCGACTATCAAGTAAAGATAAGTAAAATAGACCGGAGCAAATTGCAAGGACATTAGTAGTAGTAAACAATATTTTAATTTCAGAGCATATCTCGAGTATTTTAATCTCGATTATCGAGTAAATGTTTTTCGAATGCCCTGGGTGATAAAAACTACAATGGGGTTTATACTTAAAAGATTTTTCTATATGCTAATTTGGCTGTATTTTTGATATTAATTGCCTAAAGAATTCAGCTGATGAAGTTTATATATACTTATTTATTTCTTTTCTTCACCGTGCTAGGCTATGGGCAGATAGATCTTCCGGCTACCAATAAAACCGGGGGAATCTTAAAAGCAGAGCCGGAAACGAAATCTTCCGGATTTCCTATTCTTCGTGCCGAGGAATCTAATGAGGAAAGCAAATATCTTCGTGAAAAGCCTAAAGAGATAGACTTTAGGGAGAAACCGAATAACCTGAAAACGGCAGGCGATGCTGTTAAGGAAAAATGGACTAAAGATAAAGAAGCACTGGATAAATATGGTGAAGATCAATATTTAGGCGACTTTAAAACCAGCGGAAAATTTGTTGAGCTTTATTGCCGTGATCATCAATTTGTAGACGGCGACCAGGTTAATGTTTATGTAAATGGAAAATTTATAGAGCGGGTAGTGCTGGCCGGGAGCTTTCATCCCATCCTGGTTACTCTTGAGAGTGGTTTCAATAACATAGAATTCGAGGCGATAAATCAGGGCTCTTCTGGTCCCAACACCGCACAGCTAAAAGTTTTGGAAGAAAACGGTAACCTTGTTGCTTCTAAAGAATGGAACCTTTTAACCGGAGCTAAAGCAAGTTTAATCGTAGTTAAGGAATAAGCTTTTATTTCCTTTGAATTTCCTCTCTCCGAAATGATTCATTATTAAAAATTCTGCAGTTTAGAATTCATTTAATAACTTTATAAGAAATCCAATCTTATGAAGCGTATATTAATTGCCATAGATTATCATCCGGTTTCAGAGAAAGTTGCTGAAGCCGGTTACAAGCTGGCCAAACAACTAGATGCCAGGGTTTGTTTACTTCACGTCATGGCCAATGTAAGTTACTACGGAATTGATTATCCAACTTTTATGGGCTATTCCGGTTACGATGAAATGGCCGTAAACCTGGATATAGCTCAGGAAATGAGGGAGGTAGTGGAAGATTTTCTTGAAACTGCAGCAAAACACCTTAACGACGAAAATGTAGAAACCCATTTAGCCGAAGGTGATGCAACCACTGCCATTCTTGAATATTCAAAAACCTGGAATGCAGACCTGGTGGTAATGGGCACGCACAGTCATTCGGTTTTTGAAAAACTTTTAATGGGAACGGTCGCTTCAAGTGTTTTGGAAAAGACTGAAGTACCGGTTTTTATGGTGCCGATAAAGAAGGATTGATAAGAGAGTGAATACCTGTAAAACAAAAAAGTCTTCCGTATTGGAAGACTTTTTGTGATCGCGCCAGGATTCGAACCTGGGACCGCCTGCTTAGAAGGCAGGTGCTCTATCCAGCTGAGCTACGCGACCGTTTTTGCGGTTGCAAATATAAGCCTCTTTCGAAATAAAACAAGCTTTTTCTATTTAAAAATGTATTTTTTTATTTAGCCTGAATTTAGTCGAAATTTAATCAATTTTAACTTAATTTTTATTTTCAAAGCATTTCTAAATTATATCCTTAATTTTGCTTTGGTAAATTTTTTAATAGATCCCTTTTGAAAATCTTGATTTCTTTCTCCTCCCGGAATTTTAGTCCTGTTAACCAGCTTTTTGAGTTAATTTTATTATCACAACTTCAAAATAAACATCTATAACTGTTTATGGATTTTAAATTCACCATTATCGTTCCGGTTTATAATGAGATAGAAAGTTTACCAAGGCTTTTTGAATATTTACAAAACTACCTCAAAATTGCTTCTCTAAAATCCTGTGTTTTACTGGTAGATGATGGCTCCAGTGATGGGAGCTCTTCTGCTATTGAGAAATTCTGTTTGGGACAGGAAGATTTCAACTGCTTGTTATTTGACCGGAATTATGGAAAAGGTGCTGCATTAAAGGCGGCTTTTGATCATACTCAAACGCCTTTGCTGGGTTATCTCGACGCAGATCTGCAAACCCACCCCGAAGATTTTGAATTACTCCTGCCTCATATTAAAGATTATGGTTTGGTTACAGGTTGGCGAAAAAATAGAAAAGACACCCTGGTAAAACGTATTTCTTCTAAAACAGGGAATGCAGTAAGGATATTTTTTACCCATGATAATATACACGATACCGGATGCCCGCTTAAAATTATACATACTGAATATGCCAAGAAAATACCCATGTTTAAGGGCTTACAACGCTTTTTACCGGCAATGATATTATTGCAGCAAAAGGAGATAAAAGAAGTTGTGATAAGTCATTATGCAAGAATCGAAGGCAGTTCAAAATACAATTTCAAAAATAGGTTTCTCGGCCCTTTGCTGGACTGTTTTGCCTACGTCTGGATTAAAAAATCATATATAGATTACAGCATAAAAGCGAAACATGAGTAATTCGCTAATAATCTATGTGATTGGCTTTACCGCGCAGATCCTGTTTTCTTCAAGGATGATCATGCAATGGATACTTTCTGAAAAACAAAAGAAAGTTCTCACGCCAATTCTTTTTTGGGAACTGAGTTTAGTGGCTTCATTTTTATTATTTATCTATGGTTATTTTAGGGACGATTTTGCGATTATGCTGGGACAAAGTCTTACCTATTTTATTTATATAAGAAATTTACATTTCCAGGGGCAATGGGGGAGGCTTCCTTTTCTTTTTAGAGGTCTAATACTGATTTTTCCGGTGCTCGTGGTTGTTTACAGTTTTTTTAATAATGAATATAACCTTGAAAAATTATTTTTAAATGAAGCAATCCCGCTCTGGTTGCTTTTATTAGGAATTGTAGCGCAGATAGTTTTTACGCTGCGATTTTTATATCAATGGTTATATTCCGAAAAACAGAAGAAATCTTCACTCCCACTCGGGTTCTGGTGGCTAAGTCTGGTTGGTTCTTCCTTAATTCTGGTTTACGCAATTTTCAGAAAAGATCCGGTTTTGCTCATTGGGCATTTATTTGGCGCGATAATGTACATTAGAAATATAATAATTCATCATAATGAAATCAGAGAATAAATACCTGGTACTACTTATTCTTGTGGGAATAGCAGTGTTTTTTGTAAATCTTGATGCAATCTACATCAACATTATGGAGGCGCGTAATTTTATTACCGCCCGGGAAATGCTAAACGATAATAACTGGATTTTCACAACGATGAACGCCGAGCCGCGTTATGAAAAACCTCCGTTGCCAACCTGGTTAACCGCAATTTCTATGTCGGTTTTTGGAATGGAGGGACTGTTTGGCTTGCGTCTTCCTTCCGCAATTATGGGAATAATTTTAGTGGTTTTTACTTATAAATTCCTCCTCAAGATTACTAAGAACATAGAATTATCATTTCTGGCGGGATTAATTGCCAGCACTTCCTTTTATATTGTCTATTCAAGCAGAGACGGGCAATGGGATATTTATACCCATAGTTTTATGATGCTCGCCATCTTTTCACTTTACAAATTATATAATTCTACAAAAAACTGGTTCTTATATGCTGCAATTAGCGGATTATTTATTGGCTGCTCCATTTTGAGTAAAGGGCCGGTTTCGATATATGCCTTATTTCTTCCTTTCTTAATTGCCTACGGAATTATCTACAAATTTGATGGCACTCAAGAACGCAGGAAAGCATTAGTTCTTCTTGCTCTTGTCGCTTTAATTTCCGGCGGATGGTGGAATCTATATGTTTATTTATATGATACCCGTGCGGTTGCTGAAATCACAAGTCAGGAGACCGGAAGGTGGCTAAATTATAACGTAAGACCGTTTTATTATTACTGGAGCTTTTTTATACAAAGCGGTTTATGGACCATTCCATCTTTTGTAGCGTTGCTTTATCCTTATTTGAAGGATAGGGTTAGCAATAAAAAGGCTTATAAATTCACACTTTTCTGGACCTTAGCTTCCGTTTTTCTATTATCTGTTATTCCAGAAAAAAAATCCCGCTATCTTTTGCCGGTGCTTATTCCTATGGCAATGAATACCGCTTTTTACATTGAATTCCTTTTTAATCATTTCAAAAGTATTAAAACAAAAGAAGCTGCAGTGGCTTATTTCCATTTTGGAATATTTGCTCTTGTAGGTTGTATATTTCCCGTCGCCGCATACTTCTATTTTGAATCTTTTCTGCAGGATATTCTGCTTTGGTACCTTCTAAGTTCAATTTCATTATTTATTATCGGAATACTTATGTTCAGGTTTTTAATGCTGAAAAAAATAAAACCCGTGTTTTATTTAAGCGTTTTCTTTTTGATAAGTATCGTGTGGTTTGGCTTGCCAATGGCAGATAAAATCAACGTCAATAAGGAGTATAGCAGTATTGTGAATATAGATAGGCATCTTGATAGGTATAATGCACCGGTATATGAATTTCAAAATTTTACTCCTGAAATTATCTGGGAATATGGAAAACCCATCCAGGTGTTAACCCAAAGAGGCCAGGTAGAAATTCCTTCAGAAGACAAATTTATGCTTTTAACTGAAGCTTATAACAGTGATAGTTTAAAGCAGGTTTTTAGCAACTACAAAACAACAAAAATTGATAGTGTAGATATGAATCCTGTGAGTACCAAGCATAAACAAAGATTATATCGGGAGCTGTATCTAATTGAAAGGACCGGAAACCGTTAATATTAGGAATATTAAAATTCTGAAAACCCCAGCGTTTTTTTGACAAGGCTAAAATATTTCAAACCGTACCTGAAATGAGACCTTAACCAATTTTTTAACACGGCAATATTTGATTATATTGAAACGTTTTTAAAACCAACCAAAATGCTAGATTATCCAATAAAATTTTATCCCATTTTAAAAGAAAAAATTTGGGGTGGTAAGAAACTCAAAAATATTCTCAATAAAGAAACAAACCGGGACGACCTGGGGGAGAGTTGGGAAGTTTCTGGAGTAGAGGGCGCTATTTCTATAGTTGCCAATGGCGAACTTAAAGGTTTTTCGTTAAAAGACCTTTTAGAGGAATATAAAGATAAAATTGTAGGCAAAAAGATCTACGATGAATTTGATTCCGATTTCCCTTTGCTTATAAAATTTATAGACGCTAACACTAACCTTTCTGTTCAATTACATCCTAACGACGACCTTGCACGTCAGCGCCATAATTCCTTCGGAAAAACAGAAATGTGGTATATCATGCAGGCCGATGAAGGCGCGAAAATCAATATAGGCTTTAAGGAAAGTGTTTCAAAAGAAGACTATATAACTCGCTTAGAGGAAGGAAAAATCGTGGAAGTACTCAATTTTGAAGAAGTAAAAAAAGGGGATAGCTTTTTTATCAACACCGGAAAAGTACACGCGATAGGAGCAGGAGTGCTTTTGGCTGAAATCCAGCAAACCTCAGATGTTACGTACCGAATTTACGATTGGGACCGAACCGATGATGAAGGTAATTCCCGGGAATTGCATACCGCTTTAGCCATAGATGCAATAGATTTTGAAAAGAAAGACGATTTTAAACTGAATTACGAGAAAGCGAAAAACAATTCTTCTGAAGTGGCTAGTTGCCAGTATTTTACCACAAATTATCTTCCGGTAGAGGGAGAAATAAATAAAGATTATAGCAATTTAGATTCCTTTGTGATCTATATGTGTGTTAGTGGAAAGGGGAAAGTTTCCGTAAACGGGAATTCTGAAAAAATTGCCCAGGGAGAAACTTTACTTATTCCTGCTCAAAATAAGGAAGTAAATCTTTCAGCTGAAAATTGTGAACTTTTGGAAGTTTATATCAAATAAAAAAGGAGGCTTTTTGAAAAATTTTAAATCGTCACCCTGAACTTGGTTCAGGGTCTAACATGTTAGAATCCCGAAGTAAATTCGGGATAAAGTCTGAAACAAGTCCGCCTGAACGGACGGGCAGGTTCAGCTTGACGAAAGTTAGACGTTTTTCAAACAGCCTCCTTTAAACTAAGAAATCTTCCTACTTATTCTGCAGAATTCCCTCTATTTTTTCTAATTCACTTTTACTAAATTCAAGGTTTTCAAGGGTTTTAATATTGTCTTCCAATTGAGAAACTTTGCTGACTCCAACCAATACAGAAGTTACCCGCTGATCCTTTAACAACCAGGCCACAGCCATTTGTGCCAGGCTTTGATTTCTGGATTGGGCGATTTCGTTTAGTTGCTGCACTTTATTTACAACTTCAGGCGTGATCTGCGATTCATCTAAATAACTGCCCTGGGTTGCCGCGCGGCTGTCTTTTGGAATTCCGTTTAGATATTTATCGGTTAGAATTCCCTGTTCCAGCGGAGAAAATACTACACTACCTATGCCTTCATGTTCCAATGTATTTAACAAACCATCTTCTACCCAGCGATCCATCATATTATATCGTGGTTGATGAATTAAAAATGGCGTTTTTTGTGCTCTTAGGATTTCGGCCGCTTTTGCGGTATCCTTAGACGAATATTGTGAAATCCCTACATAAAGTGCTTTTCCCTGTCTTACAATCTGGTCTAAAGCAGCCATAGTCTCTTCTAAAGGCGTTTCGGGATCCGGGCGGTGATGATAAAAAATATCTACATAATCCAGTCCCATTCTTTGTAAAGACTGGTCTAAACTGGCGATTAGATATTTCCTGGAACCAAAATTGCCATAAGGTCCCGGCCACATATCCCAACCGGCTTTGGTTGAAATAATTAGTTCATCACGATATTGCTTAAAATCTTCAGCAAAGATCTTCCCGAAATTCTTTTCAGCAGAACCATAGGGTGGGCCATAATTATTGGCAAGATCAAAATGGGTTATACCGTTATTAAAAGCGGTTCTTAAAATATTTCTTGCATTGTCAAAATCATCATTATCTCCGAAATTATGCCATAAACCCAGCGAGAGCAGGGGGAGTTTAATTCCGCTTTTTCCGCAGCGGCGGTATTGCATCTTTTCGTAACGATCTTCTGAAGCTTTATAAATTTCCATAAGTATTAATTTTTCAGCATAAATATCGGGATACTTCTTAAAATAGCAAGTCTGGCTGGTAGGAAGTTTGTTTTGGATTAAATTTTCCAATCTAAACTTCGAAATACTGGAAATTTGATTAGCCTATTCAAAATAGGTTATCAGAAATAATTTAACAGAGCATAAAAGCTAAATTTTATTCTTTAGGTAGGAGTTATAGAAGTCTGAAGCTGCCATTTGATGGGGACGCAAAATATCCTGCGCTCCATAGTTATCTAACTGAACATGATCTTTTTCAGTTAAGGCGGTAAGGAAGACTTCTCCCTTGTAATTATTCTGTTTTAAGGAAGTTATTAAATGTCTTGAAAGTTCATTATTGGCCACCGTGCTAATTATCATCACACTGTTATCGTAAGGAATTTGCTCCAATAATTCGGGATCTTCCATATCTCCATAAATCACATCTCTCCCGTTTCTTTTCCATTCTTTAATTATACCGGAATCGAAATCTATTCCGAGAAAATTAATTTCGGGATGTTCGTCGAGCATTTCAGAAAGTCTTTTTCCAAATCTTCCTAAACCAATAATAATCACATCATATTTTTTAGATTCGTTTATCTGCATTTGACCTTCCCGGTAGGGGTGTTGCTTTTGGAAAATACTTAAAGCTGGAGAGATGAATTCATAAATTTGATGGGAATATAGAATAAGATAAGTAGAAAGTCCAATAGTAATAAGCCCTACCAGGGTGATTAAACCAACCACTTCTTCTGTGATATGACCAACTGCAAGGCCTAAACCGGCAAAGATCAGTGAAAATTCACTTATTTGAGCTACGGTTAAACCTGCGAGAAAAGAGGTTCGTTTACGGTAACCCATAGCCCCCATGATAATTAATACAATTATTGGATTTCCCACCAGTACAAAAACTGAAAAATAGAGAGCAGGGACAACCTGGCTTCCAATTATAGATAAATTAAGATTTGCACCAAGGTTTACGAAGAAAAACAGAAGTAAAAAATCCCTTAAACTCACCAGCCTGCTACTAATTACATCTTTAAAATCTGAGGATGCCAGACTAATCCCGGCCAGAAACGCTCCAACCTCTCCGCTAAACCCAATAAGTTCTCCTATTGATGCCAGGGAAACTGCCCAGGCAATGGCAAAAAGGGTAAGTAATTCCTGCGATTTTGCAAGAAAAGCACTGAATTTTGGTATTACCCATTTCATTGCAATTAAAGTGAAGCCTATAAGCCCCAAACCTGCTATTAGCGTGCTAACAATATCATGGGTGAGCGAGGTATCTTCTCCCTGCCGCATCCCCGATAAAATAATCATCACCAGAATTACCACGATATCCTGAACAATTAAAAAACCTATGGCTATCTGGCCGTGCAGTGAATCTATTTCCTTTTTGTCTGAAAGTAACTTTACTATAATAATAGTACTGGAAAATGTAAGCGCTACAGCAATATAGAAGCTATGCAATGAGCTAAATCCCAGGGCTAACCCAATAAAATATCCAAATAAGGAGGTGAAGAGCACCTGACCCATTCCCGTAAGCAGCGCAATTTTCCCGACATTTTTAATAATTCGTAAATCCAGCTTTAGACCAACAATAAAAAGTAAGATAGCGATCCCTATTTCGGCTAACAGATGAATGTTTTCCTCAGATTTTACAATATTTAAAACTGAAGGCCCAACAAGAATTCCTAAAGCAATAAACATTACAATAAGGGGTTGTTTTAAAACCCTTCCAATTGCACCCAGCAGGGCTGCCAGGGCAAGTATAATTGCAAATTCATAGAATGGATTTTCAGCTAAATTAGATAACCAGTTCATGAGGATAAAACAATTAAAGGAGTGTCTCCATTATAAACCAATTCGTTGATCATAAATTTTCTGAAAATGCTGTCTTGCAAAGAACGAGATCCTTGTTGTAGTAATAAAAAAGTATCATTATTTTTCCCTACACTATCTACTAGCCTGGTGTAGGTATCACCGTTTAATAATTCGGAAGTTGTATTAAAACTTTTATATTCTTCTTTAATTTGTTCCAGATAAATTTCTGCCTCAGTTTTATCATCATTTTCTTCCAGAATAGTGAAAAACTTAATTTCACTAATTTGTTCTTTAAGGCCCGATAAAACGGTCTCAAACTGGGTTTTATTTAGCGGAAACTTCTTATTTACCCCAATAGCAAGTTTTGTTGGAAGAGTAATTTTTTCTTTAACAGGAACAGCAATGGTAAGGGAATCTGATTTATCTACGATGGAAAGGGTAGTGCTGCCAATAAACAGCCGCTTTAAAAATCCGGTTCCTTTTAATCCCGCCAGAACCCAATCATCATAATTCTCAGTTTTTAATTCATTTAAAATCGTGATTATATTTTTTTCACTAATCAAAAAATGCTGATCGTTTTTGAATCTATCCGGAGTTATTTCGTATAATTTTTCCCGGGCATCATTTTTTTCGGCTTCAATTATCTTATGCCTGCTTTCAAAATCTGTCATCCCCGGAACAATTCCCGGAACCTGATGGATAAACATTACTTTGGCATTTAGCGTTTCCGATAAACCCACGGAGAAATCAATCAGGTTTTTAGAGTTCTCTGAAAAATCTACCAATACTAAAATTCTGTTACGCCTGTACATAATGTCTATTTTTTAAATTCGAATTCTTTTAAAATTAACCTGTGAAACTCTAATTTAATTCCCTTACCCAAATATTCCTGAAACTCACAGGGTTTCCGTGATCCTGAAGATGAATAGGAAGTTTTTCGTCATGTTTCGTATAGTTAGGAATACCAATGTATTCGGTTGGACCTCTAAGGGTATAGTTATTTTGTACCAGAACGCCATTATGCAAAACGGTGATTTTTGCCGGACTTAACAACATGCCCTCTTCATTGAATCTTGGAGCAGTAAAAATAATATCGTAAGTATTCCATTCCCCTGGGGCTTTTGTAGCGTTTACTAAAGGCGGGGATTGCTTGTAAATACTCGCGGCCTGGCCATTGGTATAGGTTTCATTTTCGTAAGAATCCAGGATTTGTACTTCATACTTTTCCATAATAATCACGCCACTGTTTCCGCGTCCCTGACCATCGCCCTGAATTTCTGAAGGCGAGCGCCATTCTAAATGCAACTGTATATCGCCGAAATTCTCTTTAGTCTTTATTCCGCCAGTTCCCGGGTTTACCGTTAGAATATTGCCCTCAATATTCCAGGTAGGATTAGACCCGTCTTTCTCATTAACCCAGCCCGTAAGATCTGAACCATCAAATAATATTTTTGCATCAGAAGGAGCTGTAGTGGTAGATTCACCCGCTTCAATTTTTGGCGGAACCGGTTCATAAAATTCGGTTGCTTCAGGTGGAAGTTCAGTTTTCTCATCCTGGGCTACACCTGTAAAAGCAGTAAGAGCCAAAGAAATTGATAGAATAGAAGAAGTAATGGAAATTTTCATATTTAATTGCATTAAAATTATTTTTCAGTTAGATGATCGTAGATCATTTTGGATACTTCAGTAAGCATTTTAGTACCGGCCTCCATATCTTTCATGTTTTTTGATAATAAAACCAAAACATATTTTCTTCCATCAGGTACTTCAATTAAGGCTGAATCGTGATGTACCCCGGTTATCCAACCGGTTTTATTGGCAATTTTTAAGTCTTTTGGAAGTAACTTCGGAATTAAGTCGGTGTGTTTTTGTTGCCGCAAAATGTTAAGCATTTTTTCATCAGCTTCAGTACTTACTGCATTTCCGTTGGCAAGAGCTTCAAAAATCAGCATTAGATCATAAGCAGTTGTAGAATTGCTCAAACCTGCTTCATAAGCTTTCATATCTTCCACACCGCGAAGTACATTAATATTACTAGCGCCCATTTCGCGCATAGTTTTATTCACATTTTTAGCATCAACCAGCTCAATCACGATATTAGTGGCCAGGTTGCTGCTGTAAATAATCATATCGGTTACAAGGTCTTCAATCCTTCTTTTCCGGCCAATTTGCTCATAAAGATGTTCCCCGCTGTCCCGGCCAAGTTCCATAGCATAAAGACTTCCATCTAGAATACTTTTAAATTCATTTTTGATGAGAAGGGAATCTTTGAGCGAGAATTTACCTTCGGAGACTTGTTTAAAAACCTCTATCATTACCGGGGTTTTCATCGTGCTGGCAGCGTGAAAATTCTCGTGCTGATTTATAAGAATACTGTCTTTATCTAAGGAAAGATCTTTAAAAGCAATGGCAAAATCACCTTGCGTACTTTTAAAAATGGAATCAATTTTCTGCTGAAGTTGTTGTGTTGAAGTTTGCCCTGAGCAAACCAAACAGCTAAGCATAAAAACAATTATTGGAAAAAATTTCATTGGTTTCAGGATTTAGTCCCGAATTTAACGAATTTTCTCTAAACCGTCTTAAATACTGCCTAAAGCAATTTCTACCATTCGGCTAAAACTTTGCTCCCTGTCTTTTGCGGGAAGGTGTTCCCCGGTTACCAAAGAATCTGAAACTGTTAATACTGAAAGAGCCTGTACTTTATGTTTCGCGGCCACGCTATAAAGTCCGGCGGTTTCCATTTCTACGCATAACACACCGTATTCGGCCCATTTTTCGTAAGTCATGTCGTTTTCTTCGTAAAAGACATCTGAAGAAAGTACATTGCCGGCTCTGAATTTTATGCCGTTATTTTTGGCAAATTTTACTGCATTCATAAATAATTCGAAATCTACAGTAGGCGCGAAGTCGGCATGTTGAAATTTAGCTTTATTAAAACCCGAATTGGAAGAAGCAGCCATTGCCAAAACAACTTCATTTACTTTTAGATCTTTTTGGTAAGAGCCGGCCGATCCTACCCGAATGAGTTTTTTGGCACCGTATTCAGTGATTAATTCAGTACAATAAATCAATGCGGAAGGTATACCCATTCCCGTAGCTTGTACTGAAATTTTTTCGCCTTTATAAGTGCCGGTAAATCCCAGCATTCCCCGTACTTCGTTATAACAAACCGCATTTTCAAAGAAATTTTCGGCAATCCATTTTGCTCTTAAGGGATCTCCCGGAAGTAATACATTTTCTGCTATTTCATCTTTTTTGGCTTGTATATGTACGCTCATATTAGTTGTCTTCTGAAGTTACCAGTTTTATACCCGAGGAAGTTCCCAGCCTGGAAACGCCTAATTCTATATATTTAATGGCAGTTTTCCGATCTTTAATGCCGCCTGAAGCTTTTATCTGCATTTTAGTACCAGCGATTTCTTTCATCAATTTTACATCGTCAAAAGTAGCTCCTGCAGTTCCAAAACCGGTAGAAGTCTTTACGAAATCGGCTTTGGCATTTAAAGCAGCCCGGCAGGCAGATTTCTTTTCAGTATCGGTTAAGTAACAGGTTTCAATAATTACCTTGAGCACTTTAGAACCGATTGCTTTTTTAATTGCTGCAATTTCTTTTTCGATATAATCATAATCTCCGGCTTTTAACATGCCAATATTTATAACCATATCAATTTCATCTACCCCTTTATCCAGGGCGTTTCTAGCTTCAAAGACCTTAGCTTCCGTTGTCATAGCACCCAAAGGAAAGCCTATAACCGTTGCTATTTTTACTTCGGAAGTTTTTAAAACCGATTTGGCAATTTCAATATAAGAAGGAGGAATACAAACGGCATAGAATTGATGCTCTATAGCTTCCTCACATAAATTCTGAATATCTATTGGAGTAGCTATTGGATTTAATAAGGTATGGTCTATATACTGGTTGAGTTGCATTATATATTTTATTAAGAATTACAAAGCTAAAACTTTCTACTACATCTAATTTATGATTGTTCTCAGCTTTTTAATATTTTGTGTGTAAGTTTTTAATTCCCTGAGGTTTTTCACTTCAGATCTAGATGAAAAATTTGAAATAAATGTGGAAGGTTTTACAAGTGATGGGAAACCAATATAAGTAAACAGATTTTTTGAAGTGGAATAAACCCTAGTCCTTATTCTGGCTTTCGGGGTAATCTTCATACCAATCATCAAAGGTCTTTTCGGTTTTATAGTTATCGGTAAGGATTTTATAAACAGTAAAGATCAATAAGATTTGACCGGCGCAGGTTAAGTAGAAAACTACCGGAAAACTGGTATTAAAAAACGCCAGAACCGCGATTATCACCAGGAGAATACTGGTTAGGATTAAATATGTAATTCCATTGGCTTTCATAAGCCTTAATTTACGAAAGAGCGTTCTAAACTTCTCTTAAGAAGAAACTAAAAAAATCTTTATTTTAGTAAGTGGGCTTATACCTGTTACCAAACCAATGATTCTCAGGAAATAATATTGGCCAACAGCAATTCTCTTCCAGAAGATAGTGTAAATGACCTGCTAATTAAATTTATAAGTTCAGATAATCCCAGCCTTTCTAATAGGATACAGCCTTCTTGTGAAGCAATTTGTTATTAGCAGGGGAGCGTACACCTATTACAAGATTTTGGAATAACTTTCCGGTTTAGATAATATTTTTTCTCAAAGTCAGCCGGGATTTTTTGCAGGTAATATTGCAAATATTAATAATCCGGAAAAAAATGTAATTGGCTATTTTGATATTTCGTCGGTGACAACAAAAAAACTTATTTTAATTACGAAGATATTTACGACCCTGAGGGCATCAGGCCAAGGTTTGTTTCTTTTGCGGCCTGTGAAGTTACTTTGCCAGACAGTTTAATAGCCCAGATAGAACAAAATTTAATAAGATGGTCACCCACGACACCTGGTGGCGCAATTCAAGTAGTACCAAGAGTTTTTGTGGAATGTACAGTTTTTGGCACCAATGAAAAACCTGAATTTTGGAAGATTAAGATTAGACAGAAATATTGCTGTTATCGCAGTACTGACACATTAAATAATCAATGCAGTTCCTGAGAGGCAAAGTAGGCCCAGAAGAACTTTCTTGAACAGGGATTCATTGATCTTTTGAAAAAAATACCCCCCTAAAAACTGCGCCAGGATAAACACTGGAAAAATGATAAGACTCATTTTCAAGTGGCCGCTATCCAGCACACCTCCAATGGCCAGGGAAGGTAATCTTACCGTTGTAACAAGGGCTAATACCCCAATCATTGTAGCCCTGAAAATTTTCACATTCTCAACTGTGTTTTTTACAGCGATCACATACAACGGACCCCCGGTTGAAAAGACTCCGGCGAAAAATCCACCCAGAACTCCAAACAGCATAGTGCCTTTGTTGCCCAATTTAAGATCGATCTTTCCAACTACCACATAAGCCACATATAGAAGGATAAAAACGCCAAGAGCTTTTTTTAAGATTAAGGGTTGGCTGTAAGTAAGAACAAGAATTCCAATTACTATTCCTATGATGGAGGTGATGCTCAATTTCTTAATAACATGTTTGTCTATATATTTCCACTCCTTATAAACCAGGGAAATACTTGAAAAAAGATAAAAAATAGATATATAGGCAATAGCATCGGGTAGTTTAAGGCCAATTAATAAAATAGGTAAGGCGATTAAAGATCCGGCAAAGCCAACAACGGTTTGCACAAAAAAACCACAAAAGATTGCGGTTCCAAGAAGAAATAATAAGTCGGTATCCATGTAGCAGTAGTAAATTTTAAGATGTCCAAAATTAATCCCAATAAAAGATTTTGCCCAGTGGAAAGAATGGATAAATAATGTTTTTTCCGAATAAAAATCGGTAATTGCACTTAAAACAAATTATTTGATGATCGATAAAGCAGATCTAAAGTTGATCGAACTATTAAAAGTTAATTCCAAAACATCATTTGCAGATCTAAGCAAAAAAGTTTCCCTTTCTCCATCTTCTGTTCGGGAAAGAATCAATAAGCTCGAAGATATTGGAGCAATTAAAGGCTATAGCCTGGAGGTAGATCAGGCTCTGCTTGGCAATAGTCTGGAAGTTTTTATACTGCTGAAAGTTTTTACTGGCAAATTACAGTATGCGATTGTAGAATTGAACAAATACCCTGAAATCCTTAAAGCTCACCGAATAACAGGCCCCCATAATTTCCATCTGAGAGTGGCACTCAGGAACCAGCTACATTTACAGCAGTTTATAGATGAATTGACCAAGTTAGGAGAACCCACTACGCATTTAATCTTATCTGAGCAGGAAAGTAATCGCGAGTAGAGCTTCTTTTTTATCCCCAAAAACCTTTTTGTGTAAGGTTTTTTCTTGAATTTCTAAAAACCAAATAATCTGCTTTTTAACGCATTTGGAATAAGATGCTACGAATGAGCACGGACTAAGCCATAAATTAAAAGACTTCTTTTGATATCTGTGCCTTTTTTAGAAGAAGTTTTAAAACACCTTCTAAACAACGGTATAAAAGGGAGGGCTTTTCAAAGTGCCTGTACACTTAAAGGTGAAAATTAAGGGAGTTCACCCATGAACTATTTAGAAAACTTCAACTACTTTAACTTAAAGTATTGTTAACGTAACAAGGTTTGGATAGTAAAACAACTCTCCACGATCTCATCGCAAAATCTTTGTAGACGCTGGGAGAAGATCGCATACCCCGTTTAAATTTATTATCCAGCCAGACCATAGATCGGGTTAAAAAAGAGGTCTTAAAAGAAGAAATCAACAAAAGACAACAGGTAAAAAAAATTGATAATTAAAAATTTACACCCATCTAATTACCTGAATATTAATAACTTAAGGTGATAATTAAAAATATAAGAGTATGAAGAAGATAATTACTATCTGTATTTTAATTCTACTGGGAGCAAATTTACAGGCTCAGATGCGAGATGTAACCGTAACCTTACAGCCTACCGTGAGTTATAACTGGTTCGACGATAACGCCGCCATCGAAGATGGTGTTATGTATGGAGGAAGAGTGGGTTTTGGTTTTGGTGAAGCAATTGAACTGAGAGCACTATATGAAAAGTCCACAGATATAAATAACACTGTGGATAGTTTCGATGTTTTTTCAGATGATTTTGTTAGTAATTTTACCTCGCGTAACGTAGATATCGAACGCATTGGGGGTGAACTCAAAGCCAACATCCCAATACGAGGTCGTTTTATACCATATTTTATATTGGGAACAGGGGTTCAAAAACTAAAATTTGATATTGCCGCACCAGGTGACCCATCAAATGAACAAAAATTAGAACAGATTTACGGTAATCTGGGACTTGGAACACAATTTAAGTTGGGCAACAGGTTGTTTCTAAATTTGGAAGCAAAAAACACAGTCTTTAACTTGAACCCTGCTTCCGTACTTTTTCAAGATGGGCAGGATCAGTCAGAGTTTGAAGATTTTTTAAATGAAAATAATGATAATCGAATGTACAACTGGTCAGTTTTGGCTGGTTTACAATTGTATTTAGGCGGCCGCAGTCCGGAAGATTTTAGCGATTTAGACAGAGCTTACTACAACAAGTTTTCAGGAGGTTTAGGTGGTTTTAAATTTATTGTAGAACCTGCTGTTTCCTTTGTGAATTTTGATAGTGATAGTAATTTAGCTGATTCTTATTTTATTGGTGGAAAAATCGGTTTTGATTTAAATCAATACGTAGGCATAAGAGGTTTTTACTACCAGGCTACCAAAAATGAAGAAATATCTACCGATTGGGATAATTTGGCAATGTACGGGGCTGATTTTGTAGCTAAGTTAAATGTGTCTCGCGGAGTGGTACCTTATATCAGCGTAGGTGGTGGTTACCTCAACGCTTATAACAGCTATGTTGGTAAAGATTTTCTGACTGGTGTACCTTCCAGCTATTTTGCAAAAGGTGGTTTAGGTTTAAATGTACCCCTTGGCAGAAATTTTGAAGCTTTTGGTGATGCAAATTTATTGTTTACATCTGAACGCGGAACCACAGATTTGGAAAATACAATATCTCCGGATGAGTTAAAACAACACACAATGTTTACTGTGGGTCTTCGCTTTCAATTAGGTAAAAAAGCTGATGATACAGACGACATTTTGCAAAGCAGAATAGATCAAAGGGTAGAAGACCGAACCCAGTCGTATCAAGATCGGATTGATGAGCTGGAATCAGAATTGTCTGAAGCCTACGAAAACAATGACACCAGAAAAGCTGTAGAAATCATCGAGGAGAAAAAAGAACTGGAGCGAATCAAGTCTGATCCAGAAATGAAATCTATAGGGGATGTAAAAGAATCTAAAGTTGAAATGACTCCTAAAGAACTTGAGGATTTAATTGAAAAAGTGATACAGGGTGTTGATGAAGAATCTCGCAAACCACAAACGATTGAGGATCGCATGGATCGTTTAGAGCGTTTACTGTTGGAACTTAACACAGGAACCTACAACCAAAATCTTGTACCAACCCGTCAGGAAGATGCTTCTCAAAAAGTGTTGGACATGTTGAAAGATCTTGACAGAAAGATCGATAAGAATACAGACAACATCAATAACATAAGAGGTTCTCTTCAAAATCAAAATCAGGATCAGAATCAGGATAAAACTGTTGTAATATCAGGCGGGCAACAAACTCCTACAGGTACACTACCAGGGGTGCAACCATCAAAAACTACAGTTGAAACAGATCAAGATGGTAATATTGTCGTGCAATCTGAAAGTGCAAAAGACGGTGTTGCAACTGGTTGGGTAATCAATGAAGGTTTATCTGTTTTCACCGGAGCGGTTGTGGCAGATGATGTTGCTATGATTATTGGAATGAGAGGGAATTACGCCTTTACCAATTCACCATTTAAGTTTCTACCAGATATTTACCTGGCTCCAGGTAAGAATACCGGATTTGGAATAAACGCTAACGTTGTGATTCCTTTTAAAGTGGATGCAGGCGTAATTTTGAATCCTTATGCCGGTCTGGGACTTGGTTATAATGATGCTGTAGGGGTTAGTACATTTAGTCCTAACCTGGTCTTAGGAACATCCTTTAATCTTTTAGGCGGTAAGTTATTTGCAGATTATACTGCTCACAATTTTATCGACATACACAGAATATCTGTGGGATACAAACTAACTTTTTAATGACATGTTACAGTTAAATACAAAAGATAAAACAAGGTCAATTGTAGTTTCGATATGTATATTATTTTCAATTAGTCTTTTCGCGCAAAGCGAAAACACTTCTGAAAAAAGTACCATAGTGATGACACAATCAGATTTGAAATCTTTTTTAAGTACTATAGCAGATGCAAGACGCGCAAAACTTAATGAAAGGGAAAGTGAACAACAGAAAAAGTATTTGACCGAGCTTAGGTTGAAATACCAGGATCGTTCAGATATACGCACAGGTGCATATGATAATGCATCCTATCAGCAAATTTTAAAAGATTTACGTTATCTAAACGAAAGAATCAATGATTTAAGCGCTAATAATACGCTATTGCCTTCTAGAAGTAGAGATAATTCTACCATTCTCTTGCCTGGCAATGCAATCCCCAATGCTTTAAATCAGCCAAATGAGCGTAGCACAACAACTATTATCCCATCGAACAACAAAACAATTAAAGACTTAGAGGAAAGAATTGATTCTTTAAAAAATGTTGAATTGAATAAAGCAGATTACACCAAAGAAAATTCTTTTGCAGATAGCCTGAGTATTATGAAAGGAAATCTTGATGATGTGAGACGACAGATGAATAGTTTGGAATCAAAAATCATAGCGGCCAATAAATTAACCAAAACAGAAGATACCGGGGAAGATAAGACCTATTTTAAACAACAAGTATACTTCGACAATAATTCAGTAACCCTGAAAGACGAATTTTACCCATACATTCAAGACCTGACCCAGATTTTAATTAAATATCCCGAGGCTAAGGTCTTACTTGAGGGTTGGGCAAGTCCGGTAGGAAGAGTCAATTATAATAAAGAACTGTCTATGCGTAGGGCAGAAGCTGTCGAACAAGCTTTTATAAATAATAGAATAGATAAGACCCGTATCATTACCTCCTTTAGAGGCGAAGACAAAACCTCTTCAGAACAGTTTGCACGACGTGTAGATATGTCTATAATTGTGAGGTAAATTTTGAAAGTTCCCTAGTTTTAAAAGGATCTATTATGGAACGCTAATTATTGAAAAACCGTTGGGAAGTTTTTTTAAAAAAAGAACAAAGCCAGTAAGACTATTTTCTTAATTAGAAATTGTTACCAATTTTCATTTAAAGATTTATTCCTTAAACAGTTTACTAATCGCAAAATTAGTCAGGTAAAAATTCATTTCCTGTTAAGTTTTGTACTTCTGCATTTTCGATTCCTGATTATAGGTTTATCTTTCATTTCTTCCTATTACTCTTGAGACAGACTTAAGTGATAGTTTTTTATCAAGACTGTTGTGTATAAATTTTTTTCTTTTTTGATTATTATTACATTATGCATTCTTAACACTTTTAGGATACAGCCTTTATTTTTTTCTTGTTTAAATTATTTGGCTTGTCACCATAAAGTCCTAAAGCTTTCACATAATTTTAACATTTATAGTAAAACCGCTCCTTCTATATCACCGTATATCTCTGTGTTGACCAATAATGGTCTTCATAAATATTAATTCAAACCAATCCTTATGAAAAAGATTAAAATTTTTGCGTGTTTAGGTCTAATATTGGCTGCGTCAATTTTTATTGCCGCCGATCACATTGACGCACCGGGTGTAGCAGGATCTTCTGCAGACATCGCCGATTTCTATGCTTTTGAACCAACAACAGGTTCAGACAACACAGTTTTTATTGTAAATGTACAGTCTAATGTTTTGCCAGATTTAACTTATGGTGAATTCGACGAAGATGTACTGATAGAGATTAACATAGATCTGGATGGTGACCTGGTAGAAGATCAGGTTATTCAAGCGATTCCAAGAGATGGAATTATGTATTTCTTCGGGCCATTTAGTCCATCATCAACAGGTCTTAATAGCGAAGTAGCAACTGGAAATGCTTTAGGATCTGTAGAGATTTCTTCTACAACCGCTATCACAACTACTACAGATAATGGAGTTTCATTATTTGCAGGACCAAGACAAGATGCTTTCTATTTCGACTTTATTCGATTTAATGAAGTGATTGCTCCATCACCCTCAGACAACTCAGGGTTTAATGTCCCAGGAACAGATACTTTTGATGGTGCCAACACACTATCTATCGCTTTAGAAGTGCCAAACGAGTTATTAGGAACCCCAACTGCTCAAAATGTAATTGGTGTACCTGTATATAAAACCTGGGTAACTACAAACAGGAAACAATAATATAACAATCTTAAAAACATAGAATTATGAAATTATATAGTACAAAATTTTTATTCGCGGCATTGTGTACCAGCTTCCTGGTAATTGGATGTAGTAATGACGATGATAATATGGATATGAATCCAAACCCACCTATGGCAGAAGTAGATTTCAGCGGTTCTTTTAGTCAGGTAGACCATATGGGTAGACCAGGAATTAATACAGTTTTAAGCGGAAGTGCTGACATAAAGAACATGCACAACGTAACAATCCCTTCTATGATGGGAGCAAGTTTTCAAGCAGATTTTGAAGCACAATTAGAAGGCATGCATGATGCGTATGCTATAGCATTAGGGCTTACAGCGGAAGATGTAGATTACCAGCCAAACATTTTGGGAGATATTCTTAATGGTCCAGAACCAACCTCAGAAAGTAATCCTAATCCAGTATCGGCTACTGTTTTAACAACGGTATTAGCCAACGATGTATTAGAGGTTGCACCAAACGCGCCAACTATTTATTTTGATGCCGGAGCCGGAGCACCAACTTTCGATGGAGCAATAGGTTTTACAGGGAGAAGACTTCAGGATGATGTGATAGATATTTCACTTATTTTATTATTTGGAGGGGAAACCGGAGCCAGGTTTAATGGTGAGGACGGACTTCCACAATTAGTTACAGATGGGGTATCTCTTACTGCAGATAATATCTCTGCCAGCTTCCCTTATATAGGAGCGCCAGAATAAATTTTATTTTAACCTTTTAAAAAGCCCTTTAAAAAAGGGCTTTTTTTTTAACCAACAGTATCAACCATGAAAATCAATTTTCTTCTAATACTAAGTTTTTTACTAATAATAAGCTGTAAAGAATCGACTTCTGAGCAAGAAAGCCAGATTACAAATTCTGAAGATTATGACAACTATTTAGCTATTCAAAAAGCACGCACCACATCTCCTTATTTCGAGCTTTGGAATTCAAAAATAACAGCAGATAGTATTGAATTGCCAAGTTTTACAGCCGTAGCTGGGCAATATAATATGTTTTTCGAATCTACCGGGAATATAGCTTTCCTTAAAAAAGCAGAACAATCACTGGAAAAGGCCGTAGAAGTTGCCAATATGGATAAAGAAAAATATTACAGGTCTTTAGCAAGAAATTATATTTCTCAGCATAGATTTAAAGAGGCTTTAGTTTATGCCGATTCCGCTGCTCAATTATCTACAAGCATACCTGCAACACAACATTTACTTTTTGATGTTCATATGGAATTGGGAAATTATACCAAAGCAGACAGCATTCAAAAGCTTTTTGCAGACCCACAGGATTTCGATTATATCATTAGAGCTGCTAAATGGAATGACTACAAAGGAAAATTGGATAAGACTATTATGTTTATGGAAAAAGCCAAGGAAAAGGCAGAAGCTGGCAAAAATAGATTGAAACTTTTATGGGTATATTCCAATATAGCAGATTATTATGGCCATGACGGAAGAATTCAGGACAGTTACGAGCACTATTTAAAGACTTTGGAAATAGATAGTTCCAATGCCTATGCTAAAAAGGGAATTGCCTGGATAGCGTATTCAAAAGACAAAAATAGTGTCGAAGCACAACGTATACTTGATTCTGTGCTAACAGCTCATGTATCTCCAGATTATTATTTGTTAAAAGCTGAAATTGCCGAATTTCAAAATGATGAAAAAGCTAAAAAAGATGCGATGGATTCCTTTTGGAAATTAGCAAATAATCCCGCTTACGGAAATATGTATAACACGCATAAAATAGAGGTGTTGGCAGAAGATCCTTCAACTAGAAAAGAAGCCCTGGCTTTGGCTGAACAAGAAATTAAGAACAGAGCAACACCAGAGACCTACCAGGTACTTGCCCTGGCTAATTTAGTAAATGGCAATAACGAAAAAGCTTTGGCTATAATTAATGATCATGTGGCTGATAAAACCTTTGAGCCTACAGCTCTGTTTACTATGGCTAAAATTTACAAAGCGAACTTGATGCCAGATAAGGTTGAAGATTTAAAGGAAGAATTGTTAGAAGCTGGCTATGAAATGGGGCCTGTAAAATTAAGAGAGATTCATTCCCTTTAGGTTCAGGAGATTGATTTGTAATAGAGTAGGGCGATAGGGGTTGTTTTGTACGCTCTATCGCCCTAATTAATTGTGACACTACCCGCAAGTGTTTAAAGTTAAAATAACAGGGGGTAGGACTTTTTTAAAGTCTAACCCTTTTTTCATAGATAGCAAGGAACTGATTTAAGATAATACTCCAGATCCTGATAGGCATTGACCACTTTTTAGTTGCTTCCAATGTAGCCAAGTATACAGATTTCATTGCTGCCTCATCTGTAGGGAAAGACAATTTATTTTTGGTATACTTCCTGATTTTCCCATTGAGGTTCTCGAAAAGATTAGTGGTATAAATGATTTTTTTTATTTCAACTCAAAGAATACGGTAAGGTCTTCCCAGTTGTCCTCCAGCTCTTAATGGCATAAGAATACTTACTTTTTCCATAGTCCTGAAAAATCATCCAGGGCAGCTTTGGCAGCTTGCTGGTTAGGTGCATTGTAAATATGCTTCATATCTGCTGTAAAGGCTCTTTTGTCCTTCTATGCACGTACCTGCAGGCGTTGCGTATTTGATGCACCACACAGATTTGGATTTTGTATTGAGGAAACACGTTCCTGATGGTATCGGTAGACCCGTTTAGGTTGTCGGTGGCCGTGATAAGGTCCGGGATTTTATATAGGTAAGGACATTCATCCAAAAGGCTTCAGATTCCTTTTTGTCCAGCCAAAGCCCCAATACTTCTTTCTTTCCATCCCTGCGAAGCCCGACTGCTATGTATATTGTTTTGTTGATCAGCTTGGGGATCTCCTGTACCTTGAAGACGATACCATCCATCTATACAATTAGATAAACGGGTTCTAATGGATGATTCTGCCAGGCCACGATATCCTCGGTGATCTTTTCGGTAATCCTGGATAAGGTGGAAGTGGAAACTTCAAAATTATAAACTTCCCTGATCTGTTCTTCGATATCGCTATTGCTCATTCCGTTATTGAACTGCTTTAAAAATTCATCGCTAAATAAATCTTCTTTTTTCACACTGTGTAAACTTTAAAATTGGACAAAAAAATAACAGGGGTCGCGACCCCTGTTATTTTTCTATTTACACAGTTTATGAGATAGTCCTTTGATTTTAAAAATTATTTCAGGCTATGATTTAGTTCTTAAAAGTTAACTATTAGATTTCTTTACATAAACTTTCCACTCCTTTATAATTTCTTCTTTTGCTTCTATCTTTTAGAAAATAAAATTGTTAAAATGTAACACTTACTTTCCCTCTAATATAAAATGGAATGCCTGGAGTAAAATGTATTTCTTCGAAGGCATTCGATTCATTGAATAAACGGCTTTCAGTTGCGAATTGGGTTTCATTCCATTCGGTATTTAGCAGATTCTCTACAATGACTCCAAAAGACCAATTCTTCCGATTGTAATTAATATTCAAGTCGGTAACAAAATAGCCTTCTGCCACAATAGAGTTATCTTCATTAGCAGGCCTGTCATCTACAAAGCGATAAGTTAGTCCGCCGGAATAATTCCCTAAGCCATTTACGACAATTCCACCAGATGAAGTAAGGTCGGGTGCTAATGGAATAAAATCTTGCCCGTTAGGTTGCTCTGTGCTTCTGGCATATGTATAGTTGATGTCGCTATACAAATATAACCAATCCCATGCCTGGTAGCGTGCCCCCAATTCTAAACCCAGTCGGTTGGTTTTCCCACTTGGTTCAACGATTCCTGCATCCCCTACATACACAAATTCCTGTTCCAGAAACAAGCTCCAGAGGCTTGCATTTAGGGCTAACTTATCTATCGGTTTAATAATTGTCCCTAAATCCACTCCGTAAGCCGCAGGAAGTATGGACTTTCCATTATTGGCAACTACAACTCTGGCATCATTAGAGTGAAACCCGATTCCCGATTTAAGGAAAAGCTGCCAACTTCTATTTACCGAGTAGATAGTATTCAACTTCGGACTAAATGCAAATTTTGATTCACTTTGATTATCGTACGTGTTGCTTAGCTTGTTCAAATAATCGAATTTAAAATGATCCAGTCTAAGTGCCGGGTTGAGGGTCCATTTTCCCATTTTAAATTGGGTGTTTAAAAAAGCATATGTATTTACTTCATCTACATCCCCTAATGAAATTTGATCTAGCGTCGTTTCGCGGTTTAGTGTACTTGATAACTCTACATCATCTACATCATCATAGCGAAACCCGATCCCGGAAGCATATTTGAATTCAATGTCGCTTCCTAAATCAATATTCTTTCTTTCAAAAACACTTTCTGCACCAACTATTACACGATTTTCTTTTTGTCGTATTTGGTCACCATTTACAGGATCTTCCAGAAAAAAGGTGAAGTTGGAATAGAGTTCGAAATTATATTGAGATATAAAAGCCTTTGATTTTACCATGCTATTTTCGTCAATCTTTTTTTTGTGGTTAAAAAGAAGATTGGATCTGCTTGTTTTTCCCCCTTCTGTATCGTCAATTGCTCCAAATCTTCCAATTAAACCCCGGTCAATGGCACGCTGTGGTACCTGTCCCGAAGCATCCCATTTACTTTGGAAATGTGAGGCGGTAACTGTTAATTCCTGATTTCCCCTTAAATTGTAATTATATCTCCCCATAATATTTATACGGTTGAAATTTTGAGGAGAATCAAATGGGCCATCAGATAGGGATAATTCAGAGGCTATATAAGCATTATTGTTATCGGATTCCAGGAGATTGAACATACCTACAAGCCTTTTGCTATTGAATTGCCCTGCTTCCAGGGAGATCTGATTTTTATTTAAAGTTTTCTTTAGTTGAAGGTCAATATAACCTGCGGTATTAAAATTTCCTTTATCTGAATAATAGGGGCCTTTCCCAAAATCGAGATTTTCAATGGTTTCAGGGATTACAAAATGTAAATCTGCATAACCTTGTCCGTGGGCATGTGAAACCATATTTACAGGCATTCCGTCTACACTTATAGCCACATCGGTTCCATGGTCTACATCAAAACCACGCAGAAATATCTGTTCTGCTTTTCCACCACCCGCATGCTGGCCAATGATCAAACCTGGCACTTTTCGGAGTATTTCCTGTGATGATTTTACAGGATCGATTTGTGTGTCTACACCTACTAATTGGCTAAGGGCATTTACTTCAGAAACTAAAACTATTTGTTCCAGAGATATACTCGACTCTTCCATCTCTGTTACTAATTTTTTGTTCAAATTATCAGGAGAGATTATTAAAAGCTTGGTTTTATATCCCAGACTTGAAAAATAGATTGAATCTTCTGCTGATGTTTTAGGTAAAGTAAAGGAACCAGTGGCATCAGTTCGGCTATATTTTCCCGTAACCTTATTAAAGACACCTACATATTCCAAAGGTTGATTACTTGAATTAATTACAGTGCCTTCCAGATTCTGGGCAAGAATAGCAGTTGTAAAAAGCATTAAAAATGCTGTTATATAATATTTCATGTATAGAAATTTCTTGGGTTGGTAGTTTCCCTTTTAAGAGAAGCTGAAATATTTTTTTTGAAATTTGAACATATCAATGGATATCCAAGTTTGATTTACGCTTAGAAAAACCTACATACAGACATAAGTAAGTCAAATGAATCTCAAATTCATCAGCCCTATATTTCTGTCTAAATAAAATGATATGTCTTACATAAGATTGCTCTGGGGAGGTGGGATCGTAATATCTGGTTCATGGTCTTCTGCGAAGGAAAAGTAATCCCAAATTTTTTTGTCTTTGTAGACTAAGACCGATTGGGGTAAATTTATATTATGAGAGAGAATATGTTTATCTATTTTATTCTCAAAAATTTGTTTTTCCTTATTATCTTTTGAAGAATCATAATTTAAAATCGAATTGAAGAAGGAAATTACCCCGTGTGTGTGATCATCGATTTCTTCTTTATTATGATGATCCTCGGCCTCTACTAAATGATTCAAAGCTAAAAAATTATGATCATCTGTATGATGGTGTTTCTCTTCATTAGATTTTTCAGCATGATGATCTTCAATAACAAATTGATGTGATATTTTATGAAGAAGAATGTTGAATTCTGAATATAATGGAGAAAATAGATATAATAAGGACATTACAACCAGCAGGTTGCGAATAAAAAATGATTGTTTGAAATGCGCTGTCCTCAAGTATTATTTAGAATTAGATAAAATTTAGTATTTAAGAATATCTACGTAATAAATGCCCAAGAGGTTTTTGGGATGCTGAAAATAATAGCAGAATGCATGTATTTTCCTGCTCAATATTATCATTTAGGCAGCTTAATGGTATGAGAACAATTTTTTCGTAGTTTCTTTGTCAAGCTTCTTAAACAACTAGCTTAGATATTGATTAATTACGTCTTAGCTGCAAATCTTTCTTAATTTGATTGCGGAAGTAATTAAACATGATCCAGGAAAACTAACAGGTCTATTACATTAATTGTATAGTTTTATTACAGATCGAAACATTTATATTGTGATATGTTCTGGACCGTTATAAACTATGTTCGACTTAAAAACATCGAGCATATTTAAGATCTAAGTAGTAAATTCGTGCCTTTTTGTACGGAGGTTTTTTGGTTGGGAAGTGCATAGGAATTGACGGACAGGCTTTTGAGATATTGGGATAAATTTAGAAGCACTTAATTTCCTAACATCCGTGCTGGGAAAGCAATGGATTAAACCGACATTCCCAAAATATTATTTATTAAATACCCGGGCCTTTTGTCTAATTTCAAGAGAACTATTTTTGGCTTTAAAGTCAGAGAAACTTAGGGAATTTTTCACTCTTGTGTTGGCTGAACCACTTAGCTGTAATAGCTCGTGTGTTTAAAAGGTATTAGTGCCAGTATGACTCCTTGTGAATATAGATCAGCTCTATCAATAACGTTTCCTGTAAGAATTCCTACGGCACCGTTCTTCTGTTTAGAATTATTTTGGCCAAACACGATGTCATCTGCCTCACCCAATTCTTTTCCTTCATTGATGAGGCTGATTATTTCATCGGGAAGAAAAAAAGTTCCTGTTTTTCCTTTCCCGATGTACTGTCTCGATTTAACCACTATCCATGCGAAGGCCTGCATTTCTTTTTCACCTGTTTTTTCAATCCCGCCTTCGATTCCCACCCAATAGTCTGCATTTTGAACCTTGGCCATGGCATTGTTTGCCCTGTTAAGAGCACCACGCAGGGTTGTATCATCCTCCATAGGTTGATCCTGCACTCCTGAGGGTACTGAAATACCTTTGAAATTGAAGGTCTCTTCCTGAAACATTTTGGTGAATCCTTCTTTTACGGCCTTTAACTTCACAGGATTTTTGGAAGCAATAATAACTTTTTTGTCCATATCTTCTTTAAGTGAATGTAAAAGTAGA